>CAYYLJ010000007.1:0-41509 GCA_964472585.1 uncultured Enterobacteriaceae bacterium | reverse complement strand
CCTCTTTCTCCTTCCCTCCCCTTCCCCGCCCGGCTTCCATCCTCCCATGGGTCGCCTCGATGACACGTTCGCCCGCTGCAAGGCCGAGGGCCGCGCCGCGTTCGTCAGCTATGTCAGCGCCGGCGACCCCGACCCCGCCACCTCGGCCGACATCCTGCTGTCCCTCGCCCGCAGCGGCGCCGACATCCTAGAGGTTGGCGTGCCCTTCTCGGACCCCCTCGCCGACGGCCTCACCAACCAGCTCGCCGCCCAGCGCGCGCTCGAGGCCGGCATGACCCACGAGGGCCTGCTCGAGGTGCTGCGGAAGGTGCGCGCCGGCACCGACAAGCCGCTCGTCCTCTACACCTACTACAACCTGCTTTACTCGCGCGGGCTGGCCGCGACCTGCAAGGCCCTGCGCGCGGCCGGCGCGGACGCGCTCCTGACGCTCGACTGCCCGCCCGAGGAGGCCGGCGACCTGCTGGCCGCCTGCAAGGCCGAGGGGCTCCAGGCCATCTTCATCGTGGCGCCCACCACGCCGCCCGCTCGCATCGGCGCCATCTCCAAGGTGGCCTCCGGCTTCATCTATTACGTCTCGCGCGCCGGCGTCACCGGCGAGCGGTCGGACCTCGCCGCGGACCTCGCTGCCTCGGTCGCGGAGATCCGCCGCCACACCGCCCTGCCGATCTGCGTCGGCTTCGGCATCTCGACGCCCGACCAGGTGCGCGCCGTGGCCAAGGTCGCCGATGGCGTGGTCGTGGGCAGCGCCCTCGTCAATGTCGTGGCGGCCAACCGCGCCACGCCGACCAAGGCCGCGGAGGCTGTCGGGGCGCGCTGCAAGGAACTGGCGGCAGGTCTGGGGCGCTGAGCGCCGTAGCTTCACAGTGGCACGGCTTCACAGCGGTGCAGCTTCACGGCTTCGCAGCTGCACGGCTTCACAGAGGCACAGAATCTCGGGGGGTACGGGATGCATAATGGCTTAATGGGTTTCTGGCTTAATGGCTTAATGGAGGTAGGTGTCGGGTAGGGACGCCTCGCCGTGGCGTCCGCGCATCGGGTAGGGCCGGGCCTCCGACCCGGCCGCTGTCTCGGGTAGGGTCATGGCTACGTCCATGACCTTGGAGCGAGAGAGGGGGGCGGACTTCGCGGTGTTTGCGGTGTTGGCAGGAAGCGGGCGATTCCAGCGGTGACGGCGGGGATACCTTTCCTGTCCTTTGAAGTCTGTACTTTGGACTCTATCCCGCGCGCGTTTTCGCCCGCAGTCACCGCAGCTACCGCAGTAATCCTGGGGGAGGTCATGGACGTAGCCATGATCCTACCCCGCGATCCTGCGCCGCAACGTCCCTGCGCCGCAGCGTGTCAGCGTATCAGCGCCCCAGCGTCCCAGCGTATCAGCGCCCCCTAGCCACGCTTTCTCCTTGCCTGAGAAAGGGTCGTTCCCACGCTCGCCATGGTTCCGACCGTCGTCGGGGCCGAACGGAACCCCCGCATGGCCAAGACGACCGACTGGAAACACAAGGACCTCATCGGGATCGACCCGCTGGGCGCCCCCGAGATCGAGGCGATCTTCCGCCAGGCGGACGCCTTCCTGCCCGCCTTGGACAAGCCGGGGGCCCTCGACCTCCTCAAGGGCCACACGGTGGTGAACCTCTTCCTGGAGCCGAGCACCCGCACCCGCACCGCCTTCGACATCTCGGCCAAGCGCCTCGGCGCCGAGGTCGTCTCCATCGACACCTCCGCATCCTCGCTGGTCAAGGGCGAGACGCTCCGCGACACCGCCCTCAACATCGAGGCCCTGAAGGCCGACGCCATCGTCCTGCGCCACAGCTCGGCCGGCGCCGCCGCCTACCTCGCCCGCCAGGTGGGCCTGTCCGTCGTCAACGCCGGCGACGGGGCGCATGAGCATCCGACCCAGGCCCTGCTCGACGCCTATACCCTGCGCCGACGCTTCGGCAAGGTCGCGGGGCTCAAGGTGACCATCCTCGGCGACATCCTCTTCAGCCGCGTCGCCCGCTCCAACATCCTCTGCCTCGGCAAGCTCGGCGCGGAGGTGACGCTGGCCGGCCCGGCCACGCTCGTCCCGGCCCGCCTCGCCGAGGCCTTCCCCGGCGTGCGCATCGAGCGCGACCTGCGCAAGGCCCTCTCGGGCGCCGACGCCGTGATGCTCCTGCGCATCCAGCACGAGCGCCAGACGACGACCCACTTCCCCTCGCTGGGCGAGTACACCTCGCAGTTCGGACTCAACCGCGCCCGCGCCGCCTGGCTCAAGCCCAAGGCCGTCATCATGCACCCCGGCCCGATCAACCGCGGCGTCGAGGTGGAGAGCGCGCTGGCCGACGGCGACCGCTCCGTCATCCTCGACCAGGTCAGCCATGGCGTCGCCGTGCGCATGGCGGTCCTCAACCTCTGCGTCCGCGCCCGCTCGCGATGAACACCCCCGACCCCGCCCCCCTCTGGATCCGCGGCGCCCGCGTCATCGACCCCGCGTCGGGGCGCGACGAGGCCATGGCCGACCTCTTCGCCGTCGGCGGCCGCCTCGTCCGCCGCCTCACCCCCGCTCAGCAGGCGAAGGCGCGCAAGGTCGACGGCAAGGGTCTCGTCGCCGCCCCCGGGTTCGTCGACCTCAACTGCCGCCTCGGCCAGCCCGGCCGCTCGGCGCGGGAGACCATCCGCGCCGGCACCCGGGCGGCCGCCGCCGGGGGCTTCACCTCGGTGCTGGCGATGCCCGACACCCTGCCCTGCGTCGACCACCCCGGCACGTTGCAGCTCATCCACGACATCTGCGAGACGGACGCCGCCGTGCGCGTGCTGCCCGCAGGCACCCTGACCAAGGGGCACGCCGGCCAGGCGCTCGCCCCCATCGGCTCGCTGGCCAAGCAGGGCGTCGTCGCGGTCACCGACACCGTCGCCGGCGTCCAGAACAACGAGATCATGCGGCGCGCGCTCGAGTACGCCGCCATGTTCGGGCTGACGGTCATCGACCACTGCCAGGACAGCAGCATGACCGAGGGCGCCCAGATGCACGAGGGGGCCGTCTCCCTCCGCCTCGGCCTGCGCGGCTTCCCCGCGGCCGCCGAGGCCATCGTCGCCGCCAGCGACTGCGCCCTGGCCGAGCTCGCCGGCGCGCGCATGCACCTCCAGGGGCTCTCCTCCGCCGCCTCGGTCGAGGCCGTCCGCCGGGCGCGCGCCCGCGGCGTCCGCGTCACGGCCGACGTGAACCCGCTGCACCTGCTGCTGACGGACGCGGCCCTCGCGGCCTACGACACCAACCTCAAGCTCAACCCGCCCCTGCGCGAGGAGGCCGACCGGCAGGCGCTAGTGGCGGCGCTGGCCGAGGGCGCCATCGACGCCTTAGCCTCGGGCCACGCTCCCTGCACCGCCACGGAGAAGGACCGCGAGTTCGACCTCGCGCCCTTCGGCGCGGCCACGCTCGAGATAGCCTTCGCGGTCGCCCACGAGGCGCTCGTGCTCTCCGGCGCGACCGACCTGCCCACGCTGGTGGCCCGGCTGACGCACGGTCCGGCCAAGGTGCTGGGCATCGGCGCGGGCACGCTCGCCGAGGGCGCGCCGGCCGACATCGTCCTGCTCGACCCCAAGGCCCGCTGGACCTTCCGCGCGCGGGGCTCGCGCTCGCTGGCGGGCAACCATCCCCTCGAGGGCCGCGCCCTCCGCGGCCGCGTGACCGCCACCTACGTCGGCGGCCGCGCCATCGACTGAGGCCATGGGAGGCGCGAGCGATCTGGACTGGGCGGCCATCGGCCCTTGGGGCTGGACCTTCGTCACCCTGAGCCTCGGCATGCTCGCCTGGGGCGCCGTCCGCCTCGCGAGGGGCGACGCCTCGCCGTCCCCCCGCCTCGACCCGCTCCCCGCCTCGACGCTGCCGGACTGGGCCCAGGCCTCGGCGATGGTCGCGCTCTTCGTCGCCGCCTTCTCGATCCTGGCGATGGGCGGACCGCTCATCTTCGCGCCGCTCGCGTCCGGGCTGCTCGGCGGCCTGGTCGACGACCCGGGGGCGACGATTGGCAACTACCAAGGAGTCTCCCTGCTAGGGGGCTTCATGGGGCAGCTGGCGGCGGCAGGGCTCTTGCTCGGCTTGGCGAGGCTGGAACCAGGCCTCCTGCATGCGTTGGCCGACGCCTCGGATCGCGAGACCCTGCGGTGGGATGGCGCCGGCCTGCGGCGCCTGCTCGGCCTCTTCGCCGCCGCGCTGGCGCTCATGACCGTCGGCACGCTCATCTGGGCGGCGTTCTCCCATCAGGCCGCGGCGAACGGCACGGTGCTTCCCGATGACAACCAGCTGATGGTCGACGCGCTGCTGAACCACCGGGGGCCGGCGTGGCCGCTGGTCGTGACCGGGCTCTACGTGACCATCGGCGCGCCCCTCATCGAGGAGATCGGTTTCCGCGGCATGATGTATCCCGCCTTCCGCCGCGTCCTGCCACGCGGCTGGGCGGTCGCCCTGGTCGGCATCCTCTTCGGCATCATCCACGGCAATTTGGCGACCCTCCTGCCCATCACCCTGCTCGGCGCCTGGCTCTGCCTCGTGCGCGACCGGTTCGGCCTCGGGGCCTGCGTCGCGCTCCACCTGATGAGCAACGCGTGGAGCTTCCTCTGGCTGCTGCGCGCGCCCGAGGTCGCCCGCCACCTCTGACCATGGGCCCCGTCGCGCGCCGCCCGGAGGACCGCCTGGATCGGCTCGGCGAGCGCGAGCTGGTGCGGCGAGTGCTCGGCGCCCTCGGCGCGGCCTGCCCGCCCGCGCCGCGAGGGCCGGGAAGCGACTGCGCGGCGCTTCCCGCGTCTTCCGAGCGCGGCTACCGCATCGCCACGGTGGACGGCGTCCTGCTGGGCCGGCACTTCGACCTCTCGGCGCCGGCCGAGGCGGCGGGCCGCAAGCTCGTGCATCGCAACCTGAGCGACCTGGCGGCGGCCGGGGCGCGGCCCTCGGACAGCCTGATGACAATCGTCGCGGGCGGGGACCTCTCCTGCCAGTGGGTCGAGTCGTTCGCCCGAGGCGTCGGCGCGGCGGCCTCGGCGGCGGGCCTGGAGGTCGTCGGCGGCGACGTCGCCCGCGGGCCCGACGGGCATTTCGCGGCCCATCTCGCGGCGACCGGCTTCGCGCACCGCGTCCTGTCGCGGCAGGGCGCGCGACCCGGGGACATCCTGTTCGTCACCGGCGAGCTCGGCGGCTCGCGCCTGGGCCGGCACCTGACCTTCTCCGCCCGGCTCGCGGAAGGCGAGTGGCTCTGCGGCCAGCCGTCCGTGACGGCCTGCACCGACATCTCGGACGGCCTGGCCACCGACCTGCCGGGCCTGCTCGGCGACCTCGGCGCCACGCTGGACCTGGACGCGCTGCCCATCTCCGCGGACGCTCGCCGGCTGGCGGCGGCGGACGGCGTGCCGGCCGAGGAGCATGCCTGGGCGGACGGCGAGGACCATGAGCTGCTGTTCGCGGTCTCGCCGGACGCGGCCGACTGGATCGAGTCGACCTTCCGCGCGGCCTTCCCGGGCAGCCGCCTGAGCCGCCTCGGCGCCGCCGAGGGCGATGCCGGCATCAGGGAGGCCAAGGGCAGGAGGCTGGCGGCCGGCGGCTTCAGCCACTTCGGCCCCGGCTGAGTCCCCACCCCGTGCTCCCGCTGGGACTCGAACCCAGATCGCCGGCTTCGGAGGCCAGAATTCTATCCATTGAAATACAGGAGCGGACGGGAGCGTGAGCAAACCCCGCCACCCCCCACGGTCAAGCCCCTTCCCGGCTCAGCGCTGGCGCAGGCGCTCGGAGGTCTTCAGGCGGAAGGCGCGGACCTGCACGTCGGGCGTGGCGCGGTAGATGGCGGACACGTCGGCGAGGCGCTGGAAGACCCAGGGCGCGAGGATGTTCTCCCCGTTCTTGGTGTAGACGATGTCGTCGGCGATGAAGACGCAGGAGTGGATGACGCTGTCGCCGGTGACATAGACGAGGACGTCGCCGAAGCGGCGGGGGCCGTCCACCGGCTCATAGCTCGTCAGGAGCGCGCCCGAGGCCAGCCGGGTGTCCAGGTAGAAGCCGACGGGCGTGTTGTTGAAGAAGTTGAGCGAGGTCCAGTGGCAATCGGGGAACCGGCCGCCGATGGCCTGGTCGAGGGTGGGATAGGTGTAGAGCCGGCGGCGCGCCATGGGGGGCAGCAGGCGCGAGATGTCGATCGAGGTGATGCTCTGGCGGTCGAGGGCGCCCTTGAGGAAGGGCAGCGTGTCGGCGTCGGGGAAGCCGCCGCTCCAATAGTCGAGCAAGGCGGCGCGGTCGGCCTTATCGGGCAGGGCGAGGTCCACGATCAGGGCGCGCGTGCGGGACATCGTGCGGAAGACCTCCTGGACCTCGTCGGTCGTCTCGGCGAGCGCGAGCAGGGTGCGGAGGTCGCTGAAGACCAGCGTGTCGCCGCGCCTCCACACCATCTTGCGGAAGGCGGCCTTCTGGCGCTCGCCGAGCTTGGACTGGAGGAGCCAGTCGTCGAGGCTCTCGCCGACGATGAAGACGGGGTCGCGGTGGAACTCGTTGAGCGGCGTCTTGGCCAGCTCGGGGTAGACCGCGGCCCGCATCTCCGGCGCGAGCGCCATGAGGTCGTCGATCTCGGGGAAGATCACCAGGGCGCCGTCCTGCATCACCCGGCGGGCGGGGTCCATCATGCGCGCGAGCATCTCGGCGGGCAGGCCGGCGCGGGTGAGAAGGTCCCGGACGGACGCCTCGGTGCCGCCGGCGAAGGCCCAGCGCGGACGGCTCGTGGGCTTCTGGATCAGGGCCAGGAGGTGGTCGGGGGCCTGGAGATAGATGGTCCGGACCCGGATCTCGCCGAACTTGTCCGACTTGGTCGTCCACACCGGCTCCCCGTTGAGGTCGGACAAGGCCGTGAAACCCTGTCCGGAAACGGGCAAAAGAACAAGGGCCGCGAGGAGAGACCAGACGCGCATTTACAATTGTTAAGACCGGCGTCCGAAAGCCGTCCAGCCCCAACTGCGGCTCAACGGCCGCGAACCTCGAACACCAAGGGAATCTCGCCCTGACGGGACTCGCGGCGCGAGAGCACCAAGGGAAAATCCTTTTCCCAGCCGGGCGGGAAGAACCGGTCGCCCGCGATGGCGAGGCCCACCCGGGTGATATAGAGGCGGTCGCACCAAGGAAGCCCCTCGGCATAGACCCGCTCGCCACCGGTGATCCAGATGGGACCCGGCCAGGGCATCGCGCCGGCGACGCGGATGGCATCCTCGAGGGCGGGAGCGCGCTCCGCCCCGGGGAACACCTTGGCCGGATCCCGGGAGACGACCACCGTGCCCCGGCGCGGAAGCGCCTTGCCGAGCTCGGCATAGCAGAGGGGACCCTCGATCATCACCCCGCCCTCGGTCAGGGCCATGAACTGCCGGGTGTCCTCGGGGACATCCCACGCCAATCGGCCCTTGGCGCCGATGGCCCCGTCGGGAGCGACGGCGACGATGGCATGGATGGGCTTGCGGGGCACGGCCTCATCCAGCCGGGTTGCGCCGGGGAGGCAAGCGGCGGGCAGGGTTCGCCTTTGACAGGGCCCCGCCGGAGGCCAAGGGTCGAAGCCTATGGTCATCACCTGGCTGCAGAACTCGACCCGGAAGCACAACCGCCTGATCTTCGGCTTCCTTCTGGTGGTCGTCGGCGTCTCCTTCGTCTTCTACACCGGCACCGGCAGCCAGACCGGCGCCCTGCCCGGCCGTTCCGCCGAGTATCTCGGGGTGGACCTCTCCAACCCCCGCGCGATCCAGCGCTTCGAGGACCCGATGCGCCTCACGGCCATGCCCGAGGACAACGAGGCCCGCATCCGCCGCATCTGCCTGGGCATCGCCCAGAAGCACCTCGCCGACCAGATCGGCATCCCCGCCCCCGGCGAGGCCGAGGTGCAGGAATGGGTCCGCGACGCCTTCAAGTCCATCAGCCCCGAGGGGCTCACGACCCAGGCCTGGGAGGCCTACGTGACCGAGCTGCAGGCGCGGTTTGACTGCGGGCGCGACGAGGCGTTGGCGCGCTTCGAGACCTGCGTCGAGGACATCCTCCGCTGGCAGGCGGCCGCCAAGCTGCTGGCCGGCCCCGGACACGCCTCGCCCGCGCAGGTCAGGGCGCTGCTCACCGGCATCGACACCCGCTGGACGACCCGCGCCGCCACCCTGCCCTTCGCCACCTTCCGTCCGGCCATCGCCGATGACATCGCCAAGGCCAAGGCGCACTTCGCCGCCAACGCCGAGGCGCACCGCATCCCAGGGAGCGTCACGGCCCGCTCGGTGACCTTCCCCGCGCCCGCGCCCAAGGCCCGCACCGTCACCGAGGAGGAGATCCTCGCCCACGCCTACAATTTCGCCGAGGAGCTCGGGATCCCCGCCGGCAAGGTCTCCGAGGAGGCCCTGCGCCGCAGGGACGAGATCACGGCGCGCATCCTCGCCCGCTCCGCGGTCGAGGAGGAGGCCGCCCGCCTCTCCGACGCCCTGCTTGACGCCTTCCCCTCCCTCGACACCCGTCCGGAGGACGCCGCGCTCGACGCCTGGCTGCGCGAGCGCAAGGCCGTGGTCGGCGGCTCCGGCGAGCTGGTCGACGGCCAGGCCGCCTCGCTCCCCGGGGCGCCGGCGGCCGCCGCCGCCGCCGCCGCGCGTCTCGCGGAGGGCTCCGCCTGGCACACGGAGTTCTATGCCGGGCCCAAGGGGCCGGTCTTCGTCCTGGTCGACAGGCGCTCGCCGTCCCGCATCCCCGCCTTCGAGGAGGTCCAGGAGAAGGCGCTCGCCGACTGGCGCGAGAGCGAGCGCGGAAGGCTCTTCATCCTGCGCTCCAAGGAGGTCGCCGACGGCATCCGCAAGGCCATGGCCGCCGGCGAGACCTTCCCCGCCGCCGCCAACAAGCTGGGCCTGAGCGTCGCGCCCGAGACGGTGAGCTTCAAGGCCTCCGAGCTCCCCGAGTCGCTCCGCGGCCCGGGCATCCCCGCGGACGTCGCCCTGTCCGAGGCCGGCGAGGGCAAGTCGACCGACCCTGTCCGGGTCGCCGGCGGCGACTTCGTCATCCTCCACGCCCTCCGGCGCGACGTCCCCGCGATCGACGCCAAGGACCCCCGCCTCGAGGCCATCCTCGGCAACCTGGCCGCCAACTTCGCCGAGACCACGCTCGAGGGCGCGCGCGGCTTCGACCCCGCGACCGGCAGGCTCACCCGCACCGGCACGGGCCTCCTGGACGAGCTGACCACCGCGCCCGAGACGGGGCCGGCGATCGAGCGCTGAGTCAGGCGAGCAGCGCCTCCAGGAAACCGGAGCGCGCGTCGAAGTGCGGGTTGTGCCCGCTCTCCGGCAGCGTGACCACGTCGCCCGCCGGGAAGCGCGCGTTCCAGAGGGGGAGGTCGGCGTCGGTCACATAGTCGGAGCGCCCGCCGCGGATGAGGCGGGCCGGGCCGGCATAGGCGGCTCCCGGCGGCAGCGAGTCGCCGACCAGCTCCGGGAGGGCGCGCTCGAGCGCGGCCCGGTTGACCTTCCACGCCCAGCCGCCGGCGGCGTCCTGCCCCAGGTTCGTGAGCAGGAACTGGCGGAGCGCCCAGTCGGGAACAAGGCCCGAGAGCGCCGCGTCGGCATCCTTGCGGGAGCGGAGGGAGGCGAGGTCGAGCGCCCGCATGGCCTCGAACTCGACGCGCAGCCGACCGGGATAGGCGCGCGGGGCGATGTCGACCACCGTCAGCCGGGCGACACGCTCCGGATGGTCGCAGGCCAGGCGCATGGCCACCTTGCCGCCGAGGGAGTGCCCGACAAGATGCGCGGGGCCGGGCAGGCGCGCGTCCAGCCAGGCCAGGACGTCGCCGGCCATGGCGGCGAAGGAGCAGTCATCCGCCCATGGCGACTCGCCGTGGTTGCGCAGGTCGAGGGCGACGACGCGCGGCCCGCGCGCCGCGAGGGCGGCGCCGGTCGACTGCCAATTGCGCGAGGAGCCGAGCAGGCCGTGGAGGACCACGATCGGGGGCGAGCCGGCTCCGCCGAGCTCGCGGCTGGCGAGCGGCAGGCTCACGACACGATCCGCCCGGTGGCCGTCTGGATGCCCGCCAGCAGCATCTCGAGGGCGCGCGGCGCGGGCGAGCGCTCCAGGGCCGCGGCCTTGGCCACGACGCCCGAGCGCACGAGGCGATGGAGGTCGGCGTTGAGCGCGCGCGAGCCGGCGTCCTTGCCCGCCTCGACGACGTCGCCGAGCTTCTCGAACTGGCCCTCGCCGAGCACGCGGCGCGCGAGGGCGTCGACCACGAGCACCTCGTTGGCCGGGACCACGCCGGCGCCGTCGGCCCGCGGGAGGAGGGCCTGGACGACGACGGCGCGCAGCGAGGAGGCGATGGCGCGGCGGGCGGCCGCGGCCTCCTCCGGGGGGAAGAACTCGAAGAGCCGCTGGACGGCCTGCTGGGTGGTGCCGGCGTGCAGCGTCGAGAGCACGAGGTGCCCCGTCTCGGCGGCCTGCAGCGCGGTCTCGAAGGTGGCTCGGTCGCGCATCTCGCCGATCAGGATGACATCGGGGTCCTGGCGGAGCGCGGCGCGGAGGCCCGAGCCGAAGTCCGGCACGTCGAGGCCGACCTCGCGCTGGCTGAAGGCACAGCGGTCGTCCTCGAAGAGATACTCGACGGGGTCCTCGAGCGTCACGACGTGCAGGTCGGCGGTCTCGTTGAGGTGCCGGAGGAGCGCGGCGAGCGTCGAGCTCTTCCCGGAGCCGGTCGGGCCGCAGACGAGGACGATGCCCGAGCCGAACTCGGCGAGGCGGGCGAGGGACGGGTCGAGCGAGAGCTCGGCCAGCGAGGGAGGGCGGGTCTTGACGAGGCGGAGGACGACGCCCGGGGTGCCGCGCTGGCGGTAGGCGTTGACGCGGTAGCGCCCGAGCTCGCCGCGGTCGAGGGCGTAGTCGGCCTGATGGTCGCGCTCCCAGGCCTGGCGATGGGCGTCGGGAAGCGTGGCCCCGACGAAGGCCCCGATGGCGGCGACCTCGAGCGGGGGCATCTCGGCCAGCACCAGCGAGCCGCTGACGCGGAAGAGGGCCGGCCGGCCGGCGCGGAGGTGGATATCCGAGGCGCCGGCCTCGACGGCGAGTCGCAGGAGGGCGTCGAAGGCGGCGGCGGCGTTCATGGGCTTTTTGTTTGTCTCCGGGGGGACCCGCGGGTTGCCTTGTCGGTCAAGTCCGAGACCCGATGTCGACCCAAGGCCAAGCCCAAGGCAATCCCCGCCCCGCCGCCGGGACAAACCCTTTTTCGGGGTCCCACACCGCGCTCGTGACACCTTTCCGCGGCGGCGAGATCGCCTGGGAGGACCTGGCCCGGCTGGTCGAGCACCAGATCGCCGGGGGCATCAACGGCTTGGTCTCGGTCGGCACCACCGGGGAATCCCCCACCCTGGACTACGACGAGCACATCGAGGTCATCCGGCGCACGGTGGAGATGGCCAAGGGGCGGGTCCCGGTCATGGCCGGCACCGGCTCCAACGCCACCGCCGAGGCGGTCGAGCTTGTCCGCCGCGCCGACGCCGTCGGCGCCGCCGCCCACCTGCAGGTCGCGCCCTACTACAACAAGCCCAGCCAGGAGGGCCTCTACCGCCACTTCTCCAAGGTCGCGGAGGCCACCGACCGCCCCATCGTCCTCTATTCGATCCCCGGCCGCTGCGGCATCGAGATCAGCGTCGAGACCACGGTCCGCCTCCGCAAGGCCTTCCCCCACGTCATCGGCATCAAGGAGGCCGGCGGCAAGATCGACAAGGCGGGCCAGCTCGTCCGCGCCCTCGACCCCGGCTTCCTCGTCCTCTCGGGGGACGACGCCTTGACGGTCGCCTTCGGCGAGATGGGCGCGCGCGGCATCATCTCCGTGGCCTCGAACCTCATCCCGGGCCCGGTGGCCCGGCTCGCGCGGCTCGCCAACGAGGGCCGCTGGCCGGAGGCGCGGGACCTGCACATCAAGCTGGCCGACCTCTTCCAGGTGCTGTTCGTCGAGCCCAATCCCGTGCCGGTGAAGCACCTGCTGGCCCGCGCCGGCATCATCGGCTCGGCCGAGGTTCGCCTCCCGCTCTGCGAGATGTCGGAGGCCAACCGCCTCAAGGTCGAGGCCGTGGCCGACGCCATCCTGCCCACCCTCCGATGAGCATCCGCATCCTCCTCAATGGCGCCAAGGGCCGCATGGGCCAGGCCATCGCCCACGCCGCGCCCGGCGCGGGCATCACCCTCGCGGCGGCCACCGATGTCGGCGACAATCCCGCCTCGGTCATCGAGAAGGTCGACGTGGTGGTGGACTTCTCCTTCCACGCCGCCACCCCCGCCATCGCCGAGCTCGCCGCGCGCCACCGCAAGGCCCTCGTCATCGGCACGACCGGCCACACCGACGCCGAGAAGGGCCGCATCCGCGACGCGGTCAAGGGCATCCCCGTCGTCTGGGCCGGCAACTACTCCATCGGCGTGAACCTCCTCAACGCCCTCGTGCGCCGCGCCGCCCGCTCGCTCGGGCAGGGCTGGGACATCGAGGTCATCGAGATGCACCATCGCCTCAAGAAGGACGCGCCCAGCGGGACGGCCGAGAAGCTCATCGAGATCCTCCGCGAGGAGCGCCGGCTCGCCGCCGACCGCCTCCGCCACGGCCGCGCCGGCCTGGTGGGCGAGCGCACGGCCGACGAGATCGGCGTCCACGCCCTCCGCGGCGGCGACGTCGTCGGGGACCACACCGTCCTTTTCGCCTGCGACGGGGAGCGCATCGAGCTCACCCACAAGGCCTCCTCCCGCACCATCTTCGCCCAGGGCGCCCTCCGCGCCGCCGCCTGGGTGGCCGGCAAGCCGGCCAGGATCTACGGGATGGAAGAGGTGCTGGGGTTGGAGTGAGGGGGAGCTGGGGCTTCGCGGCTTCACAGCTTCACGGCTTCGCAGCACGCAGCTTCACAGCTTCACAGGGCGCGACTTCGCGGTGCGCAGTTTCACGGCAGGATGGAAGTCGGGGTCATGGCCACGTCCATGACCTCCCCTTGTTGGCAAAATCGCCTGCGGCTCAGCGCCCCAGGGCGACGCGCACGAGCTGGTCGGCTGTCGCGGAGGGACCTGCCTTGGCCAAGGCGGCGCGCACCAACTTGTCCGCGTCGGCGGCCTTCGTCCCGAGCGCGATGAGCGCGGCGACGGCGTCCGTCGCCGCGGTCGTGGCGGCCGGGGCGGAGGCCGTGACGGCGGGTCCGTCCCCTGCCCCGATGGAGACCTTGTCGCGTAGGTCGAGGACCAGGCGCTCGGCGGTCTTCTTGCCGATGCCCGGGCAGGAAGAAAGCAGGGCAAGGTCGGCCGTGGCGACGGCTTGGCGCAGGGTGGCGAGAGGGAGTCGGCTGAAAAGGCCCATGGCGGTCTTGGGACCGATGCCCGTGACCTTCTCCACGATCAGCGCGAAGAAATCGCGCTCATCGGCGGTGGCGAAGCCGTAGAGGGCCTGGCTGTCCTCGCGGAACACCTGGTGGGTGTGGAGGGTGACGTCGGCGCCGATGGCGCCCAGGCGCTCGGCCGTGGTCACCGGGATGTGCACCTCGTAGCCGACGCCGCCGCACACGATGACCGCGCGGAGCACGGTGCAGGCGGCGAGCTTGCCATGGAGGGTGACGATCATGGCGGAAGGTTGGCGGACGCGACGGCACAAGGCAAAGGCGAAGGTGGCGGGGTGGGCGGCGGCTGGATGGCTTGACGGCTTCACGGCTGCACAGCTTCACGGCTTCGCGGATGAAACCAGCGCCGTCATCGCCGGGCAGGACAGGCCTGGGTCATGGACGTAGCCACGACCCTACCTCCCATTAAGCCATCAAGCGATTAGGCCATCTCCCACCCCCGCGATACCGTGCTTCTGGGAAGCCGTGAAGCTGTGCAACCGTGAAGCCCTGAGTCCGTGCAGCCGTCCCTTGCGCCGACGGCGCGAGGAATCACACCGCCTCCAGCACCATGCCCTTGAGGTAGCGTCCCTCGGGGAAATTGAGCATCTCCGGATGGTCCGCGGGCTGGCCCACGCGCTCGATGACGCGCACGGCCCGGCGGGCATCGGCGGCGGCGGACTCGGTGACCTCCTGGAAGAGGGCGTCGGTGACGCGCTGCGAGCAGGAGTAGGTGGCGAGGATGCCGCCGGGATTGAGCATCTTGAGGGCGCGCAGGGTGAGGTCCTTGTAGCCGCGCAGCGCGCCCTCGACGGCCTCCTTGGACCGCGCGAAGGGCGGCGGGTCGAGCACGATGAGGTCGAAGCGCTCGTCCGCGCGGTCGCGCAGCCAGTCGAAGACATTGCCAACCTCGAAGAGCATGCCCGGAAGGCCGTTGGCATCGGCGTTGGCGCGCGCGGCGGCGATGGCCTCCTCGGACTGGTCGACGCCGGTCACCTCGCGGGCGCCGGCCTTGGCCGCGGCCAGCGCGAACCCGCCCTGGTTGCAGAAGGCGTCGAGCATGCGACGCCCCTTGGCCAGGGAGGCGATGCGGGCGTGCTGCGGGAACTGGTCGAGATAGAGGCCCGTCTTCTGGCCGCCGAGGAGGTCGACCTCCCAGGTCAGCCCGGCGTGCTCGAGGCGGCGGGGCTTGAGCGGCTTGCCGCTGGCGGTGGCGGTGCGCAGCGGCAGGCCCTCGAGCTCGCGCGCCGGGGCATCGAGACGAAGGACGATCTCGTCGGGCGCGAGGTTGGCCCTGAGCCAGTCGAGGATGGCCGGCAGGCGGCGGTCCATGCCGAGGGTGTTGGCCTGGACCGAGAGCAGGGGGCCGAATCGGTCGACGATGAGGCCGGGCAGCGCGTCGGCCTCGGCGTAGACAAGGCGACCGAACGCCGCGGCGGGACGGCGCGCGACGGACGCGGCCAGGCGGCGGGCGAGGCCCTCGGCATCGAGCGGCTCGGGACGGCTGGCGTAGCGGCGCCAGACGATCTGCGAGCGGGCGTTCCAGATGCCGGCGCCGAGCGAATAGCCCCGGGTGTCGGTCAGCTCGACCGCGTCGCCATCCGGGATGGAAGGCCCGATGACCTCGACCTCGGCCCGATAGGCCCAAGGGTGGCCGCGCAGGGCGCGGGCATGGCGGGCGGAGGCGGCAAGGCGGACGGCGCGGAGCATCGGAAGGGTCAATTGACGCCGCGCAACCTGGGCAGCGCCCAGGCGGCGAGCCCGACGGGCGCCAGCCAGGCGGCGACGATCGGGGGCAGGGTTCCCGAGGCGCCGAGCGCGTTCAGGATCATGGCGACGAAATAGTAGGCGACGAAGAGGCCGAGCGTCTTGCTCACCCCGATCATGGGGTTCACGCGGCCGCCCACGACGGCGTAGGGGATGGCGATCGCCACCACCACCAGGCAGATCATGGGGCTGGCCAGGGTGCCGTGGTAGCGCATGGCGAACTGCGCCATGCGGCCCTCCGGGAACCACCCCGCCTCGCGCTCAAGGGCGGCGAGCTCGCGGAAGGAGAGATCCTTGGCGCGCTGCGTGGTCGCGGCCATCAGCGAGGGGTCGTCACCGTCCAACGGTCCCAGCCTCTCGTGGCGGGGCTGGCGGAGAAGGTCGCCTCCGGAAGGGTCGAAGACCAGCTCCCGGGCGTCGAGGAAGGTCCATTTCCAGACATCGCCCTCGCGGCGAAACTCGGCCGCGCGGGCGGCGATGCGGCGGACCTCCCGCGATTGGGCGTCGCGGAAATGGACATGGACATCCGAGGCCCGGCCGGCGGCGAGGCTGAGGCGGCCGACGATCCATTGGCGACGGCCGTCGCCGGACTCGAAGGCGACCAGCTCGCCCTCCCCCGAGACCTTGGCCTCGCCCCCCTTGCTCAGCACGGCGGCGAACTCGGCGCGGTCGGCGATGTCGCGGGCGGCCTCCTGCGAGGCGGAGACCCAGGAGGCGTTGAGGCCCGCCAGGGCGAGCGCGCAGGCGGCCGATGCCGCCCAGAGGGGGGCGGTGATGCGGAAGATGCTGAGCCCGGCGGCGCGGGCGGCGGCGAGCTCCTGGCTGCGGTTGAGCTGGGCGAGGACGAAGACGACCGAGACGAGGAGGGAGACGGGGATGAGGATGGGCAGCTCGGCGACGATCCGAAGCAGCAGGAACGGAAGGAACTGGGCGAGGCCGGCATCCCATTCGATGAAGTCGGGGGCGTGCCGGTAGGCCAACGACAGCGAGACGATGCCGCCGAGCGCGCCAAGGCAAAGGCCGAAAATCTTGGCCCATTCCCCCAGCACATAGCGGTCGAGTATCCGCACGGGTTTAGGGTGACTCCTGCGGGCCGAGGGTAGCAAGAGGGGATTGGTGGCGGCGAATGGCGTTGTTTTTCTCACCTGCGGACCGGCACGACCCCGGGGGCCCAGAATGCCCCTGCTTTCCCCTTGCCCTCCCCTCCCCGAATACCCTATCCAAGACCTTCCCGAGCAACGGCTCCCAACCTCACCGACCCCTTCCCAGCCATGACCCAGCACGCCAGCTTCAAGAGCAACGCCTCCACCGGCGCCAAGCGCAACGTTCTCAAGCGCTTCGAGCGCGTCGAGCTCCTCAAGAAGCGGGGCGACTTCAAGGGCAAGCGCGTGACGGGCCTTCGCAAGACCAAGCCGGACGCTTGATCCGGGTCTCCTCGCCCTGAGCGAAGGACCCGCCCGGATCACCCGGGCGGGTCTTTCGCTTTTACAGCCCCCAATCCTTTCCATCCCCCATTCTCCAACCCTTAGACACCCAGCAACCTAGACACCTGTCTGTCTCCCCTCCTTTCTTCCCTTCCATCCTTTTCATCCCTTCGTCCATTTTAGTCCCTCTTGGTCCATCCTAGTCCTCAGCCTCCTTAGCATCCTCACTATCCTCAGTCTCCTCAGCACCCCCTCCCCTTCCCCTTTCCCATGAAACCCGACCCCGGCAAATACCGCCCGTTCAGGACCGTGGTCCTCAAGGACCGCCGCTGGCCCGACGCGACGCTGGACCGCGCGCCCACCTGGTGCTCCGTCGACCTGCGCGACGGCAACCAGTCGCTGGCGATTCCCATGGGAGTGGAGGAGAAGCTCGAGATGTTCGAGCTCCTCTGCCGCATCGGCTTCAAGGAGATCGAGATCGGCTTCCCCTCGGCGTCGGACACCGAGTTCACCTTCACCCGCCGACTCATCGAGGAGAACCGCATCCCGGCCGACGTCACGGTGCAGGTGCTCGTCCAGGCCCGCGACCACCTGATCAAGCGGACCTTCGAGGCCCTCCGCGGCGCCCGCCGGGCGATCGTCCACCTCTACACGCCCACCAACCCGGCGCAGCGCGAGATCGTCCTGGGGCTCTCGAAGGACGAGGTCCGCGACGTCGCGGTCAAGGCCACCCGCCTCATCCGCCAGCTGGCCGACGAGGCCGAGGGGACGCAGTGGCGCCTGGAGTTCAGCCCGGAGACCTTCGTGCTGACCGAGACCGACTACGCCCTGGAGGTCTGCGAGGCGGTCGGCGCGGCCTGGGGCGCTTCCGCGGCCCGGCCCATCATCCTCAACCTGCCCCTGACCGTCGAGGCGGGCACGCCCAACACGCACGCCGACCAGATCGAGTGGTTCTGCCGGCATCTCAAGGACCGCAAGGCGGCCATTATCTCGCTCCACACCCACAACGACCGCGGGACGGGCGTGGCCGCGACCGAGCTCGGCCTGATGGCCGGCGCCGACCGCGTCGAGGGCACGCTCTTCGGCAACGGCGAGCGCACCGGCAACCTCGACATCGTCACCGTGGCCCTGAACCTCTTCTCCCACGGCGTCGACCCGGGACTGGACCTCTCCGACCTGCCGCGCATCCGCGAGGTCTACGAGCGCACGACCCGCATGACGGTGCCGGAGCGCCACCCCTACGCCGGCGACCTCGTCTTCACGGCCTTCTCGGGCTCGCACCAGGACGCCATCAAGAAGGGCATGAACCGCCGCGACAAGGGCGGCGCCGGCGCGCTCTGGGACGTCCCCTACCTCACCATCGACCCGAAGGACATCGGCCGCTCCTACGAGGCCATCATCCGCATCAACTCCCAGAGCGGCAAGGGAGGCGTCGCCTACGTCCTCGAGAGCAAGTTCGGCTACGACCTCCCCAAGAAGATGCACCCCGAGGTCGGCAACCTGGTCGGCGCCGTCGCGGACAAGCTCGGCAAGGAGCTTAGCCCGAACGAGATCCTCGCGGAGTTCCGCCGGGGCTTCGTGAACCTCAGCCGCCCCCTAGAGCTGCTGTCCTTCGATTCGGACCCGCTCGGCAAGGACAAGGTTCTCGTGCGGGCCGAGGTGGCCTGGGACGGCGACCGGAGCGTGCTCAAGGGCGAGGGCAACGGGCCCATCAGCGCCTTTGTCCACGCCCTTCTCTCACAAGGCTGGGTGGAATTCACCCTGAGCGACTACCGCTCCCATGCCCTGACCGGCGGCGAGGAGTCCGCCGCCGCCGCCTACGTCTCCATCCAGACCTCCGACGGACGCATGGTCTGGGGCTGCGGGGTCGACCCCAACATCGAGCTCGCCGGCCTCAAGGCCCTCGTCAGCGCGGTGAACCGGATCTGAGGATTGATCCGGAGGCAGGCACGGAGGACCCCGGACTGCGCCTGAAGGCCGAGATACCGACCAAGATCCGCGAAGCCGGTAATCCTCATCGATTCCACGGCATGCGGGCCAGCAGGAGGCCCATGCCGCAGAAGTCGGTGACGCCGGCGAACACGAGACCGCAGCCGACAAAGCCGCTCAGGCCGTAGAAGCCGGGGTGGACCCAGGTGCCGAGGACGACGCCGGTGGCGACGAGCAGGCCGGCGCCGATGCGGACCTGGCGCTCGATGGAGATCATGCCCCGCTCGGCCTTGCGGATGGGCAGGCCGGCGGCGACGCAGGCGTTGGTGCCCCCGGCGACCACGATGGTCCGGAGGCCGGCGCCCTGCAGGCGCTTGGCCGCGGTGCGGGCGCGGCCGCCCGCGGCGCAGAGCAGCAGCACGGTGGCGTCGGGCCGGTCGCCCATGAGCGCCTTGACGGCACCGCCGTTGACCTTGTCGAGCGGCAGGTTGACCGCGCCCTCGACGTGGCCCGAGCGGAACTCGGCGGGCGAGCGGACGTCGAGGAGCAGGGCCCCGCCGGAGGCCTCGCCCAGGACGTTGCGCGGGTGGAGCTCGTCGTGCGGGTCGCGCGCGAGCACGGCGCCCGGCGCCCCGCAGGGCTTGGTGGCGGAGCAGGCGGCGGCCGCCGCCGGGACGGGAGCGGCGGGACGGTTCAGGGCGAGGTCGCGCAGCGAGGCCGCGCCCGACAGGTTGCGCGCGTCGAGGCCGAGCTCGCGGAGGAGGCGCGTGGCGACGTGGGAGCGGAGCCCGCTGTGGCAGGCGACCACGGTGGGGCGCGTCCGGTCCAGCTCGCCGGCGCGCGCGCGCAGGTCGTTGAGCGGGATGGCCACGGCATGGGGCGCCCCCGCGAGCGGGAGCTCCGCGCGCTCGTCGGCGTCGCGCACGTCGACGACCTGGAAGGCCGACAGGTCGGCGTCGACCGGCGCCACGGGCGCATGGCCCTCGAGGTCGTTCAGGGCCGCGAAGGCGGCCATGTGGACGGCGTCCTTGGCCGAACCGAAGGGAGGCGCGTAGGCGAGGTCGACCTGGGCGAGATCGGCCACGGTGCCGCGGAAGTGGAGGAGGGAGGCGACGATGTCCAGGCGCTTGTCCACCCCGGCGCCGCCGAAGGCCTGGGCGCCGAGGATGCGGCCCGTGCCCGCCTCGTAGACCAGCTTGAAGGTGAGGGACTTCGCCCCGGGGTAATACCCAGCATGGTGGTTGGCGGTGATGTGGACGGCGCGGGCGTCGAGGCCGCGGGCCTTGGCGGACTTCACGGAATCGCCGGTCAGGCCGGCGGCGACGTCGAAGACCTTGAGGATGGCCGTGCCCCAGGCGGCGGGCGCGAGGGCGGACTTTCCGGTGGCGGCGTGCTCGCCCGCCAACCGACCCGTGCGGTTGGCGATGCCCGCGAGGGGGATGCGCCCGCGACCGCCGGTCGTGCCGAGGGCGTACTCCGCCACGTCGCCCACGGCGTAGATATCGGGATCGGAGGCGCGCTGGTGGGCGTCCGTGCGGACACCTCCGGTCGGCCCGACCTCCAGGCCAGACTCGACGGCGAGGCGGTTCGACGGGCGGACGCCGAGGCCGAGGATGACCAGGTCGGCGGGGATGACCTCCCCGCCGTCCAGCCGGACGCCCGAGGCGCGGCCGGAGGGGGCGGTCTCGATGCCGGCGAGGCCGGCGCCCAAGCGGACCTGGACGCCGTGGGCGAGGAGCTCGCGGCGGAGGCGCTCCGCCATCTCGGGGTCGAGCGGGGGGAGGACCTGGGGATTGCGCTCGACGAGGGTGACCTCGAGGCCGCGCTCGCGCATCTGCTCGGCCACCTCGAGGCCGATGAAGCCGCCGCCGACCACGGCGACGCGGCGGACGCCCGGTAGGTCGGCGAGGATGCGGTCCATGTCCTCGATGTTGCGCAGGGAATGGACCCCGGGGGCGCGGACGCCCGGCATGTCGGGCACGAGGGGAGCGGCGCCGGGTGCGAGGATCAGCTTGTCATAGGGCTCGTCGTACTCGACGCCCTTGGCGTGGTCGCGGACGCGGACGACCTTGGCCTTCCGGTCGATGGCGAGGGCCTCGTGGCGGACGCGGACATCGATGGCGAAGCGCTTCCGGAAGAGCTCGGGCTTGGCCACCAGCAGCTTGGCGCGGTCCTGGATGGCGCCGCCGATATGGTAGGGGAGGCCGCAGTTGGCGAACGACACATAGCCGTCCTTCTCGAGCATGACGATGGAGGCGCGCTCGTTCATGCGCCGGGCGCGGGTCGCGGCGGAGGCGCCGCCGGCGACGCCGCCGATGATGAGGATACGAGGGGAGTTCATGGGTTGCTGAGGGATGGAGGGATAAAGAGGAGGAAGGGATTGAAGGGGACCAAGGCGGGGGCTCAGCGGGCGCCGGCTGGCCGGGCGAAGTGGGAACGGATGCAGCCCAGGATCGAGAGGCACCCCGCCTGAGCGATGGCGTACCGCACCTCCCTGCCCCGCCGCTCGGCGCGGACGAGCCCGTGGGCGCGGAGGCGCATCAGATGCTGGCTGACGGTCGCCTGGGGACGTCCGAGAGCGTCGGTCAGCTGGCCGACGGACAACGGGCCGGACTCGAGGATCTCGACCGTCCTAAGGCGCTCGGGATGCGCGAGGGTCCGGAGCGCGGCGCCGCAGCGGCGGAGAACGGCGGGATCGATACGGCCCATATATTCAATAACTAGAATGTATCGGGCGCGACGTCAAGCAAAAGGGCCGGCGGTCTCCCGCCGGCCCTTGTTCAGGATCCCAGGGGATCAGTGGCCGCCGCAGCAGCCGCCCTTGGTCTCGGTCTTCTCGGCTGCGCCGGTCGAGCAGCATGACGAGCCGCTGTTGCAGCAGCCCGTGCCCTCGGGGTTGCAGGTGCCACAGCCGGCCAGGCAGCTGCACAGGCTGTGCATGCGCACGAGGAAGAGCGTCGCGACGATGGCGAACAGGACCTTGGCGTCGAGCAGGCTGCCCCAGCCGAAGAACGCCACGTGGAAGGTCGCGATGTTGAAGACCACCGCGGCGATCAGGATGATGCCCAGGCGGCGGAATCGGGGGATGAGGAGGGCGACGCCGCCGAGAACCTCGACGACCTTGACGGTGGCGAGGTAGCCCGAGCCGAACATGGCGCCAAGGAAGGCGGCGGCGGGGCTACCCTCGGGAGGGGGAGGGACGGGGGCGAACTGGAGCCAGAAGTTCAGTCCGAAGACGACGAACATAAGGCCCAGCAGGGAGGCGACGATGGTGGTGACGGTTTTCATACGGGGAAGTAGGGTGACTTATGGAGGATTTTCAGGCGAGGTCAAATAGGAGGGCCTCCAGGTCCTTGCTCACCTTGAGCCGTTGGGTGCCGGCGACCTCGGTCGAGGCGCCATCACCGGGTCCGAGCAGGACGCCGTCGAGCTCGACCTCGCCGCGGACGACCTGGAGCCACAGGCCTCGACCCGGGCGCAGCTCATGGTCCAAAGGGGTCCCGGCGGGGGCCAGGAGGCGATAGATATCGACATCTTGGCGCAGCCGGGCCGAGCCCTCGCGGCCGTCCTTGGAGATCATCAGCGCCTTGGTCGCGTCGCGCTGCGCGGGGGTGGGCGTCCATTCGGCGTAGAACGGCGGCAGCCCGGCCTTCTCGGGCTGGATCCAGACCTGGAGGATCTGCATCGGGCGGTCCGGCAGGGGGTTGTACTCGCTATGGCGGACTCCGGTGCCGGCGCCCATCACTTGGATCTGGCCGGGGACGACGCGGGCGTGGTTGCCCATGCTGTCACGATGCTCGATGGCGCCCTCGACGACGTAGCTGAAGATCTCCATGTCGCGGTGGCCGTGCATGGGGAAGCCGGCGCCCGGGGCGACGATGTCCTGGTTGATGACCCGGAGGGAGCGGAAACCCATGTGGGCCGGGTCGTGGTAATCGGCGAAGCTGAACGTGTGCCAGGTACTGAGCCAACCGTGGTCAAAATGGCCGCGCTCGGCGGAAGGGCGGATGCGAAGGGACATGGGAGGACGATGAAAGGGATAAAGGGATAAAAGGGATGGAAGGGTCAAAGAGATGAAAGGGATAAAAAAAGATCAAGGACCCTGGGAGGCGGAGGATGGCTTCGATCCCCTCGTCCTTTTCATCGATTAATCTTTTACATCCTCTCTTACCCCATCACCGGCTCAACTCCCGGGCCCGGTCGCGCGCGGCCTCGAGCGCCTTGGCCACGAGGTCGTCGAGGGGGGCGCCCTGCAGGACGTCCAACCCGGCCCGGGTGGTGCCGCCCGGCGAGGTCACCTGGTCGCGCAGGCGGGCAGGCGTCTCACCCGTGGCATCGGCGAGCGCGAGGGAGCCGACGAAGGTCGTGCGGATGAGCCGGCGGGCCAGCTCGGGCTCGAGGCCGAGCGCGACGGCGCCGCGCTCATAGGCGGCCAGGAACTCGAAGAAGAAGCCCGGGCCGCTGCCGCTGACGGCGGTGACGGCGTCGAGCTGCGTCTCGGGGACCTCGAGCGAATCCCCCAGGCCGCCGAGGACCTGGGCGAGCAGCGCGCGATCGTCGTCGCCCAAGGAGCGCTCGGACGACCAGGCGGTGATGCCCTGCCCGATCGCGCCCGGGGTGTTGGGCATCGCGCGCACGAGGGCGCGGGCGCCTGGGAAGAAGGCGCGCAGGCGCTCAAGGCGGGTCCCGGCGAGGATTGAGACCACGAGGCGGCCCTCCGCGAGCCGGCCGTACGCGGCGTCGAGCGAGGGGAACACCTGGGGCTTGCAGGCCACGATGAGGGCGTCGGCCCCCTCGAGCAGGGCGGCCGGCGAGGTCGCAAGACGGATGCCCAGCTCCTGGGCGAGGACGAGCGAGGTGGTGCCGGAGCCGCCGATGCAGGCGAGGTCGGCGGGGGCGGCGGCGCGGGAGCGGACGAGGCCGCGGGCCATCGCCGAGGCCATGCGGCCGGCACCGAGGAAGGCGAAGCGGGCCATGGTCAGAGGGCGCGCACGGCGGCGTCGAGCACCTCGCAGGCGCGGTCGATGTCCGCGCCCTCGTGGGCGGTGGAGAGGAAGGCCGTCTCGTAGGGCGACGGGGCGAGGTAGACGCCGGCGTCGAGAGCGTGGCGGAAGACCTTGCGGTAGAGCTCGCCGCGGGAGGCGACGGCCTGGTCGTAGTTGCGGACCGGGTTGTCGTTGAAGAAGAGCGAGAACATCGAGCCGACCTGCGGCACCTGCAGGGCGACGCCCTTGGCCTTGGCGGCGCCGAGCAGCGCGTCGCGCACGCGGCGGCCGAGCGCGTCGAGCCGGCCGAAGGGATTGTCGCGACGGAGCTTGCGGACGGACGCCAGGCCGGCGGCCATCGCGAGGGGGTTGCCGCTCAGCGTGCCGGCCTGGTAGACGGGACCGAGGGGCGCGAGGTGGTCCATGATGTCGGCCCGGCCGCCGAAGGCGCCGACGGGCAGGCCGCCGCCGATGATCTTGCCCATGCAGACGAGGTCCGGGACGACGTCATGCAGGCCCTGCGTGCCGGCGAGCGAGAGGCGAAACCCCGTCATCACCTCGTCGAAGATGAGCACGGCGCCCTCGCGGGTGCACAGCGCGCGCAGGCCGGCGAGGAAGCCGGGATCGGGCAGGATGAGCCCGACGTTGGCCGGGTAGGGCTCGAGGATGACGCCGGCGACCTGGCCGCGGTTGGCGGCGAGCGCGGCCTCGAGCGCGGGCAGGTCGTTGTAGGGCACGACGACCGTGTCGGCGGCCGTGCCGGGCGTCACGCCGGCCGAGTCGGGGTTGCCCTGGGTCAGGGCGCCCGAGCCGGCCTTGACCAGGAGCGAGTCGACGTGGCCGTGGTAGCAGCCCGAGAACTTGACGATCTTGGGGCGGCCCGTGAAGCCGCGCGCGAGACGGATGGCCGACATCGTGGCCTCGGTGCCGCTGTTGGTCATGCGGACCTTGCGGACCGCCGGGAAGCAGGCGAGCAGCAGCTCGGCCATCTCGACCTCCAGCGGGTTGGGCGTGCCGAAGCTGACGCCGTTCTCCAGCGCGGCGGCCAGCGCGGCGCGGATCTCGGGGTCGTTGTGGCCGTGGATGGCGGGGCCCCAGGTCAGGACGAAGTCGATGAGCTCCCGGCCATCGGCGGTGGTCAGCCGGGCCCTGTCGGCCTTGGTCGTGAAGAAAGGGGTGCCGCCGACGGAGCGGAAGGCGCGCACGGGGGAGTTCACCCCGCCGGGTATCATCTGCTGGGCGCGGGCGAAGAGCTCTTCGGAGACGGAGGGCATCGGGGCGAGCAAAGCCCGCCGCGCGTCCAACGGCAAGGGGGATTAGGGGGCGCCGAAGGCGACGGACGCACGGAATCACGGCGGCACAGGGGCACGGCAAGGCTCCGGCATGGGAAAAGGAAAGGGGCGCCGCGGCGCCCCTGTCACCCTACCTGGACTTTGGTCTCAGTCCCGCGGATCCTATCCCGCTCACTTCTTGTCGTCGTCGACGACCTCGAAGTCGCCGTCGACCACCTTGCCGTCGCCCTTCTTGGACGACTTGGGGGCGTCGGAAGGCGCCTCGCCCTGGGCGGACTGGGCGGCGGCCTGGTAGAGCGCCTGGGCGGCGGGCTCGACGGCCTTGGAGATCGCCTCGGCGGCGGCCTTGAGCCTGTCGGCGTCGGCCTCCTTGTCCTCGAGCAGCTTCTTGGCGTCGGCCACGGCGGCCTCGGTGGCGGCCTTGGAGTCGCCGGGGAACTTGTCGGCGTGCTCCTTCAGCTGCTTCTCGACCTGGAAGACGAGGGAGTCGAGCTGGTTGCGGGCCTCGGCGCGCTCACGGGCCCGCTTGTCCTCGTCGGCGTGGAGCTCGGCCTCCTTGCGGAGCTTGTCGACCTCCTCCTTGGAGAGGCCGGAGGAGCCGGTGATGGTGATCTTCTGCTCCTTGCCCGTGCCCTTGTCCTTGGCCGAGACGTGGAGGATGCCGTTGGCGTCGATGTCGAAGGTCACCTCGATCTGCGGCATGCCCCGCGGCGCGGCGGCGATGCCGTCCAGGCGGAAGGTGCCGAGCTGCTTGTTGTCCTTGGACATGGGGCGCTCGCCCTGGAGGATGACGATGTCGACCTGCGGCTGGTTGTCGGCCGCGGTGGAGAAGACCTGCGACTTCTTGGTCGGGATGGTCGTGTTGCGCTCGATCATCGGGGTGGCGACGCCGCCCATGGTCTCGATGGCGAGCGTGAGCGGGGTGACGTCGAGCAGGAGCACGTCCTTGACGTCGCCCTTGAGCACGCCGCCCTGGATGGCCGCGCCGACCGCGACGACCTCGTCGGGGTTGACGCCCTGGTGGGGCGCCTTGCCGGCGAGGGACTTGGCGAGCTCGACGACCTTGGGCATGCGGGTCATGCCGCCGACGAGCACGAGCTCGTCGACCTGGCTCATGGCGATACCGGCGTCCTTGAGGCAGGCCTCGAAGGGCTTGCGGGTGCGGGCGAAGAGGTCGTCGCAGACCTTCTCCATCTGGGCGCGCGACAGGGAGACGTTGAGGTGCTTCGGGCCGGAGGCGTCGGCCGTGATGAAGGGAAGGTTGATGTCGACCGAGTTGGACGACGAGAGGGCGATCTTGGCCTTCTCGGCCTCCTCCTTGAGGCGCTGCAGCGCCATGGCGTCCTTGGATAGGTCGATGCCGTGCTCGGCCTTGAAGCCGTCGGCCAGCCACTGGATGAGGCGCTCGTCCCAGTTGTCGCCGCCGAGCTCGGTGTCGCCGTTGGTGGCGCGGACCTCGAAGACGCCGTCGCCGATCTCGAGGACGGAGACGTCGAAGGTGCCGCCGCCGAGGTCGTAGACGGCGATCTTCTCGTCCTTCTTCTGGTCGAGGCCGTAGGCGAGGGAGGCGGCGGTGGGCTCGTTGATGATGCGGAGCACCTCGAGGCCGGCGATGGTGCCGGCGTCCTTCGTGGCCTGGCGCTGGGCGTCGTTGAAATAGGCGGGCACGGTGATGACCGCCTGGGTCACGGTCTCGCCGAGGTAGGCCTCGGCGTCGGCCTTGAGCTTGGCGAGGATCTTGGCCGAGATCTCCTGCGGCGTGAAGGTGCGGCTCTCGCCGGCCACGGTGCACTCGATGGCGGCGTCGCCGTTCTTGCCCTCCACCACCTTGTAGGGGAGCTTGGCGGCGACCGCCTTGACCTCGGCGAACTTCCGCCCGATGAGGCGCTTGGCCGAGAAGATGGTGTTCTTGGGATTGGTGACGGCCTGGCGCTTGGCGGCCTGGCCGACAAGGGTCTCGCCGTTCTTGGTGAAGGCGACGACGGAGGGCGTTGTGCGGCCGCCCTCGCTGTTGGGGATGACGACGTTCTCCGCGCCGTCGCGCACGGCCATGCACGAGTTGGTCGTGCCGAGGTCGATGCCGAGAATCTTTGCCATGGGTGTGTGGGTTGGGATGGTTGGGTTTATGGTTAAAGCCTTGCCCACTTGGTGCAGGGCATGTGCCAAGGGCCAAGGGCGCCGGATTGGGTGAATTGGTCGAAATACCGGGGCAAACATGTGGCGAATGGGGCTGCTATGGCCGATGGGTAGAGTCACAGGGACTTGGCCGCCATGCCCTTGGGACACCCTGTCACACGCCCACCCGCCTTGACCTTTGAGACCGCCGGCGAGATAACTCAGGGCCCATGGCCCAAGACCTACCCATCCGCCCGCGTCGCCTAAGGGCCAGCCCGGGCATCCGGGCCATGCTGGCCGAGACGGACCTCCTGCCCCGCCACCTCATCCAGCCGATCTTCGTCACCGAGGGCGCGGAACCCGAGCCCATCCCTTCCCTGCCCGGCCAGAGCCGCATCCCGCTCTCCCGCCTGGGGGCCAAGTGCGCCGAGCTGCGCGAGCTGGGCATCCACGGCGTGGCGCTCTTTCCCAAGGTCGACCCCGGCCGCAAGTCGGCCGAGGGCGCCGAGGCGCTGAACCCCAACGCCCTCGCCTTCCGCGCGATCCAGGCCGCCAAGGCCGGCTCCCCGGGGACCGTCGTCTTCGCGGACATCGCCCTCGATCCCTACACGTCGCACGGGCACGACGGCATCCTGACGGCCGACGGGCGCGACGTGGACAACGACCGCACCGTCGAGGCGCTCGCGAGGATGTCGGTCCTCACGGCCCGCGCCGGCGCGGACTTCGTGGCGCCTTCGGACATGATGGACGGGCGCGTTCGCGCGATCCGCGCGGCCCTCGACGCCGCGGGCCACGCCGGCACGGGCATCCTCGCCTACTCCGCCAAGTACGCCTCGGCCTTCTACGGCCCGTTCCGCGACGCCGTCGGCAGCTCCCGCAAGCCCGGCGAGGCTCCCATCTCGAAGGCGACCTACCAGATGGACCCGGCCAACCGTCGGGAGGCGCTCCGCGAGGCGCTCCTCGACGCGGCCGAGGGCGCCGACATCCTCATGGTGAAGCCGGCCGGGCCGTACCTGGACATCGTGCGCGACGTGCGCGAGGCGACCCGGCTGCCCCTGGCAGCCTACCAGGTCTCAGGCGAATACGCCATGATCGCCGCCGCCGCCGAGCGCGGCTGGCTCGACCTCCGGGCGGCGCGCGACGAGTCGCTCCTCGCCCTCCGGCGCGCGGGCGCCGACCTCATCCTGACCTACTTCGCCGAGGCGGTGGCGAAAGAGAGAGGATAAAAAGGATCAAGGGATAAAAGGGATCCGTGGGGATTCTAGGGATTCCAAGGAGACCAAGGAACCCGAGGCATGGCGGCTCCATGTCCGATGACATCCCATCGCGAAGTTTCCCGGCAGAAGCTAGAGCTGGGTCTCCGACCCGGCCGCGGACCGCTCGGAGAGCGGTCCCTACCTAAAGCCGACCATTCCTGCGGTGCCTGTGGCGTTGGACTCGCTCGCCTGTCAGGCCTGCCCCGGTGAATCGCACACCCCCATTAAGCCATCAAGCCGGTAAGCCATCAGGCCATGCCCCATTCACCCGTGCCCCCGGGATTCCGTGATTCCGTGCCACCCGACCTACTCCGAAATCACCGAGCCGTCCGGATCCCGGCCGGTTCAGCGCTTGTGCCGGACATCCTCGCCGCTGAGCAGGAAGATGACCTGCTCGGCGATGTTCTTGGCGTGGTCGCCGATGCGCTCGTAGGCCTTGGAGATGAAGATGAGCTCGACGTGCGAGGCGGAGATGCGGGCGGTGTCGCCCGTCTTGCCGAGGAGGGCGAGGTAGTTCTCCTTGTTGAGGCGGTCGATCTCGCGGTCGTTCTCAAGGACGGACTTGGCCTTGCCCAGGTCGCCCTCGATGAAGCTGTCCAGCGCGGCGCGCAGGGCGGCGGCGGCCAGGCGGCCCTCCTCGGGGACCATCAGCAGGTTGCTGAGCGGGCCGCGGCCGGAGATGGTTAGGGAGCGCCGGGCGATGCCCGAGGCCTCGTCGGCGATGCGCTCGAGGTCGTGGCAGATGTCGCGGGCCCCGAGCAGGAGGCGGACGTCGCCGCCCATGGGGCCGAAGAGCGTCAGGTAGCGCATGATCTCGCGGTCGACGCGCTTCTCGAGGTCGTCGACGCCGTCGTCCATGCCGCGGACCTGGAGGGCGAGCTTGTCGTCGCCGTCCTGGAGCGCCTGGAGGGAGAGGCGGGTCATGTCGAGGGAGCGCTCGCCCATCAGGACGAGGTCGTCGCGGAGCTGGCGGAGCTCCTCATGGAAGAAACGTTGCATGGTCGGTTCGTTCGGGGTGTCGGGAAGTATGGGAGGGCGCTCAGCCGAAGCGACCCGAGATATAGGCCTCGGTCTGGGGGTGGCCGGGGTTCATGAAGATCTTCTCCGTAACGTCGGCCTCGACCAGCTTGCCGAGGTAGAAGAAGGCGGTGCGGTCCGAGACGCGGGCCGCCTGCTGCATGGAGTGGGTGACGATGACGATGGTGAACTGGGCCTTGAGCTCGTGGATGAGCTCCTCGATCTTGCCGGTGGCGATGGGGTCGAGGGCCGAGCAGGGCTCGTCCATGAGCAGGATCTCGGGCTGGTTGGCGATGGCGCGGGCGATGCAGAGGCGCTGCATCTGGCCGCCGGAGAGGCCCAGGGCGCTGTCCTGGAGGCGGTCCTTGGCCTCGTCCCAGAGGGCGGCCCGCCGCAGCGAGGACTCGCAGGTCTCGTCGAGGATGTCGCGGTCGGTCACGCCGGCCACGCGGAGCGAGTAGACGACGTTCTCGTAGATGGACTTGGGGAAGGGGTTGGACTTCTGGAAGACCATGCCGACGCGGCGGCGCAGCGAGATGACCTCGACCGTCGGGTCGTAGATGGAGCGGCCGGCCACGGTGATGTCGCCCTCGTGGCGGACGCCGTCGATGAGGTCGTTCATCCGGTTGAGGTTGCGCAGCAGCGTCGACTTGCCGCAGCCGGAGGGGCCGATGAAGGCCGTCACCTGCCGCTCGGGGATGTCGAGCGAGATGGCGTCCAGGGCCTTCTTGGCGCCGTACCAGAAGCCGTAGTCCTGGATGCGGATGTAGTCGGGGCGGCCGTCGGCGGCGGGGGCGGGCTTGCCGGAGGGGGCGGGGGCGGGAGAGGTCATGGGATCAGAAGGCGGAGGTCTTGTAGCGCTCGCGGAGGCGGTTGCGGATGGAGATGGCGCCGAGGTTCAGCAGGAGCACCAGCAGCAGGAGGAGGAGCGTCGAGGCGAAGACCATCGGGCGGGCCGCGTCGGAGTCGGGCGACTGGAAGCCCAGGTCGTAGATGTGGAAGCCCAGGTGCATGAACTTGCGGTCCATGTGCACGAACGGGAAGTCGCCGTCGATGGGCAGGGTCGGCGCCAGCTTGACCACCCCGACGATCATGAGCGGGGCGACCTCGCCCGCGCCGCGGGCCATGGCCAGGATGACGCCCGTGAGGATGCCGGGGGCCGATGCGGGCAGCAGGATCTCGCGGATGGTCTGCCACTTCGAGGCGCCGCAGGCGAGGGAGGCCTCGCGCATGCCGCGGGGGACGGCCGAGAGGGCCTCCTCGGTGGCGACGATGACCACGGGGAGCGTCATCAGGGCGAGGGTCAGGGAGGCCCAGAGCAGGCCCCCGGTGCCGAGCACGGGCGTGTTGTTGTTGTAGCGCAGCTCGTCGGCGAAGAGCAGGCGGTCGAGGCTGCCGCCGAGCACGTAGACGAAGAAGCCCAGCCCGAAGACGCCGAAGACGATGGAGGGGACGCCGGCCAGGTTGTTCACGCAGATGCGGACCGAGCGCAGCATCGGGCCCTTGCGCGCGTACTCGTGCAGGTAGATGGCGGCCACGACGCCGAAGGGCGTCACCAGCGCGCTCATCAGCACGGTCATCGCGAAGGTGCCGAACAGGGCGGGGAGCACGCCGCCCTCGGTGTTCGCCTCGCGGGGCTCGGAGCTCACGAAGTCCCAGGCCCGGGAGGCGGCCAGCGAGAGCTTGCCGAGGAGGCCCATGCGGTTGGGCTCCCAGGCCCGGACCAGCGAGGCGAGGGGGAACTCGAGCGGGCGGCCCGCGCCGTCGGTGCCGGCCAGGACATGGGCGGGGAAGCCGTCGCGGATCGCCCGGGCCTCCGCGGCCAGGGCCTGGTACTCGGCGTCGAGTCGGGCGGCCTCGGCCTTCAGCGCCTCGTCGGGCGTCCCCAGGTCGGCGGCCTTCCGCAGGCCGATCTTCACGCGCTGGAGCTGGCCGTTGATGCGGCCGATGCGGACCTTCTCGACCTCGGTCAGGCGCGCGCGGAGGGCGGCGACGTCGCCGATCAGGCCGGAGAGCCGGGGAAGGAAGGCGGGGTCGGACGCGGGCACGCGGGAGCCGTCGGCCAGGCGGATCTCGGAGGGCAGCAGGAAGGCGGCGCCGTTCTCCATGCGCTCAAGGGCGAGGGCGCCGTCGGGCAGCGAGGCCGAGCGGACCTGCGAGGAATCCACCCAGGCGAAGCTCTGGCCGTTGACCTCGCGCAGGCCGACCTGGTACTGGCGCTCCAGGATGCCCTCGGCGGGCGGCGTCCCCGGCTTGAGGCGCTCCTGGGGCCGGGGTCCGAGCAGGACCCGCCCGTCCGCTAGCTCGGCGCGCTCGATGGCCGCCGGCCAGAAGGCCTTGGTCCCGTTGAGGACGATCACGCCGACCAGCGCCGCGACCATGCACAGGCCGAGCACGAGGCCGACGGAGGTGAACCACACCAGCGCCTCGCCCGCGGGGGGCTTGGCGTCGGGGATGTTGGGAACGGGGTCCTTCATGGTCAGACGACCTTGTAGCGCTCGCGGAGGCGCTGGCGGAGGAGCTCGGCCGCGGTGTTGAGCACGAAGGTCATGAGGAAGAGGCAGCAGGCGCCGAGGAAGAGGGCGCGATAGTGGGTGTGCCCGACGGGCGCCTCGGGGAGCTCGACCGCGATGTTGGCGGAGAGCGTGCGCATGCCGCTGAACGGGTTCATCTCCATCACCGGCGTGTTGCCCGTGGCCATGACGACGATCATCGTCTCGCCGACGGCGCGGCCGAAGCCGATCATCACGGCGGAGAAGATGCCGGCCATGGCGGTGGGCACGACCACCCGCCAGACCGTCTGCCAGCGGCTGGCCCCCAGGGCGAGGGAGCCGGAGGTCAGCGCCTGGGGGACGTTCGAGAGCGCGTCCTCGGAGATGGTGAAGATGACGGGGATGACGGCGAAGCCCATCACGAAGCCCACCACCACGGAGTTGCGGGCGTCATAGGACGTGCCGGTGGACAGGCGCCACCACTCGCGGAAGTCCGCGACCACGCGTCCCGTGCCCGGGTCGGCCACGCTGAACAGCGCCGACTCCACCGCGGGGGCCGCGAGCCAGGCCGCGGCGACCGCGAGGGCGAGCACGGGGACCAGGGCGAGGAACTCCCAGCCGGGAGGGATGCGACGGCGATGGGCGAGGGGGAGCCGCGACCAGAGCCCGCCGAAGAGGAGCGCGGCGGCGGGCATGGCCAGCAGCGAGAGCATCAGGGCCACGAGATGGCCGTCCACCAGGGGGGCGAGCCAGAGACCGGCGAGGAAGCCAAGCACCACGGAAGGCAGCGAGGCCATGATCTCCATGGTCGGCTTGATCACGCGCTTGAGCTCGGGCCGGAGGAACTGGGAGACGTAGACGGCGGCGAGCAGCGCCACGGGCAGGGCGAAGACCAGGGCGTAGGCGGTGCCCTTGAGCGTCCCGTAGATCAGGGGCACCAGCGAGAGCTTGGGCTCGAACTCGTCGGTGCCCGAGCTGGACTGCCAGGCGTGCTCGGGACCGGTGCCGCCCTCGTACCAGATGGGGGAGAAGAAGGCGCGCCAGCCGCCGTCGGGATGATGGTCGTCGACCTTCCATCGCCGGAGGCGGCCGGAATCCTCGAGCACGCCCATCTGGTCGTGGTTCTTCGAGAGGTAGGCGGCGCGGAAGGATTCGACCGGCTCGCCGGTCCACCGCACGGTGCCGGTGGTCATGTGGCGGATGCCCAGGCCGCCGCGGGAGGAGGTGACGTAGCACTTGTTGACCGGCGAGGGCGCGAAGCCGTCGGCGGCGCCCCCGAGGGGATCGTTGACGTGGATGCGGCCGAACGCGCGCACCTCGCGTCCGTCGGCCTGGGGCTGCGGGTAGATGGACCAGGCCTCCTCGTGGCCGCGGTCGGAGCCGAGCATCACCGTGACATCGCCGAGCACGAGGCCGTGGGCCGCGAGGCGGGCCTCGGGGTCCTCGGGGAACGGGCGGAAGCGCTGGGTCTCGGGGTAGGAGCCGTCGGCGTCCGAGAAGACGACGACCTCGCCGGTGGCGAGAAGCGCGAGGATGCGCTCGCCGTTGGCCATGAGCACCTCGCCCTTGATGCCGGCGAGGCCGGCGCCGACGGGCATGGGCTCGGAGGCGGTGGCGCGCACCTTGCCGCCGAGCGAGCGGCGCTCGGCGACCTTGATCGCGGCCAGCCTAGGTCCCTCGGGGGAGGCGTGGCGCGCGAGCACGACGCGGCCGGAGGGGCCGCGGACCTGGTGGACCGACTCCAGGGCGGAGCCGGGCACGATGGGCATGACCGAGACGAGCGAGGGCTCGGCCTCGACCACGCGGGCGCCGGAGGTCTCGAAGCGGGAGCGATGGCCGACCTTGACCTCGGCCAGGGAGCCGTCCGCCAGGCCGAGCAAAACGAGACCGGAGCGCGGATCGGCGCGGACAGCGGTGACCTCGCGCCCGCCGAGGTCGGGCCGCCAGGACCGGGCGAGGGTCCCGTCGAGACGATGGAAGCGCAGCTCGCCGTCGGCCATGACGGCGCAGGGCAGCTCGCCGTGCTCGTCGACGACCATCCCGGCCGCGTTCGCGGGAAGGGCCACCGAAGGGAGCTCCTCGAGGGTGGCGCCGCGGAAGAGCGGGACGACCTGGGCCACGAGGAACACCAGCATGCCGAGCACGGCGGCGATGACGCCGATGCCGCCGACATGGATCAGCCGCGCCATCCATCGGTCGACCCGCAGGGTGGCGGGATTGACCTCATGTCGGCGCGTTTGCTTTGTGTCTTTGGTGTCCAAGGGGTGTCGATTTAGTGTCGGTGCCTGCTCAAAGGGAAGGCGGGCACGGGGCCCGCCTGGAGCCGTCCCGCCTGACTCCGGGGTTCCCGCTTTTGGCCGGCCCAGGGGGGCGTGGCGGGGAACCCTCGGAGGGGCGGGGCGACAAGGGCGTCACTCGGCGGAGTAGTACTTGAGGGCGGCGCGGGCCTCGGCGGCAACATCCGAGTTGATCGGGAAGTAACCGTCCTTGATCGTGATTTCCTGGCCCTGCTTGGACACCACGAAGGTCATGAACTCCTGGGTGAGCTTGTCCATGTCCTTGTTGGGGGCCTTGTTCACGTAGACGTACAGGAAGCGGGCGAGGGGATAGGCGCCGGACTCGCAGTTGGCCTGGTTGGCCTCGACGAAGGCCTGGCCGTCCTTCTCGGACAGGGCGACGGTGCGCACGCCGGAGGTCGCATAGCCGATGCCGGAGTAGCCGATGGCGGAGAGGTCCGAGGCGATGCCCTGGACGACGGAGGACGAGCCGGGCTGCTCCTTGACGGAGGACTTGAAGTCGCCGTTCTTCAGGGCGATTTCCTTGAAGAAGCCGTAGGTGCCCGAGGCGGAGTTGCGGCCGAAGATGGAGACGCTGCGGGAACCCCAAGCGCCATCGAGGCCGACCGCGCCCCAGGTGGAGGCGTCCTGCCCGCCGCGCTTGCGGCCGGAGGAGAAGATGGCGTCGACCTGGGTGAGGGAGAGACCCTTGATGGGGTTGTCCTTGTGGACGAAGACGGCGAGCGCGTCGACGGCGACGGGGATGGCGGTGGGCTTGTGGCCGAAGCGACCCTCGAAGGAGGCGATTTCCGAGGACCTCATGGCGCGGCTCATGGGACCGACCTGGGAAAGGCCGGAGGCGAGGGCGGGGGGCGCGGTGGAGGAACCCTTGCCCTCGATCTGCACCTTGACGTTGGGGTAGCGGGCCTTGAAGCCCTCGGCCCAGAAGGTCATGAGATTATTGAGCGAGTCCGAGCCGACCGAGTTAAGGTTGCCCGAGACGCCGGAGGTGACGGCATAGTCGGGCAGCTTCGGGTCGAGGACCACGGTGCTCTGGGCGAGCGCGGGACCGGAGGTGAGCGCCGCGAGGGCGAGGGTATGGAGGACGTTGCGCATGGTTGGGAGTGCGGGGACAGTGTCCCATGCGATTGTTACAGTTTGATGGCGGAGGGGGGTCGGTTCGGGAAAGAAGGGGACGCCCTTTCCGCTTAATGGATGGGGGCTTGATGGCTTGATGGCTTCATGGTCGGCAGGCTCAGTTGGGACAAAGCGGGCATGGACATGATGCGGAGGGAGGAAGGGACGCGAATGGCCGGTCTTGCCTCAAAACTGAGGTGATTCAGGCCCTAATCCACTTGTCTCCCCCGCCCCGCCCTCTCTCTACTGCTCCTTCCCTCAAGCCATCCTACCCTTAAGACGTATCCATGGACCTCAAGATCGCCGTTCTGCCCGGAGACTATATCGGCCCCGAAGTGATGGCCGCCGCCCTGCCCGTCCTGGAGCAAGTCCTGCGCCGAGGCGGGCACACGCTGAGCCATTCCACCCATCCGGTCGGCGGCGCCGGCATCGACGCCCATGGCAAGGCCCTGCCCGACCCGACCCTGGCCGCCTGCCAGGCGGCGGATGCCATCCTCTTCGGCTCCGTCGGCGGCCCCAAGTGGGAGAAGCTGCCGCCCCAGGAGCAGCCCGAGCGCGCCTCGCTCCTGCCCCTCCGCAAGCACTTCAGCCTCTTCGCCAACGTGCGCCCCGGCCTCCTGCCGAAGACCTTGGCGGACACCTCCCCGATCCGCCCCGAGCGCATCCCGGACGGCATCGACATGGTCTGCATCCGCGAGCTGACGGGCGGCCTTTACTTCGGCGCGAAGTCGACCCGCGAGCTCGAGGGCGGCGACATCGAGGCGATCGACACCATGGTCTATCGCAAGTCGGAGATCGAGCGCATCACCGACGTCGCCATCGCCACCGCGCGCGGGCGCCGCAAGCGCCTGACGCTCGTCGACAAGGCCAACGTCCTCCAGACCTCCGTGCTCTGGCGCAAGGTCGTCGCCGAGCGCGTCGCCGCCAAGGCGCCCGACGTGAGGCTGGAGTTCCTCTACATCGACAACGCGGCGATGCAGCTCGTGCTGCGCCCCGGGCAGTTCGACGTCATCCTCACCGAGAACATGTTCGGGGACATCCTCTCCGACGAGATGGCGGTGGTCTGCGGCTCGCTCGGCATGATGGCCTCCGCCTCGCTCGGCGCCGTCTCGAACCGGCACGGCAGGCCCTTCGGCCTCTACGAGCCCTCGGGCGGCACCGCGCCCGACATCGCCGGGCAGGACAAGGCCAACCCCTGCGCCCAGATCCTCTCCGCCGCCCTCATGCTCCGCCATTCCTTCGGGCTGGAGGACGAGGCCCGCGCCATCGAGAAGGCCGTGGACCGCACGGTCGCCGAGGGCGTGCGCACGGCGGACATCTCGGGCGGCAAGCCCTCGGTCGGCTGCGCCGCCATGGGCAAGGCCGTGCTCGAGCGCCTGTGAGCGAGTCGGCCAAGGAGCGGGCCGAGCGTCGCCGGCTGGAGGCGGTCACGAGCGCGTTCATGCGCATCCCGCGCCTGCCGCTCGACGTCGCCCGCGACCTGCTCGACGCCGGCTACACGCGACTGGACCAGGTCGCGGGCCGCTCGGCCGAGACCCTGCTCTCCGAGATCCGCAGGCGCAACCGGGAGGCCCCGGAAAGCCACCTGCCCGCCCTTCGCCTGGCCATCTACGTCGCCGAGAATCCCAGCCCGGACCCGAAGCGGCTTTTCCTCGACTGCTGGGAGTGATCATCCGTTTGCCCGCGGGAGGATTGCCCCTCCCTTGGGGGCATGTCCGCCGCCGAGGAGATACCCGCCATCCTGCTGCAGGGCGCCTCGCTGTTCCCGCACCAGCTGCTGCCGCTGCACCTCTTCGAGCCGCGCTACCGGAAGATGACCGAGGACGCCCTCGCCGGCGACCGGCGCTTCGCGGTGGGCGAGTCGACCGAGGGCGAGGACGGCGCCGAGGGCGCGGGCCCCTGGGCGACGCTCGGGCGGATCGTCAGCCATCAGGCGCTGCCGGACGGGCGGCACATCGTGCTGCTCGAGGGCGAGGTGCGCCTCAAGGTCGCCGGCCTCGCCGGGAAGCGGCCTTATCCCAGGCTCAGGGCCGAGCGCCTCGAGGACGGTCCCGCCGGGCCCTCCGACCATATCTCCACCGCCCGGACCTTGGCGGCCGTCGAGCGCCTGCTGGCCGAGACCACGCCGGCCGAGCAGGCCACCACCCTTTTGCCCCGCCTCCAGCAGCTGGCGGCGACCCAGCCCGGTCGCTTCGCCGACGCCGTGGCGGGGCACCTGGTGGGCGACGCCGCCCTCAGGCAGCGCCTGCTCGCCTGCGCCGACCCCACCAAGAGGCTGGGGTGGCTCCTGGATTTCCTCGGCAGGCTTGAGATCGAGCGGGGACTGGGTCCGGCGGGAGGGGGCTTCGACCCCAAGTTGAACTGACCTCTCCTTCCCCCTTGCAATTTAGACTCATTCTAATTCCTAGGGAGGAGCGATGTCCCTGTCGTCCCTCCAGCGCGAGCATCTCAAGGAGTCCCTGCACCGGGTCGGCCTCAAGCCGACGCGCCAGCGCGAGCACGTCTTCTCGGTCCTCCTGAAGAAGCGGGACCACCCCACGGTCGAGGAGGTCTGGCAGCGTTCCCGCGAGGGCTTCGAGGGCATCTCCCTCGCGACGGTCTACAACTGCCTCGAGTCCTTCGTCCGCTGCGGCGTGGTCCGCCAGGTGAACTACGAGCGCGAGCCCACCCGTTACTGCCCCAACCTGACGCCCCACGCCCATTTCAAGGACGAATCCACGGGGCGCGTCTACGACATCGACCTGCCGGAGCCCGTGCTGGAGACCCTCCGCAAGCTCCTGCCCCGCGAGTTCCAACCCGAGGCCATCGAGATCTCCTTCCACGGCAAGAAGGCGAGGGGATGAGGAGACTCCAGAGGACAGACTTCAAAGGACAGAATAGCAAACCGCGACACGAGGAATCCGCACTTAGGTAAAAGGTGGAATGCAAAAGGTAAAAGCCTCCCCGACCCCCACTCCCTCAGCATCCTCAGCACTCCCTGGAATCCACGGTCTCCTTAGCATCCTCAGCATCCCACAATCCCTTCCCTCCTTTTCATCCCTTCATCCTTTTCATCCTTCCCCTCCCCTTCCCTCCCCTCCCCCATGTCCCACCTGAGCATCCGCAACCTCCACGCCTCCATCGGCGACCGGCCCATCCTCAAGGGCCTGAACCTCGAGCTCCCCAAGGGCGAGGTCCACGCCATCATGGGGCCCAACGGCACGGGCAAGAGCACCCTGGCCAAGGTCCTGGCGGGGCATGAGGACTACACCGTCACCGCGGGCGAGGTGCTGCTCGACGGCCAGCCCATCCTCGGCCAGGAGCCCGACGCCATCGCGCGCGCCGGCCTCTTCCTCGCCTTCCAGTACCCGAGCGAGATTCCCGGCGTCTCCATCGCCAACTTCATCCGCGCCGCCCTCGTCGCCCGCCAGCCCAAGGGCGCGCCCTTCGACGCCAAGGCCTACTACGCCAAGCTCTATGCCAAGATGGACGCCCTCAAGATGGACCGCGCCTTCACCTCGCGCTCCGTCAACGAGGGCTTCTCGGGCGGCGAGAAGAAGCGCTGCGAGATCCTCCAGATGCTCATGCTCGAGCCGGCCTACGCCGTGCTCGACGAGACGGACTCCGGCCTCGACATCGACGCCCTGCGCATCGTGGCCGAGGGCGTGAACAAGGCCCGCGGCCCCTCGGCCGGCTTCCTCGTCATCACCCACTACCAGCGCCTGCTGGAACACATCGTGCCCGACAAGGTGCACATCATGTACGACGGGCGCATCGTCCACACCGGCGGCAAGGAGCTGGCCCTCGAGCTCGAGGCCAAGGGCTACGACTGGGTCGGCAAGGAGCTCGCCAAGGCCTGAATCCCATGAGCGACACCGGAACCGAGACCGACGCCCAGCAGGCCGCGATCGACGTCGATCGCGAGAAGGGCAACTTCCGCTACAAGGAGGACTACGCCTACGACGCCGGCGTGGGCCTCACCCCCGCGACCATCGACTACATCGCCAAGGTCAAGGGCGAGGACGAGTGGGTCCGCGAGTTCCGCCACAAGGCGCTGCGGATCTTCGAGTCGATGCCCATGCCCACCCACTGGGCGACCAAGGACCTCGAGAGCATCCGCTTCGGCGACATCCGCTACTACCTCGCCAAGGGCCAGAAGCCCTCGCGCACCTGGGAGGAGGTCCCCGACGACGTGAAGGCGACCTTCGAGCGCCTCGGCATCCCCGAGTCCGAGCGCAAGTTCCTCGCCGGCGTCGAGGCCCAGTTCGACTCCGAGGCCGCCTACTCCAACATGAAGGCGGACCTCGAGAAGCAGGGCGTCATCTTCGTCGGGCCGACCGAGGGCCTGCGCGAGCACGCCGAGGTCTTCCGCCGCTGGTTCGGCAAGGTCATCCCCGCGTCGGACAACAAGTTCGCCGCCCTCAACTCCGCCGTCTTCTCCGGCGGCTCCTTCATCTACGTCCCCAAGGGCGTCAAGGTCCGCCAGCCGCTCCAGGCCTACTTCCGCATCAACGCCGAGAATTTCGGGCAGTTCGAGCGCACCCTCATCATCGCCGACGAGGGCGCGGAGGTCACCTACATGGAGGGCTGCACCGCCCCCAAGTTCGAGACGGCCACCCTGCACTCCGCGGTGGTGGAGCTGGTGGCGCTCAAGGGCGCCAAGATCCAGTACATCACCGTCCAGAACTGGTCCAACAACGTCTTCAACCTCGTGACCAAGCGCGGCCTGGCCGAGGAGGACGCCGAGGTCCGCTGGATCGACTGCAACATCGGCTCGCGCCTGACCATGAAGTACCCCGGCGTCATCCTGCGCGGCAGGCGCGCCCGCGGCGAGGTGCTCTCCATCGCCCTGGCCTCCGACGGCCAGCACCAGGACACCGGCGCCAAGATGATCCACGCGGCCGACGACACCACGTCCAACATCATCTCCAAGTCCATCTCCGTGGGCGAGGGCCGCGCGACCTACCGCGGCCAGGTGCACATCCCCCGCACGCTGCGCAACTGCCGCAACAACACGGAATGCGACGCCCTGCTCATCAACGCCAACAGCCGGACGGACACCTACCCCGCCATCACCGTGCGCGGCAGCCGCAACAGCGTGCAGCACGAGGCCAGCGTCTCGAAGGTCTCCGCCGAGCAGATCTTCTACATGATGCAGCGCGGCTTGTCCGAGGGCGAGGCGATGTCCCTCGCCGTGAACGGCTTCGTCAACGACCTCGTGAAGGAATTCCCCATGGAGTACTCGGTGGAGCTCAAGCGGCTCATCGAGCTCGAGATGGAGGGCTCCGTCGGCTGAACCCGCCATGACGACCGCCGCCACGCCCTCCCCCGCCGCCCCCGTGCTCGCCCCCGCGCCCGACGCCGCCGCCCCCGCCTGGCTGGCCGCCATCCGCCGCGAGGGCCTCGAGGCCGCCCGCGCCCTGCCCATGCCCCGCCTGGGCGACGAGGCCTGGCGCTTCTCCGACACCCGCTCGCTGACCCTCGACGGCTTCGCGCCGGCGCCCGCGCCCGACGACGCCACGGTCGACCGCCTGGTCGCCAAGGCCGCCGAGCTCGTGCCCGACGCCGCCGCGCTCGCGGTCTTCATCGACGGGCATTGCGCGCTCAAGCCCGCCCTGTCCCCGGAGCTCGCCGCCAAGGGCGTCGTCTTCGAGACGCTCGAGGACGCCTTCCGCCACCGCCCCGCGCTGCTCCAGGCCCGCCTGCTGCGCCACCCGGCCGCCCTCGGCGGCGCCCGCTTCCTGGCCCTGCATAAGGCCTGGCTCCGCTCCGGCACCGTCCTCCACGTCCCCAAGGGCGTGTCCGTCGCCAAGCCCTTCGTGGCCGTCCACTGGGCCAGCGCCGACGGCGCCGCGGTCTTCCCCCACGCGCTGGTGGTCGCCGAGGAGGGCGCCGAGGCCTCGGTCGCGGACTTCTTCCTGGGGGCGTCCGCCGACGGCCGCGCCCTGAGCGTGTCCGCCGCCGACGTCCATGCCGGCCCCAACGCCTCGGTCCACCGCCTCTCGGTCCAGGACTGGGGCCGCGAGTCGCAGTCGTTCCAGGTCGACACCACGACCGGCGAGCGCGACGCGCGGATCACCTCGGTCAACGCCTCCCTCGGCTCCCGCCGAGCCCGCCTCGAGAACGTCGTCCGCATCGAGGGCGCCGGCGCGGACGTCCGGCTCTATGGCATCGGCGTCGCCGACGGCGAGCAGGAGTTCGACCAGCGCACCCTCCAGGTGCACCAGGCCGGCTCCGCGACCTCCGACCTGCTCTTCAAGAACGCCCTTCTCGGCAAGTCGCGCACCATCTTCTCCGGCCTCATCAAGGTGGCGCCCGACGCCCAGAAGACGGACGCCTACCAGACCAACCGCAACCTGCTGCTGTCGCCGGAGGCCGAGGCGAACTCGCTGCCCGGCCTTGAGATCGAGGCCAACGACGTGAAGTGCTCGCACGGCGCGACCACCGGGCAGATCGACCCCGCCGAGCTCTTCTACCTGCGCGCCCGCGGCATCCCGCT
>CAYYLJ010000006.1:21444-61457 GCA_964472585.1 uncultured Enterobacteriaceae bacterium | reverse complement strand
CCAATTGATTAAGAGTCAACTGCTCTACCATTGAGCTATCCGGCCAGGACAGCGGGAAGGGGATGAGTGCAAACCCCCGCGACGGGTTCAAGGGAAAAATGACGGGCTCAGCGGGCGCCGCGCTGGCGGAGGGCCTCGAAGAGGCAGACGCCGCCCGCCACGGACACGTTCAGGCAGGGCACGGTGCCGAGCATCGGGATGCGCAGCAGGAAGTCGCAGGTCTCGGCCGTCAGGTGCCGGATGCCGTCGCCCTCGGCTCCGACCACGATGGCCAGGGGGCCCTTGAGCTTGGCGCTGTAGAGCGACTGGCTGGCCTTGTGGTCGCTGGTGCCGGCGATCCAGACACCGCCCTTCTTCAGCTTCTCGAGGGCGTTGCGCAGGTTGCTGGCCTGGACGATGGGCAGGGCCTCGGCGGCGCCGACGGCGACGCGGCGCACGGTCTCGGTGATGGGCGCGGAGTTCTTGCGGGTCACCACGACGAAGGCGCAGCCGGCGCAGTCGGCGGTGCGGAGCAGGGCGCCGAGGTTGTGCGGGTCCTGGATGCCATCCAGCACGAGGACGAGGGGATCCTGGAGGCCCTTGAGCAGCTCGGGGATGTCACCCTCGTCGAGCAGCTTGAGGGGACGATGGATGTCGGTGTGGCGGTTCTCGCGGGCCATTCGGTGGATAGACTTCAAAGGATAGACCTCAAAGGACAGGGAAATCGAGGCTGTCCGATGCCGGGCTTGCTCTCCGTGAAGCCGTGAAGCCGCGTCTCTGTGCCGCCTCCTGCCGTCAGGGCGAAAGGGCCTTGACATGAACGCCCTATCACCTGAACATCCGTCCATCATGGAAGCCCTCACCGACCGCCAGCAGGCCATCTTGGCCTTCATGCAGAAGTTCCTGGCCAAGCACGCCTACTGGCCCTCGATCCGCGACATCCAGGCCCATTTCAAGTTCGCCAGCACCAACGCCGTCCACGGCCACCTGCAGGCCTTGGAGCGCAAGGGGGTCCTGGAGCGCGTCCCCGGCGCCGCCCGCGCCTATCGCATCAACGTCGAGGCCCCTTCGGCCCCCGACGACGTCGTCATCCGTTACGAGGGTCCCGATGAGGACGCCATCCAGGTCGACGCCTTGCCCGTCATGGGCGCCATCGCCGCCGGCTTCCCCGACCACACTGAGTCCTCGGGCGTGCTCGACCAGCTCCAGGTCCCCATCCGCGAGGGCGCGCGCCGTCGCCCGCCCCAGTCCTTCGCCCTGCGCGTCCGCGGCGACAGCATGATCGACGCCAACATCTTCGACGGCGACATGGTCGTCATCGAGCCCGGCCAGCCCAAGCCCGGTGACATCGTGGCGGCCCTCATCGACGGCGAGACGACGCTCAAGCGCCTCGTCCGCCAGGGCGGCAAGACCTTCCTCAAGGCGGAGAACCCCGCCTATCCGGAGCTCTATCCGGTGTCCGACCTGACGGTGCAGGGCATCGCCAAGTCGGTGGTGAGGAAGATTTGAGGCGCCTTCGGGCGGCTTCACAGGGGCACAGCTTCGCAGGGTCACAGCTTAACAGCGGCACGGTGGGATGGCTAAATGGCTTACCGGCTTAATGGGCTGACAGCCACAAGGCTTCGCAGGGCCACGGGAAGCGGAGGGTGAAAACACGTGAGTTACGCGATGATGGGTTCCCAACCGACAGAAGGGGCCGGCGTCACCATCTGGACTTTGAAGTCTGTCCTTTGATTTCTTACCCTCACCCGATCATCACCAGCGCCTCGGACGGCACGGCGTCGAAGAGCTCGATGACTTCCTCGTCGGCCAGCAGGACGCAGCCGTGGCTGTTGGGCTGGCCGAGGCGGTCGCGCTGGTTGGTGCCGTGGATGTAGACGAAGCGGGCATGGGTGTCGACGACCCGCCCCTCGGCGTCCTTGCCGCGGTTGCGGCCTTCCTCGAGCCCCTCCAGCCAAAGGATGCGCGAGGTGATGAGGTTGTCCTCCGGCGACGGCCATTCCGCCGCGAGCTTGCCCGTTGGCTGGCGGGCCTTGAAGACCATGCCGGAAGGCGCGCCTGCGCCGATCCGCTCGGCGACGCGGTGCAGGCCCTCGGGCGTCCGCAGCGAGTCCTGGACGCAGCCGACGCCTGCCCGGGCGGTGCTGACGCGGTGGGTCCGCACCGGGCGGCCGCGGTGGAACCGGACCAATGTTTGCTGGACAACCGAGACCACCAGGCAATCGTCCGCGGCAGGCAGGCCCAGCGCCTCTCGGCGCTCCTCGGCCAGCCCCAACAACCTCATTGTCTCCGCAGATGGCATATCGCATCGGCATCGTGGGCGTCACCGGCGCCGTCGGTCAAGAGCTCCTCGCGCTCCTGGCCAAGCGCGCCTTCCCCGTGAAGGAGCTCCGCCCCCTCGCCTCGGCCCGCTCGGCCGGCCGCAAGGTCGCCTTCGGGGGCAAGGACTGGACCGTCCAGGAGGCCAAGCCCGAGGCCTTCGAGGGCCTGGACGCCGCCATCTTCTCGGCCGGCGGCTCGATCTCCCTCGCCCTGGCCCCGGAGGCCGTGCGCCGCGGCTGCGTGGTCATCGACAACTCGTCCGCCTTCCGCATGCGGGACGACGTCCCCCTCGTCGTCCCTGAGATCAACGAGGCCGCCCTCGACGCCCACCGGGGCATCGTGGCCAATCCCAATTGCTCGACGGCCATCACCCTTATGGCCCTCGCGCCCCTGCATCGCGCCTTTGGCCTGCGCCGCTTCTTCGCCTCCACCTATCAGGCCGTCTCCGGCACCGGCGCCGAGGCCATGAAGGAGCTCGAGGACCAGCTGCGCGCCTGGGCCCGCGGAGAGACCCTCGCCCCCAAGGTCTACCCGCACCCCATAGCCTTCAACCTCATCCCCCACGTCGACAGCTTCCTCGAGGACGGTTACACGAAGGAGGAGATGAAGATGCTGCACGAGGGCCGCAAGATCCTCGGGCACCCGACGCTCCGCGTGAGCACGACCTGCGTGCGCGTGCCCGTCCTGCGCTCCCATTCCATCGCCGTCAGCGCCGAGTTCGAGCGCCCCGTGGACGTCGCCGCCGCCCGCGCCGCGATCGCCGCCTTCCCCGGCGCCGAGGTGCGCGACGAGCCCGCCTCCAAGACCTACCCGATGCCCCTGGACTACGCCGGCAAGGAGAAGTGCGGCGTCGGCCGCATCCGCAAGGACACGCTCTTCGACAACGGCCTCTCGCTCTGGGTCTCCGGCGACCAGCTCTGGAAGGGCGCCGCGCTCAACGCCGTGCAGATCGCCGAGGCCCTCGCCGCGCGCGGCAAGCTCAAGGTCGGCTGAGGCCCGCCGCGGCCGCCTTTGGCTTGCCTCGAGGTCCGTCCGGGATTCCCTGTCCCTGCCGGGCCCGATAGCTCAATGGTAGAGCAGTTGCCTTTTAAGCAATTGGTTCGGGGTTCGAGTCCCCGTCGGGCCACGGCTGTGTGGAGACTCCAAAGGACGGACTTCAAAGTCCAGAGGGGTGGCAACTTGACCTACATGGATGCAGGGCCGCGGATGATACCCAGACCGCAGAAGTCCCAAGGATAGGCTTCGAAGCCCGGAGGGTCGGGGGAGTCGCCTTCCTGTCCTTTGAAGTCTGTCCTTTGGATTCTAGGCGCGGCGCCGCGCCTGAGGCCGGCCGCCTAAAATTCTCGCCCCCCCTAGGGCGGATGTCTACGCCATCCCCGCCCATGGCCATCCGCACCCGATTCGCCCCCAGCCCCACCGGGTTCTTCCACATCGGCAGCGCGCGCACGGCCCTATTCAACTGGCTCTATGCCCGCCACACGGGCGGCACCTTCGTCCTTCGCATCGAGGACACCGACAAGGAGCGGAACACCGACGAGGCCCTGCGGGTGCTCCTCGAGGGCATGCGCTGGCTGGGCATGGACTGGGACGAGGGCCCCGAGGTCGGCGGGCCGTTCGGCCCGTATTTCCAGTCGCAGCGCGGCGACCTCTACCGGGCGCAGCTCAAGGTCCTAGCCGACAAGGGCCGGGCCTACGAGAAGGACGGCGCGTGGTGGTTCCGCCTCGAGGGCGAGCGGCACGTGGCCTACGACGACTTCGCCAAGAAGGACGTGGAGAAGGTCGCCGCCGCCCCCGTGTTGATCGACGACCTGGTGCGCGGCCGCGTCGAGCGCGCCGAGGACCGCGACTTCGTGCTGTTCCGCGCCAACGGCGAGCCGGTCTTCCACTTCGTCAACGTCGTCGACGACATCGCGATGGGCATCACCCATGTCATCCGCGGCGAGGACCACCTGTCGAACACCTCCAAGCACGTGGAGCTCTTCCGGGCCTTCGGCGCCCCGCTGCCGACCTACGCCCACATCCCGCTCATCCTCAAGACGGACGGCCCGGGCAAGATGTCCAAGCGCGACCGCGGCGCCCTCGTCGAGGAGTACCGCGACCGCGGCTACCTCCCCGAGGCCGTGCGCAACTACCTCTGCCTCCTCGGCTGGACGCCCAAGGACGGGCGCGAGGTCCTGCCCATCGCCGACATCATCGCCCAGTTCGAGCTGGGGGACATCCACCAGGCCAACGCGCGCTTCGACGAGCGCAAGATGGCCTCGGTCAACCAGGCCACCCTGCGCCATCTGCCGGCCGACGCCTTCGCCCGCCTCGCCGCCGCCCGCCTCGAGGCCGCCGGCATCAAGGCCGCCGCCGCCGACCTCGGGCCGATCCTCGCCATCGTCCAGGAGAAGCTGAGCGAGCTCGAGCACTTGCCCGCCTTCGTCGGCTACTTCCTCTCCGACGATTTCGCCCGAAGCCCCGAGGCCCTGGCCCGCCTGAAGGGCGACCCCAAGGCGACCGTCGCCCAGGTCCTGCCCCATCTCGAGGCCGCCGCCTGGGACAATGCCGGCATCGACGCCGCCTTCGCCGCCGCCGGCGAGGCCCACGGCCAGAAGCCGACCGCTTTCTTCGCCCCCGTCCGCTACGCCGTCTCCGGCCAGGCCGGTGGCCCGCATCTCTCCGATGTGCTCCGGGTGCTCGGCAAGGACAAGGTCCTCGCCCGGGCGCGCGCCTTCGCTTCCGCCTGAGAGCGGAGCGGCGGCGGCGCCTCGCGGCGGCGGGCGGCACGGAAGCACGGCTTCGCAGCTTCGCGGCTTCACAGAAGCACGGGACGCGGGCTTGATGGCCTAATGGGGAAGCAAGCTTCGCGGCTTCACGGAAATCGGGAGGTAACGAGTGGATGCGAGTTCTCGCCCGCAGATACCGCAGTCACCGCAGGAATGGCTTCACGGAAGAAAAGGGGCACAGGGGCACGGAATCACGGAATCCCGGAACGGTGCGGAACAGCGAAGCAGCGTCCCAGCGAACCAGCGCTCCCGCGACTCCCTCACTCCCTCGGCACGCTGAGCGGGCGAAGGGCGGAGCGGCCGTCGGCCTCCTTGACCATCACATAGAGCGTGCAGCGCTGGGACGCGGCGAGGGCGAGCATGGCCGGCCAATGGATTTGCGGGACGCCGGCGACGATCAGGACGGGGTCCGCGCCCGGCGCGGCCTCGTCGGTCTCCTCGATGGCGGTGCCCTTGTGCTGGACCCCGTGGTTGTGCTCGAGCCAGCGGCCGAGCTGGCGGGCGAGGCCGCGCAGGTCGGAGGTCCGGGGGTCGACCTTCTGCCGGTCGACGAGCGCCCAGAGGGGGATCGCGAAGGTGTGCTCCATCCTCAGGCCTGGGCGACGAGATCCGCGGTGGGCGGGATGTCGGCGATGACCTGGTCGGGATCGGGCCCGACGCCGACATAGCGGATGTTGGGGACCTGGGTGGGCGAGCCGCCGCGGGCGGCGAGCCGGACGATCTCCCGGGCCATGAAGGCGACATAGCGGCGCGCCTCGCGGGGCAGGGCGGCGAAGGAGCGGACGCCGGTGATGTCCTCGGACCAGCCGGGGAGCGTGGCGTAGACGGGCCGGAGCGTGCGCCGCAGGGCGTCGTCGCGCGGGACGCCGGCGTGCACCTTGCCCGAGGCGTCGGCGTAGCCGGTGCAGAGCAGGAGGTCGCCGCCCTTCCAGTCGCCGTGGGGCGAGAGGGCGTCGAGCTTGTTGATGACGAGGTCGTCGTAGCCGCCGTAGCGCAGGGCGTCGGCCTTCTCCACGAGGTCGCACCAGCCGACCATGCGCTGGCGGCCCGTGCTGGTCCCGAATTCCAGGCGGCTCAGGCGCCGGCAGAGCGGATGGTCCTCCGGCATCTGGGTGAGGAAGGTGTGGGTGCCGACCTTGGTGTCGTAGGCCTTGCAGCAGCCGATGACGTGGACGGGCTGGGCGGGGATGCCGGCCGAGACGAAGATCTCGGGCGTGAAGGTGTGCGAGGCGGTGACGTTGGGCGCGAAGCCCAGGCGCTTGTCGAGCCAGAAGGCCTGGCCGAACTCGCCGAGGACGCTGCGCTCCGCCGCGAGGTCGCCGAGCACGCGCTCGCGGACGTCGCCGATGCAGGTGGCGAGGCGGCGGCCGGCCTGCCAGTAGGTCTCGGTGACGGCCTCGCGGTCGAAGGTCCAGGGCTCCTTCCCGCGGAAACGGGTGAAGTCGAACTCCGAGGCGGGGAAGGCGCCGGACTCGATGGCGCCGGCGTTGGCGCGCTGCTCGGCCTGGGTGAGGCGGTCGAAGAACCCGTTCCAGACGTCGGCCGGGACCTGGCAGACGTGGCGGGCGGTGCGCTCGGCGCGGTCGAGGCGCGCGGCCAGGCGCTGGGCGAAGGCCTCGCGGGAGGCGAGGAACTCCCAGAACTGCATCTGCAGCTGGGCGGTCTCGTCGACATAGGCCGGGGAGATCCCGCGGCCGGTCGAGCCGCGGGGCTCCTCGCCGAGGATGCGGACGCGGTAGTCCTCCCAGGCGAGGTCGAGGATGCGGTGCGAGACGTCGCTCACCATGCAGCGCTCGTCGATGAGGAGCCGGCCGAGGACGGGGATGCCGGCGCGCTCGAGGGGCACGGCCTCCCAGAGGGCCTTGCGTGGGTCGGCCACCACGCCGGAGCCGAGGGCCAGGCAGGGGACGTCGTGCTCCGCGACGCCGCCGGGCAGTAGGTTGAGCTTGAGGCCCGCGACGGTGTGCCCGGAGTTCGCGCCCCCGTTGACCTTCAGGACGGTGCCGACCGCGTCGCGGCGCCCGGTGAGGGCCTGCAGCTCGCGGACGACCTCGGGGATGAGGCGGCCCTTGCCCTCGTCGCCCATGCTCACGCCGACGTCGGCGATGAGGCGGCTGCGGAAAGGAGTCAGGGCCATCTCAGGAGGCCTGCTTGTCGTAGAACGCGTTGATCTTGGCGGCGACGTCGCGGTAGGAGGCGTCGGCCGTGTAGATGACCTTGTACTCGTCGATGGCCTCCTTCGGCTTGCCGGCCGCCTCGAAGGCGCCGCCGAGGACGTAGATGACCTCCTTCTTGAGGTCGTTCATCACGGCGAGCTCCGACTTGGCCAGCTGCAGCTGCTCGATGGCGAGGTCGAACTTGCGGCCGGCGAGCAGGGCGCGCCCGAGTCCGAGCAGGGCGGACTGGCGGAGCTTCGGGTTGCGCTGGGCGAACTGCAGCTGCTGGATGGCCTCGTCGAGGCGCCCGCGGGCGAGCAGCAGCTGGCCGAGCTCGTGGCGATAGCCGTAGTCGTTGGGGTAGCGCTCGACGGCGGCGAGGGCGCCCGCGAGGCGGAAGTCCGCCTCCTCGGCGGCGAGGGCGTCGGCGCCGGCCGCGTCGCCGGCGTCGCGCAGGGCCTTGACGCGGGCGGCATAGCGGCGGAGCCCGAGCTCATGTTCCTGGCGCTCCAGGGCGGCGTCGCCGCGGCCCAGAGGGGTGAGGCGGCTGCGCTGCAGCCAGGCGATGGCGCTGTCGAAGTCGCCGATGACGGTGAACTGGCGGACGATCTCGCGGTAGAGGTTGAGGTTCTCCGTGTCGGACTCGATCTGCCTGGCCAGGCCGGCGATGACCTCCTGGGCCGAGGCGGCGTCGGTCATCACGCGGGAGGCCTGCTCGAGGCGCGTGGCCTCGTCGGAGTCCTTGAGCTTGGAGCGGAAATCCTCGCCGCCCTCCCAGTTGCCCTTGGCCATGGTCTTGGCGACGGAGGCCTTGCGCATCGCCTCCATGAGCCCGCCGTTGCCCGGGAAGGCCTTGAGCTTGAGGTCCACGTAGGCCAGCGCCTTGTCGAACTCCTTGTCCTCGATGTGCGCGTTGGCCGCGGCGACGGCGGCCTCGGGGTCCTTGGGGCTCAGCTCGGCGATCTCCTCATGGGCGAAGGCCGCGGTGTCCCAGAGGCCGAGCTTGGCGGCGGCGGCGGCCAGCTGCCGGTGCGCGCCGATGTCGCCGGGCTTCTTGGCGAGGCGGGCCTCGGCGTCGACCATGGCCGCCACGGGGTCCGACTCGGCGAGCTTGAGGTTGGGGCCGCCGAGGAGGCCGCCGAGGAACCCGCCGATGCCGCCGCCGCCCGTGCCGAGGGCGGCCTTCTGGGCGCGCCGGAGCAGGCGGCGGATCTCGACGCAGCCGGGGTTCCGGGCCAGCAGGCCGGAGACGAGCTCCATCGCGTACTGGGGGTTGCCCTTGAGATTCTGCTCGGCGGCCGCGGCCTGCTTCTGCACGCGCGGGTCGAGCGATGTGAGGGGGACTTTGTTCATGGGGTCCGGGAGGGAACCAGCACCGAACCTTGCCCCGCCCGGCTGGGGGGTCAATCCCTCCCTTTTCCGCCCCGCAGCTGGCGTCTCAGCAGGGGCCTGAGCGGCTCGGCCACGATGAACCCGGGGCAGCCCTCGGCCCCGCATCGGCAGGGGTTGCCGAGGGCGTCGGCCAGCCCGAAACCGTAGTCGAAGGTGACCTCGGCCCCGGCCGGGAGGTCCTCCAGCGCCCGCAGCTCGACGGTGTCGCCGGCGCGCACCGCCTCGGCGGTCGGCCGGCAGGCATGGTTGGCGAACCGCGCGAGGTTGGATTCGCCCCGGCCGTCGATCCAGCGCCCCGGCTCCAGCTCGAGGGCGTGGACCCTCCCCTCGGCGTCCGGTCCCGGCGGCGCGGCGACCACCGGCCCCCGGTAGATGGCCGCGACCTCGCCGGCCCGGTGGAGCCGGGTGACGAAGAGCCCGCGGCCCTCGATGCGGGACGCACGGGGCTCGGCGTCGCTCATGCCTCGCGCTTCAGGCCGCGCCCCATGAGCCCGGCCACCGTCTCGGCCGCGGTGCGCTCGCCGCGCAGCAGCGCGTCGACCCCGGCCAGCACCGGCGCCTCGAGCCCCCGGCGACGCGCGAGCTCGGCGAACGCCTGCGCGGCCCAGACGCCCTCGACGACCGACTTGCGGGCGAGCAGGCCCGCCTTGGCGCCCTCGAGGTCGCGCGCCAGCTCCTCGCCGTAGCCGCGGTTGCGGCTCCAGGCGCCGTGCGCCGTGGCCATGAGGTCGCCGACGCCGCTGAGCCCGAGGAAGGTCTCGCGCCGGCCGCCGAGGGCCTCGCCGAGCCGCACCATCTCGAGCAGGGAGCGCGTGAGCAGCGAGGCCTTGGCGTTGGAGCCCAGGCCGAGGCCGTCGCAGAGGCCGGCGGCGAGGGCGTAGACGTTCTTGAGCGTCCCGCCGATCTCGGCGCCCGCGAGGTCGTCCGAGGTGTACACGCGCAGGCTCGGGCCGCTGAGGGCCGACTGGGTCTCGACGAGCGCCGGCTCGTCGCCGCCGGCGAGCACCACGGCCGTCGGCAGCCCGCGGGCGACCTCGTCGGCGTTGGTCGGGCCCGTCAGCGTCGCCAGGGCGACGCCGGGGAGGGCGGCGGCCAGGACCTCGGAGGGGCGGCGCAGGGTGCCGCGCTCCAGGCCCTTGCAGAGGGAGACGACGAGCCGCGGCGGCTGGGCGCGGTCGAGCGAGGCGGCGAGGGAACTCGCCATGGCCTCCAGGCCCGACGACGGGCAGGCCACCAGCACGAGGTCGGCCTCCATCAGCGCGGGCGCGGGCTCCAGCCCGACCTGGATGCTGGCGTCGAGGAAGTGTCCGGGAAGGTAGGCGCGGTTCTCGCGTCCCGAGGCGAGCTCGAGCGCCTGTTCCTGCCGGCGGGGCACCAAGGTGACGGTGTGGCCCTGGCGGGCGAGGTGCAGCGCCATGGCGGTGCCCCACGCGCCGGCGCCGAGGACGACGCTGTTCATCCGCGGCCTCCCTTCCGGACCTTGCCCGACCAGCGGCGGATGGCGGCGACCGCGAGGTCGCCGAGGCGGGCCTCGCGCCGGGCGAAGGGCGGCGGGTTCTCGGTGAGCCCGACGAGGTCGTGGAAGACGAGAATCTGCCCGTCGCAGTCGGCGCCCGACCCGATGCCCACGATCGGCACGGGCACCTCGCGCCGCAGGCGGCCGGCCAGCGCGGGCTCGACGCACTCCGCGACGATGGCGAAGGCGCCCGCCCCGGCGAGGGCGCGCGCGTCGGCGAGCACCGCCGCGCGGTCCGCCTCCGTCACGCCGCGCCGTCGATACCCGGCGGCGTGCACCCGCTGGGGCAGCAGCCCGACGTGGCCCATGACGGGGATGCCGGCGTCGACGAGCCTGGCCACGGCCGGGGCCAGCGTCGCGCCGCCCTCGACCTTGACCGCCTCGGCGCCGGATTCCTGCAGGAGGCGTCGGCAGGCCCGGAGCAGGGTGGGGAACCCGTCGTGCGCGAGGGCGAAGGGGATGTCGGCCACGACGAGGGCCTCGGGCTTTGCCCGGGCCACGGCGGCGGTGGCCCGCAGCATGTCCTCGAGCGTGACCGGGACCGTGCTGGCATGGCCCAGCACCACGTTGCCGAGGGAATCGCCCACGAGGATGAGGTCCACGCCGGCGGCGTCGGCCAGACGGGCCGTCACCGCGTCGTAGGCGGTGAGGCAGACGAGGGGGCGGCGGCCCTTGAGGGCGCGGAGGGAGCGGGTCGTCGCTTTCACCGCCTCCAGCCAAGGGCAACGGAGGCCGCTTGTAAAGCGTCCCCATTTGCGGCAGGATGGCGGGGATGTTCCGTCGGCTGCGGCTCCTGCTCCGCGGCTCCCGCGCCTACCGGGAGTCCTCCTACCCGCATCCCGACCTCTCGGGGCGCACCCGGATGCCCTGGGCCGTGCGCGTCCGCATGTTCCTCACGGGCCAGGGCGCGGTCGACCATCGCGAGGACCTGCGGGGAGCTTGGATTCTCCACCGGAAGCTGCTGATCCTGACCCTCGCCCTCCTGCTGGCGTGGCTCGTGGCCTCGGCGGCGGAGGGCTGGACCTACTTCGACGGCTGAGGGGGCTCGCGTCGCGGCAGGAGGAGCTTGAGCGGGAGCAGCCGGAGCGAGTCCGGCACCCGGACCCTGTCGCCGGCGCGCGCCGAGGCGGCCGCGGCGAGCCGGTCCAGCCAGGCGAGCGAGCTGCCGACGCGCGTCCAGCGCACCACGACCGCGTCGCCGTCGGGCTCCCAGCTCAGCCCCTCGGCCGACACCTCCACCGGACCCGGCTGCCCGGCCAGGTCGAGCGTGACGCGGACCGAGCCCTTGCCGAGCGCGACGGCGCGCACGGCGCCGATGTCGCCCAGCCGGTCGCCGAGCAGCTTGGCCAGGGCGGCCTCGGCGGGGCTCATCGGAAGCCGACGAGGGTGATGCCGAGCTCGCGCGCCTTGGCCAGCACGCGCGGCTTGTCGAGGAGCAGGACGGCGTCCGCCTCGAGCGCGGCCTTGCGCACGCCGCCCTCGGCCATGCTCTCCAGCGTGCGCTCGCCGAAGCAGGGCACGTCGAAGCGCCAGTCCTGCCCGTGCTTGGCCGCCTTCACGAGCAGCATCTCCCTGCCGCCGGTGGCGCCGCAGCGCCGCAGCATGTTGTCCGTGCCCTCGAACGCCTCGACGGCGATGACCGTGCCCTTGGCGACGACGACGGACTGGCCGACGTCGAGCCGCGCCATCTCCCGCGCCATGCGCACGCCGAAGGCGAGCTCGGCGTCGTCGACCGAGCCGCCGAGCCAGCCGGTCATGCGCCCTTCCGCGGCGAGATGCCCATCCAGGTGCGCGCGGGCGTCGACCATGCGGACGCCGGTCGCCTCGATCTCGGCCGCCACGGCGCCGAAGATCGTCTCCGCGTTGCGCTCGGGGAGCCGGGCGAGCAGCGCCACGAGCCGGAGGTCGGGCACCATGCCCGAGAAGAGCTTCCGCGGCGCGACCTGGCCGGCCATGACCGCGGACGCGGCGCCGAGGTCCCGCAGCGCCTCGAGGAGGTCGCCGAGCTTGCCCACCTCGACGCCGCGCCGCTCCGCGGCGGGGAAGGACGCGACGAGGCCGGGGTCGGCCTCGCCCTCGAAGGCCACCAGCCGCACCGGCGTGCCCGCGGCGCGCGCGGCCTCGGCGAGCAGGGAAGGGTAGATGCCGCGCCCGGCGATGATCGCGAGGGGCCGCGCCGGATCGAGGTCCTTCGGCAGGAAGCGGGTGGGCATCGGGGCGCATCCTTGCCCGGGCCGACCTCGGGGCAAGGCGGGAGTGTCAGGGTCCGAGCCGGACGAGCGAGGACGCCTCCACGCGGCGCTCCTCGCCCGGCGGCACGCGCACCAGGTCGCCGCGCGCGAAGCCGGCGGCGAGGTCCTTGGCCTCGCGCTTGCTCAGCCCGCGGGTGGCGGCCTCGACCGTCCTGAGCCGACCGCCCGCCGACACGACCAGCCGGAAGAGCCCCTTGAGGAGCTGGGGTTCCGCGACGACGCGCGCGGCGTCGCCCGGCAGCGGCGGCAGGGGCGCGTCCGAGAAGAGCGCCTGCGACCAGCGCACGGCGCCGAGGTCCCGGTGGAGCTTCCGGTTGAGGTAGGCGGTCGCGGGCGGCGCCTCCCAGGCGCGCACCTCGTGGTCCCAGTGCTCCCCGCCCAGCATGGGGCAGGGCGCGTCGTCGACCTCCGGCCCGATCCGTCGGGGCGAGCGCGACGCCCGTCGGTCGGAAAGCCGGCGCAGCGGCTCGGCGGTCGTCCTCAGCGCCGGCTCGACCAGGATGAGCAGGCCGCCCGGCGCGAGCTGGGAGGCGGCCGACTCGAACCACGCGTCCTTGCCCGCGTCGTCGAGCCCGAGCTCGTTGAGGACGAAGCCGGCCACGACGATGTCGAACGGCCCCTGCGGCCAGTCGCGCGGGTCGCGCGCGTCGCCGACCGTGCCGAGCGCCGTCCAGCCCGGCGCCGCTTGCGGCGCCAGCGCCTCGGCGGCCGCGAGCGCGGCGGGCGAGCGGTCGAGCAGCCGCAGCTCGCCCTCCCCGCCCAGCGCCCGCGCGAGCCGGAGGCCGCAGGAGCCGGGTCCGGAGCCGAGGTCGAGGATGCGGGGGCGCGCCGAGGCCGGCTTCCAGCCGCGGAGCCGGGCGTGGGCCAGGGCCCAGCCGGCCCGCGCCCAGGACTGCGGGAAGAAGAAGAGCCCGTAAGCGGCCAGCAGGGAATCGTCGGCCAGGTAGTCCGGGAAGTCGCCGGCGGGGCGTCCCATCGTGAAGAGGTCGGAGAGCCGCGAGACGGCGGGGCGCAGGCGCTCGAGCGCCGCCTCGCCGGCGAGCCCGGTGACTTGCTCCGCCCGCGCGAGCCAGGCGGCCTCGACCTCGGGCGGCAGGTGGCCGGGGCCCTCAGGGAGCGACATCGCGCCGGCCCTCCAGGGAGCTGCGGAGCGTCTCCGCGTCCGCGAAGGTCAGGCCGCTGCCGCTCGGCAGGCCGAAGCCGATGCGCGTGACCTTGGTTCCCAGGCGCGTGGCGAGGAAGCTCTCGCGGATGTAATGGCAGGTGGCCTCGCCCTCGATGTCGTTGCCGAGGGCGAGCACGACCTCGGTGACCGGCTCGGCGACGAGGCGGGCGCCGAGGCTCGCGAGGTTGAGCTCGCCGGGCCCCACCCCGTTGATCGGCGAGAGCCGGCCGTGCAGCACGTGGTAGGTCCCGCGGAACGAGCCCGTGCGCTCCAGGGCGAGCAGGTCGGGGACGTTCTCCACGACGCAGAGCAGGGCGGGGTCGCGCCGCGGGTCGGCGCAGACCGCGCAGGCGGCGCCCTCGGCGAGGTTGCCGCAGCGGCCGCAGCGCCCGACCGCCGCGGCGGCCTCGCGCAGGGCGTCGAGGATCGGCGCGAGCCTGGCGGGGCGCTCGACCAGCAGGTGCAGGGCCAGCCGCTCGGCCGACCGATGGCCGACGCCAGGGAGCCCGCGGAGGAGCTGGCGGACCTTGTCGAAGGCCGGGGTCATTCCCTCAGAGGCCGCCCATGCCGGGGAGGGAGAAGCCGGCGGTGGCCGACTGCATGCGGGCCTGGTGGACCTCGCGCGCCTTGGCCGCCGCCTCCTGGAGCGCGGCGACGAGGGCGGTCTCGAGCGCGGCCGCGCCCTCCTTGGCGAACTCGGGATCGATGCGCACGGCTTGCACCTCGCCATGGCCGTTGACGGTCACGCGCACCGCGCCGCCGCCGTGGGAGACCTCGATGCGCTCCTCCGCGAGGGCCTGCTGGGCCTCCGCGATGCCGCGCTGCATCTTCTGTGCCTGCTTGAGGAGCTTGCCGACGCCTGCCATGGTCCGGTCACCTTCCCCCGCCCGCCGCGGGGAGTCAAGCGGCCACGCTCCGGGCTTGTCGCCGGCCGCCGGCCCGCGAGCATCCCCGCGTGCGCCCGCCCGCCGACATCCAGATCATCGGCCCCTTCCTCGCCCTGCGCTGGGAGGACGGCCGGGAGGACTTCCTCCCCGGGGAGTTCCTCCGCGAGCGCTCGCCGAGCGCCGAGAACCAGGGCGAGCGCGACATCCTCGGCAACCTCCACGGCGGGGACGGCCCCCGGGAGTTCCCCGGGGTCGCGGTCACGGGTTTCCACCGGGTCGGCAACTACGCGCTCTCCCTGGTCTTCAGCGACGGCCACTCGAGCGGCATCTACAGCTGGGACCTCCTGCGACGGCTGGGTGACGAGGTCGCGCGCTGAGCCTTTGCGGCTTGCGCCCCGCCGGCTTCCCGGCGAGGATGCGCCAACGTGAAAAAGACCTACGTCCTCGACACGAACGTCCTGATCCACGACCCGGAATCCTATCGGAAGTTCGACGAGCACACGGTCGCGATCCCGGTGGAGGTCCTCTCGGAGCTCGACCGCCTGAAGGTCTCGGAGGGGCAGGTCGGCGCCAACGCCCGCCGGGTGAACCGCCACATCCGCGAGCTCTTCGAGGGCCGACCGCTGCGCGAGGTCGCCGAGGGCGCCGCGGACGCCCCCCGCGCGCTCCGCGCCGAGCTGCCCGGCGGCGGCGAGCTCAGGGTCGTCGTCAACGAGTCCCTCATCCGGGAGCATTTCTCGGGCGCGCGCTCGGAGCGCCTGAGGGCCGTCTTCATGCAGGTCGACGCGCCCGACCACCGCATCATCGCCTCCGCCCTGTACCTGCGCGACACGACGGACGGCCCGGTCATCCTCGTGACGAAGGACGCCTGCATGGCGCTCAAGGCGAAGTCGCTCGGCATCGAGGTCCAGGACTACCGCAACGACCGCGTCGAGACCAGCGACCACGGCGAGTACCGGGCCGTGGCGCTCGGCGCCGAGGCCATGCGCGAGTTCCGCGAGCTCGGCCGGACGACCGTTCCCGCCTCCGTCCACGGCGGCGCCCTCGTCAACGAGTACGTCATGGTGGTCTCCGACAGCTGGACGGAGCCCGCGCGGCATGTCGGCGACGGCGGCCTCGTCGCCCTCCCGCTCTACCGGGAGTTCCTCTCCGACGCCGCCGGCGCCCGCAAGGGGCTCCAGATGCCCCGGGGCACCCGGGTCATCCCCAAGAACTACGAGCAGTGGATCCTCCTCGACGCGCTGCTCAACCCCGACATCCGCCTCGTCACCTGCTTCGGCCGCGCCGGCACGGGCAAGACCTTCCTCTCCATCGCCGCCGCCCTCTCCCAGGTCCTGAGCGAGTTCTCGCCCTACAAGAAGCTCTACGTGTCCCGTCCGGTCGTGCAGATCGGCAAGGACCTCGGCGCTCTGCCCGGAACGAAGGAGGAGAAGCTGTCCCCCTACATCCAGCCCTACTTCGACAACCTGGAGGTCCTCTTCACGCGCCCGGGCGCCCCCGCCCAGCCCGCCGCCGGCCCGGCCGCGCAGGCGAGCGACAGCAAGGCGAAGCGCAAGCAGGCCATGGCGCGCAAGGCCCCGCCGCCCATCTTCGGCTCCCAGGCGATGCAGGCGCAGGCCGGGCAGCCCCGCCGCCCCTACCAGTGGCTGCTCGACTCCGGGATCATCGAGATCGAGGCCATGACCTACATCCGCGGCCGGTCGATCGGCCACGCCTACATGATCGTCGACGAGGCGCAGAACATGACCCCGCACGAGGCCAAGACCGTGATCACGCGCATCGGCGAGGGCTCCAAGCTCGTCCTGATCGGCGACCTCGACCAGGTCGACACGCCCTATCTCGACGGCAAGTCGAACGGCCTGATCCACACCCATGAGCGCATGAAGGGCCACGGCATCACCGCCCACGTTCGCCTCATCCACGGGGTCCGCTCCCAGCTCTCGGAGCTCGCCTCGTCCCTCATGTGAGCGCGGCGCGCATCGGGATCCTCGGGGGCAGCTTCGACCCTCCCCATTCCGGGCACCTCGCGCTGGCCGCCGCCGCGCGCGAGGCCCTCGCGCTCGACCGCGTGCACGTCGTCCCCGCAGCCCGGGCCCCCTTGCGCGAGGGCCCTCCCGCCGCGCCCGCCGCGGAGCGCATCCTCCTGCTGCGGCTCGCGTTCGACGAGCTTCCATGGGCGGTCGTCGACGACCGCGAGGTCCGCCGCGGGGGCGTCAGCTACTCGGTCGAGACCGCCCGGGAGCTCGCGGCGGAGAACCCCGGCTCCGAGCTCTTCTGGATCCTGGGGGCCGACCAGCTCTCGCGCCTCCATCTTTGGCGCGAGGCGCCCGAGCTCTGCCGCCTTGTCCGCCTCGCCGTGCTGTCCCGCGACGGCGCCGCCGGCGAGGTCGATGCCTCGTTGCGTCCGGTCGCCCGGGTCAGCCGGCTATCCGTCCCCGAGGTCCCTCTCAGCTCCACCGAGGTCCGGCGCGCCCTCGCCGCGGGGGCGCCCTTGGGTAAAGCCTTGCCCCCCGCCGTCGCCGCCGCCATCGAAGCCCGTCGCCTTTACCGCCCCGCACCATGACCGCCTCCAAGAAGAAGCCTTCCGCCAAGACAGCCGCCAAGGCGAAGGTCTCGCCGAGGGCGAAGCCCGCCGCCAAGGCCAAGCCCAAGGCTCCGGCCAAGGCGAAGGCCCCGGCGCGCGCCAAGGCCCCGGCCAAGGCGAAGGCCCCCGCGCCTCCCAGGGCCGCCGCCAAGGCCAAGGCGGTCGCGCCCGCCAAGCCCGCGGCGCCCCAGGTGCCCGCGGCCCTGGTCGCGGCCGTGCGGGCCCTCGACGACAAGAAGGCCGAGGACATCCGTGTCCTCCGTCTGGGCAACCTGTCCTCGATCGCCGACTACTACGTCATGGCGACCGGCACTTCCGACCCTCATCTCCGCGCCCTCCGCGTGGAGCTGGACCGTGTCCTCTCCGACACGAACTCGCCCGTCCGCGGCATCGAGGCGCAGCGCGAGAGCGGCTGGGTCGTGGTCGACGCCTTCGACATGATCTTCCACCTGTTCCGGCCCGAGACCCGGGCGGCCTTCCGCCTGGAGGCGCTCTGGAAGGACGCCGAGGTCATCCCCGCCAAGGCCATCCTGGCGGCCTGAGACATCCGGTTGGTGGTAGCGGGCGGGATCGAACCGCCGACCTAGGGCTTATGAGTCCCTCGCTCTAACCAACTGAGCTACGCTACCAGGCTACCGGGAGGCCGAGCGTGGAGGGGTCCGCCCCGGAGTCAAGCGGGTAGGCGCCGCCGACGAGCGGCCGCCGCGGCGAGGCCGAGCGCCCCGAGCAGGAGACCATGGGTCGAGGGCTCGGGAATCACCGTCAGCTGCATCACATGGCCGGCCTCCGCGCCGGAGGCGAAGGCGGCCAGGGCCGCGACGGTGTCCAGCTCGAGGACCAAGGGCCCGTCGTAGAGCGCATAGGCGACGCCGTTGTGGAGGCGGTCGCCGGATGGGTCGAGGAGGTGCACCCTCAGCTCGGCCGCCTGGATCTCGGCCAGGAAGGACGTGTCGCGGTCGGTGAAGAGGCCGCCGCGGAAGGCATTCCCCGAGGCGAGCGAGGTCACGCCCAGGAAGAGCTCGATGCGATTGCCCGGACCCAGCGGCGCCAGGAAAGGCGTGGCGGAGGTCAGCCGCAGGACGTCGTTGAGGCTGGCCGAGGCGTCCGACCAGAGCGGGTCGCCCGCCGCGCCGAGCTCGAACGCGAAGTCGAGGCCCGCCGACCCGTCGACCGAGGTCGCCGTCAGGATGCCCGGGCTGTTGCCGGGCGCCACGAGGCCGGCTCCCCCGATGGCGCCGACGGAGCCGCGTCCGCCGAGCGTCGCGCCGGCGGCGACGGTGGCGGCCGCGGTGGTTGTCCCGTCGATCGCCAAGGTGCCGGCGAGGACCTCCGTGCCCCCGGAGTAGGCCGAGTTGCCGGTCAGACGGAGCAGCCCGTTGCCCGCCTTGGCGAGCCCGCCATTGGACAGGACGCCGCCGAGCGTCACCTCGCTGTCCACGGTCAGCGTGCGCCTCGCGCCGCCCAGCGCGACGTTGCCGGCCAGGGTCAGCGCGCCCGTGCCGGCCTCGCCCAGCGCGATGTCGCCCTGGAGGGCGATGGCATTGGACAGGCTCCTCGCGGCCGCGCCGTCCGAGGACAGCCGTCCGTCGAGCAGGGTCAGCGTGCCGGTGCCCGCGGCGCCGGCGGAGCCCGCGCGCAGGTGGCCGCCGACGACGAAGGTGCCGCCGGAGTGCGTGTTGTTCCCGGTCAGGACGAGCGTCCCGTCGGAGACCGAGAGCGAGCCGGTGCCCGAGACCGTCCCCTGGAGGCGCAGCGTGCCGCCGCCGGATTCGAGAAGAAAGCCCGCGGTGGCCACCGCGCCGGTCACCGTGATGCCGCCGGCTCCGGCGTGCCACCACTGGTGGTTCCCCAGCGCGAGCGCGTTGCCGAAGGTCTGGAGCGAGGCGTCGAGGTTCTGCACGCCGCCGCGCCCCACCGTGAGGGTCGCGGCGCCGCCGAAGGCGAACCCCAGGGAGGCGCTCCCCGTGGCGGCGAAGGCGATCCCGCGCTGGTTGGCCGCCGAGTCCACGGTCACCACGCGGGCGTTTCCGGCCGTGGCGCCGTTGAAGCGCACATACCTGTCCGTCGGCGCCGCGCTCGGGGCGGAAAGGCCCCAGGCCCCCCGGTTCGTCAGGCTCGTGCTCGAGCTGCCCACCCAGGTGTTCGAGATGTCGCCGACGATCCGCAGGGCGAAGCCGTCGGCGGTGGTGATGGCGTTCGTCGCCGCCATGACCGAGGCCGCGCCCAGGTAATTGATGTAGTTGAAACCGTTGGTCGTGTCCACGGCGGCCCCGTTGCCGACGAGCGCGACCCGCGAGACGCCGTCGGCGTCGGTCCACGCGGTGAAGACGGGGCTGCCCGAGTCGCCGGTCTGGTAGGTCACCCCGGCGAAGGTGGTGCGGAGGAAATCGCCATTGGCCCCGCCCACGGAGGTGCCCTCGACGATGGCCGCGCCGACCCTCGGGCTCGAGGTCGCGTTGGCGCCGCGCCCATGGACGAGGAGCGCGCGCCCGTTCATCGACGTGTTGACCACCGACGAGCTGTTGCCGTCGAACACCGCCAGGCGCGGCAGCCCCGCGCCGTCGGGGGCGACGCCCGCCAGGCGCCCGACCGAGAGGTCGCCATAGGTCAGCCCGTTGAAGATGAGGCCGAGGTTGGTGTTCGCGACCGAGGACTGGGTCAGCGAGACGATGCCGGCGTCGCCGGCGAAGCGGACGGTGTCGGCGCCGCCGTAATGTCGGGCGACCAACGTGTGGCGGGGTGTCAGCAGGGCCATGCCCTTGGTCGCGTCGGTCGCGGACCAGCCGACGGCGGACCAGTCCTGACCGGCGCCCAAGAAGGACGGCGAGGCGTTCTCGACCGGCGCCGAGGGGAAGCCGGATGAGAACCGGTCATTGGCCGCGGAGGAATAGCCGGACACCGTCAGCGCCCTCGAGCAGGCGCAGGCGGCGAGCAAGGCGACGACGGACAACCGGGGCACGACCCCATTCTTTCCCGGGCCGTCCCCTTGTCAAACGGTCAGGCCAGGCTCGCGGCCACGATGGTCCAGAGCAGCGCCGAGGCCAGCGCCAGCCCGTCGGCCAGCTGGCGGGCCGAGCGCGCGACGTCGCCCAGGCCCTCGGCCTCTAGCTGGTCGGCCTCGCGGCGGGCCATGGCGCGTGATGCCGCCGCGCCGGCCACGGCGAGCAGGAGCAGGAGGGCGATCGCGAACAGGGAGCCCTGCGGGAACCCGCCCCTTGCCAAGCGATAGGCCAGCCAGAGGGCGCCGACGGTGAGGAAGGGGAGGCCGAAGGTGAGCCCGCACCAGAGGTAGGCGCGCTGGGTCAGCCGGTCCAGGCCGGCGTCCGCGGCGCTGCCGGGCGGCGGCGGCGGCATGCCGGCGCCGGGTCCGGAGGCCGTCGGCGCCGGGTCCGTGCGGTCCCGCAGGTGCGCCCGCAGCGTGACCCATCGGCCGGACTGCTCCACGCAGTGGGCGAGCGAGAGCTCGCCCGCCGAGAGACGAGCGAGGATCTCGGCGCGCGGATGCGGGCCGGTGACCTGGCCCTTGAAGCGCAAACGGAGCATCTCGTCGGCCATGGTGTTCAGAGGTCGGTGCCCTTGAGGAGATCATCCCAGCCCCCGGCGGGCCTGGAGATGCCGGGAGGGGCGGCGCCGAGCGCGGCCGCGGCCTCGGAGGGAAGCACGGCGGGCCGGAGCAGGGGGCTCATCGGCATCGGATCGCGGAGACGGCGAAGGCCGCCCGAACCGTCCCCTTGGAAGAGCACCCCGGGCTGTCCGGAGGAGTCCAGCCCGATCAGGAGCGAGACCCCGGCCTCCTCGCGCAGCACGGGCTCGCCGGAAGCGTCGACGCGCCCGGCGAGGCGGAGGCCGCCGTCGCGCACCTTGCCAAGCAACGCGCGGAGATGGCGGGCCTCGGCCGCGTAGGGAGCCGCGGGACGGGCGAGGAGCCGCTCGAGCTCGACGCGGACGTCCGCCCAGCGCTCGGGGAATAGGAAATCGGTCGCCCCGAGGGTGTTCTGGGTCATGCCGCGGATCTCCCGCGCGTCCGCCATCGCCGAGGGCGAGAACACGAGCCCGCTGCGGACCGGCTGCCGGGCGGCGATGGCGAGGAGCTGCTGGAGATGGTAGCCGCGCAGGAGCGCGGAGCCGCGCTCGCGGCGCACCCGCTCGGCCAGGGCGAGCGGCGCCTCCGTGGCCCGGCGGGACTGGGGGTCGACGAGCCGGGCGAGCCGCCGCAGGTAGTCGGTGTCGGGCAGCGCCAGCGCCTCCGCGAGCTCCTGGCCGCCTGAGGTGCCGTTGTCGAACCGCCGCAGGCTCCAGGTGTCCTGGACCATGTCGCCGGAGCTGCGCAGCACCTGGGCCGAGGTGATCGTCTCGGTGCCCGAGGCGATCCGGCGCACCTCCCGGCTGACCGTGCCCGAGACGATGAGGGCGCCGACCGCGCGCGTGCCCGAGGCCGTGTGCTCCTGAAGGATGTACCGGCGCAGCTGGCGCACGGAGGGATCGTCGATGGCCCGGGCTGCCTCGATCGCCTCGGTCGGGTCGATGGCGGCCTCGGCGCCGGCATCGGGGAGGGCGTCCCACATCGCGCCGACCTTGAGCCCGAGCAGCGGGCGGGGCAGGCCATCGAGAGCTCCCGCGCGCGCGACGAGCCTCGCGGCCGCGCGGCTCGCGGCCGTCTCCGGCCTGCCCGCGGCGATCGCGCGCAGCGACTCGAGGTAGGCGGCGAGGTCGGCCGTCTCGGCGAGCTGGCGCGCCTCGGCGTCGGATTGCCGCTCCCGGGCGAGCCGCTCCGTGGCGCGCTCGGCGGCGGCGAGGGCCTGGTCGGTGAGCTCGGCGGCGAGGCCGTCCCCGCCGAGGGCGACGCTCTCCCGTATCTGGGAGGCGAGGCGCTCGGCGGCAGCGGCGTCCGCCAGGCGCTCGCCCCTGCCCGTCGCCGCGTCGAGGCCGCGGAGGAGTCCCCGGAGCTCGGGCTCGAGGGCCGCGCGCTCCGTCTCCGCGCGCTGGAGCAGGCCCGCCAGGTCGCCCGCCCGTCCCAGCACCCGCGCGCCGGCGGATGCGGGCAGCCGGTCGGCCGCCGCGCGAAGGGCCACGGCGCGCCGCCGCGCCTCCGCGTGGTTCGCGCGGCTGATGCCCGCGCGGCCGAGCGCGGCGAGGGCCTCCGCCTCGCGGATGAGCTCCTGCTCGCGGGCGCGCAGGGCGTCCATCCGCGCCCGCAGCGGCGCCGCGCCGGATTCGCGCCCCTCGGGGATCGCGGCGAGCGCGGCCAACGCGGCGTCGTAGTCTCCGGCGTCCACCTGCGCGGCGGCCTTGGCCAGGGCGCTTCCCGCCGCCGAATCCCTCTGCCGCTCCGCCAGCGCGCCGTAGAGCCCCGCGAGCGCGGCGAGCAGCGCCGATAGGGCAAGGGCGACGCCGAGCGTGTGGCGGCGGTTGACGCGCCGGTGCGCCTCGGAGCGCAGGGCGCGCGCCTCCTCGACGAGGGCGGGGTCGAGCCGGTCGGCCACCGGCTCGGCGCGGGCGAGCCAGGCGCCGAGGCGCCTCAGGGCGGCGCTGCCCGCCCTGCCGTCCAGCTCCTGGCGAAGCGCGGCGAGCTCGCCGGCGAGCGACTCCGCCTCCGTGCGCGCGGCCGACTCGGCCTGCTCGGCGGCCAGAAGGGCGCCGGCCCAGGATTCGGCGGCGGCGAGCAGGGCCTCGTCGGCCGGCTCCGGCAGCGCGCCGGCGTGACGGGACAGCGAGCGGGCGGCGGCCACGGCCGCGGCGCAGGCGCGCGTGTCCCCCGCCCGCCGCGCGGACTCGGCGTCCGCGGCCAGGGCGGCCAGCCTCGCGCGCGCGGCCGCGGCGTGCCATTCGCGGCGGCGCGCGAGCGCGGTCTCCCAGTCGGGGTCGCCGGCGAGCCCGGCGGCGCCGAGACGCTCGACCTCGGCCGCGATCCGGTCCACCTCGGCCAGGTCGCCCGCGGCCATCCGCTCGCGGATGCGCGAGAGGGAGGCCCGCGCGAACTTGGCGCCGAGCCGCGCCAGCTCGGCCTGGGCGTTGGCGTCGCCCGGGTTGACGCGCGCGATGGCCCGGAGCACGCCGAGCGCCCTGGCGTCGTCGCGCTCGCGGACGGCCTGGCGATAGTCGCGATAGAGCGGATGGTTCTCGTCGATGGGCTTGCCGTAGAGCTGCTCCACCGCCGCGATGGCGGCGTCGTCGAGCGGGGCGGGGGCGGGGAGCCCGCGCTCGCGGCAGAGCCGCGACCAGCGGTCGGCGTCGGCGAAGCCGAGCCAGGCGCACAGGTCGAGCAGGGGCGGCTCGGCCTCCGCCGCCTGCAGCGCCGCCTGCTCGTTGCCGAGCCGGATGAGCGCCGCGCACTGCTCGAGGCGCTCCCGGGCGCGGGCGCCCAGCGCGGCCAGCTCGGTGGCGAGGACATGCGTCTCGAGGTCGGGCGCCCCCAGGTCGAGCTGGGCGCGGATGCGGGCCTGGAGACGGTCGGGAGTCATCGTTCGCCGATCTCGGCCAAGGTGGCCGCCGGGGTGCCGTCGAGCCGCACCGCGCGGATCGTCCAGGGAAGCCCCGCCCCCAGATGGTCGCCGTCCTGGGCCGACTTCTGGCGGGAGAGGATCTCGGCGCGCGGCATCGAGCCCTGCCCGGCGGCGAGGCGGAGCAGGGTGGTGTCGACCTGGCTCGGCGGGGAGACGAGGGAGGGGATGGCGCGGTCGGGGAAGACGTGCCCGGCGGGATACAGGCCGAGCCGGGTTCCGGACAGGCGCGCCTCGCCGAGCAGCGGCTCGACCCAGCCGGCCGGCGCCACCGCGCGCGTCACCGGCTCGGGGCGGAGGGCCGAGCGGGGCAGGCGGATCGGTCCCAGCTGGGAGCCCTCGGGGACGAGCGCGAGCGCGAGGCGCCCTCCCTGGGCGTTGGTCAGGTCCACGGCCAGGGGAGCGGCGAGGCGGGAGGGGTCGCCCGACGGCAGGCGCAGGCTGACCGAGTTGACGCGGGCGCCGACGTTAACCTCGGCCGTGGGCGCGGTCGCGCCCGTCTCCGAGATCCACACCGAGGTCTGGCCGAGCTCGATGGTGGCGGGAGATGGCCGGGGCGCCGCCGGGTCCCGGTGGCCGAGATGGGCGATGCCGCCCACGCGGATCGAGCCGCGGCCCGAGTTCCCGACGAGGCCCGCGGTGAGGAACTCCCGCACGGCCTTGCCCGTCTCCTCGCCGAGCTCGAACTCGGCGGCGAGCGGGACCTTCGGGCCGGCCCCGGCGGTGGCCCAGCGCCCGATGACCACGAAGGTGGGGCGGACATCGAGCGAGGCGAGGAGCGCGGCGCGCGCGGCGACCTCCTCGAGGCGCGCCCAGGCCGCGTCCCTCGGCGCGCCGACGGCCGCGCCGGTCCGCAGCGCGGCCGCGGCCTCGTCCCTGGCATCCTGGGCGCGGCGCCCGTCGCGGGCCGTCTCCGGGCGGTCGAGCTCGGCCTCGAGGCGGTCGGCCACGCCGGCGGCGTAGCGGGCGCGGATGCGCGAGAGGGTCGGCTCCGCGTTGCGGGACGCCATCTCGGGCGCGAGCCGCTCGAGCTCCAGCCACAGCCGCGCCGCCTGGGCGAGGTCGCCCGACGCGGTCGCCGAGGCGATCTCGGAAAGCGCCGCCTGGTCGCGCAGCAGCCGGCGCGTCGCCTCGAGGTCGGCATCGGTCTGCTGACGGGGCGCGGGCGGCGGCGGCGGCGGCGCCGGGGCTTCCTTGGGGCGGAACAGCCAGACGGCGACGGCCCCGATGAGGACCAAGCCGCCGATCAGCGCCCAGGCGGGCAGCCCGCCGCCCGCGGGGGACGCCTCCTCGCGCCTGGCGGCGGCAGGGGCGCCGGGCGCGGGCGCGCCGGCGGCCACCCCGAGCGCGGCCTGACGCGCGACCGGACCCTCCGGCGTCGGGATGGTGTCGGGACGGTCGAGGTCGAGGTCGCCCCCGCTCGATTGGCAGCGCCAGGCGAAGCCCGCGCTTCCGGTGACGCCGACATCGGTGGTGAAGCCCGCCGTCGCCGCGGCCGGCCCCAGGAGGGCCGACGCCTCGGCGAGCAGGCGGAGCCAATCGTCCGCCGACAGCGACCCCGAGAGCGCGCGCGGCGCGGGCGCCCCGCCGTCGGCCAGCCATGCGGCCTTCGCGCCGCTGCCGGCGAGCTCGCGCCAGCGCGCGCACGGGACGAGCGGCCGCGCCGCGCCAAGCCTGAGGGGCTCGGGCTCGAGCCAGGCCGGCTCGCCTTCCCATCGGTCGAGCCACCCTGGGAAGCGCCGGGCGATCTCCGCCGGCGGCGGCAGCGTCGCCAGCTCCTCGAGCGAGAAGGCCAGGTGGTGGGCGATCCGGTTGTCGCGGCGCGTGTGGTCCAGCCCGCCCGCGGCGAAGCGGGAGAGCACCGTCCACCGCCTGCCGCCCGCGTCGAGCTGGCGGCACGAGAACGTCGCGCCGCCCACGCGCTCGTGCGGCGTGCCCAGCTGCTCCAGCTGCTCGGCGAGGCGGTCGGGCATGGCGCGGTGCCGCGCGACCGTGACGTAGCCGCTGCGCGGCGAGGTGAGGCCGCGGGGCGCGGAGGTGAAGACGAGGGCGAGGGGCATGGTCAGCGCGCGGCCAGCATGCCGGGGCAGGCGCGGTCGAGCACCCAGAGGATGGGCGCCTCCACGTGGGCGGGGGCGAGCCGGGTCGGGTCCGGCGCGATGCGTCCCTGGTTGGGGCCCGACGGGATCACGACGGGCGTGTGGCCGAAGGAGGTGACGGCGAAGTACCGGATGTCGGCGGCGAGCGCCTCGGCGGTGGCGACCAGGCCGGGGCAGGTCTCCGCGAGCACGCGGCGCACGCGCGCGGAGTTGCGGTCGACGGCGCCGGCGTCCAGGCGGCCGCCGGCCACCTCCGGCTCCAGGGGCTCGGGCAGCAGGTGGGACCAGGCGTCGGACTTGCCCACGATGAAGGCGAGGGGCGTGCGGATGCGCTCCGCGGCGGGCAGGCCGAGCACGCGCTTCATGCGCGACTCGAGCTCGGCCAGGATCGCGTCCTGCTGGTCGACGCGGCCGCCCAGGCTCAGCTGCGGGTCCGCGCCGCCGGCGAGCCGCTGCTTGAAGCGCGCGTTGGCCGTCGGGTCGAAGAGGAAGAGGAGGCCGGACGACGTCGCCACGTGCAGCGCGCCCGGCGAGTCGTGGATGTCGATGCCGGGCTCGAAGTGCTCGCCGGCGTTGTCGTAGAAGATCAGCGCGCACTCCGAGCGGTCCTCGCCGGGCCGCGATACGGTGTAGATGAAGGGGCGAGGCAGGGAGACCATCCGGCCGAGCCTGGGCAGGCGCTCGTAGGTCGCGCCCTCGAGGGCCGTCTTGCCCAGCAGCGCCTCCTCCGGCGAGCGGGCGGAGAAGAGCGTGCTGCGCATCTGCCCCAGGAGGACGTTGCCGGAGGGGTCGCCGTCGCGGAAGGCCAGTCCGAAGTCCGCGGGGAGCCGCTCCTGCAGCACCTGGGTGGCGACGGCGAGGTAGTACGACTTGCCGGCCGAGGGCGCGCCGATCAGCGAGAGGATGCGGTGAGGCATCTCCAGGAAGCCCGGCGGGAGCTGCCGCCGGCAGTGGGGGCACGCGAGGTCGGTGCAGGCGAGCCCCATGGGATCCAGGGCCAGCCCCTGGTCGTTGAAGCGCGTCGGGTGGAAGCGCAGGCGGGCGTCGGCGCCCAGCACGGGGTCCCCGCGCAGGCTCTCGTGCACGGCGATGCTCAGGGCGTCGCCGGCCTCGAAGCGCGTCCAGCAGACCGGGCAGATGTGCCTCCCGGTGTTGAGCTCGGCGACGGCGTGCGTCCGCGCGGCGGGAGGCGGCGCGAGCGCCGCCATCGCCTGGGAGAGGCTGAAGCCGACGGCCGCGCCCTCGGGGGCGCAGGCGAGCGTGTGGGGAGGCCGGCCCAGCTCCGCCGCCATCGCGGGAAGCTCGGCGGGGGCCGCCTGCGCGAGGAACTCCCCGGTCGTGGCGTCGAAGAGGTTCCATCGGGCGGGGTCGAGCCGCTCGGGGAGGTCGGCCCCGGCGTCGCCGACGATGGCGAGCAGGCCCTCGGCCTGGACGGTGCAGGCGTCCCGGAGGGGCAGGGGGGCCGAGAGCCGGGCGCCGTTGACCAGGGCGGGCGCCTCGGCGGGCTCGATGCGCAGGGCGCCGTCGGGCCCCTGCGCGATGCGCGCGGCCACCGGCTGCCCGGGCCCCCTCAGGAGCAGCGGCGGCTGGGCCTGGAGGACCTTGCCGTCGCCGAGGCAGGACACCCAGCGGATGGCTGCCTTGGGCTGGGCGATGCCGGGACTCATGGGGGAACCAACTTGCTGTTGAAATCCGCCGGCTTGTCAGTCCAATAGTGACATGCCTTCGATCGATCCCGCGGCCGAGGACGAGAGCCTCACCGTCGAGCGCGCCCGGCAGGGCGACTCGGCGGCCTATGCCTCCCTGGTGCTGCGGTACCAGGGGCGCATCTTCGCCAAGGTCTTCTCCCAGCTCCGCAACCGGCAGGACGCCGAGGAGATCACCCAGGACACCTTCATCCGCGCCCACCGCGTGATCGCCCAGTTCCGCGGCACGGCCTCCTTCTCGACCTGGATCCACCAGATCGCCACCAACCTCGCCCACAACCGCTACTGGTACTGGTGGCGCCGCAAGCGGGACCAGTCCTTCTCGCTCGACGCCGACATCGGCGAGGGCGGCTCCACCCTGCACGACATCCTGCCCGACGGCGCCGAGGGCCCGGGCAGCGAGGCCGTGCACAACGAGTTCGTCGCCCGCGTCGCGGAGTGCATGGCCAAGCTCAAGCCCGAGCACGCCCGCATCCTCACCCTGCGCAACGTCGAGAACCGCTCCTATGAGGAGATCGCCGAGGAGCTCGGCCTCTCCATCGGCACGGTCAAGAGCCGCATCAACCGCGCCCGCGAGGCGCTCCGCCAGCTGATGGGGGAGGACTTCCGCCGATGAGCCCGCGGGACTTCGACCATCTCGTCGGCCTCTACCTCGACGGCGAGGCCACCCGCGCCCAGGTCCTCGCCCTGCGCGAGGCGCTGCGCGCCCGCCCCGAGCTGCGCGCCCGGCTCGCCGCGCACGTCCGTCTCCATCGCGCCCAGGTCGCCGCCCCCCGCCGCACGCTCGCCGCGGCGCTCGCCGGCCTGCGCGCCTTCGCCACCCGCTCCGGGCTCGCGCTCGTCCACGCCTGCGTGCTGCTGCTCGTGGTGGTCGAGCTCGACGTCTCGCTCCCGCGCATCGACGCCCAGTCCTGGGCGTCCGCGCCCGCCCGCGCCGCCGCCGAGCCGGCGCCCGCGCCCGCCTTCGCCGCGCCCGCGGAAGAGGCCCTTTCCGAGGAATCCCCGCTGCCCGAGGTCCGCGAGGCGGACTTCCTCGACAGCTGAGTCCCGGAATCCGTCCTTGCCCGCGGCCCCGCGCCCGGCTGTCCTAGCCCGATGGACGCCACCCCGTCGCCCAAGGAGCAGGTGCTGCGCGGCCTTCCCGCCGCCCCCGGCGTGGCGGTCGGCCCGGCCTACCTGCTCCAGCGGGGCGTGGCCAAGGTGCCCAAGTACGCCGTCGCCGACCCGGAGGCCGAGCTCGCCCGGCTGAGGTCCGCGCTCGACGCCACGCGCTCCCAGATCGAGGCGCTGCGCGACGAGGTCGCCCGCCGGATGGGCGAGTCCGAGGCGGCGATCTTCGACGCCCACCTGCTCGTGCTCGAGGACGACATGCTGGTGGGCGAGGTCGAGCGCCGCGTCCGGCGCCGGAAGCTCAACGTCGACCACCTCTTCTCCGTCGTCGCCGAGCGCTACATCAAGGCCATCGCCAAGATCGACGACGACTACCTGCGCGAGCGCGCCGGCGACATCCGCGACGTCACGGGCCGCGTGCTCGACAACCTCCTGGGCCTGGGGAGGGCCGGGCGGGCCGGCGAGCCCTCGGTCATCGCGGCCGCGGACCTCACGCCGTCCGACACCGCCTCGCTGCCCGCGGACGAGGTCCTCGCCCTCGTCACCGAGGGCGGCAGCCGCAACTCCCATTCCGCCATCATGGCCCGCGCCCTCGAGGTGCCGGCGGTCGTCGGCGTCCATGGCCTCGTGGCCGCGCTGGCCGCGGGCGACACCGTGGTGGTCGACGGCGACGCCGGCGAGGTCGTCATCCATCCCTCGCCCGCCACGCTGGAGCGGGCCCGCGCCGCCGCCGAGGCCCGCGCCGCGCGCCGCGCCCGCCTGATCGCCGACGACGGCCGGCCCGACGCCGACGAGGACGGCGCGCCCTTCCTCCTGCAGTCGAACATCGGCGGCCCCGACGACCTGTCCGACGCGCGCGCGATGCGCGCCGCCGGCGTCGGGCTCTACCGCACGGAGAACCTGTTCCTGCGGCTCGACGGCTGGCCGGGCGAGGAGGCGCAGGCCGCGGAGTACATCCGGGTCGTGCGCGAGGCCGCGGGCCTGCCGGTCACCTTCCGCACGCTCGACATCGGCGGCGACAAGCACCTCACCGGCCACGAGGCCGAGGCCAACCCGTTCATGGGCTTCCGCGCGCTCCGGCTCTGCCTCGAGCGCCCCGAGGTGTTCCGCCCCCAGCTCCGCGCCATCCTGCGCGCCGCCGCCCACGGGCCCGTCTCGGTCATGTTCCCCATGGTGTCGGGGCTCGCCGAGCTGCGCCAGGCCAAGGCCCGTCTCGCCGAGGCCGCGGCGGAGCTGGCATCGGAGGGCGTCGCGCCCGCGGCGCCGGTCCGCGTCGGGGCGATGATCGAGATCCCCTCGGCCTCGGTCGTCGCCGACGCGCTCGCCGCGGAGTGCGACTTCCTCAGCGTGGGCACGAACGACCTCGTGCAGTATCTCCTCGCGGTCGACCGCGGCAACGACCGCGTCGCCTCGCTCTACGAGCCCTGCCATCCCGCCGTGCTCCTGACGCTCCGGCACATCTTCGCGTCGGCCGCCAACCGCGGCGTGCCCTGCGGCGTCTGCGGCGAGCTCGCCGCCGACCCCGGCTGGGCCGCGCTCCTGCTCGGCCTGGGCGCGGACAGCCTTTCCATGACCGCGGCCGCCATCCCGGAGGTCCGCCACGTCCTCCGCCGCACCGGCCGCGCCTCCCGCGAGTCGCTCGCGGCGGCCTGCCTGCGCGACGGCGACCCCGCCGCCACCGCCGCGCGCCTGCGCGAGTTCGCCGCGGCCCATCTCAAGACCCGACCCTGAGCCGATGCGACCCGCCGCCAACCCCCACGTCGAGTCGCTCCGCGCCTACGTCCCCGGCGAGCAGCCCCAGGGCGGGGGATGGGTGAAGCTCAACACCAACGAGCATCCCTGGCCCCCGAGCCCCCGCGCCGTCGCGGCGGCCGCCGCGGTCCTGGCCGATCCCGGCCGCCTCCGTCTCTATCCCTCCCCCGACTCGGCGCCCCTGCGCGAGGCGGCCGCGCGGTTCCACGGCCACCCCGCCGCGGACATCGTCGCGGGCAACGGCTCGGACGACCTGCTGAACCTGCTCATCCGGGCCTTCGCCGGCCCCGGACGCCCGGTCGGCGTCATCGACCCGAGCTACTCGCTGTATGGCGTCCTCGCCGCGGCGCAGGACGCGCCCGTCGTCCGTGTTACCTTCCCGGCGGACGGCCGCCTCGACCCTGCCGCGCTCGCGGCCTCCGGCGCGGCGCTCTTCCTGCTCACGAACCCGAACGCGCCCCTCGGCCATGCCTTCTCGCCCGCCGAGGTCGAGGCCGCCGCGCGCGCCTTCCCGGGGCTGCTGGTGGTCGACGAGGCATACGCCGCCTTCGCCGGCGCCGACTGCGCCGGTCTCCCCGCCAGGCTGCCCAACGTCCTCGTCACGCGCACGCTCTCGAAGTCGCACGCGCTCGCCGGCCTGCGCGCCGGCTACGCGCTCTGCCCTCCGGGCGTTGCGGACATCCTCCATCGCGTTCGCGACAGCTACAACCTGGACGCCGTCGCCCAGGCCGCGGCCGCCGCGGCGCTCGACGACCGCGCCTGGCTCGACGACGCGGTCGGCAAGGTCCGCGCCGCGCGCGCCCGACTCGCGGAGGGCCTCGCCGCCCTGGGCTGGCAGGTGCGCCCCTCGCAGGGCAACTTCGTCCTGGCCTTGCCGTCGCGCGCCGGGAACGCGCCATCCCCGGCGCTCGCCGCATCGGCCTTCGACCACCTCCGCGCCCGCCGCATCCTCGCCCGCCGGTTCCCGAACCACCCGCTCACGGAGTCCGGGCTGAGGATCTCGGTCGGGCGGCCGGAGGAGGTCGAGGCCCTGCTGGCGGCCGCGGCGGACTGGACGGCAGGGCGGGGTTGACTTCCCACCCCGGCGCGGGGATGAAACCCGCATGAGCACGGCTGCCCGGACCAGCACCGTCCGGCGGGACACCGCCGAGACACAGATCAACCTGACCGTCGACCTCGACGGCACCGGTCGCGCCGAGGTCGACACCGGCGTCGCGTTCCTGGACCACATGCTCACCCTGCTGGCCAGGCACGCCGCCATCGACCTCAAGGTCAAGGCCACCGGCGACACCGCGGTCGACTACCACCACACCGTGGAGGACACCGGCATCGTCCTCGGCCAGGCCATCCGCGAGGCGCTCGGGGACAAGGCCGGCATCCGCCGCTACGGCTTCTTCATCCTGCCCATGGACGAGGCCCTGGCGCGCGCCGTCATCGACCTCTCCAACCGCCCCATCCTCGTCTACCAGGCGGAGATCGCCAACTACATGGTGCGCGACTTCAACATCGCGCTCGTCCGCGAGTTCTTCCAGGGCCTGACCAACTCCCTCGGCTGCAACCTGCACCTGCGCCTCGAGTACGGCGACGAGCCCCACCACATCGCCGAGGCGCTCTTCAAGGCCTTCGCCCGCGCGCTCCGCGTCGCCATCGAGCGCGACCCGCGGTCGGGCGGCGCCATCCCGAGCACCAAGGGCACGCTGTGAGCGGCGCCCGCGTCCCGTCCGTCGCCCTCCTCGACTACGGCGGGGGCAACCTGCGCAGCGTTCGGCGCGCGCTCGAGGCCGCCGGCGCCTCCGTCCGCCTCGCCGCCGCGCCCCGCGAGGCCGAGGGCGCCGACGCGGTCGTCTTTCCGGGGCAGGGCGCCATCGGCGACTGCATGGACTGCCTGGGCCGCACCGATTTCGCCACCTTCCTGCGCGAGTGGATCGCCGCCGACCGGCCCTTCCTCGGCATCTGCCTCGGGCTCCAGGCGCTCTTCGAGCGCTCGGAGGAGGGGGGCAGGGCGGGGCTCGGCATCTTCCCCGGCCGGATCGCCCGCTTCCCCTCGGGCGCGGGCCTGCGCATCCCCCACATGGGCTGGAACGAGGCGAGGTTCGTGCCCGGAGCCGGGCTGACGGAGGGCCTCCGCGCCGAGGGCGAGCCCTTCTATTTCGTGCACAGCTACCGCCTGGTCTCGACCGACCCCTCCTTGGTCTGGTGCGAGACCGACTATGCCGGGACGTTCGTGAGCGGCGTGCGCCGCGGACGGGTCCTCGCCACCCAGTTCCATCCCGAGAAAAGTCAGGCCAAAGGCTTGCAACTCTACCGCAACTTCCTGAGCGTGGTCGGCGACTGACCCGCGCCCCGCGGGAGTCGCCCCAACCCTCCCGCCATGCCCGAGAAGCCCGCCATCCTCAAGTTGGACGACAAGGAGTTCGTCCTGCCCGTCCTCGTCGGTTCCGAGGGCGAGCGCGCCGTCGACGTCCGGACCCTCCGCGACACGACCGGCCACATCACCTTCGACGACGGCTATGGCAACACCGGCGCCTGCGAGTCCGCCGTGACCTTCATCGACGGCGAGAAGGGCATCCTGCGCTACCGCGGCTACTCGATCGAGGAGCTCGCCGAGAAGTCCACCTTCATCGAGACGGCCTACCTGCTCATCTACGGGCATCTGCCCTCCGCCGCCCAGCTCGCGGCCTTCAAGGCCCGCATCCTCGACAACGCCCAGGTCCACGAGGGCCTGCGCATCGCCCTCTCCGGCTTCCCCTCGACCGCCCACCCGATGGCCGTCCTCTCGGCCACGCTCAACACCCTGGGCTGCTACTACCCCGGTCTCGGCACCAACGAGCGCGCCCACGACCTCGCCCAGCTCGACGAGGCCGCGGCCGTCCTCATCTCGAAGGTCCGCACCCTCGCCGCCCTCGCCCACCGCGCGAAGGAGGGCCAGCCCCCCGTCTACCCCAAGCCCGGCCTCAACTACTGCGGGAACTTCCTCCACCTGATGTTCTCGCAGCCCAACGCGGACGCGGAGGTCCATCCCGAGGTGGCCAAGGCGCTCGACCTCATCCTGCTCCTGCACGCCGACCACGAGCAGAACTGCTCCACCTCGACCGTCCGCATGGTCGCCTCCGGCGGCGCCAACCTCTTCGCCTCCGTCTCCGCCGGCGTCTGCGCCCTCTGGGGCCCGCTCCACGGCGGCGCCAACCAGGCCGTCATCGAGATGCTCGAGGAGATCCACCGCTCGGGCGACGACGGCTCGCGCTTCATCGCCGCGGCCAAGGACAAGGCGAGCGGCGTGCGCCTGATGGGCTTCGGCCACCGCGTGTACAAGAACTACGACCCGCGCGCGAAGATCATCAAGGCCCAGTGCGACAAGGTGCTCAAGGTGCTCGGCCGCAAGGACCCCCTGCTCGACATCGCCATGCGCCTCGAGGACGCCGCGCTCAACGACCCCTACTTCAAGCAGCGCAACCTGTACCCCAACGTCGACTTCTACAGCGGCATCATCCTCAAGGCCATCGGCATCCCCTCCGAGATGTTCACCGTCATCTTCGCCATCGGGCGCATGCCGGGCTGGATCTCGCACTGGAAGGAGATCGCCGAGGCGCCCAAGCAGAAGATCCACCGCCCCCGGCAGATCTACGTCGGCGACACGCTCCGGTCCTACGTCCCCATCGAGAAGCGGGGCTGAGGCCCCTTTCCCGGCGTCGGTTTCCGCTTTCCCCGGGCCGCCCCCGGGGCTAGGTTGCGTCCATGGACATCGGCGTCGTCAACGGCCCCAACCTCGACCGTCTCGGCAAGCGCGAGCCGGAGGTCTACGGCACGCGCACCCTGGCCGACCTCGAGGCCGGGATCGCCGCCCATGCCGCCAAGCGCGGCCTCAAGGCCCGCTTCTTCCAGTCCAACCACGAGGGCGAGCTCATCGACACCATCGCCAAGTGGGCCGATGAGGGCGTCCGACTCCTGGTGATCAATCCGGGAGGCCACACCCACGTCAGCGTCGCCCTCCGCGACGCCATCGCCGGCAGCGGCATGCGCGCCGTCGAGGTGCACATCTCCAACATCTACAAGCGCGAGGCCTTCCGCCACGCCTCGGTCACCGCGGGCGCCTGCGACGGCGTCATCACCGGGCTCGGGTTCGAGGGGTACGACCTCGCGGTCGACTACCTCGCCGCGAAGGCCAAGGCCTGATCCAAGGAGGAGGGCCGACCCTCTCGGATCGGCCCTCCGTTTGGAGCCAGGCACGATAAGCCGGATTCTGTGACGGGTGGCTCTCGCCGGTCCCGCCCGCATCCATTCCTCTTTCCTCTCGGAACCGCCTCGCGGCGGTGCGACAACCCGGGTCCTCGGCGGGCGGCCTCGAACGGCCCCTGTTTGTCTTGCACCGGATTGGGTTTGCCGTGCCCCCTTGGTCGCCCTCGGGGCGGTGGGCTCTTACCCCACCGTTTCACCCTTGCCTTCCCCCTTGCGGGTTCGGGCGGTCTGTTCTCTGTGGCACTTTCCGTCGCGGCTCGCGCCGCGCCCCGGCTTGCGCCGGGAATCCTGCCCTATGGTGTCCGGACTTTCCTCGCGGCAAGCCGCGCGGATGCGTGTGTTCTGACTGTGGGGGAATCCTATCCCGCGCCGCGCCCAAGGGGAAGGACAAACCCTCAGCCCCCGACCAAGGCCAGCACCCGCCGGGCCGCGTCCTGCAGCTCGAGCCACCGCTCCCAGCCATGCCCGCGGCCATGGCCGACCAGGCGAAGCACGCTGCGCCACTCCATGAGCGCCCGCTCCAGGTCGCCGCGCGAGGGCGCCTCGGCGCCGTCGCCCTGGGGGAGCTTGCCATGCTGCGCGTAGGCCCTGAGCAACTCGGCGGTGCCCTCGCCGAAGCCCTCGGGCAAGCCCTCCCGGAGGTAGCCCGGGGCGGTCAGCGAGCGGAAGGCGATCCGGCACCCGGCGGCGAGCCGGCTCGAGCTGCGCGCCGCCGCCGCGAGTCGCTCGCCCGCGCGCAGCTCCGCCAGGTCCCAGGCGAGCGCCTCCGCGCCGTAGCCGGCATCCTCGAGGGCGACGGCGACGGCCAGCCCTTCGCCGTGCTGGAACAGCGAGGCGATCTCGCCGCGCCGGGTGGGCCGGGCTTCGCGGTCGATGAGCCCGAGCCGATGCCAGAGGCGCCCGTCGCGCCCGCCGCGGCCGACGCCCCCGCCGAGCGCGTCCTCGAGCCGGATGTCCTCGCGCGCCTCCTCGCGGAAGCGCGGGTTGATGAGCGGGTTGCCGCCGGCGTCGGGGTGCACGCGCACGAGGGCGCGACCGTAGTCGAGGCGCACGAGCAGGGTGTCGCCCTTGGTCTCGGGCGGCCCGGCGACGACGCCGCCTTGCGTGAGGAGGGGCAGGGCGGGGAGGACCTGCCGCTCGATGGCCTCGAGCGTCCAGCGCCCGGGACGGTGGCGGCGGGTGTCGGGCTGGCTCAGGGCCTGACGTAGCCATGGTGCCGGTTCCAGGACGTCGGAGCGCTCGGTGAAACGCCCCAGCGGCACGAGGCGGCCATGACGCACGGTCCCCTCGGCGCCGCGGATCCGGCAGGGCGTGCCGTGGCGCAGGCCCTTGAGGGAGTCCGGCTTCTCTAGGGCGGGGTACCAGGTGTCCCCGACGCGCAGCAGGGCCTCGTCCATCGGCACCTGGGTGGTCGGCCGGGGCCGTTGCCAGGTGCCGTCGCGCCCTTGGAGCTCGCGGACGAGGCGTATCGGGCCGCGCGATTCGGGGACGGTCGCCTCGGGCGTCTCGGGGAGGCCGCGGAGCGCCAGGTCGACCGGCTCGTGCGCGAAGAGCCGGCCGGCGAGCGACTCCGCGGTCGCGATGGGATCGGCCGCGCCCGTCATGAGGCGCAGGAACGCCGTCCAATCGAGCCCGCCGGTCCGTCGCAGCTGGAGCGGCCGCGCCTCGGCCAGCCGCGGCGAGTCCCCGGTCCGCAGCGCATGGCCGCGGTCGTCGAGCCCCCGTCGTCCGGCCCGCCCGAACATCTGCAGGAGCTCGTCGGACCGGATCTCGCGGACGCGATGCCCGGCCACGTACTCGCGGTCGGTCACGAGCACGGAGCGGAGGGAGAAGTTGATGCCCGCCGCCAGGCCGGTCGTGGCCACGACGACGGGGAGCGCGCCCGCCTTGGCCAGGGGCTCGATGACCTCGGAGCGCTGGCGGTAGGTGAGGCCGCTGTGGTGGAGCCCGACCCCGCGCCGGAGCAGGCGGGCGAGGTCGTCCCCCGCCACGGCGCGCTGCTCCGGCGTCAGCCGCGGGCCGCCGTCGGGCGGCAGCGCGTGGGCGAGCTCCTCGGCCAGCGCCATGGCGGCCTTGCGGCGGGGCGCGAAGACGAGGATCGGGCCAAGGTCGCCGCGGAGGCCGCGGAGGATGGCCCGGATCGCCGGGTTGCGGCTGTCGCCTCCGGGCGCGTCGACGGCGTCGAGGTTGATCTCCTCGAGCGGGACGGGCCGCCGGTGCTCGACGATGCAGGCGACCTTCCGGCCGAGCGTCCCGAGCCAACCGGCGACGGCCTCCGGGTTGCCCACGCTGCCGCTCATCAGGAGGAGCTGGGTGGTAGGCGGGGCAAGGGCCAGCACGGTCTCGTAGGCGGGCCCGCGCTCCTCGTCGGCCAGCATCTGGTACTCGTCGACGACGAGCAGGGCGGGGGCCTGCCCCTCGAGGAATCGCGCCCGCTGGGTCTCGAGGGTCGCGACAAGGACCTTCGCCCCGGTGTTCTCGGCGACATCCCCGGTGGCGATGCCGACGTCCCACCCCCGCCCGGCCCATTCCGAGCGCTTGTCATTGGCGAGGGCGCGGGTGGGAACGGCGTAGACGGCCTGGCCCCGGGTCCCCGACTCGACGAGCCGCTCGAAGACAAGGGTCTTGCCCGCCCCCGTCGGGGCCTGCAGGACCACGTCCTCCCCGGCGCGGAGCCGGCGTAGGGCCTCGAGCTGCCAGAGGTCGGGGACGGCGAGGGCGTCCGGCATGGCCGCATCCAAGGAGGGCCGCCCGGGGACGCAAGCGGCGGAATGCGGTTGCCCCTTTGCCCTCCCCGCCGCTAGGACGGAGTCCTCATGCCGATCACGAAGGAGCTCCAACGCGGCTTGCGCAAGGTCGACCAGGACCTCGACTTCATGATGACCTGCTTCCGCGAGGTCCTCGAGGAGCTCGGCCACAAGGATCTCGCCGGCACGCTCCCCTGGATGGGCAAGCGCCGCCTGCGCGGCATCCAGATCTTCTCCTACCGCGGCGTCCAGGCCTACTCGATCGCCTTCCAGCTCCTGAACATGGTGGAGGAGAACGCCTCCGCCCAGTCCAAGCGCCTGCGCGAGGACACGCGCGGCCTGGCCTCCGACCCCGGCACGTTCGGCCGCGCCTTCGTCCGCCTCAAGGATGCCGGCCTGACCGACCGTCAGGTCGCCAAGCGCCTGCGCGACATCCACGTCGAGCCCGTCCTCACCGCCCACCCGACGGAGGCCAAGCGCGCCACGGTGCTCGAGATCCACCGGCAGCTCTACAAGCTCCTCGTGAAGCGCGAGAACAGCATGTGGACCCGCGCCGAGCAGCTCGCCATCCGCGACGAGATCAAGGCCGCGCTCGAGCGCCTCTGGCGCACCGGCGAGATCTACCAGCAGAAGCCCGACGTCGCCTCGGAGCTGCGCAACGTCGTCTACTTCCTGACCAACATCTTCCCCGAGGCGGTCGAGCGCATGGACCTGCGCCTGCGGCAGTCCTGGGAGGAGGCCGGCTTCTCGCCCGACCGCCTCGCGCACCCCGACGACCTACCGCTCGTGACCCTCGGCACCTGGGTCGGCGGCGACCGCGACGGCCACCCGCTCGTCACCGCCGAGGTGACGGAGGGCGCGCTCGCGCTCTTCCGCCGCAAGGCCCTCGAGCTCTGGTCGGAGCGCCTCGAGGCCCTCGGCCAGCGGCTCTCGCTGGGCGACCACCTGCAGGAGCCGCCCGAGGTCTTCGTCCGCCAGATCGAGAAGCACGCGGCCGCGCTCGGCGACGAGGGCGAGCGCGCGCTGGCGCGCAACCCCAAGGAGAGCTGGCGCCAATACATCAACCTCGTCCGCCTCCGCCTCCCCGAGCCCGACCGCCCCGTCCGGCCCCACCAGCACGCGACCGCCGACGGCCTCATGGCCGACCTGCTCTTCCTCCGCGAGACGCTCCTGGAGGTCGGCGCCGCCCGCATCGTCCGCTTCGATCTCGACCCCCTCATCCGCGGCGTGCGCGTCTTCGGCTTCCACCTGGCCACCCTCGACATCCGCCAGAACAGCGCCTTCCACGACCGCGCCGTCGCCCAGCTGATGGAGGCCGCCGGCCTGCCCGGCGAGGATTACCTGCGCTGGGACGAGGAGCGCCGTCTCGGCTTCCTCGAGGCCGAGCTGCGCTCGCCTCGCCCCTTCATCCGCGAGCGCGCCAGCGTCGGCGCCGAGGCGGACGCCGTCCTCGCCAGCCACCGCGTCCTGGCGTCCCGCATCTCCCGGCACGGCCAGGCCGGACTGGGCTCGCTGATCGTCTCGATGACCCGCTCGGTCGCCGACCTCCTGGCCGTCTACCTGCTCGCCCGCGAGGCGGGGCTGACCGCCGGCGGCGTGGACGCCCCGCATTGCCTCCTGCCCGTCGTGCCCCTCTTCGAGACCATCGAGGACCTTGAGCGCAGCACCGCCATCATGGACGCGTTCCTCGCGCACCCGATGACCCGCCGCTCCCTCGAGGCCCGCAAGGCCGCCTCGGGCGACCGCGAGCTCACCCAGCAGGTGATGATCGGCTACTCCGACTCCAACAAGGACGGCGGCATCCTCGCCTCGCTCTGGAACCTCTACCGCGCCCAGCAGCGCCTCGCCGAGGTCGGCGAGCGCCACGGCGTGCGCATCGTCTTCTTCCACGGTCGCGGCGGCACCATCTCTCGCGGCGCCGGCCCTACCCACCGGTTCGTCGACGCCCTGCCTCACGGCAGCATCGGCGGCCAGCTGCGGATGACGGAGCAGGGCGAGACCATCAGCCAGAAGTACGCCAACCAGATCACCGCGGTGAACAACCTCGAGCTGCTCGCCGCGGGCGTGGCGCAGAACACCCTCCTCCATGAGGTCGAGGAGCGCCGCGAGGACCCCGCCGCCAAGGTCATGGACCGGCTCGCCGAGTTCTCGCGCGAGGCCTACCAGGCGCTGCTGCGCACCCCGGGCTTCATCGATTTCTTCCGGCAGGCCACCCCGATCGACGTGATCGAGGCCAGCCGGATCGGCTCCCGCCCCTCGCGGCGCACGGGCGTGGCCTCCATCGAGGACCTCCGCGCGATCCCCTGGGTCTTCGCCTGGAGCCAGTCCCGCTTCTATCTCTCCGGCTGGTACGGCGTCGGGTCCGGCCTGGCCCGCCTGCGCGAGGAGGATCCCAAGGGCTATGCGCTGCTGCGCGAGCGCGCCGACGCCTGGGCGCCCCTGCGCTACACCCTGAAGAACGCCTCCACGAGCGTCCTGGCGGCCAACCGCCGCATGATGAAGCTCTACGGCGGCATGGTCTCCGACCGCGGCCTCCGCGACCGATTCATGGGCCTGATCCTCCGCGAGCACGCGCTCGCCCGGCGGGAGCTCGACGGCATCTCCGACGGCTCGCTGACCAAGGGTCGCCCGCGGCTGCGCAAGGTCATCTCCCTGCGCGAGGAGGCCATCGACCTCCTGCACGAGCAGCAGGTCGCCCTCATCCGCGACTGGCGCCGGCAGGTCGACGCCGGCGAGAAGAAGGAGGCCGACGCTCTCGTGCCGCAGCTGCTGCTCTCGGTCAACGCCATCGCCGCCGGCCTGCAGACGACGGGGTGAGCGGGCGGCGGAGCCGCGGATTTCA
>CAYYLJ010000006.1:1239-21344 GCA_964472585.1 uncultured Enterobacteriaceae bacterium | reverse complement strand
GCCGCGGATTTCAACTTCACAGCTTCACGGGGTGCGGCAATTCCCCTCGCAGATGCATGAGACGGTTTTGGGCTGATTGCCCTGGGCTGAGTCATCTTTCCTCAACCTCCTGTGAAGCTGCATCCTGTGAAGCCGTGAAGCTGTCCACAGTGAAGCTGTGCCCCCGTGAAGCTGGTGGCGGTCACCCGCCTCAGCGCGTCCAGAGGTCGGTCAGGAAGCGGTTGCCGACGCGCGCCACGAGGACGATGTTCCAGAAGATGACCTGGAGGCCGAGCGAGGGGCCGAAGCCCATCGAGAGGATCTGCGAGGCCGCGCTGGCGACGAGCAGGACCACCGTGCAGGTGGCGAGCGAAACGACCAAGGTCTCGAAGTTGGGCGGGACGAAGGCCGAGAGCGACGTCAGGGCCATGCAGTAGCCGGCGAAGGTCAGCGCGACCGAGGCGAGGGCCACCGCGCCGATGCCGACGACCGTGCCGTCCTTCCCGAAGAAGTGCCTGGCGGCGAGGCGGCCGAGGTAGGGCAGCAGGACGGCGAGGAGCGCCACGGCCACCCAGAACTCCGCGGAGGCGAGGTCCGCGTCGTGCCCGAGGAGCGCCGAGGCTTCCTCGCGCAGGGTGCCTTCGAAGGTCAGTGCCATCGGTTGGCAGGATGCGGCGGCGGGAGGGCCTTGTCCAGCGTCAAGGCGCCAGCCGTAGGTCGACCACCGTCTCGCCGCCGCCCTTCGGCTCGACCACCTCGGACTTCCCGCCCGAGGTCACCGTCACCGGGCCGTCCGCCAGCCGCACGCGCGTCCAGGGCACGTCCGCCATGTCCTGCTCCGGACCCGCCGTGCGCACGGTGGCGAGCAGCTTGCCGGCCTGCGAGAGCGTGGCCTCGCTCGCCTCGCGTCGGTCGCCCCGGAAGACCCGCACGCCGACCAGCGACTCGTCGGCCCCGAGGGCCCGCTTCCTCCCGCCCGCCCACGCATGGTAGGCGGCGGTGCGGTCGACGGCCTGCACCTCGCGTTGCCGGAGGTTCCAGACCAGGGGGAAGGCCTGGCCCGTGGGCGCCCAGGAGGTCGCGTAGATGCGGGTCTCAGGGCGATCCGGGTCGGCGTAAGCGGCGCGCTCGAGGAACCAGCTCCGGTTGAGCCCGCCCTTGTCGGGATAGTACTCGGTGAAGTGCCACTCGCCATCCCACACCTCAACCCAGTTGTGGTTGCCCTGCACCGTGACCCAGGTCGCGCACCCGGCGATGCGGGCAGGGATGCCGACGGCGCGGAAGGCGTCGACGAGCAGGATGGAAAGTCCCGTGCAGGAGGCGACGCCCTGCCGCATGGAATCCGCCGGGCTCTGGTTGGGCGCGCGGCGCTTGGTGTTGTAGTCCACCTTGACGAGGTCGCGCAGCGCGGCGTTCACGGCGAGGATGGCCTCGCGGCGGGTCTTGCAGCCGGCGACGACGGGCCGTAGCATGTCGAGGAACTGGGCACGCCAGGGATCCCGGTCCTCGTCCAGGGCGGCATAGGGAAGGACATCGTTGAGGAAGAGCGCCTCGGGCACGTCCTTGGCCCACGGGAACTCGCGGCGGGCCGCCAGGGCGAGGTCGACGTTCTCCTTCACGAACGAGGGATCGAGGCGGCGGAGGTCGCGCGCCGGCATCGTGGCGAGCAGGAAGGCGGTGGCGCGCTGCGCCTCGCCTGCCGCCTCCGGCACGATGGCCGCCCAGCGGCCGGCCGTCTCGTTCCGTCCGTGGATCGACTCGATGCGCATCGCGGCGGCGAGGATCGCCTGGCTGGCATCGGGTATCCTGGGCCCGGCGACGGCGGGTGTGACCGGGGCCGCCACGACCGGCGCCGGCGCGCCCGGGGGCATCGGCGGGCAGTTCGACAGCTCGGGGGTCCCGGCGGGCTCGGCGGCATGGGCGGCGAGCGCGAGGCAGAGCAGGGCGATTCGTGTCATGGGGAAAGTCAGCGGGTCCACTCCTCGCGCGCGGAGACCCAGAGGTCGAAGTTGAGCGGGCGCTTCCCGGTCGGGACCATCCGGTAATGCCCGCCCGCGCCCTTGATCAGGGCGAGGCCGGCGGCGACATCCCAGAGGTTGGTCGCGCACTCCTGGTAGGTGTCGGCGACGCCCTCGGCGACATAGGCGATGGCGAGGGCGGCGCTGCCGATCATGCGGATCTTCTTGTAGCGAGCGGCCTCGCGGAGGAAGGCGGCCATGGCAGGGCCCTCCTTGTCGGCCGCCGCCGGGAACCCGGTCATCAGGCACGCGTCCGCCGCGCGGGTCGCCCAGGCGGGCGTGACCCGGCGGCCGTTGATGTAGGTGCCCTCGCCCGGGACGCCCAGGTAGGTCTTGCCGGCGGTGAAGTCCCGCAGCACCCCGAGCACCGGCTCCTTCCCCCGCATGAGGCCGAGGGAGACGCAGGTGCAGGGCTGGTTGCGCAGGTAATTGTAGGTGCCGTCGAGGGGGTCGACCACCCAGTAGAGCTCATCCTTGGACTCGAAGAGCGCGGCGTCGCCGCCCAGCTCCTCGCCGATGACGGGCAGGCGCGAGGCCGCGAGCCGCTCGCGCACGAGCGTCTCGGAGTCGACATCGGCCTGCATCTTGACGTCGTCATCCGTCGTCTCGTTGACCCGCCGCGAGGCGCCGTCGCGCAGCAGGTCGCCGGCGGCCTCGGCGGTCGCGAGGGCCAGGGTGCGCAGTGCCGCAAGGTCGCTCATGGCACGAACCTAGCCCCACGCGGCTCAGGCGGGAAGCGGAAATCCGCCCGTGATCAGGCGGAGGGCGACGAGGATCACGCCGATGGCGACCAGTCGCCGCACGAAGGGCAGGGTGACCTTGCGGATCCATCGCCCGCCGAGCCACGTGCCCGCCAGCGCGGCGACGGCCGCCGTCACCAGGAGCGCGGCATGGTCCGCGGCCGGCGCCCATGCGGCCTTGCCGTAGGCCAGGAGGCGCGCCGCGTCGACCACGCAGGCGATCACCGCGCCGGTGGCGGCGAAGGCGACCGGCGTCAGGCCGGGCAGCCCCGCGAGAAAGGCGCTGCGGAGCGCGCCCTGGTGGCCCGAGAGCCCGCCGAGGATCCCCGACGCGAGGCCGCCCAGCGGGAGCCACCGGGCCGAGGGGCGCCAGCCGCCGAAGCGCGGGTGGAGCTCGGCGAGGGCCATGCCCAGCATCACCGTGCCGATGGCGAGCGAGGCGGGGAAGGTCATGAAGGTCCGGCCGCCGAGCTCCCACGCCACCGGCGCGACCGTGCGCGACCAGTCGTGGAGCAGCCAGCCGCCGACCAGCCCGCCCGCCAGGGCCGGGATGCCGAAGCGGAGGAGGGTGTCGCGGTGCGCCTCGCGCCCGAGCATGCCGACCTTCAGGAGGTTGGCCAGGAGATGGACCACCGCCGTGAGCGCGACCGCGGCCTCCGGCGCCACGAAGAGGGCCATCGCGGGCATGAGCACGGTCCCCAGCCCGAAGCCCGACACAAAGGTCAGCAGCGAGGCCCCGAGCGCGACGATGGCGACGAGGGCGAGCTCCATGGCGCCAAGTTGGGCAAAAGGGCCCGGGAGTGAAGGCAAATGGGGCGGCTTTTCGCCGACGGCGCTTGCGCTTGGGAGGGTGTGGTATAATCTCTACCTAGTTCCTTCCCAGTCGGCCTCGTCCGACTTGGTCCTAAGCCAACCAGTCTTTCGGGGGTGTTCCGGATTCGATTCCAGCCAAGAGGACGAGCCGGCATGCGGAGGATTGTCGATGCGCCTCCTAAATCCCATCGGCGGCACATAACTGCCAACAACACCATCACGTTCGAGCGCGACAACGCGCTCGCGCTCGCGGCCTAAGACCCGCGTCAGGACCCAGAGTCTGACCTGCGACCCTGGATCATCCTGGTTCAAGCAGGCGATCCCCCGCTCGGGCTGAACTCTCAGGGGTAATCGAGAGGACAGATAGGCCGGACGGGCGCCCACGCCCAACTCCGGTCGAGATCAACCGTGGTGCTAAGCATGTAGAAGGCCCGTAGTACGGGCCGGAAGACGCGGGTTCGACTCCCGCCACCTCCACCCTTCGTCCCGGACGCGCCCTTGCGCGCGTCCGGGACAGCCATGTCCGGAAGGAGTTTGCCAGCGCCGTCCGCGCCGCCTAGCGATGGGGCATGTCCGGCTTCAGCCCCGAGATGCTCCAAGGCCTCGCCCAGACGGCCCTCGTGGTCGCCGCGGGCTGGTTCTTCGCGGCCTCCGGCTGGGTCGGGCCCGAGGCGCGGCAGCCGCTGATGCGCCTCATCATCTGGCTGTTCTTCCCGGCGCTCATCTTCGACCGCGTGCACGCGAACCCGCTCCTCGAGGACGGCTCGCGGGCGGCGCTCTACCTCGGCGCGGGTTATCTCCTCATCGCCGGGGGCATCGCCGTCGGCGCGCTCGTCCGCCCGCTCATCGGCCTGCAGCCCGACGTCCGCGGCCGCAGCTTCGCCTACGCCGCGGGCATCAACAATTTCGGCTACCTCGGCATCCCCATCACCGCGGCGATCTTCGACCGCGACGTGGTCGGCGTCCTGCTCGTGCACAACGTCGGGGTCGAGGCCGCCATCTGGACGGTCGGGGTCGCCTACCTCACCGGCCAGAGCGGCTGGCGCGTCGCGCGCAACCTGATCCACCCGATGACGATGGCGCTGGCGGCGGCGCTGGCGGTCAACCTGATGGGCTGGTCCGACCTCGCCCTCGTCCGCATGGCCGGCCGCGTCACGCACGAGGTCGGCTCCTGCGCCATCCCCGTGGGCCTGCTCCTCACCGGCATCTACCTCCACGAGACGCTCCGAGGGTTCCGTCCGCTGGCCGACCGCCGCGTCGCCGCCGGCTTCCTCCTCGTGCGCCTCGCGCTCATGCCCGCGCTGGTCCTCGCCGTCGCCGCCCTGCTCGTCCAGGACCCGGCCCTGCGCAAGGTGATGCTCGTCCAGGCCGCCATGCCCGCCGGCATGTTCACCTTCCTCATCGTCGGCCACTGCAAGGGGGACGTCGAGGTCGCCCTGCGCGGCACCCTCGTGACCTCCGCCGCCTGCCTCGTCACCATGCCCCTCTGGATCGAGGTCGGTCGCCGATGGCTCGGCCTCGGGGGCTGACCATGCAGGTCGACGTCCTCATCGTCGGGCAGGGTCTCGCCGGCTCGCTACTGGCGCGCCGTCTGGAGGGTCGCGCCACCTTCGCCGTCGTCGACCCGGGCGCCATGGGCTCGAGCCGCGTCGCCGCCGGCCTGATGACGCCGCTCACCGGGCGGCGCTTCACCCTGACGCCGGAATACCCCGCCATGTTCGCCCGCGCCGCCACGGAGCTGGGCGCGCTCGGCGTCTTCCGCCCGACCGATGTCCTGCGGCTGTTCGCCGACGACGCCCAGCGCGCGATGGGCCTGCGCCGCGCGGATTGCGCGACCTGCCGGCCCTTCATCCGCAAGGTGGCCGAGGCCGGCCGTCTCGACCCCGACCTCGAGGATCCCCATGGCGGCATCCTGATGGCCGGCGCCTGGTGCGACCTGCCGAGGCTGCTGGACTCGACCCGCGACTGGCTCGGCGGCCGCCTCCTGCGCGACCGGGTGGACGCGGCCGAGCTGAGCGACACCGCCACGGGCGTGTCGTGGCGCGGCCTGGCCGCGCGGCATGTCGTGTGGTGCGACGGTTGGCGCGCCTCGTTGCCCGGCGGGCCGTTCGCCCACCTTGCCTGGCAACCCGCCAAGGGCGAGGTGCTCGACCTCACGAGCGACGCCCCCGCGAAGCCCTATGTGCTGAACCGCGAGGGCTGGGCCCTGCCACTGGGTGAGGGCCGCTGGCGCACGGGCACCAATTGGTCCTGGGACGACCTGGGGGAGGCGCCCTCGTCGGCGCAGGCCGACAAGCTGCTCGGCCGTTTCCGCGGCTACTTCCGCCAGCCTGTCTCGGCCACCATCACCGGACACCTGGCCGGGACGCGTCCCTGCACGCGCGACAACCGTCCGTTTGTCGGACGTCACCCCTCGCGCCCGGCCCATTGGCTCCTGAACGGCCTGGGGCCGCGCGGCACGGTCTGGTCCACGACCGCGGTCGACGCGCTCGTCGGCGCGCTGCTCGAGGGCGCGCCGATTCCCCCGCGGATCGACCTTGGTCGCGACGTGCGCGAGCGCGATCAGGACGGCAACCCGTGATAGAGGTGCGCGAGGGTGGCGACGCCCAGCGCGGCCGCGATCAGCCGGCCCCATAGGCGCTCGCGCTCGCCGCGGTGCGGGGCGCCCCAGCGCCCCCACGCCCAGCAGGAGGCGGCCAGGATCACAAGCCCGAGGGAGGCGTCGCGCACCCAGGCGGCATCGGCGACCTGCGCGCCCAGGACCCAGAGGAGGTAGGCGGCGTAGGCGAACAGGGGGAAGGCCATGGCCTGCTTGAGGGTCTCCATCCACTCGCCGGGCCTCGGCAGACGGCGTCCGAGCGCCGGCCAGGCGACGAGCACGACATACGGCAGCGCCATGCCCAGGCCGGTGACGGCGAAGAAGAGCAGGGTCTCGGAAGGGCCGCGACGCGCGTCGAGGGCGTAGCCGAGCGCGGCGCCGAGGCCGGGCGCGGTGCACGGCGTCGCGACCGCGGTCGCGAGCACGCCGGAGAGGAAGGCCCCGGAATCACCCTTGGCGCCGGCCGCGCTGGCGAGTCCCGTGCCCATCTCGAAGGCGCCGGCGAGGGACATGCCGAGCACGACCATGAGGACGGCCGTCCCGAGCACGAAGCCGGGCGACTGCATCTGGAAGCCCCATCCGACCGCCTCGCCGCCAGCCTTGAGCCCGAGGATGACGGCGCCCAGGACGAGGAAGCTGGCGAGCACGCCGGCCGCGTAGACAAGGGACTGGCGGACGGCCACCGAGCGGTCGCCACCGGCCTGTCCCGCGAAGCCCAGCACCTTGAGCCCGATGACCGGGAAGACGCACGGCATGAGGTTGAGGATGGCGCCGCCCGCGAGGGCCAGCAGCAGCATCCAGGCCATGGAGGATTCCTCGGTCTCGAGGCGCTTGCCGGCGAGGGATGCGGCGAGGCCGTCGCGGACGATGCCGGGCGTCAGCACCTCGGGGAGGATGACCGGCTCGGCGCCCTTGCGCAGGAAGACGTTGAGGGGAATGCCTTGGCGGCCGTAGGTGGCCAGCTCGGCGCGGATGACCTCGTCTCGGCGGTCCCAGTCGGCGCGCATCAGGAGGACGCCCGCCTTGGCGAGGTCCGCCCGCAGGGCGTCGTCGGCATAGACCCGCTTGTTGACCTGGCAGGTGGCGCACCACCGCGCGGTGAAGTCGACATAGACCGTCCGGCCCTCGGCCAGCGCCTTGGCCTGGGCCTCGGGCGACCACGGCGCCCAGCCGGAGGCGTCGGGCTGGGGGGCGGGCGCCGAGGGCTTCGCCTCGCCGGATGGCGCCGCGGCGGGCTTGTCCGCCGGCTCCAGCTCGATGAGGACCTCCACCCAGCGGGTGCCGCCGCTGCGCCGATCCTTGACCTCCGCGACATAGCCGAGGGGGCCGTCGGACAGCCCCTCGGGCGCGCCCTCGAGGCTCAGGCTGGCGAAGGCGAGGGCCCGGGTCTTGCCGTCGGCTCCCGCGGGCGCCGCCGTCATCGCCATCGGTCCGAAGGTGGTCGAGGGCGCGACAAAGTTGCGGAGGGGGAAGAACGAGACGGGGCCGACCACGGCCGAGAGCGGGCCGCCGGCGAGCGTCTGGGTGACGCGCAGCGACTTGCCGCCGGCCATGACCCGTCCGGACACCGTGATGCGCTCGGTCGGCACCCTCGCGAGCGAGCGAAGCGTCCCGGCGTCGGGCGCGTGCCGCGACTCCTTGGCCACCGGGACCTCGAGGCGCACCTTGGCCTCCTGGGGGTAGCACCCGACGTCGTCGCACTCGAGCCATTCGACGTCGGCCTCGAGCCGGAGGGACCCGGAGGCCTCCGCCGGCACCTTGGCCTTGAGGAAGAGATGGGTCTCCCCCTCGTGCACGAAGTTCATGATGCCGGACTGGTCGTAGCGGATCGGACCGGGCCAGCCGACCTCCGGCTCGAACCTCAGGCCGCCGTCGGCGACCCACTTCCACGTCGGCGCCTGGCCGGCGTCGCCGGGGTTCTTCCAGTAGATGTGGAACTTGGGCTCGCTGCGGAAGCGGAGCGCCAGGCGCAGCTCCGAGCCGGGGACGGCGTGGCTGTCCAGGGCGACGAGGTCGACCGTGGTGCGCGCCGGGTGGGGCTGGAACTGGGCGGACACCGTGGCGGCGAGGCCGGCCAGGAAGGCGAAAAGGGCGAGCGGGCGCATGGACCCAGCCTAGGCCCCGCCGCCCCCGCTTAAAGCCTAATGCTCACCAGTTGAGGATGAGCTCGGCGGTGGCGGCCGACGAGGGGTCGGGCCGCGCCAGCAGGGAGGCCTCGGAGGCCGCGGCGGTCCGCTTGACGCGGCCCTCGAAGACGACCTTGCCCTTGGCTTTGACGGTCACGGGCTTGTCGAGGTCGACCAGCCTGTCGGAGAGGCGCAGGGTGAGGTCGCGCAGGCTCGAGGTCTCGAGCGTGATGACCTGGCCCTCCACCTTGGCGCGGACGAGCTCGCCGGCGTCGACCTCGACGCCCTCGGGAATCTCCAGCCAGTAGAAGCGGCGGTGAAGGACGTCGTCCTGGCGCCAGACCACGGACTTGGGCCAGGGGTCGCGCGTGAAGCCGGCCATCCAGGGCACCGCGGCCGCGTCCTCGAGGTCCATCCAGTGGCCCTTGCCGGGAACGACCTTGCCGGAATGGACATAGCCGTCCGGGTCGGCGGCGGCGAGCTCGCCCAGCTTGGCCAGCCAGTCGGCGGCCACCTTGTTACGGTCATAGGCGCCGTCATTGCCGCCGCACCAGATCGCGAAGGGGAGGTTGCGGAGGCCGAGCGGCGAGGCGTCGTTGGGGTGCCCCGCCATCATCGCGGCGGCGGCGAAGCGGTCCGCCATGCGCGGCGCGAGCTGGTAGGCGCCGTCGCCCCCGGCGGAGTAGCCGAGGAGGTAGACGCGGTCCGGGTTCACGCCCTGGGTGACGACCGCGGCCGCGATGAGCCGGTCGAACAGCCCGTCGACGTGGCCCTCGTGCCAGAGGTTCCAGGTGTCGGTGGGCGCGCGCGGCGCCACGAAGATCGACCCGGGATGCTGGTAGAGCCGGATCTGGTTGCGCCATTGCTGGTCGTTCACCTGGGGCGGCGCGCCGCCGCCGCCGTGCATGGAGATGAAGAGGTTCCAGCCGCCCGCGGGCTTCTCGCCGAAGCGGCGCTCGATCCAGCGCAGGGTCCTGCCATCGATCGACAGCGACTTGGCCTCCCACTCCGCGGCAAGGGCGGGGCGGAGCGACTCCGCGCGCGCGTTCCAGGCGGCGGCCGCGGCCTGCTCCGCCTGCTGGCGCGTCGGTCCCGGAGGGGTCAGGCCGAGCAGCCGGTCGCGGTCGGCCGGTTCCATGAAGGCCAGGAGGATCCCGGAGGCGATGAGCAGTCCGGCGACGGGCATGAGCAGGGAGCGGAGGCGCATGCCGCACCTTAGCCCGGCGGCCCCCCGGATGAAGCCCAAATCATCCGACCTGGCGGCAGGGGAGCAAGGCGGCGTCCTTCATCCCGTGGATGATCTTCTTGTCCGCGGGGCAGAAGGTGGCGAGGACGCCGGAGAGGGCGGTGGTCTCGCCCTCGACGAAGTAATAGGGGCAGAGCCGGAGCCGACCCTCCATCGGCACCACCGAGCCGTCCTCCCGGTAGACGGGGTGGGTCAGCCGGGCGGGCTTGTGGTAGTCCTGCAGGATGTGCAGGGTCTCGTTCTCCGGGTCGAGCGCGTCCTCGATCGCCTCCAGCCACGCCTCGCGGGAGACGTCGCTGCCGAGGGTGACGCTGCGGGCGCCCCAGGCGGTCTCGTGGAAGCCGCTGGCCTTGATGATGAGGTTGCGCTCGCGCTGCGAGGCGGTCGCCAGCTCCGTCCACTCGCGGATGGGCTTGCCCTCGACCATCGGCGCGTGGAGCACGGCGGTGGGGGGCAGGGAGGAGCGCTCCATGATCCAGGTGCGCGGCACGATGCGCAGGAGGGTCTCGTGCTGGTCCTCGGGCAGGTTCTCGCGCCAGTATTCGCCGAGCACGGGGTGGTGGAGCAGGGCGAGCCCGAGCTTCTCCTCCTGGAAGGCGCGCATGGGCGGCGTGACGACGACCGTCCCCTGCTCGACGGCCGCCAGGAGGCCGTCGGCGCCCTTGACGTTGGCCAGGTCGAAGAGCTCGAAGAACCGGTAGACGAGGTCGACCTTGCGCGGGGCGCCGTCGACCGGCACGCAGATGTCCGCGCCCAGGGTCATCAGGTCGGCCGGGTGCACCACCCAGGCGTCCTTGCCGCGGGCGCGGAGCGTCGCCGCGATCCACTCGAACTCGGGACGGTACGTCGCGGACTCCTCCGAGACCACGATCGCGATGGTCGGATGGGGGGTGGCCGGCACCAGCGCGGCGAGGGCGGCGTGGAAGCGCCCCGCCATGTCGTCGCCCCCGACGATGCCGGGGGTGTCGGCGGCGTAGGTCGCGCTCAGGTAGGCGGTGAGGCCGACGCCGCCGGGGACGCTGTCGAGCTCCGTCAGCATGAACCCGTGGTCGGTCAGCAGCAGGTCGGGGCGGAGCACGGCGGGGACCTGCCCCTTGGTCGCGCGGTGCCGCCCGTGGGCGACCAGGCCCTCGGGCTTGTGGCGGTCGAGGTACTCGGCGACCCAGGGCGCGCGCAGGTCGCGGTTGCGGAGGATCTTCCGGTCCTGGAAGGCCCGCGTGTAGAGGCGCTCCAGCGCCCGGTGGTAGCCCAGGCAGGCGTCCCCGATCTTACGCAGGTCGGCGACCTGGGCGGCCGACAGCGGCCAGGCCTCGGGCGAGAGGCGCCAGGCCTTGCCCTCGAAGAGCGGCTGGTCGAGCAGCCGGGCGCGGAGGGTCTCGAGGCTGGGCATGGCGGCGCGCGGCCGGGCGTCAGCCGCCGCGGCGGATCTCGGAGCCCTGGAAGCGGATGGAGACGCGGTAGACCTTCTTCACGCGCTGGCGGACGGCGCCGGTCGCGGGGTCGACCTGCTCCGGCACCTCGATGCGGTGGATGTCGACCACGGCGTGGAAGCCGCGCTCGGAGAAGACATCGATGAACATGGCGATGGCCTGGGGGTCCTCGAACAGCGCGTTCTCGGAGTTCACGTGGGCCATGCCGGAGATGGCGTGCGAGCGGATGATGGGGACGAACTTCTCGCGGATGAGGTCGACCACCGAGCGGAAGAGCTCCGGCTGGCGCTCGGCGTAGCCGTCGAGGCGGCGGACGAGGTCCTGGCGGGCGTGCTGGACGATCTCGCTGGCGAGGGGGATGCCGGCGATGCGGTCGTGCGTCTCGCCCCCGAGCTCGAGCGAGCTCTGGTACTGCAGCTCCTTGACGATGCGGGCCTGGACCTCGGCGAGCGTGCCGTGGGCGTTGATCAGGTGGTAGTGGAAGATGTCCCGCAGCGTCTGGAGGGGGTCGTAGGTGCGCTCCTTGAAGACGCGGTAGCGGTTGCGAGCGGCGTCGGCGTCGAGGTCGGTCTTGCGGACCTCGACCTGCGGGGCGCCGTCGGCCTTGGCCCGGCGATTGTACTCCACCGCCTCCTTGCCGCGCCGCAGCTGGCGCCGGACGGACTCGTTCTCGTCGACGAACAGGACCAGGATGTGGAAGCGGGGGCGGGGGAACCGGTCGGCGTGGGGCGTGCTGAGGAACTGGCGGCGGAGGTCGTTGAGGCGGGCGAAGAGGAGCTTGAGGCACTCGACCTGGACGAGGGAGCGCGGGAAGCCGTCGACCACCGCGCCGGTGGCGAAGCCGGGCTCGAGCAGGCGCCGGAAGAGCAGCTCGATGACCTCGCGGTCGCCGACGAGCATGCCGGCGTCGATGCGCTTGCGCGCCTCGGGGCTCGAGAGCAGGTCGCTGACCACGATCGGCTGGCTCGAGTAGTCGCGCGACTTGAGGATGAACTCGGTGTTGGTGCCCTTGCCGGCGCCGGGCGCGCCGTTGAGCCAGAGGATCTCCTCGGGGAACGCCATGTTCTCCCGGCCGCGCTCGCGCTCCAGCGAGGCCCAGACCGACTCGAAGATGAGGGCCGCGTCCTTGATCTCGAGGTCGCTCAGCGCGGGGGTCGACTGGGGGGCGGGGTCGCTCATCCTGGGGAAAGGTCCGAGGCAAGCCGGAGCCGCGGGGGCGGGCGAGCCAAAAGGGTCAGGGGGTCTGCCGCGTGGACCGGACGCCCTCGGAGCCGGGGTTGACCACGGGGAGGCCGGGCTGGTCGGAGCGGGCCCGGCGGAACTGGTAACGATTGATGTCCTGCATGGACAGCTGCTCGAGTCGCCTCGCCTCGCCGGACACCGCGCGCGTGCCCATGGTGGAGATCTCCTCCCGCGCCACGCGCCGCCCGCCGGCGTCCCAGGACCCGCCGATGCGGTCTTCCCAGTTGGAGGGCTCGGCGGTGACGCGCGACCAGGGCGAGGTCGGCCGCTCGACCGCCTTGATGTCGACGGTGTCCTTCGAGCGGACCTCCGCCCCGAGGGTGTCGCCGAGCTCGATGTCCGACCGCCGCGAGCCGAGCCCGCTGAAGCGAGTGTTCCACCGGTCGAGCGTGAGCGTCTGCGAGGTCGAGAACCTCGGGTCGGTCGTCAGCTCCGCCATCGTGGTCGGGAAGCGATTGTCCAGCAGGTCGCTCGGCCGACCGAAGTCGCGCAGGGCGCTATCCGCATCCACCGACCCATCGACCGTCTTGCCCGAGGCGCCGGTGACCTGGAAGGGGAGCGGTCGACCGTCGGTGGTCGTCAGGCCTCGGGTGGTCGGGGCCGGCGCGCCGACGGTGGGCGGCGCGGTCGTGACCGCCTCGCGACGAGGGGGCTGACCGGGTGACTGGCCCGGGCCGATGTCGCTCCGCCTGGGCGCGTCGATGGGGCGACCTTGCTCGTCGTAGCGGTAGGTCCGGGTGCCCTCGACGCCCCCCTCGGTGGTCACGCGGTACCCGCTGACCTTCGGGGGCGGCGGCGTCTGCGCCGACGCGGTGGCGGCGGCGAGGAGCGCGAGGATGAGGAGGGGGCGAGGCACCGGGCTCCAGGATGGGGTGTCCGGCGACCCATGGCAAGCGAAGGGCGGGCCCGTGGGCCCGCCCTTTGACCGGCTTTGGCGGCGTTTACTTGGTCGCCGCGGCGTAGAGGGCGTCGGCCTTCTTCCAGTCCACAAGGTTCCAGTAGGCGTCCACGTAGTCGGGGCGGCGGTTCTGGTAGCGGAGGTAGTAGGCGTGCTCCCAGACGTCGAGGCCGAGGATCGGGGTGCCGGTGACCTCGGCGACGCCCTTCATCAGGGGGCTATCCTGGTTGGGGGTCGAGGTGACGGCGAGGGACTTGTCGGCCTTCACGATGAGCCAGGCCCAGCCCGAGCCGAAGCGGCCGGTCGCGGCCGCCTTGAACTTGGCCTTGAGGCCGTCCGCGCCGTCGAGGCCGCCGTAGGCCGCGGTGATGGCCGCGCCGAGGGCGCCGACGGGCTGGCCGTCGCCCGAGGGCGAGAGCGAGTTCCAGAAGAACGCGTGGTTGGCGTGGCCGCCGGCGTTGTTGCGGACCGCGGTGCGGATGGACTCGGGGACCTTCGAGAGGTCGGCGATGAGGTCCTCGACGGCGGCGGGGGCGGCGAAGCCGGGCTCCTTGGCGAGGGCGGCGTTGAGGTTGGTGACGTAGGCGTTGTGGTGCTTGCCGTGGTGGATCTCCATCGTCTGCGCGTCGATGTGGGGCTCGAGCGCGGCGTGGGGGTAGGGCAGGGGGGCGAGGGTGTAGCTCATGGGTTGTTTGGTGGAAGGGGTCTGGGCGAGGATCCTGGGGGCGAGGGCGGCGGAGGCCAGCCCGAGCGCGGCGGAGCGTAGGAAACGTCGGCGTCGCATGGATTCGAGGGGAAGGGGCGGCCGCGGGCTGTCAAGCCGACCCCGAGGGTTCCTCCCGCTTGAGGGCGAAGTAGGCCTGCAGGATCTCGCGGCAGGGCGCCTCGAGGACGCCGCCCTGGACCGTGACGCGGTGAACGAGGCCCTTGACCTCGTGCAGGGGCGTGGCGCCGCCGAGGCAGCCCATCTTGGGGTCGTGGCAGCCCCAGACGACCCGGCCGATGCGGCTCATGATGGAGGCGCCCGCGCACATGGGGCAGGGCTCCTTGGTGACGTAGAGGGTGCAGTCGTTCAGGCGCCAGTCGCCGATGCGCCGGGCCGCCTGCGTGATGGCGAGCACCTCGGCGTGCGCCGTCGGGTCGCCGGTCCGCTTGATCTCGTTGTGCGCCGCGCCGATGACCTCGCCGCCGGCGACGATGACGGCGCCGATGGGGACCTCGTTGGCCTTCCAGGCGTCGATCGCCAGGTTGAAGGCGAGAGCCATGTAGAAGGCGTCGTCGCGGTTGAGCTGCGACGGGTGGAGCTTCTCGAAGGGGCAGGGCGCCCAGGGTGCGGAGGGGTCGGAGGGCAAGGGAAGGGGAGGAGGGAGGAAGGGATGGAAGGGATGAAAAGGAGGAAAGGACAAAAGGATGCTTGGGATTACAGACGGCACCTTGCGCCACTTAGGATTCTTGGGAAGGAATAGGGGGCAAGGGATTATCGGGGTCCGAGGATTGGAATCGAGCGTTCGGGTCATCGTCTGCTCGGCCCTCCGCCTGGTGAGCATCGTTTCAATCCCTTTTATCCCTTCCATCCGCATCCTTCGTGCCATCCTCACCCGCATATCCCCTTGACTCCCACCCGCCTTGCGGCGTCTCTACCCGTGATGTCCGAAGGCCAAATCCTTGAACTCGAGGGCAAGATCCTCCAGGTCCTCCCCGGCACGATGTTCCGCATCGAGCTGCCCAACAAGCACGTCGTCCTCGGACGCATCTCCGGCAAGCTCCGGAAGAACTACATCCGGATCAACCCCGGCGACCGCGTGAAGGTCGAGATGACCACCGCCGACCTCTCCACGGCCACCATCACCTACCGCCTCCGCGACACGAGCCGCCCGCCGATGGGCGCGCCCCCGCCTCGCCGCCGCTGAGGCCCCGAGACCCCGCTTCGGCGGGGTTTTTTATTTGCAGGCACCCGAGGCAATGCCTCAATCCTCGGTAACCAACCAAGGTTTACGACAATGCCCATCTATTCCTCCGTCCTCGAGACCATCGGCCGCACCCCTCTCGTCCGCCTCAACCACGTCACCGCCGGCCTTCCCGCCGAGGTGGTGGTGAAGCTCGAGTTCTTCAACCCGCTCTCGAGCGTGAAGGACCGCATCGGCTGGGCGATGGTCAAGGCCGCCGAGGAATCCGGCCGCCTCAAGCCCGGCGGCACCATCGTCGAGCCCACCTCCGGCAACACCGGCATCGCCCTCGCCTTCGTGGCCGCCGCGCGCGGCTACCGCTGCCTGCTGACGATGCCCGAGACCATGTCGGTCGAGCGCCGCGTCCTCCTGCGCCTGCTCGGCGCGGAGATCGTCCTCACCCCCGGCACCAAGGGCATGCGCGGCGCCATCGAGCGCGCGACCCTCATCCGCGACGAGCTCGGGGACAAGGCGTTCATGCCGATGCAGTTCGAGAACCCCGCCAACCCCGAGGTCCATCGCCGCACGACGGCCGAGGAGATCTGGGCCGACACCGAGGGCAAGGTCGACGCCATCGTCGCCGGCGTCGGCACGGGCGGCACCATCACCGGCGTCGCCTCCGTCATCAAGGGCCGCAACGCCAAGTTCAAGGCCTTCGCCGTCGAGCCCACCGCCAGCCCCGTCATCTCCGGCGGCCAGCCCGGCCCCCACAAGATCCAGGGCATCGGCGCCGGCTTCATCCCGAAGAACTGCGACACGTCGCTCGTCGACGAGGTCATCCAGGTGAGCAACGAGGACGCCTTCGCCACCGCCCAGGAGGTCTCCGTCAAGGAGGGCCTGGCCGTCGGCATCTCCTCGGGCGCCAACATCTGGGCCGCCCTCCAGCTGGCCAAGCGCCCGGAGTTTGCCGGCAAGCGCATCGTCACGATCGCCTGCAGCCCTTCCGAGCGCTACCTCTCGACGGCCCTCGCCGAGAAGATCCGCGCCGAGGTCACCGCGCTGACGGCGAGCTGAGGCGGCGGGTGTCGGCTTCACAGGGAACTGCTTCACAGAAGCACAGTGGGCAGCGTCACGGCTGCACGGAGGGCAGCTTCACAGAAGCACGGCTTAACAGGGGCACGGAAGCGCAGGAGACAGCTTCACGGCTTCACGGAGAAGGGCATCGTACCTTCAGGCTCAGTGATTCGTTGAGGCTCTTACGCCGTGAAGCTGTGAAGCTGCGCCGCCGTGAAGCCTGGCCCCGGCGCCGCGCGCCGGGGCTTGACCTCCCCCTTGGAGGTGAACATATGTTCCCCATGGGTGGATTGCGTCAGGTGGGCCTTGCCGATGCCGCGGCGCCGGAGGCGGATTTCCCGCTGCTCGGCTGCCGCGTCGCGGCCGGCTTCCCGTCGCCCGCCGACGACCACCTCGAGCGCCGCATCGACCTCAACGCGCACCTCGTGCGGCGCCCCGGGGCGACCTTCTTCCTCAGGGTCGAGGGCGACTCGATGTCGGGCGCGGGCATCCTCGACGGCGACCTCATCGCGGTCGACCGCGCGGCCAAGCCGGCCGCCGGCTCGATCGTCGTCGTGGCGCTCGGCGGCGAGCTGACCGTCAAGCGCCTCGCGCGCGGCGCCGCCGGCTGGGAGCTCCGCGCGGAGAACCCGCGCTACGCGGCCATCCCCGTGCCCGACGAGGGGTTCTCGGTCTGGGGCGTCGTCGTCGCCGTCGTCCGCCGCACCGCCTGAGCCGATGCTCCGCGCCCTCGCCGACTGCAACAACTTCTACGCGTCGTGCGAGCGGGTGCTGAACCCGGCGCTGGAGGGCGTGCCCGTCATCGTCCTCTCGAACAACGACGGCTGCATCGTGGCGCGCTCGTCCGAGGCGAAGGCCCTGGGCATCCCGATGGGGGCGCCGTTCTTCCAGGTGCGCCGCCTGTGCGAGACGCACGGCGTGCATGTGGCCTCCTCGAACTTCGCCGTGTACGGCGACTTCTCGGCCCGCGTGATGGAGGTGCTGGCGGAGCAGGCGCGCGACATCGAGGTGTATTCGATCGACGAGGCCTTCCTCGGCTTCCCCGACATGCCGGACGCCGAGGCCGAGGCGCTCGGGCGGCGCATCCGGGAGGATGTCCGCGCCCGCACCGGCATCGGCGTGTCCATCGGCCTCGCGCCGACCCTCCTCCTCTGCAAGCTGGCGAACGAGCTGGCCAAGGGCGACCGCGCCTCGGGCGGCGTCCGCGTCATCCCTTCCGACCCCGTCCGCCGGCTCGACCTCCTGCGGCCCATCGCCGTCGACCGGCTCTGGGGCGTCGGTCCGGGGCTGGCCGCGCGCCTGCGCTCCCATGGCATCGTGACGGTGGCCGACCTCGCCGAGGCCGAGCCCCCGCGCGTGCGCAGCTTCGCCGGGGTCGTCGGCGAGCGTCTCGCGCTCGAGGCCCGCGGCGTCCCCTGCCGCGACCTGGTCGAGGAGGCCGCCCCGCGCCGCAGCATCCTGTCGTCGCGCTCCTTCGGCCATCCGGTGACGGATCGCGCCGAGCTTTCGGAGTCGCTCGCCTACCATGCCGCCCAGGCCGCGCGGAAGCTCCGGGAGGACGGCCTCGTCGCCTCCGAGCTCGTCGGGTTCGCCCGCACCAACAAGCACCGGCCCGACGAGCCCCAGCGGCGCGCCGAGGCGGCCGTGCGGCTCGACCCGCCGACGCAGGACGCCCGCCGGCTCGCCGCGGCCGCGGCCGCCGCCCTCGATCATTTCTGGGAGCCCGGCTTCCGATGGAAGAAGGCGGGGGTCTTCCTCCTCGGGCTTTCTCCCGCCGACCGTGCCCAGCCGAGCTTGCCAGGCCTCGGGGCCGGGGAGGACACCGCCCGGCGGCGCCTGATGGAGGCGATGGACGCGCTCAACGCCAAGCTGGGGCGCGATGCCGTGCGCCTGGCGAGCACCGGGCTGGAGCGCGCCTGGAAGGGGAAGTCGGAGCGTCAGACCGACCTGTCGACGACCGATGCGGCGCGCCTACCGGTCGCCAAGGCCGACGGCCCCAGGCTGCCGCGGACGCGGATAAGGTTTCATGAGTGAACGGAGTGAGAGCTTCACAGCGTCACAGCTGTGAAGCTGTGAAGCCCGCCCCAGCCTCACACCTCCCAGTCCGAGCCGCCGGGGCGGTCGGCCCGCACGACCTCGTCGATCGCCGCGAGCACGCGGTCGGTCGACTCGGCCAGCGGGACCTGGTCGGTGCGGATATGGACGTCGGGATCCTCGGGGCGCTCGTAGGGCGAGCTGATGCCGGTGAACTCCTTGATCTCGCCGCGGCGCGCCTTGGCGTAGAGCCCCTTGGGGTCGCGCCCCTCGCAGACCTCCACCGGGGCGTCGACGAAGACCTCGAGGTAGGCGTGGCGGGCCAGCGACTTGCGGGCGCGGTCGCGGTCGACGGCCAGCGGGGCGATGAGCGTGACGAGCACGATGGCGCCGGTGTCGGCGAAGAGGCCGGCCACGGCGGCGGCGCGGCGCACGCTCTCGGCGCGGGCCTCGGGGGTGAAGCCGAGGTCGGCGGAGAGCGCCGAGCGGAGGTCGTCGCCGTCGACGCGCACCACCTGCTTGCCGGAGTCGAAGAGGCGGCGCTCCACCGCCTCGGCGAGCGTCGACTTGCCCGAGCCGGAGAGGCCGGTGAGCCAGACGACGGCGGCGCCGTGGCCGTTGCGGGCGGCCCGCTCCTGGCGGGTGACGGGGCCGTCGGCGGCCTTGGTCGGCTCCTCGCGGGCCTCGGTGATGATGCCGCCGCCGGCGATGCGCACGGAATCCTCGAGGACGAAGCGGCCGGTCACGGCGCACTCATGGTGCAGGTCGAAGGCGATCGGCGTCGCGGTGCGGATGAGCAGGTCGGCGACGGAGTCCCGCGGCACGGCGTCGGCCGGACCCGAGGCGAGCGTGTCGGCGTCGGTGACCGAAAGGATGCGGCTGACAAAGGCCTGGACCTCCTGGGTGCCGAGGCGGAGGCGGTAGGGGCGGTCGGGCTGGAGCGGCTCCTTGCTCAGCCAGAAGAGGCGCGCGCGGAACTCGCGGCCGACGCGGGGCTGGCGGTCCGGGTGGGCGGCGATCTGCCCGCGCTCGGCGAAGATCTGGTGCTCCATGCTGAACCCCGCGCTGCCTCCCGGGGGCACGTGGTCGCGGGTGACCTTGGGCCAGTCCTCGAAGGCCTTGACCGCGGAGCGGCGGCCGCCGGGCAGGAAGACGAGCTCGTCGGACGGGCGGAGCACGCCGGCCTCGACGCGGCCCGCGATGATGCGGCGATGGTCGAAGCGATAGATGTCCGAGACGGGCAGCCGCAGGGGCAGGGCGGCGAGGTCCTCGCCGTGCTCGAGGCCGTCGAGCGCCTCGGCCACGGTCGGCCCCTTGTGCCAGGTCATGGCGGCGGAGCGGTTGACGACGTTGTCGCCGTGGCGCGCGGCGATGGGGATGAAGAGCTTGGCCTCGATGCCCAGGGAGGCGAGGAAGGCGGTGTACTCGGCGACGACCTTGCGGAAGGCGGCCTCGGAGTGGCCGACGAGGTCCATCTTGTTCACGAGCACGACGATCTGGCGGATGCCCAGCATCGAGAGCAGCACGGCGTGGCGGCGGGACTGGTCCATGACGCCTTCCTGGGCGTCGATGAGCAGGAGGGCGGCCGAGGCGCTGGCCGCGCCCGTCACCATGTTCTTGAGGAACTCGCGGTGGCCCGGGGCGTCGATGATGGCGTAGTTGCGGCGCCGCGTGCGGAAGAAGATGCGGGTCGTGTCGATGGTGATGTTCTGCTCCTGCTCCTCGAGCAGGGCGTCGAGCAGGAAGGCGTACTCGAAGTCCATCTTCTCGGCGGCGCAGGCGGCCTTGACCTGCTCGATCTTCCCGTCGGGAAGGGAGTCGGTGTCATGGAGCAGGCGGCCGACGAAGGTGGACTTGCCGTGGTCGACATGGCCGACCACGACGACGTGGAGGCGCTGGGAGTCTTCGGAGGACATTGGGAAAAAAGGGGGATTAAAGGGGATTTAAAGGAGGGAAGGGATTAAAAGGATTCTGGGGGGTCTCTAAGTGGATGAGGGGATTAAAGAGGACTAAGGAGGAC
>CAYYLJ010000006.1:0-1139 GCA_964472585.1 uncultured Enterobacteriaceae bacterium | reverse complement strand
TTCCGTGCCTCCGTGCTTCTGTGAAGCCGCCGGCCTCAAGGCCGGCCCCTCACATGAACCCCTTCGCGCGGAGCTTCTGCATCGCGTTGCGCTCGTGGTGGTCCTGGGCGCGGCCGGCGCGCTCGCTCGTGCGGGTCTCCCGGAGCTCCGCGATGATCGCGTCGATCGTGGCGGCCTCGCTCGGCACGGGGTGCGTGATCGGGTGGCAGCCGAGGGAGCGGAAGCGCTTGCCGTCCCGGGCGAAGTAGAGGGACGGGATGGGGATCTCCTCGCGCCGGATGTATTCCCAGATGTCGAGCTCGGTCCACTCCAGGAGGGGCTGGACGCGGACGTGGCCGCCCTCGGGCGCGCGGGTCGCGAACTGGCCCCAGAACTCCGGCGGCTGGTCCTTGTAGTCCCAGGCGCCCTCGGCGGAGCGCGGCGAGAAGTGGCGCTCCTTGGCGCGGGTGGGGTCCTCGTCGCGCCGGATGCCGGTGATGAGGGCGTCCCACTTGAACTCGTCGAGCGCGGCGCGGAGCGCCAGGGTCTTGAGCTCATGGGTCACGGTGACCGGGTCGTGCGTGGCGTAGCCGACGCCGCGCCGGATGGCGTCCTCGTTGATCCTCACCAGCAGGTCGATCCCGTGCTCCTTGCGGGCCCACTCCCGGAACTCGTACATCTCCGGGAACTCGTAGGTCGTGTCGATGTGCAGCAGGGGGAAGGGGACCTTTCCGGCGAAGGCCTTGCGCGCGAGCCAGATGAGGACGTTGGAGTCCTTGCCCATCGACCAGGGCATGCAGACGTTGCGGAAGTTGCGGAAGGCCTCGCGGAAGATGTGGATCGAGGTCTGCTCGAGGCGCGTGAGGTGGTCCATCGGGGGGACGGTTCGCGCCGCGGGCGCGGCGGCGGTCGTGGCGGTGGCGGCGGAGGTCATGCGGAAGGGGGCTTGAGGCGGGTGTGGAGGCCGCACTCCGTCTTGTCGAAGCCCGGCCAGCGGCCGGCGCGCTCGTCGCCGCCCTCGGCGGCGGGGCGGGTGCAGACGGTGCAGCCGATGCTGCGGTAGCCGCGGTCGTGGAGCGGGTTGTGGGGCAGGCGGTTGTCCCTCAGGTGCTGCCACACGCGCTCGCGCGACCAGTCGGCGAGCGGGTTCAATTTCCAGA
>CAYYLJ010000005.1:71670-86976 GCA_964472585.1 uncultured Enterobacteriaceae bacterium | reverse complement strand
GAAGTCTATCTCTTCCTCCCTCCTTGCCCCCGCCATCCTCCAGGCTCGCCTTCATCGTCCTCACCCCGCCGGGCGACGACCGCCTGCCCGTCCTCGCCGACCTGCTGGCTCGCCAGGGGCTGCCTCCGGGCGAGCACGAGATCCTGGTCGCCGCGCATGGCCCGGAAATAGGCGTCTCCCGCGCCGATGCGCTCGCCCTCGCCGTCGAGTCCGCGGCCTCCCCGCGTCTTTGGGTGCTCGACATCGCCGACCGACCGCCGGTCAACGCCGCCGCCGTTCTTCTGGCCCGCATGGGCCAGGATCGCCTCGACCTCCTCGCCTTCGGCATGCGACGGGTTTCGGCCCTGCGCTCCGGGCGCCTTCGCTTCGCGCTCCCCGGCACCCTCCCGCCGGCCCCGATCATGGAGGGCCCGGCGCTCCTCTCGCGGCACGACTTCCGGCCGGAGCTCGCCTGCGTGGTGGCTGACACCGCGCTCTGGAGGGAGGGCCGCCTCTCCCTCCCCGTCGGACATGACCCGGTTCTCGATCGCGCTGCCATGCCGCAGCTCGCCCTCCGCGCCGCCCGGGCCTCCCATCTGCCTGCCGAGCTCGTCGATCGCTCGCGCCTAGAGGCGGGCCCTGACCCGGAGGATGCCGTGGCCGCGGCGCTCCATCTCCGCGGCCAGGTCGAGAGCCTCAAGGCCGCCGGCAATCCCTCCGCCAACCTCGCCCTGCGTCTCCTTCGCCGGGCCGAGCTCGTCGCCATCGACACCCTGCGCGGGCTCATCCTTTCGGGCGCCTCCGCCTCGGAGCTCTCGCGGGCCCGTGAGCGGTTCCTCGAGGCCGGGGCCTTGCCGCTGCGTCATCTGGGTCGGCCCGAGGCGACCGTCGGTGTCGGCATCTGGTCGTTGCTCGCGACCAGCCGGCGCCTTTCCTCGCTGGCAAGCGCCGCATGCCGGCTGATGGGCGGGAGATAGGATTCAGTCAGACTTCAGGGGATAGAATTCGAAGGAAAGGAGGGGCAGGGGGGGCGGAAATTAAAAATTAAGAATTAAAAATTAAAAGAAGGGGCAAGGGAGGGGGAAGGGGCTTTGGCGATTAATGGCCGAAGACGCGTGCGTAAGGTCGGAGACCCAGCCCTGCCTAGATTAGAAATCAGAGCCCGGATTTCAAAGTCCAGGAACCCACTCCGACGTGTCTTTGAAGTCTGTCCCCTGAAGTCTACCTCCCCCGCTGTTCCGCCCAGCCGTTCAGCCCTTCAGCCGTTCCGCTGTCCCGCTGTTCAGTTAAACAGCCTTTTCCCTCCCCTTTTAATTTTTAATTTCTGCTCCTCTCCTGTCCTTTGAAGTCTGTCCTCTGAAGTCTATCCCGCCGGCTCCTGCTGGCTGAGGCAGTGCAGCGCCCCGCCCTCGATGAGGAGCACGCGGCAGTCGATGCCGACCACCTTGCGCCCGGGGAAGACCTCGCGGAGGATGCCGAGGGCCGTGTCGTCCGTCGGTTGCCCGTAGGTCGGCACGAGCACGCCGTCGTTCACGATCAGGAAATTGGCGTGGCTGGGCGGCAGGTCGCGCCCGGCGAGCCGGATGGGGCGGGGCAGGGGGAGCCCGATGACCTCGAGGCGGGAGCCGTCGCGCAGGCGCATCGAGCGCAGGCGCTCGAGGTTCTCCCGCATGGGCCCGTGGTTGGGCGAGGAGGGGTCGTCCTCGGTCACCGCGACGAGCCGGCGCGGGCCGACGAAGCGCGCCAGGTTGTCGATGTGCCCGTCGGTGTCGTCGTTGGCCAGCCCCTCGCCGATCCAGAGGATCTCGTCGATGGCCAGGCCCTCGCGGATGGCGGCGTGGAAGGCCGCGTCGTCGCGCCCCTCGGCGCGGTTGGGGTTGTTCTGCACCGCCTCGGTGGTGAGCAGGAGCCCGTCGCCCGAGACCTCGATGCCGCCGCCCTCGAGCTCGAAGGGGTAGGCGAAGCGGCGGACGCCCTTGCGGGCCGCGACGCGCGCCGGGACCTGGTTGTCGAGCGAGGCCTCGAACTTCCCGCCCCAGCCGTGGAACTCCCAGTCGGTCAGGGCGACCTCGCGGGTCCGGTCGTTGCGGACGAAGATGGGCCCGTGGTCGCGGCACCAGACGTCGTCCGTCGGGATGTCGGTGAGCTCGATGACCGCGAGGTCGGCCTTGGCCGCGCGCAGCTCGCGCTCGGCCTCCGCGCGCAGCGCGCCCGCGGCGTTGATGCGCACGGGCTGGAAGCGGCTGATGGCCGCCGCGAACTCGGCGAACTTCGCGGGGATGAGGTCGTAGTGGCCCGGCCAGAGGGCGCGGTTGGACGGCCAGGAGAGCCAGGTCGCGGCCTGGGGCTCCCACTCGGCGGGCATGCGGAAGCCCAGCGCGCGCGGCGATTCCATGGGCGTCAGTCGCGCAGGCGGCGGGTGAGGTCCCCGAACGCGTCGATGCGCCGGTCGCGGAAGAAAGGCCAGATGCGGCGGAACTCGCGCTGCCGCGCCAGGTCGCAGTCCGCCAGCAGCACCTCCTCGCGGTCGGCCGAGGCCCTGGCCACGACCATGCCGTAGGGATCGCTGACGAAGCTCTGGCCCCAGAAGAGGGTGCGCCCCTCGGTGCCGACGCGGTTGGTGGCGGCGACGTAGCAGCCGTTGGCCACGCCGTGGCCGCGCTGGACGGTCTCCCAGGCGTTGTGCTGGGCGACGCCGAGCGTCGCGCGCTCCTCGGGCAGCCAGCCGATGGCCGTGGGGTAGAAGAGGATGTCGGCCCCGGCGAGCGCGGTGAGGCGCGCCGCCTCGGGGTACCACTGGTCCCAGCAGATCAGGACGCCGATGTTGCCGTGCGCCGTCCTCCAGGCGCGGAAGCCGAGGTCGCCGGGCGTGAAGTAGAACTTCTCCTCGAACCCCGGGTCCTGCGGGATGTGCATCTTGCGGTACTTGCCGAGCAGGGAGCCGTCGGCGTCGATCACCGCCGCCGTGTTGTGGTAGACCTCGCTGCCGCGCGCCTCGAAGAGCGGCGCCACGATGACGATCCCGAGCCGGGCCGCCACCTTGCGGAGCTCGGCGACGGTGGGTCCGGACTCGATGGACTCGGCGAGGTCGAAGTGGCGCGGGTCCTGGCTCACGCAGAAGTAGCGCGTGGTGAACATCTCCTGCAGCCCCACGATGCGGGCGCCCTTGGCCGCCGCCTCCTCGATGCGGGGGATGGTGCGGCGGAGGTTGGCCGCGGGCGTCTCCTCGGCGAGGAGCTGGACGAGGCCGATGCGGACGGAGTCGGCCATGGCGGTCAGCGGACGAGCTTGTTGATCGAGTACTCGAAGATCCCCTCCGCGCCGTTGGCCTTCAGCGTGGGGACGATCTCGCGCGACTGGCGGCTGTCGATGAGGGTCTCCACCGCGACCCACGCGGGGTCGCTCAGCGGGCAGACGGTCGGGTTGCGCAGGGCGGGCAGCGCGGCGGCGACCTTGTCGAGCGCCGTGCGGGGGAGGTTGAACTTCAGGCCGACCATGTGCTGGGCCTCGAGCGCCCCGCGCAGCATGAGCGCGACCTGCTCGATCTTGGCGCGCTTGGCCGGGTCGGCCCAGGCCTTGCGGTTGGCGACGAGCACGGTCGTCGTCTCCATCAGCGTGTCGACGATGCGGAGCTTGTTGGCCTTGATGGAGGAGCCGGTCTCGGTGATGTCGACGATGGCGTCGGCCAGCTCGGGCACCTTGACCTCGGTCGCGCCCCAGGAGAACTCGACCTCGGCGTCCACCCCGTGGCCGGCCAGCCAGCGGCGGGTCGTCTCCACGAGCTCGGTGGCGATGCGCTTGCCCTGCAGGTCCTTGGGCGTCCGGACGGGGGAGTCCTCCGGCACGCAGAGCACCCAGCGCGACCGCTGGGCGGTGGCTCGGCTGTAGACCAGCTCGCAGACCTCGTGCACGTCCGCCGCGTTCTCCCGCACCCAGTCCTGGCCCGTCAGGCCGCAGTCGAAGAAGCCGTGCTCCACGTAGCGCGCCATCTCCTGGGCGCGGATGAACCGGCCGTCGAGGGCCGGGTCGTCGAACGAGGGGCGATACGAACGGCTGCTCTTGGCCACCGGGAAGCCAGCCCGGGCGAACAGGCCCAGGGTGGCTTCCTCCAGGCTGCCCTTGGGCAGGCCGATCATCAGTTTGGCGGGATTCTGGCTCATTTTGACCCCCCTAGGGAAGGCCAAGGGGGCCACCCGGGGCAAGGGTGAACCTGCCGCAAAGGGATTGACCCGCCTCGGCTCCGTGGGGAGATTTGAGGCCCTTCCCCATGACTCGCCTCGCCCTCCTCGTCGCTTCCCTGGCCCTCGTCGCCTGCGCCGGCAGCAGCCCCTGGGCTGGCGGCTCCGCCCAGTCCTCCCCGGAGTCGACGGGCCCTGATCTGACGCCCGCCGCGCCCGCCGAGGGCACCGGTTCCCAGGCCCCCCGCTACAGCTGGCAGAAGGCCGACCCCACCGAGACCACCCAGGAGGCTCCCAAGGACTCCGCTCCTGAGGATGAGACCAAGGCCCGCGTCCTCGCCAAGCGCCCCGAGCACGCCCTCATCGCCCTCGCGATGAGGAACAAGCCCGAGCCCGGCACCACCCTCCAGCTCACCAAGAGCGGCGAGGCCATCCTCGTGAAGGTCGTCCGCTCCGACGACAAGACCACCATCGCCGACATTCTCGCCGTCCAGGATCCTTCCAAGCTGCGCAAGTTCCTCGACTCCCTCGAGGCCGGCGACGAGGTCCTCTGCGGCCCTCCCGCCGACCTGCCGGTCACGGAGTGAGTCGGGCTGGGGCCCGAGAGCGGAGCTGCTGATCGGCTGAGCGGCTGAGAGGCGGCGTTGATCGGGCTGGGGCCCGAGAACTGAACCGCGGGTCGGCTGAACAGCTGAGCAGCGGCGTTGATCGGGCTGGCGCCCGAGGGCGGAGCCGCTGCTCCGCTATTCCGCTCAGCAGCCCTTCTGCCCAGCCGCTCCGCCGCTCCGCAGCTCCGCTGTTCAGCCCAACAGCCTTCTCCCCTCCTTTTAATTTTTAATTCTTAATTTTTAATTTCCGCCTCCCCTGCCTCTCCTGTCCTTTGAAGTCTGGCCCCCACCCCCTCCCACGACAGAAAGTCCCAGCTCCTGTCCCGACCTCGTCCCTTCGCCCTGATTTTCTCGCCTTTGCCCCGTCTTTGGCCCTCGGATGATTGGCCCTTTTCCTGCTATTTTTGAGCCATGGCTGACAATCTCCCCCATCCCTTGGTCCGCGGCCTCAAATGGACCCTCTGGGCCTGCCTCGCCCTCGTGGTCATCACCGTGGGAGGCATTTGGCTCGCCGGCCGCGCCCTGCCCACGCTCGCCGCCGGCGTCCTGACCTCCCGCGCCGGCGTCGACCTGGCCTGCGGCGACAACTCGACAAACCTCTTCCTGGGCCGCGTCGACCTCGGCGATCTCGTGCTCGGCAACCCCGAGGGCTATGGACCCGGCGAGGCCCTGCGCATCCGGCGCCTCGTCGTCGACCTCGACGCCGCCTCCTTCCTGTCCGACGGCACCCGCGTCATCGAGGAGGTCGAGCTCGACCTCGACCGCGTGACGCTCGTCGGCAAGGGCGACCTCGCGACGGACAACAATCTCTCGGCCATCGCCAAGGCCTGGCAGGCCTCCGCCGGGCCCGCCGATGCCGCCGCCGAGGAGGCTCCGGCCGCCGGGCAGGCGCCCGGCTACGTCATCCGCAAGCTCCGCCTGCGCGTCGGCGGCGTCACCCTTGCCGAGGCCATGCCCGGCGGCTCCCAGCGCGTCATCCTCAAGGAGGACCGCGGCCTGGAATTCGTGGCCGCCGACGTCACGCAGGACAACCTCGCCTCCACCGTCGTCGCCCCGCTCACCGCCGCCGCGATGTCGCGCGCCGCGACCCGCCCCGAGCTGCTGCTCGACGGCGCCCTGCGGCGGAAGAAGTGAGGGGTGGGATACAGAATCACGGAGGCACAGGGGCACGGAACCACGGAATCCTTGCGATAACGAGCGCCAGTGAGTTCTATCCCGTAAGCCTACGCCTACCGTCCCGCTGACACCGCTGATACGGCAGGCCCCAAAAGCTCACTTTTAATTCTTAATTCTTAATTTTTAATTTCTCCAACCCCTGCTTTCCCATGTCCGACCCTGCCCCCGAGACCTCTTCCTCCGCCGAGCCCGCCGCCTCGCCCGAGGCCGCCCGCGTCGCCGCCCTCGAGGCCGAGCTCGCCCAGCTCAAGGACGCGCTCCTGCGGGCCAGCGCCGACCAGCAGAACCAGGCCCGCCGCCATCAGCGCGACCAGGCCGACCTCCGGCGCTTCGCCGCCGCCGGCGTGCTCGAGGACCTGCTGCCCGCGCTCGACTCCCTCCGCCTTGGCCTCGCCTCCGCCGAGGGCCAGCCCGGCGCGGCCGTCGCCGCCGGCTTCGCCCTCGCCGTCCAGCAGCTCGAGGCCGCCCTCGCCGGCCACGGCCTCAAGGAGATCCCCGCGCTCGGGCAACCCTTCGACCCCGCGCGCCACGAGGCGCTCTCCCAGGAGGCCGCGGCCGACAAGGCCGAGGGCACCGTGCTCCGCGTGCTCCGCACCGGATGGACGCTCCATGACCGCCTGCTGCGCCCGGCCGGCGTCGTCGTCGCCGCCCCCGCCGCGTCCTGAACATGGCCGAGGACTATTACGACCTCCTGGGCGTCGCGCGCGACGTCTCCGCCGAGGACCTCAAGAAGGCCTATCGCAAGAAGGCCATGCAGTTCCACCCGGACCGCAATCCGGGCGACAAGGCCGCGGAGGAGAGCTTCAAGAAGGTCACGCGCGCGTACGAGGTCCTCTCCGACGCGAAGAAGCGCGCCCTGTACGACCAGCACGGCGCCGCCGCCTTCGAGCAGGGCGGCCCCGGCGGCCCGGGCGGCGGCGGGGGCGGCTTCCAGGGCGTCGACCCGATGGACATCTTCCGCCAGATGTTCGGCGGCGGCTTCGGCGGCGGCTTCGGCGGACAGGACTCCGACGGCTCCGGCGAGGACCTCTCGCTCGAGATCGAGCTCACGCTCGAGGAGGCGGCTTCCGGCGTCGAGCGCACCGTGCGCTACCGCCGCCACGCGCCCTGCGCCTCCTGCGAGGGCTCGGGCGCCGAGAAGGGCTCCAAGACCTCCAAGTGCGGCACCTGCGGCGGCCGCGGCCAGGTCGTCCGCTCCAACGGCTTCTTCCAGGTGCGCCAGACCTGCCCGACGTGCGGCGGCGGCGGCGTCAAGATCGACAAGCCCTGCAAGGCCTGCCGCGGCGAGGGCCGCGCCGTGGTCCCCCATGAGGTGCCGGTCAAGGTCCCCGCGGGCGTCGACAACGGCACGAGGCTGCGCTCCAGCGGCAACGGATCGGCCGGTCCGCGCGGCGGCGCGGCGGGCGACCTCTACATCGTCATCCGGGTCAAGGACCACGACCGCTTCGAGCGCGACGGCGACGACCTCGCCTGCGGCCATTCGGTCAGCTTCCCCACCCTCGCCCTCGGCGGCACCGTCGAGATCGCGACGCTCCGCGGCAAGGCGTCCCTCAAGATCCCCGAGGGCACGGCCTCCGGCACCGTCTTCCGCCTGCGAGGGGAGGGCATGCCCAACCTCCGCAACCCCGACCGCCGCGGCGACCTGCACGTGCGCGTCGAGGTCCATGTGCCCGCGAAGCTGACCTCCGAGCAGCGCGCGGCGCTGGAGGCCTTCGCCAAGGCCGGCGGCGACGCCGCTCCCGCCCGCAAGGGCAAGTGGAGCTTCTTCGGCTGATTCAGCCGCGCGGCTCGCGCAGCGTCACCTCGCCCGAGGCCACCCGCATCGCCTTGCCGCCCGCTCCCCGCAGGCGCAGGGCGCCGTCGTCCTCGATGCCGTCGGCGGTGCCCGAGAGCGGCTTGCCGCGCAGCGTGACGCGCACCGGCTTGCCGCGCAGGCAATCCCGCCGGGCCGCCATGCGGCGGAAGTCGGCCGCGAAACGACCCTCCTCGAAGCGCTCCCAGGCCCGCTCGAGCGCGGCGATCACGCCCGCGGCGACGGCGCTCGGGTCGAGCGGGCCGCCCGCGGCCTCGCGCAGGCCGGCGGCCCGCCGGCGCAGGTCGGCCGGCCAGTCCTTGCCCGGCCCCTCCAGGTTGAGGCCGAGGCCGAAGACCAGGTCGCGGACCGCGTCGGCATCGACGCGGGCCTCCGTCAGCATCCCCGCCACCTTGCGTCCGCGCGCGTCCAGCAGGTCGTTGGGCCACTTGAGCCCGAGCTCGGCGCCGTGGGCCTCCGCGAGGTGCTCGCAGACCGCGAGGCCCATCCAGACCGTGAAGGGGCCGAGGCGCTCGAGCGGCAGGAAGGGCCGGAAGGCCAGCGAGAGGTAGAGGTTGCCGGTCCGGTCGCTCTGCCAAGCGCGTCCGAGCCGGCCGCGGCCGGCCGTCTGCCGCCGGGCGAGGACGGCGAAGGGCGCCTCGGCGCCCCGCGCCAGCCGGCGCTCGGCCTCGCTGTTGGTGCTGTCCGTCGCGTCCAGGACCTCGCAGGGCATCCGGCAGCCCAGCCGCCGCAGGTGCGCCTCGAGCAGCGCGGGGTGCGCCGCGTCCGGCGAGCCCGTCAGTCGGTAGCCCTTGCGCGGGGAGGCCTCGAAGGCGAAGCCCTCGCGGCGCAGGCGCCCGAGCCGCGCCCAGATCGCCACGCGCGAGACGCCGAGCTCGCCCGCGAGGTCGTCGCCGCTGACGGCGGCGCCGCCGGCCTCGAGGAAGGCGCGCAGGATGCTGCCGTCGAGGCTGTCCATCTCAGGCCCAGTCCAGGCCGATGTCGGCCCAGGGCGCGCCGTGGGTGAGCGCGCCGCACGAGATGAAGTCGGCCCCGAGCGTCCCGAGCCGGGGCAGGGTGGCCAGGGTGACGCCGCCGCTGATCTCGCACCAGGCCCGCTCGCGCGCGAGCGGGATGCAGGCGACGAGGTCGGCCTCGGCGAAGTTGTCCAGCAGGACGATGTCGGCCCCGGCGTCGAGCGCGGGCGCGAGCTGGTCCGGCCGGTCCACCTCGACCTCCACCAGCAGGTCGGGCCGCGCCCGCCGGGCCCGGCGCACCCAGTCCGCGAGGCGCTCGCCCGCGCCCGCGCCCTCCGAGGCGAGGTGGTTGTCCTTCGCCATGACGCGGTCGTGCAGGCCGAGCCGGTGGTTCCAGCCGCCGCCCTGGCCCACGGCGTACTTCTCCAGCGCGCGGAAGCCGGGCGTCGTCTTGCGCGTGTCCAGGAGCCGGGTCGGCGAGCCGCCCAGCGCGTCGGCATGCCGGCGCGTGTGGGTCGCGACGCCCGAGAGGCGCTGCAGGAAGTTGAGGAGCGTGCGCTCGGCCGAGAGCAGCGTCGCCACCGGGCCCTCGATCTCCGCCAGCGTCGCGCCTGGCCCCGCCGGCGCGCCGTCCGCGGCGAGGACCCGCGAGCGCGTGCCCTCGCCGAAGACGCCGAGCACGACGGGCACCAATCCCAGCCCGGCCGGCGTCAGGGCGTGCCGCGCGACGATCCTCGCCGAGCCCCTGAGGCCCGGCCGGATGAGCGCCGAGGTGGCGTCGCCGGGACGCTCGGGCCGGACCCTCAGGCCCTCGCCCGCCAGGTCCTCCGCCCGCGCCATCTCGGCCAGCCGGCGCAGCCAGACCGGGTCCAGCTCGTCCCAGGACAGGCGGCGGGCGAGGCGGGCGAGCTGCTCGGGGTGGCGGGGCACGGTCGGAGGATGGACGAGGAAGGCCGCCGGGGGCAAGCGGCGGCTCGCCCCGCGCGGTCGCTTATGTTCTGTCCCGCCCGCCCGGTCGCGCCCAAGATGCCCGCCATGCCCGCCCGCATCCGCCTCCCCCGCCGCCCCGACCCCGCGCCCGTCCTCGTGGTCGGCTCGGTCGCGTACGACTCGATCGAGACGCCCCACGCCAAGGGCGAGCGCATCCTCGGCGGCAGCGCCTCGTACGGGGCGCTGGCCGCCAGCTACTTCACCGAGCCGCGGCTGGTGGGCGTCGTCGGCCACGACTTCCGCGCGGCCGACCGGCGCAAGCTCGAGCGGCGCGGCATCGACCTCTCGGCCCTGCGCGCCGACGAGGGCGGCCGGACCTTCTTCTGGCGCGGCCGCTACCACGACAACTTCAACCGCCGCGAGACGCTCGAGCTCGAGCTCAATGTCTTCGAGCGCTTCCGCCCCGACCTCCCGGACTCCCACCGCGCCTCGCCCTTCGCCTTCATCGGCAACATCCGGCCCGACCTCCAGCTCCACGTCCTGGACCAGCTGTCCGGCAGGCCCTTCGTCGTCGCCGACACCATCGACATCTGGATCGAGACCATGCGCGACACCCTGCTGCAGGTGCTGCGCCGCGCGGACGTCACCGTGATCAACGACAGCGAGGCCACCAAGATCACCGGCGAGACCAACGCCGTCGCGGCCGGGCGCGCGCTCCGCGCCCTCGGCCTGCGCACCGTCATCGTCAAGAAGGGCGAGCACGGCGCCCTCCTGCTGCACGACGACGGCCTCTTCGCCCTGCCGGCCTACCCCGTCGAGCGCCTGCACGACCCGACCGGCGCGGGCGACAGCTTCGCCGGCGCGCTCATCGGCTACCTCGCCGCCCGGGGCGAGACCGGCTTCGCCGCCCTCCGCGAGGGCATGGCCTTCGGCACGGCCGTCGCCTCCCTCACCGTCGAGGACTTCTCCTGCGACCGCCTGGCCTCGGCGGGATGCGCCGAGATCCGCCGCCGCCGCCGCGATCTGAGCAAGATCACCCGGATCTGACCCGGGCGTCAGCCCGGGTCGGATCCGGGAGCGGGTCAGCTGGGCAGCGGAGCGGCTGAACGGCTGAGCAGCGGCGTTGATCGGGCTGGCGCCCGAGAGCGGAGCTGCTGATCGGCGGAGCAGCTGGATGGCTGGGTAGAACGCGAGCCTTCGCCAGCCGCTCAGCATCGCCCAGCCGCTACGCTGCTCCGCTGTTCAGCCAAACGGCCTCTTCCCTTCCTTTTAATTTTTAATTCTTAATTTTTATTTCCGCCCCCGCCTCTCCTGTCCTTTGAAGTCTATTCACTGAAGCCTACCTCGCCCTCCTCCACGCCTCCTCCAGCCCGATGAGCGTGAGGTTCGGGACGCGCCGGAGGCGCGCGGACAGGGCCGGGGGCAGGAAGTCCGCCGTGCCGCCGGTGGCGAGCAGCGTCGGCTCGGGCGCGCCGCCCGCCCGCATCTCGGCGATGAGCGCGGCGAGGATGGTCTCGATCATGCCGGCGAAGCCCAGGGCGCAGCCCGCCCGCATCGCGTCGGCGGTGGACTTGCCGATGGCCGCCCCGGCGCGGATCGAGGCCGGGTCGAGGCGCGGCAGCAGGGCGGTGCGCCCGTGCAGGTAGCTCGTCATGACCGCCAGCCCCGGCGCGATGACGCCTCCCGCGTAGCCCGCGGCGGTGAGGACGTCGAAGGTCGTCGCCGTGCCCATGTCCACCACGATGGCCGGCGCGCCGCAGGTCACCTGGGCGCCGATGCAGTTGGCCAGCCGGTCCTGCCCGACCTCCCCCGGCCTCGGGTAGTCGAAGCCAAGGCCGACGGCGGTGTCGTGCCGCAGGTGCAGCGCGCGGAGCCCCGAGGCGGCCAGGGGCGCGCGCAGCGTCTCGGTCGCGTCCGGGACGACCGAGGCCAGGCTGATGCCCCCGGGTCGGTGCGCGAGCCCCTCGGCCAGCGCGCGCGCGGCCTCGGCCGTGGGCGTCTCGCCGGAGGCGACCACCGCGCGGCCCTCCAGCACGCCCCAGTGCGCGGAGGTGTTGCCGATGTCGATGCAGAGCACCTTGGCCATGGCGACTCAGGCGAAGAGGGCCGGCCGGGCCTCGCGCAGCCGGAGCAGGGCGAGCTCCGCCAGGGCGTGGGTGGTCTCGCCGCCCCGCACCCGCGCCAGGGCCTCGGCGGGAGGGAGCTCGACGACCTCGATCTCCTCGTGCTCGTCGAGCGCGCGGGGCTGGCCGTTGCGCACGCCCTCGAGCAGGACGAAGTGGCAGCGGTTGGACTGCAGCGCCGGGTTGGGCGCGGCCGTTCCGAGCGAGACCGCGGCGCCGTGGCCGTAGCCGGTCTCCTCGAGCGTCTCGCGCGCGGCGGTCGCCAGCGCGTCCTCGCCCGCGCCCATCACGCCGCCGGGGGGCTCGACCGAGAGCGCCTCCGCGCCGAAGCGCCACTGGCGCACCATCACGAGCTTCCCGTCGGCCGTCACCGGCAGGGCGAGCACCCAGTCCGGACAGCGGATGACAAAAAAATCACCCTCCCGAAGATCGAGAGGGTGACTGCAGCGCCGGCGTAGGACCTCGAAGACCTTGCAATCCGCGTGGTGCGCCTCGCGCCGGACGTTCCAGCGGGAGGGCGCGCCCACGGATTACTTGACCTTGAGCTTCTGGCCGATGCGGAGATTGCTGCCGACGCCGGGATTGAGGTCCTGGAGCGCCTTGAGCGAGAGGCCCTGCTTGCGGGCGATGCCGGAGAGGGTGTCGCCCTTGACGACGATGTACTCGCCGGGGCCGGCGACCGCGGTGGCGGAGCCGCCCGTGGCGCGGGAACCGCCGCGGTTCTCGACGGCGGCGGCGACCTTGGTGTAGGCGGCGGTCACGTCCTGGAAGCCCTTCTCGACCTTGGCCTTGAAGTCGGAGTAGTCGGCGACGATCCCCTGGACCGTGGCGCCGTCGGCCTTCGAGGCGACGAGGGCCTTGGCCTCCTCGGCGGCCTGGCCGGCGGCCTGCGAGGCGCTGGCGGCGGCGTCCGCGGCGTTCTTCGCCTTCACCGCGAGGATGAGGGCGATGGCGCCGAGGGCGATGCCAACAATGCCTGCGATGAGGGGGAACTTGGATTCGCTGCTGCTTTCGATCGTGTCGGATTCCATGGGAGGGAGGTCGTTTGGGGAGATGGGTTGAGAATAGGCGGTTGACACAGGGAGCAACAACAAATGCTGTCCGGTGAACAACTTCGGGCGGTAGCGCAGTCTGGCTAGCGCATCTGCTTTGGGAGCAGAGGGTCGGGGGTTCGAATCCCCCTCGCCCGACCCATTTTAGCCCGCCCTGGGGCCGTAGGTAAGCTCGCCCTGGGCCGTTCGCAGCGTGACGTGATTGGCCCCTCCGGGCGAGGCGGCGGCCTCGGTGCGACCCACAACCCTTGCCTCAACCTTATGCTGGGCAATGATTTGCAGAACATTATCAACCAGGGCGGGCTCGACCAGGATCTCGAGCCGGTGGCCCATGTTGTAGACCTGGTGCATCTCGCGCGGGTCCGTCCCGCTGCAACGCGCGATCTCCGCGAAGATGGGCGGCACGGGGAAGAGGTTGTCCTTGATGTAGTGCACGCCGCGGCCGAACCGCAGGCACTTGGTCTGCGCACCCCCGGAGCAATGGACCAGCCCGATGACGCGCGCGGCGCCCAGCTCGCGCAGGAGCGAGACGACGACCGGCGCGTAGCTGCGCGTGGGCGAGAGCAGCGCCTGGCCGACGGTGAGCGACGAGCCGGGCAGGGGGTCGCGCATCCGGTGCGGGCCGCAGTAGACGAGCTCGCGCGGCGTCGCCGCGTCGAACGTCTCGGGGTAGGCCTCCGCGTGGTGGCGCGAGAGCAGCTCGTGGCGGGCGCTCGTCAGGCCGTTGGAGCCGATGCCGCTGTTCTCGCCCGGCTCCCAGCCGCAGGCGCCGTGCGAGGCCACGCCGACGATGGCGAGCCCGGGCCGGATGCGGCCGGCGTCGACGACGGCGTCGCGCCGCAGCACCGCCGTGGCGTTGGAGTCGACGGTGAGCGTGGGCGTGAGGTCGCCGACGTCGGCCGTCTCGCCTCCGCCCGAGCGGATGCCGAGGCCCGCGGCGCGCAGGCGCGCGAGGCATTCCTCGGTGCCCTCGATGAGCTCGCGCAGGATCTCGCCGGGGATGCGGCGCGCGTTGCGGTTGACGGTCGAGGAGAGCAGGATGCCGTCGACCGCGCCGACGCAGAGCAGGTCGTCGACGTTCATGACCACGCTGTCCTGGGCGACGCCGCGGAAGGCCGAGGCGTCGCCGGTCTCCTTCCACCAGAGGTAGGCCAGCAGCGCCTTGGTGCCGGCGCCGTCGGCGTGGGTGACGTTGCAGCGCGCGGGGTCGCCGGTGAGCACGTCCTCCGTCAGCTTGCAGAACGCGCCCGGGAAGAGCCCGCGGTCGAGCCCGTCCACCACCGCGTGCACCTCGCCCTTCGACGCCGAGACGCCGCGCGCGGCGTAGCGGCCTTGGTCGGGAGCGGGCTTGCCATCGGCGGCCATGGTCCTTGCTTGGTAGCCGTCCGCCGCCGCGCGGGTCAACGCCCATCTCCGCCATGAACGCCGTCCGCCGCACCTTTCCCTGGCGCTGGGCGCTCGCCGGCCTGCTGCTGCCCTCCCTCCTCGTCCTCGCCTGGGAGGCGTGGACGGCCCACGGGCTGCGCCGCTTGGCGGAGGACTGGCGCCGCGCCCACGCCGCCCGCGACCTGGCCGCGATGGAGGCGCTCTACCGGTGGGAGGGCGCCCCGGAGGATCTCCGCGGCCGCGTCCGCCTCGTGCTCGCCCAGGAGTTCGACCTGCCGGTGGCGGATGTCCGCGCCGCGCCCCTCTCCGCCGCCGACCTCCAGCACGGCGCCGAGCGGCGCCCCAATGGCACCCCCGTCGGCGTGATCGACATCCGCTTCGCCTCCTCGGACGGCCTCGGCGCCCGGCTGCTGGCCGGCCGCGACGGGACGGATTTCCGGCTCCTGCTGGTCGTGCCGACGGCCGTGCCCGGGCCTTGACAGCCGCCGTCGTCGCCCCAACTTGACCCTCCTTTCCCATGGCCGACAAGAACGACAAGCAACCCGAGAACGTCGCCGGACGTTTCTACGTCGACACCCAGTGCATCGACTGCGACCTCTGCCGCGAGACCGCCAAGGGCTTCTTCACCCGCCAGGACGACGCCGGCTATTCCTACGTCGTCAAGCAGCCGACCACGCAGGAGGAGATCGACCTCTGCATGGAGGCCAAGAACGGCTGCCCTGTCGACGCCATCGGCGACGACGGCGAGTGAGCCGGACCCGGCCCTGAGATCCGGCCCCGGCATCCGGGGCCGATTTGTTTTTGGACCGATCGGGCGAGCGCCGGAGAGCTGAACAGCGGAACAGCGGAGCTGCGGAACGGCTGGGCCATGCCGAGCGGAACGGCTGATGGGCGGATTGGCTGATGGGCTGAGCAGCGGGCGAGGTAGACTTCAGAGGACAGACTTCAAAGGCCAGGAGGACAAGGGGCTGAACGGCGGAACGGCTGGGCGATGCTGAGCGGCTGGGGAGGGCTCGCGTTCTACCCATCGGTCCCACAGCTCCGCCGATCAGCGGTTCAGATCTCGGGCGTCAGCCCGACAACCTCCGCCGCTCAGCCGCCCCGC
>CAYYLJ010000005.1:61629-71570 GCA_964472585.1 uncultured Enterobacteriaceae bacterium | reverse complement strand
TTCGTGCCCGCCCTGTTTGTCGGCAAGAAGGCCGGCGCCAGCACCGCGGACTTCTTCGCCTCGGGCCGCTCGGTGCCCTGGTGGCTGGCCGGCCTGTCCATGGTCGCCACCACCTTCTCCGCCGACACCCCCAACTGGGTGACCGAGCAGGTCCGCCGCTACGGCGTCGCCGGCAACTGGCAGTGGTGGGCCTTCGCCCTGACCGGCGTGGCCACGGTGTTCTTCTTCGCCCGCCTGTGGCGCCGCTCCGGGGTCATGACCGACCTCGAGTTCTACGAGATCCGCTACTCCGGCGCCGCCGCCTCCGTCGTCCGCGGCTTCCGCGCCGTCTACCTCGGCCTCTTCTTCAACTGCTTCATCATGGGCATGGTGACGCTCGCGGCCTGCAAGATCGCCAACATCCTCTTCGGCCTCGACCCCCTCTGGACCATCGTCGGCATCGGCGGGCTCAACGTCATCTTCGCCGCCCACTCGGGCCTCTGGGGGGTCATCATCATCGACACCATCCAGTTCTTCATCATGATGACGGCGGTCTTCGCCGCCGCCTGGTACGCCCTGGTCGCGGTCGCCCAGAAGTTCGCCCAGACCGACAGCGCCTGGGTCGGCCTGCAGATCCTCGTCGAGAAGCTCTCCACCCTGCAGGTCAACGACACCAAGGTCGGCGACACCCACGTGCCCGTCCTCACCCCCATCGACGGCAAGGGCCAGCCGGTGCTCGACCTCCTGCCCAACTTCGGGATGTCGGAGCTCGCCCTCCTCATCTTCATCCTGCCCGTCGCCATCAGCTGGTGGGCCAACTGGTATCCCGGCGCCGAGCCCGGCGGCGGCTCCTACATCGCCCAGCGCATGCTGGCCTCCAAGTCCGAGAAGGACTCCCTCGGCGGCACGCTCTTCTTCAACCTGGCGCACTACGTCTTCCGCCCCTGGCCCTGGATCATCAGCGCCCTCTGCTCGATCCTCATCTTCCCCGACCTCGCGTCCATCCAGGCGGCGTTCCCGCACGCCGACCCCAAGCTCATCGGCCATGACTCGGCCTACGCCGCGATGATGAAGTTCCTGCCCTCGGGCTTCTACGGCCTGATGATCGCCGGCCTCATCGCCGCCACCTCGTCGACCATCCTGACCCACCTCAACTGGGGCGCCTCCTACCTGGTCCACGACTTCTACCGCCGCTTCATGGTGAAGGACGGCACCGAGGCCCATTACGTGAACGCCGGCCGCGCCTGCACGGTGCTCATCTACGTCTTCGCGGCCGTCCTCAGCTACCACATGACCTCCGCCCAGCAGGCCTTCCAGGTCCTGCTCTCCATCGGCGCGGGCACGGGCATGCTCTATCTCGCCCGCTGGTTCTGGTGGCGCGTGTCCGCCTGGTGCGAGGTCGTGGCCATGGTGGTCTCCCTCATCACCGCGGTGGGCATGAAGCCCTTCGTGGAGTGGCTCAACGCCTCGGCCGGCACCGGCATCGCGACCGACTTCGCCACCATCATCATGCTGCAGGTCGGCGTGACCACCCTGTCCTGGATCCTCGTCGCCTACCTCGGGCCCGTCACCGACCGCGCCACGCTGCTCTCCTTCGTCCGCAAGGTGAAGCCCGCCGGCCCCGGTTGGTCGGGCATCCGCGAGGAGGCCGGCGTCTCCGCCGAGGAGACCCGCGAGGCCAACCACTCCGTGCTCGCCCTCGTCGGCTGGGTCTCGGGCGTCCTCGTCATCTGGTCCGGCCTGTTCGCCCTGGGCAACTTCCTCTACGCCGCCGGCGACCCCTCGCGCCTGGGCTCGGCCTGGGCCAGCCTCGCCGTCCTCGCGGTCTCCGGCTTCGCGCTCCTGAAGGTCATCCGCATCCTCTGGACGCGCACGGACGACGGCTCCTCCGCCGCGGCCTGAGCCGCCGGCAGGTTCCCCGAGGGCCCCGGTTCGCCGGGGCCCTCGCCTTTGCGCCCGCCGCATCCCCCGCTTGCCTCCCGCCCGCCGCCTGTCATCCTCTTTTTTCCCATGGCCCACGAAGACGAAGACGAGGAGACCACCAAGGAGACCGAGGCCGCCAAGGCCGCCGCGGGCTCCCCGGTCGCCGCCCTCATCCAGCGCAAGTTCCTCGAGCAGCGTAAGCTCTCGCTCTGGGGCCCCGTCGAGGACGGCTCGGCGCGCGACATCACCGAGCGCCTGCTCTACCTCGAGGCCGTCGCCCCCGGCGAGCCCATCACCTTCTACATCAACACGCCCGGCGGCTCCATCACCGCCGGCATGGCCATCTACGACACCATCCGCCTCATCACCTCGCCGGTGAAGGTCGTCGTGACGGGCATGGCCGCCTCCATGGGCTCCATCCTGCTGCAGGCCCCCAAGCAGAAGGGCAGCCGCCTCCTCTTCCCCCACGCCCAGGTGATGATCCATCAGCCGCTCATCATGGGCCGCATCGTCGCCCCCGCGGTGGACATCCACATCCAGGCCCAGGAGATGGAGCGCATGCGCCGCGAGCTCAACGCCATCCTCGCCGAGGCGTCGGGCCAGCCCCTGGCCAAGGTCGAGAAGGACACCGACCGCGACTTCTACATGACCGCCAAGGAGGCCGTGGAGTACGGCCTGGCCGACGGCATCATCTCCAAGCTCTGAGCGCGCGATGGGCCTGGCCGACCGCAACTACATGCGCGGCGGGCCCTCCGGGACCGGCGTCCCGGCCACGCATGCCGTCCTCGGCGCGCTGGTCGGCTTCTATGTGCTCGGTCTCGTCGCCAGCGCCTCCCGCACGCCCTTCCTCGACTGGATGGCGCTGCCCGGCCTCGGCGCCCAAGCCTGGCAGTTCCTGACCTACGCCTTCCTGCACGACGGCTTCTGGCACCTGCTGGGCAACGGCCTCCTGCTCTGGTGGGTAGGCCCCTTGGTCGAGGCCTCCCAGGGGCGCGAGGGGCTGGTCCGCGCCCTCGTCCTCGGCGCCGTCGCGGGCGCGCTCGCCTGGTTCGCGGCCGGCCTGCCCGGACAGCCCGGGGCCCTGCTGGTGGGCGCCTCCGCGGCGGTGCTCGCCGCGATGGTGCTCGGGCTCGACGGGCGGGAGGACGAGTCCGTCACCCTGCTGCTCTTCTTCTTCCTGCCGGTAACCCTGCGCGTGCGCTGGCTCATGGTCGCCGTCTGGTCCATCACCCTCGCCGGCGTCGTGTTCAGCGAGCTTCCCTCCCGGCAGGCCTGGGAGGCCTGGCGCCCGGCCTGGCAGTCCCCCATCGCCCACACCGCCCACCTCGGCGGCCTGCTCACCGGCGCCCTGCTCGCCTGGCGCGCCCGTCGCGCGGCGTCCGTCGAGCCCAGGCTCCGCATCGTCGTGGTCCAGTCCCGCGCCGCCGATCCCGAGGCGGAGGCGCCCGTCCGCCCGCCCCGTTCCGCCGCGGCGCCGCGCGCCGCCACCCCCTCGCCGGCCGCCCCTTCCCCCCGCGAGGAGCTCGACGCCCTGCTCGACAAGATCTCCGCCCAGGGCTTCGGGGCGCTTTCCGAGGAGGAACGCCGCCGGTTGGACGAATTGAGCCAGCGGCTACGCTAACTTATCATGCGAATCCACGTCCTCCTGCCCGCTTTCCTGGCCGCGCTCGCGGCCGCCCAGGAGGCCGTCTTCACGACGCAGCCCTCGATGGCCAAGGAGTCCACGGCCACCACCGTGCTCCTCGAGCGCCTCCATATCAGCAAGAAGCCCCTGTCGTCGGTCGACGCGGAGGCCATCCTGGACAAGTACGCGGAGGGGCTCGACCGCGCGAAGCTCTACCTCACGGCGGCCGACCTCGCCGAGTCCAAGGCCCGCTTCGCGCCCTCCCTCGACCTCTACCTGCAGCGCGGCAACCTCACGCCCGCCTTCGAGATGCACGCGCTCTTCCGCAAGCGCGTCGCCGAGCGCACGGCCTTCGCCCTGGCGCTCCTCAAGGATCCGTCGCTCGACCTCTCCCGCCCCGGCACCTTCGCCGTCGACCGCCGCAAGGCCGCCTGGGCCGCCGACGCCGCCGCCGCCGACGACCTCTGGCGCCGCCGCGTCCAGCTCGACCTGCTCTCCGAGGCCCTCGGCGACGAGGCCGACGTCGGTGCCGACGCGCCGCGCGCCGACCGCTCGGGCAAGCCCGCCGCCGCGCCCGTCCTCACCCCCGAGCGCCTCGAGGAGGCGCGCGTCCGCCTGGCCCGCCGCTACGAGAAGGTCGCCGGCTACCTCGCCTACGAGCAGCACGAGGTGCAGGAGTTCTTCCTCAACGCCCTGGCCGCGCAGTACGACCCGCACTCCAACTTCCTCAGCCGGCAGTCGCTCGAGGAGTTCGAGATCTCGATGCGCAACTCGCTCGTCGGCATCGGCGCCACGCTCGAGGACGACGACGGCTATTGCACCATCAAGGAGATCATGCCGGGCGGCCCGCTCGCCCTCGACGGCCGCGCCAAGGCCGGCGACCGCATCCTCGCGGTGGGGCAGGGCGAGGGCGCCGAGCCCGAGGACATCGTCGGGATGCGCCTCAACAAGGCCATCTCCCGCATCCGCGGCAAGGAGGGCAGCGTCATCCGCCTCATCCTCGAGCCCGCGGACCGGGGCCCGCGCAAGGACATCACGCTCAAGCGCGCCCCCATCAAGCTCCTCGGGCAGCTCGCCTCGGCCCGCCTGGTCGAGGTGCCCTCGGCCGGGGGCGCCGTGGCCATCGGCGTCATCGACCTGCCCTCCTTCTACGGCGGCGAGGGCAAGGGCGGCTCCAGCCCGACCCGCGACCTCGAGGAGCTCATCGGCAAGCTCCGCGGCATGGGCATGCGGGCCCTCGTCCTCGACCTCCGGCGCAACGGCGGCGGCCTCCTGACCGAGGCCATCGGCATCACCGGCCTCTTCATCCCCGGCGGCCCCGTCGTCCAGGTGCGCGACAGCGCCGGCCGTTCCGAGACCTACAAGGACGAGGATGGCGGCAAGGTCGCCTGGGACGGCCCCCTCGTGGTCCTCACCTCCAAGGCCTCCGCCTCCGCCTCCGAGATCGTGGCCGGCGCGCTCCGCGACCACCGCCGCGCCCTCATCGTCGGCGACGACGCCACGCACGGCAAGGGGACCGTCCAGAACATCCTCGAGCTCGCCCGCCTCGACCGCGCGCTCAAGTCGGCGGTCAAGGTCACCATCCAGAAGTGGTACGCCCCGAGCGGCTCCTCCATCCAGCTCAAGGGGGTGCCGGCCGACATCCGCGTCCCCTCGGTCTTCTCCGTCCTGCCCGTCGCCGAGTCCGACCTCGACAACCCGCTGCCCTGGGACGCCGTCGCTCCCTCGCTCGACAAGCCCGACACCGGCCCCTGGCTCAAGGCCCCGCTGTCCCAGGAGCTGCTCGCCGGCCTCGGCGAGGCCAGCCGCCGCCGCCAGGCCGAGCTGCCCGAGTTCACCCTGCACGGACGCGTCCTCGAGTGGACCAAGGCCCGCTTCAACCGCTCCGAGGTCCCGCTCGCCCTCGAGGCGCGCCGCCGCGACCGCGAGGAGGACCTCGCCTTCCGCGAGCACATCCGCGCCCAGCTCGAGCAGCTCGCCAAGGGCGAGTTCCCCTCGCGCGAGGTGAAGCTCGACGCCGCGCTCGCCGAGGAGAAGGCGACCGACCCCGAGTGGCAGAAGGCCTCGCGCCGGATGCAGCGCCTGCGCACCTCCCTCGGCGACGAGTCCTGGCCCGAGTTCGACATCCCCCTCCGCGAGGCCGCCCGCATCGCGGCCGACTGGGCCGCCCGCCCGGCCGCCGCCGACGCCTCCGTGGCGGGAGCCCCCGCGAGGACCGCCGCCGCCGCGCCCGCGCCCGTCCGCTGAGCGCGGACGCGGCTTGCGTTCCGGTCCGCCTCGGCGTTCCTCCCGGCATGGCCGCGCTCCGCGCCAGCAATCTCCGTCGCCGCCTCGGCTCGACCGCCGCGCTCGCGGGCGTCGACCTCGAGGTCGCGCCCGGCGAGATCCTGGCGGTCGTCGGGCCCTCCGGCGCCGGCAAGTCCACGCTCCTGCGCGTGCTCGCCGGGGTCCAGCCGGCGGACATCGGCCGGATCCAGCTCGACGGGCGCGACGCGACCGGCTCGACGCCCGCCCAGCGCGGCGCCCTGCTCATCGGCCACACCTCGCCGACCTTCCCCCACCTCGCCGTCCTCGCCTCGCTGGTCGGCGACGCGCCCGCCCCCGAGGCCCGCGCACGCGCGATGGAGGCGCTCGCCGCGGTCGGCGCCGAGGCGCTCGCCGGCCGGCCCGGCTCGGAGCTCTCCGGCGGCATGCAGCAGCGCGTGGCCCTCGCCCGCGCCCTCGCCGCGCGTCCGCGGCTCCTGCTCCTCGACGAGCCCCTGTCCCAGCTCGACCTCCCCTCGCGCGAGCAGGTCCTCGCCCGGCTGCGCCCGGCCCTCGCCGCCGCGGGGACCCTGACCGTGCTCGTCACCCACGACCTCCCGGAGGCGCTCGCGTGGGCCGACCGCCTCCTCCTGCTGCGCGACGGCGCCGTCGTCCAGTCGGGCCGGCCGATCGACTGCTACCGGCGGCCGGCCGACAGCTGGGCCGCGGGCTTCCTCGGGCAGGCCAACCTGCTCCCCGCCACCCTCGTGCGCCACGGCGCGGGCGAGGCGATCGTCCGCTGCGCGCTCGGCGAGGTGAGCGGCGCCCTGGCCGCGCCCTCCGAGCCGCCCGCCGAGGGCGCCGCCGTCGTGCTCTGCCTCCGCCCCGAGTCCATCCGGCTCGACAGCCCGGCGCCGGAGGAGAACGCGTGGCGCGGCCGGATCGAGGCGTCCCGCTTCGAGGGCGAGCTGACGAGGCACCGCTTCGTCGCGGCCGACGGCACCGCCCTGCGCGTCGCCGAGGCCAACGCCCGGATGCGCGCCGGGTCCGTCGCCGTCGCGACCGCGTGGATCGACCCCGAGGACGCGGTGATCCTGCCGCGCTGACATGCCCGCCCTCTCCCGCGTCCGCGCCGAGCTCGGCCCCACGCTCCGGCTCTCCATCCCGATCATGCTCGGCATGCTCGGTTACGGGCTGATGTTCATCACCGACGTCGCCATGGCCGGGCGCCTCGGCGAGACGGCCCTCGCCGCCAGCGCCCTCGCGGGCAACCTCAACTACATCCCGTACGTCTTCGGCATCGGCGTGGTCGGCGCCGTCACCGTCTACCAGTCGCAGGACAACGGCGCCGGCATCGCGGGCTCCTCGCCCGCCATCCTGCGGCACGGCATGGCGCTCGCCCTGGCGCTTTCCGTCGCCCTCGCCGGGCTCACCCACCTGCTCGCGCCGCTCATCCCGCTGCTCGGCTCCTCGCCCGAGGTCGCCGCCGAGGCCCGCGATTACTACGTGATCATGGCCTGGGCGATGGTGCCCGGCCTCCTCTTCCACGCCCTGCGCGCGCATCGCGACAGCCAGCACCAGCCCTGGGTCTCGCTCGCCTGGCTGACCGTCGGCCTGCTCGCCAACGTCCTGCTCAACTGGGTGATGATGTACGGCAACTGGGGCTGCCCGCCCCTCGGCCTGGCCGGCGCCGCCTGGGCGACGCTCCTCTCCCGCATCCTCATGCTGGCCGGCCTCTGGCTCACGCCCGGCCGCGGCGAGGTGCGGGTCGCCGACGGCCTGTCCCGCCCCGTCTTCCGCCGCCTCCTCGCCACCGGCATTCCCGCCGGCCTGCACAGCCTGAGCGAGGTCGGCATCTTCGCCATCGTGCCCATCATGGCGGGCTGGATCTCGCCCACCGCGCAGGCCGCCCACCAGGTCGCCGTCAGCACCGCCTCGGCCGCCTTCATGCTCCCGCTCGGCCTCGGCATCGGCGCGGGCATCCGCGCGGGCGAGGCGCGGGGCGCCGGCGACCGCGAGTCGGCCCGCGCCATCGGCATCGGCGCGCTGGGCCTCGGCGGGGCGGCGCTCGGCCTATACGCGCTCCTGCTCGTGCTCCTCCGCGAGCCGCTCCTCGGGGTCTACCATGTCGCGGGCACGCCCACGGGTGAGCTCGCCGCCAGCCTGCTCATCTTCGCCGCGCTCTGGGCGCCGTTCGACGCGACCCAGGTCGTCGCCGCCCATCTGCTCCGCTCCATCAACCTCGCGGCGTGGGCGTCCGCCGCCGCCGCGGTCGCCTACTGGGGCATCGCGCTGCCGCTCGCCCTGGTCCTCGCCTTCCCGCTCGGCCTCGGCGCCGTCGGCATCTGGATCGGCCTCGCCCTGAGCCTCGGCTTCGCGGCGCTCGCGCTCGCGGGCAAGTTCCTCCGCGCGACCCGCCCCGGCGCGCCGGGATGGTAGCGTTCCCGGCGAGGCCGGGAACGGATGGAGGCGACAAAAGGATCAGGCGACGAAAGGATGGAAGGAAGGGAGCGGGTGGAGCGACCGCCGGGCGCTTCTCTTCTTCCCTTGTCGCCTCCCCCTTCCTTTTAATCCTTTCTATCCCCTCCATCCTTTTTATCCCTTTTATCCCTTAATCCCTTAATCCCTTTTATCCCTTAATCCCGCCTCCTTTCTCATGTCCAAGCCCAAGACCGCCATCACCCCCACCCGGGCCGACGACTACCCCGAGTGGTACCTGCAGGTCATCAAGGCGGCCGACCTCGCCGAGAACAGCCCCGTGCGCGGCTGCATGGTGATCAAACCCTGGGGCTACTCGCTCTGGGAGAACATCCAGCGCGACCTCGACGCGAAGTTCAAGGCGACCGGCCACGTCAACGCCTACTTCCCCCTCTTCATCCCGATGAGCTACCTCCAGAAGGAGGCCCAGCACGTCGAGGGCTTCGCCAAGGAGTGCGCGGTTGTCACCCATTCCCGCCTCGAGGCCGGACCCGACGGCCAGCTCGCGCCCGCCGGCCCCCTGGAGGAGCCCCTCATCGTCCGCCCGACCTCCGAGACCATCATCGGCGAGACCTACGCGAAGTGGGTGCAGTCGTACCGCGACCTCCCCATCCTCATCAACCAGTGGGCCAACGTCGTCCGCTGGGAGATGCGCACCCGCCTCTTCCTCCGCACCGCCGAGTTCCTCTGGCAGGAGGGCCACACCGTCCACGCCACCGAGCAGGAGGCCATGGAGGAGACCCTCCGCATGCTGGAGGTCTACGCCGACTTCGCCGAGAACCACATGGCCATGCCCGTCATCAAGGGCACCAAGACCGCCGGCGAGCGCTTCCCCGGCGCGGTCGAGACCTTCTGCATCGAGGCCATGATGCAGGACCGCAAGGCGCTTCAGGCGGGCACCTCGCACCACCTCGGCCAGAACTTCGCCAAGTCCTGCAACATCCGCTTTCAGGACGAGGCCGGCGTCCTCCAGCACGCCCACACCACCTCGTGGGGCGTCTCCACGCGCCTCATCGGCGGCATGATCATGACGCACGCCGACGACGACGGCCTCGTCGTCCCCCCGCGCCTTGCGCCCCAGCACGCCGTCATCATCCCCATCTACCGCGACGACGCCGGCCGCGCCGAGGTCCTCGCCTACGCCAAGTCGCTGCGCGACGAGCTCGCGGCGCAATCCTTCCACGGCCGCCCGCTCGTGGTCACCATCGACGACCGCGACCTCCGCGGCGGCGAGAAGACCTGGGGCTGGATCAAGAAGGGCGTCCCCCTGCGCATCGAGGTCGGCCCCCGCGACCTCGCCGCGGGCGTCGCCATGGTCGCCCGCCGCGACACCGGGGAGAAGGCCGCCGTGCCCCGCGCCGAGCTCGTCTCGGGCATCGCCGGCCGCCTGCAGGCCATCCAGGACAACCTGCTCGCCCGCGCCAAGGCGTTCCGCGAGTCCCACACCCGCCGCATCGACACATGGGAGGAGCTCAAGGCCTTCTTCACCGCGGCCAATCCCGAGCGCCCCGAGATCCACGGCGGCTTCGCCCTTTGCCATTGGAACGGCTCGGCCGAGGTCGAGAAGCGCCTCAAGGAGGAGCTCAAGGTCACCATCCGCTGCATCCCGCTCGACGCCCCCGCCGAGGCCGGCAAGTGCGTCGTCACCGGCGAGCCCAGCGCCCGCCGCGTGGTGATGGCGAAGGCGTACTGA
>CAYYLJ010000005.1:12814-61529 GCA_964472585.1 uncultured Enterobacteriaceae bacterium | reverse complement strand
GATTGGGACACCCATTTCCTGAATTGGGACGGCGGGCACAAGTGGGTGACCAACAGCAATGCCCTCTTCGGGGGCTCGCCCGGCACCGTCACGCTCACCCAGGACATCCACGCCAAGATCGTCCGCTTCTCCGCCGCCGGCTATGTCATCGACGGCGCCTTCCCCCTCGACATCAAGGACGGCGTCCTGCTCGACGCCGGGGTGACCTCCGCCTCCATCCTCGCCCCCGTCCTGCTTTCCAAGGACAAGTCCTGGACGGTGACGGACGCCGGCGCGGCGCTGACCGTGGCGTCCGCCAACCTCGCCGGCCACGACCTGACCATCTCCGGCGCCGGCGACGTCGTCATGACCTCCGGCTTCTCCGGCACGGGGTCCGTCTCCAAGTCGGGCGCCGGGACCCTTTGGCTCTCCGGCTCCTCCTCGCATGTCGGCCCGACCTCCGTCACGGATGGCTCGCTCAAGGTCACCGGCTCCGCCACCTCCAGCCCGATCACGGCGTCCATCGAGGGCCGCATCACCGGCGACGGGACAGTCGGTACGCTCGTCATCGCCGACGGCGGCATCCTTAGCCCGGGCCTGGGTGTCGGCACCCTGACTGCGGGCAATGTGACCTGGCAGGGCGGCGGGTATTACAATTGGCAGGTCGCCGACGCCGTCGGCGGCGCGGGCGTCGGCCACGACCAGCTGGTGTCCGGCGGCTCCCTGACCATCGAGGCGACGCCCCTCAGCCGCTTCAAGATCAACCTGTGGTCGCTTGCGGGCGCGGTCGACGGCCCGCCCGCCAACTTCGATCCCGCCCAGGCCTACTCCTGGGACATCGCCGCCTTCGCCTCCGTCGTCGGCTTCGACGCCGCCCGGTTCCTCATCGTGCGAGGCCCCTCGGAGGGGACGGGCGGGTTCCTGCCCGCCGCCGGCGGCGCCTTCTCGGTCGTCTCCGACGGCCTCCGTATCACGCTGCTCTACACGCCCGCCGCCGAGCCCGTCTGGATCGACGCCACCGGCGTCTGGTCCGACGGCACGCGCTGGCAGGGCGGGGCGCCCCCCTCGGAGGGGGCCGCCGTCGTGTACGCCGGCTCTGGCGGCGTCTCGACCAATGACGGCCACCTCTCGTCCGTCGCCGGCATCCGCTTCTCCTCCGACGCCGCGGGCGCCTATGTCGTGGCCGGTTCCGCCCTGAGCCTCGGCGCCGCCGGCGTCGTGAACGATTCCGCCCACGGTCAGACCGTCGCCGCCGACCTCGCGCTCGCCACGAACTCCCAGCTCGTCACCCACACCGCCGCCCTCGTCGTCTCCGGCGACATCGACACCGATGTCTACACGCTCGTTGTCGACGGCGACCACGACACCCTGGTGTCGGGCGCGCTGCTCGGCGACGGCGCCCTGTACAAGCTCGACCATGGGCGGCTCACGCTTTCGGGCGCCAGCCGCCTTTCCGGCGGCCTCGAGGCCGCGGTCGGCGACCTCGTCGTCGACGGCAGCTTCGCCGGCCCCGTCCGGATCGGCCGCCGCGCCCTGCTTGGCGGCGTCGGCTCCCTCGAGGGGACCGTCGAGGTCGCCGGCGCCCTCGCCCCGGGCGGCTCGCCCGGCATCCTCACCCAGTCGGCCGGCGATACCACCCTGCTCACCGGTTCCCGCTTCGTCGCGGAGATCGGGGGGACGAGCCCGGGCTCCGGCGACGGCCATCACGACCGATACGACATCCTCGCCGGCCGGTGCGTCATCCAGGTCGGCGTGACGCTCGAGGCGCGGGGATGGGACGCCGCCCCCGGGGCGCCCTTCCTCACGTCGCGCGGCGACGTCATGACCCTCATCCGCGCCACGGGCGGCATCGTCGATGTCTTCGACGACCTGGCCAATCCCGACCGATCCGAGCGGGTGATCTTCGACAACGACACCGTCCACTCCCACCGTTACGGCAATCTCTACGGCACGGGCCTGACCGGGTCGCAGACGCTCGCCGCCTATGCCGCGACGCCCGCCCAGGCCGCCTTCGCCGAGGCCCTCGAGCGCGCGGCCGTGACGCCCTCGCCCTCCTCTACCGCCGAACACCCCGCCGCCTTCATCGACGGCTCCACCACCGAGGGCCGGGTCGTGCTGGCCGTGCTCAGGGGCGAGGACCTCGACGCCTATTCGCCCGAGGCCTACCTCGGCGCCACGGACCATGCCCTCGCCTCGCTCCGCGCCGCGTCGGAGTCCTTCCTGCCTGGCGCCTCGCCCCGCGCCCGTCCCGGAGACTGGACGTTCTCGCTGGGCCGCGACGAGATCCGCCGCGGCCGCGACGGCGGCTCCGGCCCCGCCTTCGACCGCGACCATGTCGCCTCCAACACCACGCTCGGCGCCAGCTGCGAGCTCGGCCCCGATCTCCTGCTCGGCCTCTTCGTCGCCGCCAACGACGGCCGTTTCACGAGCCGGCACGCGCGGGTCGAGGTCGACGGCGCGATGCACGGCGCCGTCCTCATCCGCCGCCTCCCCGGGCCCCGCCCCGCCTCCGTGCGCCTCTCCCTGGCTTGGGCCGACCTCGCCCTCGACTCCGACCGCCGCGCCCCGCTGGGGTCCTCGGGCGACGGCGAGATCCTGCTGTCAACCGCCGGTTCCTCCGCGCGGAACGTCCCCCTCGACGCGTTCGTCGCGCGGCTCTCGGCCTCGGCCCGCCTCGCCGGCTCGGACGACCTTTCCCTCGACGGCACCCTGGGCGTCCTGCACGGCCGCTCGACCGTCGCCGCCTTCGCCGAGTCCGGCGACGGCGCCAACCTGGGCGTCGCCGTGCGCCCCGACGAGACCTCGCTCGTGTCGCTCGGGCTGACCGGCTCGGTCCTGCTCTCGCCCGGCACCGACCTCGCCTTCACGCTCGGCTACGAGCGCGAGCTGGGCGACCCCTCGGTCGGCCTCGACGCCACCCTGTCCGGCGAGACCTTCTCGCTCGTCGACGGCACCGCCGACCGTGACACCTTCCTGGTCGGCGTGGGACTTTCCCAGGAGCTCGCCGGCGACGTCGCCCTCCGCCTCGGGGCCGAGCTGCGCCTCAACGGCAGCCTCGACCACGACCGGAGGTTCCACCTCTCGGTCAGCAAGCGATTCTGAGATGGCCCTCCATTAGTCGCTTGTGGGCATGGGTTTGTGATGCCGACCGGGGCCCTTGGCCCACCCCTCCTGGATCAAGTTTTCCCTTGCCCTGGGCCCGCCCGACCTTCATTACCGACCCTCCCATGAGCACGGAAGCCAAGCCTAACCGCTCCAAGAACCCCCTCGACTTCGATTTCACCGAGCCCGAGGCCCTCGCCCGCTACGTCACCGAGACGGGCAAGATCATGCCCCGCAAGCTGACCGGCCTCAACGCCCGCCAGCAGCGCCACATCACCAAGGCGATCAAGCGCGGCCGCTCGATGCTCTCGATGCAGTGAGCCTCGGCTCATGAGCCCGAAGGCCCGCCCCCGGCGGGCCTTTTTGTTTGGCGCTGGGTGTTTCCCCCGCTTGCGCCCCCGAGCCCCCGCGGGCTAACTCCTCCTCCTTGGCCGACCTACCGCCCATGCTCGCGCCCTCGCCCGAGGGGCTCGCCCGCGCCGCCAACCTCCTGCGCGCCGGTGAGATCGTCGCCGTGCCGACCGAGACCGTCTATGGGCTCGCGGCCGACGCGCTGAACCCCGCCGCCCTGGCCAAGGTCTTCGCCGCCAAGGGCCGCCCGCTCATCGACCCGCTCATCGTGCATGTCGCGGACCCCGCCGACCTGGCGCGGGTCGCCGAGCCCGACCCCCGTCTCGCCCGCCTCTCCGGCTTCTGGCCCGGCCCCCTCACCGTGGTCCTGAGGCGCCTGCCCGTCGTGCCCGACCTCGTGACGGCCGGACGCGACACGGTGGCCGTCCGCGTGCCCGCGCACCCGGCATTCCGCGCGCTGCTCCGGTCGGTCGGCCCGCTCGCCGCCCCGAGCGCCAATCCCTTCGGCTACGTGAGCCCGACGCTCGCCTCCCATGTGCGCGACTCCCTCGCCGAGCGCTGTCCCTGGGTCGTCGATGGCGGACCCTGCGCCCACGGCGTCGAGTCGACCATCCTCGACCTGTCCGACCCCGCGCGCGCCCGCCTCCTCCGTCCGGGCCCGATTGCCCGCGAGTCGCTCGAGGCCGCCCTGGGCGGGCCCGTCGAGGTCGTCGCGCGCGCCGCGGCGGCCGACGAGGCCCAGCTCGCGCCCGGGATGCTCGAGCGCCACTACAGCCCGCGCACGCCCATCCGCCTGTTTGCGCGCGGCGCCGCGCCGGTCATCCCTCCCGGTCGCGCCGCCCTCCTGTTGCAGTCGCGCCGCGCGACGACGCCCGCCGGCGCCGAGGTGTTCCTTCTTTCCGAGTCCGGCGACCCCGCCGAGGCCGCCCGCGCCCTGTTCGCCCTGCTGCGCCAGCTGGACCGCCTCGGCCTCGAGGTGATCGTGGCGGAGCTCGCCGAGGAGTCGGGCGTCGGCGTCGCCCTCAACGACCGCCTGTGCCGCGCCGCGGCCCGCTGAGATGGAGACCCTGCTCGACACCCTGCGCAAGGCCGAGGCCTTCCTTGGCCGCAAGGGGCTGCCGCGCCCCAAGCTCGAGGCCGAGCACCTCTTCGCCGGGGTCCTCGGCATCAGGCGGCTCGACCTCTACCTGCAGTTCGAGCGCCTGCTGCAGGCGTCCGAGCTCGAGCGCCTGCGCGCCGCGACCGTGCGCCGAGGCGAGCGCGAGCCGCTGCAGCACATCCTCGGCACCGCGCCCTTCCGCGACCTCATCCTGAAATCCGACCGCCGCGCCCTCATCCCCCGGCCCGAGACGGAGGAGCTCGTCGACCTCGTCCTGTCGCTGTTCCCCGCCGACCAGCCCGTGCGCGCCCTCGACCTTGGCACCGGCTCGGGCGCCATCGCGCTGGCCCTCGCCCAGGAGCGGCCGTCGTGGAAGGTCGAGGCGCTCGACGCCTCCGAGGAGGCGCTCGCGCTCGCGCGAGAGAACGCCGCCGACCTCGGGCTTGCCGAGCGCGTCGCCTTCGCCCGCTCGGATTGGTTCGGCGCCGTGACCGACGCCTACGACCTGATCGTCGCCAACCCGCCTTACCTCAGCGAGGCCGAGATGGCCGCGGCCGAGCCCGAGGTTCGCGCGCACGACCCGATGTCCGCGCTCGTCGCCCCGGAGGAAGGCCTCGCCGACCTGCGGCGCATCCTGGCGGAGGCGCCGAGGTTCCTGCGGCCCGGCGGCTGGGTCGTCCTCGAGACCGGCATCGACCAGCACGCCGCGCTCGCCGACATCAGCCGCGCCGCCGGCCTGGTCGAGGGGCAGGGCAGGCCCGACCTCTCCGGCCGGCCGCGTTTCTGGATGGCGCGGAAGGCGTAGCGGCGTTGAGCCTGACGCTCGCCGGGACGGCCGTCGATTGGGGTTGATTCGCAGGGGGCTCGGATTTTTCTGAATTCACCATGCGTCTCCCCCTGCTTGCTCTCCTCGCCGCCACCTCGGTCTCCCACGCCCAGACCAACACCTTCACCCTGACCCTCACGTCGGTGAACGGAGGCGCCAACACCCTCTTTTCCTGGTCCTATACCGGCACCCCGGGCTTCTACAACGACATCAGCAGCGAAGGCCAACGCGGCTTCACGGGCATCTATTTCTTCAGCGGCCCTTCGGACCAATATCTCGCCGGTCCCGGCACCACGGCGTTCCAGTCCCCCATCGCCACCATCACGCCTTTCGAGACCGGGCTGATCGCCACCAACACCACCACCAATGTCTCGCGCGAGTTCGGCGAGCTGGTCTTCATGCCTGCGGGCGGCATGCAAACCGGACCCTATTCCGTCATCGGCTTCCTGTTCCCGGACGCGCAGACTAACCAGTTCGCCGCGTTGGATCATCTGCCTGGCCAGTCCTCCGTGTTCACGGGCCCCGGTGGCTCCTATATTGCCGATATCGCCTACTCGACCTTCACCGAGGGGACGTGGATCGGCACGCCGGTGGAGAACAACAACTTCACCTCCATCCTGACCATTGGCGGCACTCCCGTCCCCGAACCCTCCACCTACGGCCTGATCCTGGGCGGTCTCGCCCTCGCCGGCGCCGCGATCCGCCGCCGCCGGAGCAAGTAAGCACCCGGCGCCCCTCGGCTCGGGGCCGTTTCTGCCAGGCGCGCCGGGCGCGGCGGTCCGACCTCAATCCTATCGCCGCGAGAGCAGCTCCTCGAGGCGCCTCGCCGCGGTGGCGCCAAGCGCGAGCGGCTTCTCGGCTCCCTCGAGTTGGACCGTCGACTGCCCCGCCCCGCGCTCATAGGATCGGATGCGGCGACGGTTGACGATGAGCCCCCGGTCCAGCTGGGCGAAGAGGGTCGCGGGCAGGCGATCGCCCCAGGTTCGGAAGGCCTGCCTCACCGTGCGCAGGGAGCCGTCCGCCAGCCCGACCTCGCAATGATGGCCGTCCGCCCGGATGAAGATGATGTCGCCGACCGCGACGAAATGACCGGAGGCGCCGAGCGGCAGCAGGGCGGTGTCCCCCTCCCCGAGCGGCTGCGCGACCCGTGCGGCGCGGCCGTCGCCGCGAATCCTGGAGAGCGCCTCGCCCAGCCGCTCCTCGTCCACCGGCTTGAGCAGGTAATCGACCGCGTTGACCTCGAAGGCCCTGAGCGCGTGGGCATCGTGGGCCGTGACGAACACGACGGCCGGGGGCGCCTCGAGCGCCTCGAGCACCTCGAAGCCGTCCCGCCCCCGCATCTGGATGTCGAGGAAGACCAATTCCGGCCGCAGGCGGCGGATGGCCTCGACGGCGGCGTCGACGCCGGAGGCCTCGCCGAGGATCTCCACGTCGCCGCGGGCCTCGAGGAGGGCCCTCAGCTGGCGGCGCGCCAGCGCCTCGTCGTCCACCAGGATGCAGGTGATGTGTCTCATGTCGTCGGCAAGGTCCGGGGGATGAGCAGCCGGGCCCTCACGGTGTCGCCGTCCTGCGAGAGGGTCAACGACGCGCGGGCGCCATGGAGGAGCGCCAGCCGCCCGCGGACGTTGGCCAGCCCGACGCCGGTCCGCCCGGAGGTCGCCGCCGCGTCCAGCTTGCCGGTGTTGGCCACCTCGACCTCGAGGCCCTCGGCGACGACGCGCGCGCGGATGCGCACGAGCATCGCCGCGCCGTCCCGCATGCCGTGCTTCACGGCGTTCTCCACGATCGGCTGCAGGATGAGCTCCGGCACCTGCCAGTCGGCGGCCGCGGGCTCCGCCTCGACCTCGACCGAGAGGTCGTCGCCGAAGCGCACCCTCTCGATGTCCAGGTGGGCCCGGGTCGCCTCCAGTTCCTCGCGCAGGCTGGTCGCCCCCTCCCGCGCCGGCCGCAGGCGCAGACGCAGGAAGGTCGCCAGGCGCGACACGAGCCCGGGCACGCGCGAGGGCTCCGTGCGGGAGAGCGCGTCGATGGAGGTCAGCGTGTTGAAGAGGAAGTGGGGGTTGATCTGGTAGCGCAGCGCCTCCAGCCGCGCGCGGCTTTCCGCCTCCCTGGCCTGGGCCACCTGCAGCTCGGCGTCCTGGAGCGACCGCTGCCGGCTGGCCACCGCGACGAAGAAGCCGCAGAGCACGGTCGGCAGCATCAGCGCCTGGACCAGCGCGACGTCCGCCGCCAGCGGGATGACGTTGAGGAACATCGCGCCCAGCCACAGGATGCACAGGCCGTAGATGCTCCAGGCGGCGAGGAAGGCCGTCTCCACGCTGTCGCGCTTGCGGCGCATCCGCCCGAGCACCACGAGCAGGCTGGCGCCGATCCCCAGGAGGAGCAGCGGGTTGAGGGCCTGCGCCGCCGCGCGGTAGTCCAGGAACACGAAGGCGAGGGCCGCGCCGAGCATCACCGCCTCGGCCCCCCTCTGCAGGATCCGCTCGCCGCGGGCGAGGGTGCCCCGGCGGAGGAACTCGCCGTTGAAGTGGGTGAAAACGAAGACACCGAGGGTCGTCGCGACCATCATCCCCTGGCGCTCCATCCAATGCGGCATCTCGGGCCAAAGGCGGGCGAGGTGCCCGTTGAAGCCGGCCATGTAGAGCGCGTAGGCGAGCGACAGGCAGATCATGTGCCCGTACATCGGCTGGCGGTGGGCGAACCCGAGCAGCAGGGAGATGAACGCGAGGGAGAGGCAGAAGCCGACCTGCATGAGGTCGCGCGCGACCCGGTCGTCGTCGAGCCGGTCGTAGGCCTCCGGCCCCGCCGCCGTGAGCGGCAGCCAGAGGGAGGCGTCCGACGAGGCCCGGAGCAGGACGACCTTCTCCTGCCTGGGGCTCAGCTCCAGCCGCAGCACCGGGAAGCGGCTGAGACGACCCTTGGTCGTGGGGTTGTCCGCGCCGCCCGCGTCGAACGACCGCCCCAGCTTGCCGTTCGCGATCACGTGCCACCTCAGGTGGCTGGGGCGAGCGGTTGCCAGGTCGATGATCACGGGTGCGGGCTCCGTCGACTCGGAGCGCACGCGGAACCGGAGCCAGACGGTGTCCGAGGTGAACCCATAGGCCGGAGTCCGTTCGCCGACCGGCTTCCACCGCTCCCTTCTCTCGTCCGCCAGCACATCGTCGACCCCCAGCTGGCCCGAGGGATCAACCAAGGCCTCGAGATGAGGGCCCAGAGGTGTCGCGTCCAGCTCGCCGTCCCGCACGACCAGCGGCTCGACGGCTTGGGCCGCGAGGGGCAGGAGGATGAGGGCGAGTAGGCGTCCCACGCGCCATCACCCCTAGTCCCGGAAGCGGCCTGCTCCCAGCCCTTAATCGGCCTGGGGTGACGCGAAAGCGGCCAAAGCCGACGCAAAAAAAACCTGCGCCCCCTTTTTGCTTCCGTTCTGCCCAATCGCGTTCATCTAAGGATCCATGCGCACCTTGCCCATCCTCGCTCTCCTCGCCGCCGCTTCGGCCTCCGCCCAGACGTACACCAACAGTTTCGGGACCTCCGACCCGGCCCTTCTGTACGTCCCCGCGTCTGATAACCGAGCTTACGACATCTCTCAGCCCACGGAATTCTCCGGCATTCCTAAGAAGGACTGGGATGTCACGGCCACGAATGGCAGCGTCAACGTCCAGGGGTGGGCCTCGTTGCCCCAGTCCTATGTCGATCAGTATCCCAATGCGGCCGGCGCCGGCGGCGCGATCTTAAGAGCCACCACGACTCTTCCCGGCCTTGGCAGCTTCAAGGTCTCCGATGTGGGCTCGCTCTCTTTTCAGGTGTCCCTAGGCGGGCTCCACACTTCCGGCCTTGAGCCCAGCCTCTCTTTCATCAATTCCGCGCAGAATGTTTATTCCGTGAACGCGGGAGTCGCCACCCGCACCGTGACCCGTACGGGGCCTGGCAACACCGGGGATTACATCTTCACCTACAGCGGTTTTGCCGCGGACCCCAATGACCGGGTCTACGAAGGCTTCAGTCTCTTCACCCCCGCCCTGTTCGGGCCCAACGCTCAGGGTGGATTCTCCGTGGTCAGGGGGCAGTTCATCGACATGACCTTCCAGTCCCTCTCGCTTACCATCGGCACCCCCATCCCCGAACCCTCCACCTACGGCCTGATCCTGGGCGGCCTCGCCCTCGCCGGCGCCGCCATCCGCCGCCGCCGGAAGGCCAAGTAAGCGCCGGCAAGCGGCTGGTCCATCGGGTCCCCGCCACGGCGGGGACCTTTTGCGTCCGTGGTCTCCGGCGGCCCCTTGTGCCTTGCCATCAGCCACCCCGTCCTATTTTGCGGGTGGCACATTTATCATGTTCGACCCCCTGCTCCTGGCCGCCGACGCCGCCTCCCTGAAGGTCTGGGCCTATGTGGCCTTCATCGGATTGGTGGTGCTCTTCCTGGCCCTCGACCTCGGGGTCTTCCACCGCGAGGCCCATGAGGTCTCGATGAAGGAGGCGACCATCTGGTCGGCCATCTGGCTGGCCATCGGCCTCTCCTTCTCGGTCGTCGTGCACAAGGCCTACGACGAGAAGTGGCTCGGACTGGGCCTGGACACCCCCCGCTACAACACCCATGAGCTGGCGGGGCAGGTGCCGGAGCAGCCCATCATCATCACGGGCGAGGTCGGCGGCGCCGAGGCCTCCAAGCAGTACCTCGTCGGCTACGTCGTCGAGAAGTCCCTGGCGATGGACAATATCTTCGTCATCGCCCTCATCTTCGCCTTCTTCGCCGTCCCCGCGAAGTACCAGCACCGCGTCCTCTTCTGGGGCATCCTCGGCGCCCTCCTCATGCGCGGCGGCATGATCGGCCTCGGCTCGGGGCTCATCATGGAGTACCAGTGGATCCTCATCGTCTTCGGGCTCTTCCTCATCCTCACCGCCCTCAAGATGGCCCTCATCAAGGGCAACGACGACCCCGCGCAGACCTTCGCCGTGCGGCTCTGCAAGCGCTTCCTGCCCATCGTCGACTTCTACGACGGGCAGAGGTTCTTCACCCGGCGCACGGTCAAGCCCACCTACAGCTGGGACCCCGTGGCCGGCCGCGAGGTCATGGACCCGCCCCAGCCCTCGACCCTTTCGTCCTATTGGTCCATCACGCCGCTCTTCCTGGCGCTCATCCTCGTGGAGATCACCGACCTCGTCTTCGCGGTCGACTCCATCCCCGCCATCTTCGCCATCACGCCCGACCCCTTCATCGTCTTCACGAGCAACATCTTCGCCATCCTCGGCCTGCGCTCGCTCTACTTCTGCCTCGCGGCGCTCATCCCCAAGTTCCGTTTCCTCAAGGCCGCGCTCATCGCCATCCTGGCCTTCGTGGGCGTGAAGCTCCTGCTCCTCAGCGCGCCGCCCTACCTGGATGTCATCGGGCTCGAGCCCTCCAGGTCCATCAAGATCGACACCACGGTGTCGCTGGCCATCGTCGTCGCGACGCTCGTCGGAGCCGTCATCCTCAGCCTCATCTTCCCCGCCAAGAAGGCCGAGCAGGCCTGATCAGCCGGCCGGCTTGCACGCGATGCCGAAGGCCTTGGCCCCCGCGTGCATCTGCCGGTCGCTCGTCCACACCGTGGCGAACCCGTGCTCCACGGCGCACGCGAGGTGCAGCGCGTCCGCGGAACGCAGGGGCAGGCCTTTGCCATGCCGGGCATAGGCCGAGGTCAGGATCCGATAGGCGGCCTGCCGCAGGGGTAGCCAGATCAGGTTTCCCGAGGCGGTGTCCAGTTCCAGGCGGTCGAGCGCGGTCCGACAATCCGCCTCGGTCAGCTCGCCGTTCCTCACCTTTCGATGGAGGGCGACCACCACCTCCGCCCTGCCGTGCGCCGCGCACGCCATCACCGAGTCCTCGCCGACGAGCCGGACGACCGCCTCGCTGTCGGGCTCATGGCACAGCAGCTTCAGCACATAGCAGCTGTCGAAGCAGAGCTGGCTCATCGCCCGTCGCGGTCCTCGGAGATGATCTCCATGGAGTCCGACGCCTTGCCGTCCTTCCTGCGTGACCTCAGCAGCAGCGGCTTGTGCCGCGCCCAGTAGGGTTGGCGCCTGGCGATGGGCTCACGCACCTCACCGGCGCCCATCAGCGAGGCCTCCAGGGCCTGCGCCACCAGCGCGCTCAGGGTGATGCCGGTCTCGGCGGCGCGGACCTTGGCTCGGCGGACAAGGGCGTCGGGCAGGATGAGGGTCGTCTTCATGCGTTCACCGTACTTCCGTATTTACGGCAAGGCAAGCCCACCTTTGTTAACCTGCGCCGCCTTCGGGCTTAACAATGCACCCGCCGCCCCCACGCTGGTGCCGTGGGCATTCCCCTCCCGGGCCTCGCGTCGGACCCCGACGCCCTCGATGCCGCCGACCGGCGGCACGCCTGGCATCCGTTCACCCAGCAGCGTGAGTACATGGACAACCCCCGGCTGCATCTCGTGCGCGGCGAGGGTTGCTGGCTGGTCGACGCCGAGGGCCGCCGCTATCTCGATGGCAACGCGTCCGTCTGGACCAACGTCCACGGCCACAACGACCCCGACCTCAACGCCGCCCTGCGCGCCCAGCTCGACGAGGTCGCGCATGTCACGCTGCTGGGACTCAACCACCCCCGGGCGACCGAGCTCGCGCGCGAGCTCGCCGGCCTGACCAACGGCGTCCTTTCCCGCTGCTTCTTCACCGACAACGGCTCCAACGCCATCGAGGTCGCCCTCAAGCTCTCGCTCCAATACTGGCAGCTGATCGGGAAGCCGGGGCGCGCGGAGGTCGCGGCCTTCGCCGGGGCCTACCATGGCGACACCTTCGGCACGATGGCGGTCGGCGAGCGCGGGCCGTTCCACGCCCGCTTCGAGCCCTGGCTCTTCCCTGTCCACCGCCTGCCGGCGCCGGTCCACTCGGAGTGCGCCGGCATCGTGAGCCGTTCGGACGCCGCCATCTCGCTCGATGCGCTGGCCCGCCTCTTGGCCGAGCGCGGGGACAAGATCGCCTGCCTCGTGCTGGAGCCTCGCGTCCAAGGCGCGGCCGGCATGGTCCAGCAGCCGCCGGGCTTCGTCGCGGCTGTCGCCGAACTCTGCCGCGACCACGGCGTCCACCTCATCCTCGACGAGGTCTTCACGGGCTTCGGTCGGCTCGGCGCCCTGACGGCCTGCGAGACCGAGGCCGTCGTCCCCGATTTCCTCTGCCTCGCGAAGGGCCTGGCGGGCGGGTATCTCCCGCTCGCCGCCACCCTGACCACCGAGGCGATCCATCAGCCCTTCCTTGGGCGATTCTCCGAGGGCCGCACCTTCTTCCACGGCCACACCTTCTCGGGCAATCCGCTCGGCTGCGCCGTGGCCCTCGCCTCGTTGCGCAAGCTCCGGACCCTGCTCGCCTCGGGGCGCCCCAAGGCCGCCGCCGACGCCCTGGGAAAGGCCCTGCGCGACCGCCTCGCGCCGCTTCCCGCCGTCCGCTCGGTGCGCCAGCTAGGCCTCGCCGCCGCGGTCGACCTCGCGCCGCCGGAGGGCGCCGCGCCCTGGCCGGTGGACGCCCGCACGGGCTACCGCGTCTGCCTCGCGGCCCGTCGCCATGGCCTGGTCATCCGCCCGCTCGGCGACTCGATCCTGATCGTCCCGCCCATCGTCATCACTCCCGAGGAGGTCGGCCACCTGGTCGGCGCCCTCGCGGCGGCGATCGGGGAAGTGGGCTTTGCCCGAAGTTAAAAGTTAAGAATTAAGAATTAAAAACGACACACGGATGCCAACACGCCCGACGCCGAGAAAAGGAACACTCACCTTCATTTTAATTCTTAATTCTTAATTTTTGATTCACCCCTTCCCGTCCCTCGAAGCCTTTCACCTGAAATCTCCCACAACCATGCCCACCCTAGCCGACGCCCGCGCCCTCTACGACCTGCCGCTCAACACGCTGATCTTCCGCGCCCAGCAGGTCCACCAGGCCAACCAGGACCCCGCCGGCGTGCAGCTCTGCACGCTGAAGTCCATCAAGACGGGCGCCTGCCCCGAGGACTGCGCCTACTGCCCGCAGTCCGTCCATCACAACACCTTCGTCGAGGCCGAGGCCCTGATGGAGACGGACACCATCCTCGCCGATGCCCGCCGCGCCAAGGCCGGCGGCGCGACGCGCTTCTGCATGGGAGCCGCCTGGCGGCGTGTCGCCGACGGGAAGCAGTTCGACAGCGTCCTGAGCACCGTGCGCGGCGTGAAGGACCTCGGCCTCGAGGTCTGCTGCACCCTGGGCATGGTCACCGAGCCCCAGGCCGTCCGCCTCAAGGAGGCCGGCTGCGACGTCTACAACCACAACCTCGACACCTCCCGCGAGCACTACGCCAAGATCATCACCACGCGCACCTACGATGACCGCCTCCAGACGCTGTCGAACGTCCGCAAGGCCGGCCTCGAGGTCTGCTCCGGCGGCATCATCGGCATGGGCGAGGCGGTCGACGACCGCCTGAAGATGCTCGTCGAGCTCGCCAGCCTCGATCCCCAGCCGGACTCCGTGCCCATCAACGCGCTGGTCGCGGTCGAGGGCACGCCCCTCGCCGGGCGCCGCTTCGTCGACTCCATCGAGTTCGTCCGCACCGTCGCCGTCGCCCGCATCCTCATGCCCAAGGCGATGGTCCGCCTCTCCGCCGGCCGCGCCAACATGTCCGACGAGACCCAGGCGCTCTGCTACCTCGCGGGCGCCAACTCCATCTTCCTCGGCGAGAAGCTGCTCACGACCGGCAATCCCGACATCGAGGAGGACATGAACCTCATGCGCCGCCTCGGCCTGCACCCGCTGCACCCCGACGAGGCCCGCCGCGTCCACAAGGGCGAGATCGCGCCCGCCGCCGCCCGGCCCGCTCCCTGGCCCAAGCCCGAGGAGCTGGCGCCCGTCGCCGGGGGCGACGACGAGGGCTGCGGCTCCGGCTGCGGCTGCAAGCACTGAGACCTTGGCCACGATCCTCGTCACCGCCTCGGACACCGGCGTGGGCAAGACCCGCGTCGCGGGGATGCTCGCGCGCGCCCTCGCCGCCGAGGGCCGGACCCAGGTCGTCAAGCCCGTCGAGGCCGGCGCGCCGGGCGGCCATCCTCATGATGCGCCCGAGGCCGCCGGCGACTGGGCCGAGGCGCACACCCTCGTCTCGCTCCCGCTCCCGCTCGCGCCGCTGGCGGCCGGGCAGGGCAGGGTGGCCCTGGCGGAGGTCCTCGCGCGGCTCGGGGCGCTGCCCGCCGCGGACCATCGCGTCATCGAGGGCGCGGGCGGCGTCGGGGTGCCGATCGACGCCTCGGGCGCGGACTGGGCCGACTTCGCCCGGGCGGTGCGGCCGGACTTGGTCGTGATCGTCGTCGACGACCGGCTCGGCGCCATCAACCAGTCCCGTCTCGCCCATGCCTACCTGCGGGCGAGGGCCCCCGGGCTAACCGTCGGCGTGTGGCTCAATGCTGCCCACACCGACCCCTCGCCCGAGCTCGCCAAATCCAACCGCGCCGGTTTGGCCTCCCTCCCCATCCCTGTGGTCGGCGAGTCCCGGCACGGCGCGCGCGACCCGGAAAGGATGGAGTTGCCGTGAGCGGGCGGCTAGAGCGCCGCCTGCGCGAGACGCTCGCCGCCCGCGAGGCGTCGGGTCTCCTCCGGCGGCTCGCGCCCAGGCCCGCCGATGACCCTCGGGTGAATCTCGCGGCCAACGATTACCTCGGGCTCGCGCGGGATCCCGCCGTGCTCGACGGCGCGGCCGCCGCCCTCCGCGACTGGGGCGCCTCCGCCTCCGCGAGCGCCCTGGTCACGGGTTACACCGAGCTGCACGCCGGGCTCGAGCGGGCGCTCGCGGAATGGCACGGCTACCCGCACGCGTTGGTCATGACGGCGGGCTATGCGGCCAATGCCGCCGTTCTTGGGCAATTGCCCAAGCCGGGCGACGTCGTCCTGGCCGACCGGCTGGTCCACGCGAGCATGCTCAACGGCATCCTCGCCTCGGGCGCCCGGCTGCGGCGGTTCGCTCACAACGACCTGGAGGCCCTCGAGGCCATGTTGGCGGAGGAATCCGGCCGCGACGGCGCCATGTTCGTGGCGACGGAGAGCCTCTACTCGATGGACGGCGACGCGCCGGACCTGCGCCGCCTCGCCGACCTGCGCGCGCGCCATGGATTCACGTGGGTGCTCGACGAGGCCCATGCCACCGGGTGGTATGGGACGTCCGGCTCCGGCCTGCAGGAGGCGCAGGGCTGCCGCGCCGCGGCCGATGTCGTGGTGGGCACCCTCGGCAAGGCGCTCGGCTCCCAGGGCGCCTACGTGCTCTGCCATAACCCGGACATCCGCGACCTGATCGTGAACCTCGCGGGTGAGTTCGTCTACTCGACGCACCTCGCCCCGCCCGCGGTCGGGGCGGCGCTTGCCGCGGTCGCACGCGCCAAGGCCCTCGCCGACGAGCGCCCGCGGCTCCATCGTATGTCGCGCGACTGGCGCGCCTCGCTCTCGGAGGCCGGCTTCGCCGTGCCCGATGGGGACTCGCCCATCCTCCCGCTCGTCCTGGGCGACCCGGTCCGCACGCTCGCCGTGGCGCGCGCCCTTCGCGAGTCCGGCTTCCTCGTCTCCGCCATCCGGCCGCCCACCGTGCCCGACGGCACCTCGCGCCTGCGCATCTCGCTCCATCGCGGCCTGACGGACGACCATCGCGCCGGCTTCGTCTCGGCGCTCAAGGGGGTGCCGTCATGATCGTCGGCTGGATCGGCGGCTGGGGCATCTCCCCCGCCGAGCTCCGTCCGCACGCCGAGGCGCACGCTCCCGGCGCCCGCCATGTGCTGCTGGCTCCCGTCGCCGGCGCCGCGGAGGCCGCGGCGGACTGCGACGCCGTTGTGGCATGGTCCCTCGGCGCCCGCCGCTTCCTCGAGCTCGCCGCCAAGGGAGGTCGCCCCTTTCCCCGCCGCGTCCTGCTGCTCGCCCCTTTCACCAGCTTCTGCTCCGAGGACGGCGCCTGCGGGAAGGCCAGCCGGACGCAGGTGCGCTGGCTGCGGCGGATCATGGCGCAGGACCCGCTGGCCGCGCTCGCCGACTTCCGTGTCCGCGCCGGCCTCCCTCCCGCCACCGTCACCGATGAGCTGCCCTACGCGCCGGAGCTTCTTCTCGAGGGTCTCGACCGGCTCGAGGAGCCCGCGGGCGCCGGCCTTGTCACCTTCGCCCGGCGCGGGCTTCCCGAGGGCTGGGAGGCCTATGTGGGCGACCGGGATCCTTTGCTCGCGGCCGAGGGCGTCGCGGACGCCATCAAGGGCTGCGCCATCGTCGAGGGCGCCGGCCACGCCGTCGCCGACTTCCTGGGCCAACCGCCTCCCGCCGATGCGATTTGAGCAGAAGGCCAGGGGATACCACGCCCATGCGACACCCCAGCGTCGCTTCGCGGAGGCGCTCGCGGCCTTCGCGCCGTTCGAGGCCGGCGACCGGGTGACGGAGGTCGGTGCCGGCACGGGCTTCCTGACCCGCGCCCTGCTGGCGCAGGGCGCCATCGTCGACGCTTCCGACAGCTCCCCGGCCATGGTCGAGGTCGGCCGCGAGGCCGCGCCCTCCGCCAGCTGGAGCGTTCAGGACGCGCTGGGCGACCTCTTTCCCTGCCACAACCTCGCCTCCAACGGCATGCTGCAGTGGGCGCCCGACCCGGCCGGCACGCTTCGCCGCTGGCGCGCGGCGGTCCATCCCGGCGGCCGGCTGCTGCTCGGCGTGCCGTGCGAACCGGGTTTCCGCGAGCTCCGCTCCCTCGCCGGCGAGGGCCCCATCCGCTGGCGCGACGAGGCCATGTGGCTGCAGATCCTCCGGCGCGCGGGCTGGGACGTCCGCGCCAGCGCCGTCCTCGAGCACCCCGAGGTCTACCCGTCGGCCGTCGACTTCCTCCGACAGCTCCACGACTCCGGCGTCACGGGCGAGCCGCGCTTCTCCCCCGGCGAGCTCCGGGCGCTGCTGCGCGACTACGCCCGGCTCTTCGCCGCCCCAGGCGGCGGCGTGGTAGCGACCTGGGCCTGGCTGATGGTGGATGCGGGGGCGTAGCCAAGCTTCACGGCTTCACAGGGGCACGGAGTCACGGAATCCCAGAGGCACAGGGTCGCAGCTTCACAGCGGCACGGAGTCACGGAATCCCAGAAGCACGGAGTCACGGCTGCACGGGAACACAGCAGCATGGAATCACAGGGGCGCGAAAGCACGGAAGGGGGTATGGGGGCTAACGAGCGTTAGCGAGTTCTCCTCCGCGGATACCGCTGCCACCGCAGGTCCGCAGTCACCGCAGAACCACCGTCACCGCAGTTCACGTGACAGCGTCCCAGCGAAACAGCGCGACAGCGACCCGTCTCAGAACCCAAACTCCGCCTGCTCGTCGCCGGGCGGTTCCTCGCCCGCCAGGATCTTGCGCAGGAACAGGTCGCGGTGCTCCGGGCAGGGCCCGTGCGCCCGGATGGCCTCCACGTGCTCCGGGACGCCATAGCCCTTGTGGGCGGCGAACCCGTAGGCCGGGAAGCGCGCGTCGAGCTCGCCCATGAGGCGGTCCCGCTCCACCTTCGCCACGATCGAGGCGAGCGCGATGGCCAGCGACTTGCCGTCGCCCTGCTTCACCGCCTCGTGCGCCCACGCGAAGGGTCGCAGCGGGAGCCCGTCCACCAGCACCAGCACCGCCTTGGTGTCGCCGAAGCCGAAGAGCTCGCCCTCGGTGCCGGCGGCGGCGAAGGGCCGTGCCGGGCGCGCCGAGGCGTCGAGCTCGGCGAGGCAGCGGGCCATCGCGGCGCGCGTGGCGCCGAGGATGTTGAGGGCGGCGATCTCCACGACCGACCCCTGGGCCCAGGCCAGCCGCAGCTTGCCCTCGTCGCGCAGCTCCCCGATGCGACCCCTGAGGTCCTCGCGCTGCGCCACCGTCAGCTCCTTGGAGTCGTTCGCCCCGCGCACGCGCCGGAGGCAGGCGGCGTCGGCGTAGAAGCCGCCGTCGAGCCAGACCGCCGCGGCGACGACCGGTCCCGCCAGCGACCCCCGGCCCGCCTCGTCGACTCCCGCGATGCCGGGCCGGTCGGCCCCGCGGCGGCGGTCGAACTGGGCGAGCGACGCCATCAGCCCTTCTTGCGCGGCTTGAACTCCTTCTTCTCCGGCGGCTCGAGCCCCCGCGGCGCGAAGGTCTCGCGGAAGTGGAGCTTGGCGAAGTTGACGAGGATGGCGGGGCCGAAGCGCCCGACGAGCTCGTCCATCGCCGCCTTGTGCTGCGACATCCCCGCGCCCTTGGGCAGCGGCACGCCGCCGTCGGCCGAGAGGCGGTCGAGCTCGCGCACGAACGCCGCGCGGGCCACGATGGAGGCGGCCGCGACCACGGGGTCGGACTCCGCCTTGGTGCGCATCCGCAGGTCGAACGTGATGCCCTTGCGCGCCAGCTCGTTCTGCACGAGCGGCTCTTCCGTGAACTGGTCGAGCAGGCCCCAGCCCGGCTTGCGGCCGTGGGTCGCCTCGTACTGCTGCAGCGCCTCGGCCGCCGAGGTGGCGTGCATCCAGGCGAGCAGGCGGTTCAGGTTCTTGCCGAAGCGCGCGTGCAGCTCGTTGTACTTCGCCATCCGCATGAAGGTGGTGCGGACGACCACCCCGGGCGTCTCCCGGATCTTCCGGTCGAGGTCGGCGATCTTGGCGTCGTTCAGCTTCTTCGAGTCGGCCACGCCGGCCTCGCGCCACATGGCGACCATGCCGGCGTCGCCGATGACGCAGGCGGAGATGACGGGCCCGAAGACGTCGCCCTTGCCCGACTCGTCCAGGCCGAGGTGCTCCGTGAACCATTCGGGGTTGTTCTCGGCCTCGTACCCCATCTTGGCCTCGCCCGTGACCTCGCCCTCGAGGGTGAATTGGACGAACTCCTGCGTGTCCTTTCCGGACACGACGCATTTCCCGGAGGTGTAATGGACCACGTTCACGCCGGGCGCCTTGAAGGCGAAGGCCGCGTGGTCCACCTTGAAGGGCTCCCAGCCCTTGCCCTGGAGGATGCCCCGGAGCTTCTCCGCCTGCTCCTTCGTGAGCTTGAGGGTGTACATCGAGGGCTTCTTCGGCCCCTCCTCGGAATCCCTCTTTGCCTTGGGTGACATCGCGCCTAATTTCCTATGGCGTGCCGCCCGCAAATCCAGCCCCATCCGTCGCGCTCGCGGCCAAGGCCCCCGCCTTCCGCCGGGCCCTGCTCGCGTGGTTCGACCGGTCGCGCCGGCCCCTGCCTTGGCGCACGGCGCCCTCGGCCTATCGCACAGCGGTCTCCGAGCTGATGCTCCAGCAGACGCAGGTCGCCACCGTGCTCCCCTATTTCGAGCGCTGGGTCGCCCGCTGGCCCTCCTTCGCCGACCTGGCCTCGGCGGCGGAGACCGAGGTGCTTGCGGCATGGGCCGGCCTCGGCTACTACCGCCGCGCCCGCCTCCTGCACGCCCTTGCCAAGGCCGTCGCGGCCCGGCCGGAGCCCCCGCGGCTCGCCGCCGAGTGGATCGAGCTCCCCGGCGTCGGACCCTACACCGCCGCCGCCATCGCGAGCATCGCCTTTGGCGACCGCGCGGCGGTGGTCGATGGCAACGTCGTGCGCGTCATCGCCCGGCTGTCCGGCCTGCGAAAGCCCTTTGCCACCACCGCGGCCGCCGTCCGAGCCGTGACCCCGCTCGCCGACGCCCTCCTCGACCCCCGCCGTCCCGGCGACCACAACCAGGCGATGATGGAGCTCGGCGCCACCGTGTGCCGCAAGGCGGCTCCGGCCTGCGACGCCTGCCCGGTGTCCCGCTGGTGCGCTACCCGCGGCAAGGCGGCGGGCATCCCCGCCTTCGCACCCAAGCCGCGTCGCCGCGAGACCGTCGACCGCGCCCTCGCCATCCGGCGCGGCAAGGTCCTGCTCCGTCGCCATCCGGCCGATGCCACGCGCCTGGCGGGACTGGCCGAGCTACCCACCTTGGAATCCCTCGGCCTCCGCCCCGGCGAGCCCCTCGCCGTGCGCAAGCGCAGCATCACCACGACCACCTATGAGGAGCGGTTGCACCGCGTGCCGTCCGAGACGCGGCTACCCCGGGCGCGTGACCTCGAGTGGATCCCGCTTGCCGACCTTCCCTTCGCCGCGGTCGCCGGCCCGCACCTGAGGTGGATCGGGGAGTTGGCCGCCTTGCGGCGATAGCTTCACGGCCTCACGGTCTCCTTGCCCGGGGCGGCTGTCACTCGCCTTCGTCCGATGCCTTCGAGGCTGGAGGCAGCTCGCCTTTTTTGTAACACTCGAGGATCTGCCGGCTTATCTTGCAAGGTTCGCGTACCGTGTCCAGCGACTGCTGCTGCAGGCGGACGGCCTCTTCCTTTTTTCCCTGGAGGAAGCGGATACGCGCCAGCAGCTCGAGGCAGTAGGCCCTCAGGTCGGCATGCTCGGCGAGTTGCAACGCGCGCTCGGCGAGCTTGGAGGCGAGGGCGAGGTCGCGCTTGCCCTCGAAATCCGGGTCCGTGGCGAGTTTCCATGCGATGTCGCACTGGATGGTCAGATCGTCCTTTGCCTTCTCGGCGACGGCGGCGAGGCGTTTGTAGATGCGGGAAGGGTCGCCGCGGCCCAGGGCGATCATGCCGCCCACATGTTCGCCCAACTGGGCGCGATCCGCCTCGGGCATTAGGGGCAGCGTCTCCGCGAGAAGTGCCTCGGCCTTGTCCCACTGCTTGGCCTGAACCGCCATCCCGAGGGCCTGTATCTTCTCCTCGAGTTTGGCCCAATCGGCCTCGGCCTGCCCCGGCGAATAGGTGCCATCGATGAACGACGCCACGAGCTTGGCCGTGAGCTGGGCGGGGTGGCCGGCCCAGAGAATCTTCCCCTTCTGGACGACGCAGGCGTGCGGGATGCCGTCGACGCCCGCGGCCTCGACCCAGCCATTGACCATTGATTCGTCGGCGTCGAATCCGACACGGTAGGTCATCTTGTCGCCGCGCGCCTTCACGAAGGCGGCGACCTTGGCTTGGTCATCCTCCCAGACGGAGGTGCCGAGGATGACGAGGCCCTTGGGGCCGAATTCCTTGTCGAGGTCGTTGAGGTGGGGGACCATCTGCACGCAGGGCCCGCACCAGGTCGCCCAGAACTCGAAGAGGTAGGTCTTGGAGTCGTCGAGCTTCCCCACGGCCTCGCCTTGGATCATGACCTTGGGCCGGGCCTCGGGGGCCGGGGAGCCGACGGTCAGCTTGGCCAGGGTGGCGGCGGGTAGAAGCGCGGCCATGACAAGGGCCGCGAGGGTGCGTCGGAGGGTCGTCATGCGAATAGGCTATCCCGGCAGAGCCACGACGGAAGCCCTGTTTGGTGTCAGAATTTCAGAATTGCTGAAAATAAGATTTCTGGCAAACTGATGGCATGAAGTCCGTCCTCACCGTGAATCCGCGCGGCACGCTCACCTTGCCCGCGAAGTTTCGCCGCCTGCTGGGCCTCGGCCCCGATCATGTGCTCGTCGCGGAGATGACACCGGATGGCATCCTGCTTCGTCCCTCCGCTATCGTTCCCGTCGAGACCTACACCCCGGCTAGGTTGCGCGAGTTCGCGGTGGAGGAGGCCAAGCTTGCCAAGTCCCTTGGTCGTCGGCGCCGGAAGGGCTGAGTGAGGGTCTTTCTCGACGCCAACATCCTGTGGTCAGCCGCCCATCATCCCGGTGCGGTCCGACTCCTGCTTGATAAGATCGGCCGGGCTGGGCACGTGCGCGTCGTCGACGGCTACGTGGTCGAGGAGGCGATGCGCAACTTGCCGGCGACCAAGCAGGCGACATTGGCCCGTCTCCTTGGCGCCATGGAGCTCCATCCGACGGAGGATGGGTCGGCGCCCCTTCATGGGCACGGCTTGCCGGACAAGGATGCGCCGGTGCTTGCCGCCGCCATCCGGCTGCGATGCGACTGCCTGGTCACGGGCGACCGACGGCATTTCGGGCACCTGATGGGTTCACGGGTCGAGGGAGTCCTCGTCCTTGCACCGTCGGATGCGGTTGTCCTGGTCTCCCGATGATTTCCCGAAAATGGGAAGGCCCGCCGGTTGGCGGGCCTTCGTGGCGGGCGTCGCGCCCGTCTCAGGCCCCGGCGAACTTGCGCTTGATGGCGTCGACGACCGCGGGGTCGGCGAGCGTCGTCACGTTGCCGAGCTCGCGGCCCTCGGCCACGTCGCGCAGCAGGCGGCGCATGATCTTGCCGGAGCGCGTCTTGGGCAGGTCGGGCACGAAGACGATGCGCTCGGGGCGGGCGAACTTGCCGATCTGGGTGTCGACCATCGCGTTGAGCTCCTTGGCCAGCGCGGTCTCGTCGGCGCCGGCGGCGGCCGTCTTGAGGATGACGAAGGCCATGAGGCCCTGGCCCTTGAGGTCGTGCTTCACCCCGACGACCGCCGACTCGGCGACGGCCTTGTTCTGGATGAAGACGGCCTCCAGCTCGGCGGTGCCGATGCGGTGGCCGGAGACGTTGACGACGTCGTCCACGCGCCCGGTGATCCAGAGGTAGCCGTCCTTGTCGCGGATGGCGCCGTCGCCCGGGAAGTAATACTTGCCGCCCCAGCGGCTCCAGTACGCCTCGACGTACCGTTTCTCGTCGCCGTAGATGCCGCGCATGATGCCGGGCCAGGGGCGCCGGATGGCGAGGATGCCGTGGTCGGTCTCGTTGCCCTGCTCGTCGAGCACGGCGGCGTCGATGCCGAAGAAGGGCAGGGTGGCCGAGCCGGGCTTCGTGGGCGTGCAGCCGGGGATGGGCGTGATCATGTGCCCGCCGGTCTCCGTCTGCCACCAGGTGTCGACGATGGGACAGCGCTCCTTGCCGATCGTGCGGTGGTACCACAGCCAGGCCTCGGGGTTGATGGGCTCGCCGACCGAGCCGAGCAGGCGCAGCGAGGAAAGGTCGTGCTTGGTGACCCACTGGTCTCCCCACTTCATGAAGGCGCGGATCGCGGTCGGCGCGGTGTAGAAGACCGTGACCTTGTGGTCCTGGATGATCTTCCAGAAGCGGCCGAAGTCCGGCGCGTCGGGCGCGCCCTCGTACATGAGGACCGAGCAGCCGTTGAGCAGGGGGCCGTAGACGACGTAGGTGTGGCCGGTGACCCAGCCGATGTCGGCCGTGCACCAGAAGAGGTCGTCGCCCCGCAGGTCGAAGGTGTACTTGTTGGTGGCATAGGCGTGCACCATGTAGCCGCCGGTGGTGTGGATGATGCCCTTGGGCTTGCCGGTGGATCCGGAGGTGTAGAGCAGGAAGAGCATGTCCTCGGCGTCCTGCTCCTCGGCGGCGCAGTCGGCGGTCACCTTGGCGGCCGCCTCGTGGTACCAGAGGTCGCGCCCGGGCTGCATCGCGCAGGCGGCGTCGGGCTTGCCCTCGTGGCGCTGGAGCACGAGCACGTGGCGGATGCTGGGGCAGTCCTTCACGGCCTCGTCGACCGTCTGCTTCAGGGGCAGGAACTTCCCGCGGCGCCAGCCGCCGTCCATCGTGAGGACGGCCTTGGACGAGGCGTCGTTGACGCGGTCGCGGATGGACTCGGCGGAGAAGCCGCCGAAGACGACGGAGTGGACGACGCCGATGCGGGCGCAGGCGAGGACGGCGATGGCCAGCTCGGGCACCATCGGCATGTAGACGGCGACGGTGTCGCCCTTGCGCAGGCCCATGCCCTTGAGGACGTTGGCGAAGCGGCCGACCTCGCGGTGCAGGTCGCGGTAGGTCAGGCGGCGGATCTCCGCCTTGCCGTCGGGGGTGGGCTCGCCCTCGAAGACGATGGCGACCTTGTCCCCGAGGCCCTTGGCGATCTGGGCGTCGAGGCAGTTGTAGGCCAGGTTGGTCTTGGCCCCGGTGAACCACTGGAAGAAGGGCTTGCGGGACTCGTCGAGGACCTTGGTCCAGGGCTTGAACCAATGGAGGTTCTTGGCCTCGTCGGCCCAGAAACCCTCCATGTCGTCGAGCGAGCGCTTATGGAGCGCGCGATACCCGTCCATGCCCTTGACCCGGGCCTTGGCCACGAAGTCGGCGGGCGGGGGGAAGACCTGGTCGGACGCCCCCAGGGTCTCGGCGCCGGCCTTGATGACGTCGTCGATGGCCTCGGCATCGGTGCCGGCCTCAGCCGCCTTGGGGCCGCGGTTCAGGATCACATAGACCGCGACGATGGCCGCGAGGGCCAGGCCGAGGTAGAGCCAAGGATTTTGGTCGAAGGGCTGCATGGGAATGGGGGTGCCGAAAGGTGAGCATCGGATTGGCCGCGGGCAAGACTGGGATGGCGCCGCCCCGGGGATAAAAAGGACCAAGGGGTCAAGGGATCAAAGGGAGGACCACCCCGATTTTATCGCCAGACATCCCCTTGCCCTATCCCTTGTCGGTCGTCCCTTGGTCCTTTCCATCCCTTCCTCCCCTCGTCCGGACCGTGCTCTGCTTCCACCACCCCGACTACCATTACCCCTTGCCCGAGGAGCACCCGTTCCCGATGGACAAGTTCAGCCGCTCCCGCGCCCTGCTCGAGGGCGAGCTCCGGTCCGGCCGGTTCGTGGCCCCGGAGCCCGCCCGCTGGGAGGATCTCCTCCGGGTCCATGAGGCGGCCTACCTGGAGTCGGTGCGCGACGGCCGCCTGTCCGACCACGACCGCAACCGGCTCGGCCTCCCCGACAACGCCCGGTTGCTCGACCGCTGCCGACGCGAGACCCAGGGCACCCTCTTGGCCGCCCGCGCGGCGCTCGGGGACGGGCTGGCCGCCAACCTCGGCGGCGGCACCCACCATGCCTTCGCCGCCCGCGGCCTCGGTTTCTGCGTCCTGAACGACGTCGCCGTGGCGTGCGCCGCCCTGGCCGAGGAGCGTCCCGACCTGTCGATCCTGGTCGTCGACACCGACGCCCACCAGGGCAACGGCACCCACGCCCTCCTGCGCGGTCTCCCCGGACGTTTCTCGCACTCGATCCATGTCGGTCGCAATTACCCGGCGGCCAAGGAGGCGGGGGACCTCGACGTGCCGCTGCCCCGCGGCGTCGAGGGCCCCGAGTACCTCGCCGCCCTCTCGGCGTCGCTCGAGGAGGCGCTCCACCGCTCCCGCCCCGGCCTGGTCTTCTGGAACTCCGGCGCCGATGTCCATCGCGACGACCGCTTCGGGCAGATGGCCCTCGACGATGACGCCATCGCCGAGCGCGACCGCAGGGTCCTCGCCGCCACCCGCGGCGCCGGCATCCCGACGGTCGTGCTCTACGGCGGCGGTTACAACCGCGACCGCCGCAAGACGGCCCGCCTGCACGCGGAGACCGTGCTCCGCGCGGAGGCGTTCGCGGGCTGAGGCCGGTCAGTCGCGGACCGACCGTAGGACCTCGTGCAGCTCATCGAAGCTGTCGATGACCGGCGCCCCGTGCCCCTCGAGGCGGCTGCGGTGCTGGCCGCCGTGGGCGACGAGCAGGCAATCCGTGCCCATGGCGCGGGCGGACTCGAGGTCGTGGACCGTGTCGCCGATGTAGAGCGTGTCGGCCGCCGCGACGCCGAGGTCGTGCAGGTGCGTGCGCGCGCGCTCGGCCTTGCTCCGCGCGTGGATGTCGCCGCCGCCGCAGAGCTTGCGGAAGCGCGCCGACAGGGCCATGCCGTCGAGCGTCTGCTGCAGGAGCCCGCGCTCGTAGGCGGAGAGCACGGAATGGGTGGCGCCGCGGCCGGACAGGTCGTCGATCAGCTCGAGGGCCCCGCGGTGCAGCCCGCACTCCGCCTTGCGCGACTCGTAGGTCGAGACGAACTCGTGGGACACCGCCTCGAACTCGGCCTCGTCGACCATGATGCCGACCTTGCGGTAGACCCGCTGCACCGGGAACTCGAAGATCCGCGTGTAGTCCGCCGGGTCCACGGCCGGCAGGCCGCGCCGCCCGAGCATCCCGTTGAGCGACTCGCAGCACAGCCACGTGTCATCCAGCAGCGTGCCGTTCCAGTCCCACACGAAGTGGCGGTAGTCGGTCAGCCGGAGGCGCATGCCCTTATCAGACCGCCCGCCCGCCCGGAGGCAAGGCGGCGTCCACCAGGCTCCAGCAACGGACATCCACGCCCCCCGCCGCCATCGCATGACAGGGCGCCCCGAGCCCGGGAAGGCCGTCCCAGCGGAGCGGCAGGTCGCTCCAGCCCCGCATCCTCGCCCTCGCCACCGCGTAGGGGGCGTGTCGCACCTCGCCGGCCATCATCCCGGCGGGCCCGGGCGTGAAGAACGTGTAGCGCTCGGCGAGAAAGTGCTCGAGCGTGCCGGCCGCGGCCGGGGCGCCCGCTCCCTCCGTCTCCCAGGCGAGCTCCGCGGCGAGGTCCTCCCCGATTCTCCGGCAACGGAAGGTCCTCTCCCCGGCGCGCTCGCCGCGCGCCATCTCGGCGAGCCGGTAGGGCAGGTGATAGCGCGCCCGCGCGATGGCGACGGCCGGCCATCGGTCGCAGTCGAGCGAGAGGAAGAACACCCCGGGCCTCCCGCCGGGCCCGCGCACATACAGGCGCACGTTGAGCTCGAGGAAGTCGGAGAGCCAGGGCACGGCCGGCCAGCCGCGGGGCCGCACGCCGCGCATGGAGAAGGCGACGAGGCCGACATGCGCCTTGCCGCCGAACGTGTCGGGCTCGAGGCCCCGGGGCAGGCGCGCCGCCACCTCGCCCGGCGCGATCTCCCAGTGCAGGAAGAGAAGGTCGTCCCAGCGCTGCAGCAGCGACGGCTCGCCTGGCGGATCCGCGGGGATTCCCATGCGGCCACCTTGCCGGGAACCCGCCGCCGCGCAAGCGACCCCGATTCCGCCTTGTCCCGGCCCGCCCGGCGGGACAGCGTCCTCCCGTGCTGCCCCCCTCCCAGGCCGACGAGCTCCGTCGCTTCGCCGCCCACCTGGCGGACGTCGCCGGCGAGGTCGTGCGCGCCGCCTGGGCGCGGCCCGCCATCGAGGTCGAGACCAAGGCCGACGGCTCGCCCGTGACCGTCGCCGACCGCGAGGCCGAGCGCGCCATGCGCGCCGAGATCGCCCGCGCCTTCCCCTCGCACGGCATCGTGGGCGAGGAGTTTGGGCCGGAGCGCGCCGACGCCGAGCTCTGCTGGGTGCTCGACCCCATCGACGGCACCAAGTCCTTCGTCTCCCGCGTCCCCCTCTTCGCCATCCTCGTCGGCCTCCGCCACCGCGGCCAGCCGTTGCTCGGCGTCATCGACCAGCCCATCCTCCGGGAGCGCGCCGAGGGCGACGGGCGGACCGCGACGCTCAACGGCCGCCCCACCCGGGTCGCCGAGGCCCCGCTCGCCGAGGCCGTGGTCGTGACGACCGACGCCGAGAACATCCGGCGCCACCATCCCGCCGCCGACTGGGCCGGCTTTGCGTCCGGCTGCGGCTTCGTCCGCACCTGGGGCGACGGCTACGGCCACCTCATGCTCGCGGCCGGCCGCGCCCATCTGATGGCGGACCCCGTCATGAACCCCTGGGACCTCGTCCCCGTGCTCCCCGTCCTCCGCGGCGCCGGCGCCACCGTCACCTCATGGGACGGCGGCGACGCCGAGTCCGCCGGCAACGTCCTGGCCGCCGCGCCCGCCCTGCACGCCGAGGCGCTGCGCCGCCTGCGCGGCTGATCACTGCCCCGGGAAGGGGAGCTCGGAGAGGTGCACGCGCCCGTCGCGGATGCGCCCGTTGGCCATGTCGGGCCGCGGCAGCAGGCGCACCGCGCCGACCTCGGTCGACGCGCCCAGGTCGATGACGATGACGTGCGGCGGCGGCGTCGCTTCTCCTCGCCAGCGCGAGTGCCAGTAGGTGCCCGGCTTGCCGTCCAGGATGTTGTCGGCGAGCCCGTCCTCGGCCACCCGCTCCTCGCTGCTGGCGTAGGCGACGCGCCACGCCTGCCGAGGCAGCGCCGTGCCGTCCGCCGCCAGCAGCTCGAGCTCGGCGAGCGAGCCGTGGGGCTGGCCGTCCGCCGCCGCCCTCACCTCGAGCGCGAGGTGGCGCCCCCGCGCCGCGGGCTCGAGCCGCACGGTCTGCCATTCCTTGCCGGCCTCGAGCCGGAAGCTGGCCGCGGCCGATTCCGGGAGGCGCACCGATTGGCCGGGCCGGCGGTTGGCGCGCGGCAGGTGGGGCGAGCGAAGCTCGTCGAGGATCGGGTGGTCGAGCCCCTCGACCGAGGGGTCCTCGGGGCCCTCCAGGTCGAGCAGCACCAGCTCGTTGGCGCCCTCGCGGATCCAGCAGCCCGGGAGGTAGAGCGTCTGCGTCGGCCCGATGCTCCAATAGCGCCCGAGCGGCCGCCCGTTCACCCAGGCCATGCCCTTGCCCCAGCCGCGGAGGTCGAGCCAGGTGTCCTTGCCGGCCTCGGCCCGGAAGGTCGCGCCCCACCAGGCGGGTCCGCGCGCCTCGCGGTTCTCCCAGCGCAGGCCCGCGGGCGGGGGTCCGTCCAGCGGGATGGGGTGGAACACCCAGCGGTCCAGCTCGCGCCGCGCGCCTCCGGCCGACTCGAGCTCCGCGCCGCGGATTCCCTTGAGGTCGTGGAGCCCGGGGCCGAAGTTGACGCGGCCCATCTCCTCGACGAGCACGTCGAGCCGCGCGGGGCGCTCCCTCGCCGGCAGCCCTACGGGCGTGTCGCCGACCCGCCGGTCGACCTTGCCCACGAGCCGGCCCTCCGCGAAGACCCAGGCGAGGTCCGCCACGCCGCGCAGGCGCAGGATGTCGGCCGGTCCGGCGGGGATCGTGCAGGAGTAGAGGCCGACGCCGTGGCCGAGCCCGTTTGCCTCGAAGTTCAGCCGGGCGCCCGCGGGCAGGATCGACGGGCGCGGGAGGTTGGACAGCACCGGGGCGGATGCCGAGGCCTGGACGCGCGCGAACCGCTGCGTCGGCACGGGCGGCGGCGGGTCCGGCAGCGTCTCGCCCGCGGGCAGGCGCGCCGCGAGCACCGCCCGGATGGCGTGGTAGAGCTCGCGGGGCCGGCCCTGCTCGTCGACCGGCGCGTCCAGGTCGTAGCTCGTGACCTGCGGCGCGAACGGCGGGCTGTTGGCGCCGGCGCGCGCCCCGAAGGTCGTCCCGCCGTGGAAGGCATAGACGTTGAACGAGACATCGTTGGCGACCATCCAGCGCAGGTCGCCGAGGAAGCGGTCGCGCTGGCCGCGCGAGTGCGGGCGGCCCCAGGTGTCGAACCAGCCCGGATAGAACTCGGCCACCCAGGCCGGCCCGTCGGGCATCGCCTTGCGCAGGGCGCCGATGCCGCCCGCGGGGTCGCTGCCCAGGGCCACCCCGACGAAGAGGCCGGGTTCGACGCGGCGGACGCGAGCGGGCGTCTCGAGCTCGAAGACCGGGACGTCGAGGCCGCCCCGGCGGAGCGCCGCGGCCAGCGCCCCGGCGTATCCCGGCTCGCCGCCATAGGCCGCGAGCTCGTTCTCCACCTGCGCGAGGATGATCGGCCCTCCCCGGCTCGCCGAGAGCGGCCCGAGCTCGCGGCCGACCGCCTCCATCCAGCGCTCGGCCGGGCGCAGGTGACGCGGGTCCATGCCGCGCAGGAAGCGCTCGCCCGGCCGCGCGTCGCGCAGCAGCCACCAGGGATAGCCGCCGAGGTCCCACTCGCCGCAGACGTAGGGCCCCGGGCGCACGATGACGCGCAGGCCGAGCCGGGCCGCCTCGCGGCAGAAGGCGGCCGCGTCGCGCGGGCCCGTCCAGTCGAGACGGCCCGGCGAGGGCTCGTGGTGCGCCCACACCACATAGGTGCTCACCGTGTCGAACCCCGCCGCGCGGGCGAGCGCCAGGCGGTGGGCCCAGTAGTCGGGGGGCACGCGCGCGTAGGCGATCTCCGCCGAGCGGATGACCTCGGGCCTGCCCTCGCGCAGGAAGGCGCCCGCCGCCACCTCGACCGGCGCCGACGCCCGGGCGAGCGTGGCGAGGAGGAGCGCCGCCAGCGCCGCGCGCATGGCCTCAGGCGTCGCCGAGCCGGATGGCCAGCGACCGGCCGTGGGCGTCGAGGCGCTCCATCGCGGCGAAGGCGGCCACCGTCGCCGCGGCCTTGCGCAGGCTGCGCGCGTCGTAGCGGACGACGCTGGTGCGCCTCAGGAAGTCGGCGACGCGCAGGCCGCTGAAGAAGCGGCCCGTGCCGCCGGTCGGCAGCGTGTGGCTCGGCCCCGCGACGAAGTCGCCGAGCACGGTGGGCGTCTCGTGCCCCAGCAGCATCGCGCCGGCCGTGGTGATGGCCTTGGCGAGCGCGTCGACCTTGCCCGGGGCGACCATCATCTCGAGGTGCTCGGGCGCCACGCGGTTGGCGACGCCGGCGGCGTCCCCGAGGCGCCGGACCAGCACGCAGAGGAGGCGGTCGCCGAGGATGCGGCGGACCTTGTCGCCATGGGAGAGCGACGCGCACTGGCGTCCCGCGGCCTCCAGGACCTCGGCCGGCAGGGCGGCGCGGTCCGTCACGAGGTAGAGCTTCTCCTTGCCGCTGCCGTGCTCGGCCTGCGCGCAGAGGTCGGCGGCCACCCACTCGGGGTCGGCCGTGCCGTCCGCGATGACCATCACCTCGCTGGGCCCCGGCAGCAGGTCGACGCCGACCTCGCCGAAGAGCTGGCGTTTCGCCTCGGTGACATACGCGTTGCCGGGGCCGAAGACCTTGTCGACCGCCGGGACGGCGCCTGTGCCGAGGGCCATCGCCGCGATCGCCTGGATGCCGCCGATGCGGTAGGCCTCGCGCACGCCGCAGAGGTGGAGCGCGGCGAGCAGGTCGGGGTGCACCCTGCCGCCGGGTCCGGGCGGCGTGCAGGCGACGATCTCGGGGACGCCCGCCACGACGGCCGGGATCGCGGTCATGACCACGGTCGACACGAGGGGGACCTGGCCTCCGGGGATGTAGAGCCCGCACCGGTGGATCGGCAGGTGGCGCTCGCCGACCGTCGCGCCGTGCGCGTTGCGCGCCGTCCACCCCTTGGGCAGGGTCCGGCGATGGAAGTCGCGGACGGAGGCGATGGCCGCCCGGATGGCGCGCCGCCGGGCCGCCGGCAGCGCCTTGGCGGCGGCCGCGAGCTCGGTCTCCGGGATGCGCAGGCGCGCGGCGGTCAGCCGGGCGCCGTCGAACTTGGCGGTGGCGGCGAGCACGCCCTTGTCCCCGCGGCGGCGGACATCGTCGATGACGGCGGCCACGGCCCCGCGCACCTTGGGATCGGCCGCGCCCGAGCCGACGAAGGCCCGGAGGCGGGCTTCGAAGCCCTTTTCCCAGCTGCGAAGGAGCGGCATCGCGGCCTCAGCGCACGGGGAAGTCGAAGGCCGTGGGGGCGAGGTCGCCGTTCACGACCACCTTCTCGAAGGTGATGGTGCCCTGCGGCTCGCCCTTGGGGTCGAGCACCTTCAGCTGCTTGGGGAACCGGATGCCCTCGACCAGCTGGGTCTCGACCTCCACCTGGCGCTCATACGAGCCGTCCGGGCGCAGGTAGTCGGTGGCGACCAGCAGGTGCGTCTTGGCGTCGAAGTGCCGCACCAGGGTGTAGTTCGGGCCCGTGGTGTAGGTCACCGAGACGACGTCCTTGCCCTCCACGTTGGAGGCGGGCTTGGCCGCGGCCCGGAAGCCGCGGGGGACGGCGTAGAAGGACAGGTCGGTCAGGGCCATGTCGCGCAGGTTGGCCGCGACCTCGAAGGGCAGGACGCGCGCCGCGGTCCGCTCACCGGTCTCCAGGTTGGCCTGTCGGCCCCAGGCCTCGCGGCCGTCGGTGACGAGCGTGAGCTCGGCCTTGAAGTCCTTGTCGTAGCGGAACTCGCGGCGCTTGCCCCCCTCGGCCACCTCGAGGATGAAGGACTGCAGGTGGGCGCCGTCCTTGTCCGTGACCTTGCCCTCGAAGTGGAGGCTCTTGGCGCGTTCCAGATAGGTGGCGTCCTGGGCGACCGCGGCGCGGGCCTTGGCGATGATGGCCGCGGCCTCGGGCGTGGCCTGCGCCTGGAGCGAGGCGGCGAGGACGAGGAGGGGGAGGAGAAGGCGGCTCATGGTCCCCGCATCCTGCCGGGACCCGGGCCGCTGGCAAGCCTCAGGCGGCGTCCTTGGCCGCCCGGAGGAGGTCGCCGACCTCGGCCCGACCCTCGTAGAGCGCCTTGCCCACGATGGCCCCGTCCAGATGGCGCCGCACCCGGGCCAGCTTGGCCAGGCGGACGATATCCTCCCGGCCCGCGACACCTCCGGAGGCGATCACCCTGGCCGGGCAGGCGTCGAGCATCGCCTCGAGCGAGGCCCAGTTAGGGCCGGAGAGCATGCCGTCGGTGGCGATGTCCGTGAAGATGACCGCCCCGGCGCCCAGGTCGGCCGCCGCCTTGGCGAGCTCGGTGGCCCGGACCGCGGTCACGTCCTTCCACCCGCGCACGGCCACGAGGCCGTCCTTGGCGTCGATGCCCACGGCGAGCCGGGGGCCGTGGGCCTTGGCCACCTGGGCCAGGAACTCGCGGTCCGAAGCGGCGCGCGTGCCGACGATGACGCGCGAGGCGCCCGCGGCGAGCGCCGCCTCGATCGTGGCGAGGTCCCGCAGGCCGCCGCCGAACTGCACCTTGGGCCCGAGGGCCGCGATCTGTCGGAGCGTGGCGAGGTTCCTCGGCGCGCCCTCGAAGGCCCCGTCGAGGTCGACGACGTGGATCCACCCGGCGCCGGCGGCCGCGAAGCGGCGGGCGGGCTCGACCGGGTCGTCGTGGTAGCGCGTGACCGCGTCATCGCGGCCTTGGGTCAGCCGGACGCAGCGGCCGCCGCGGATGTCGATGGCAGGGTAGAGGATCAAGGGAGGAGAAAGGGGAGGGGGATGAAAGGGATTAAGGGATAAAAGGGACTAAGGGGGATGAAAGGGGACGAAAAGGGACCAAGGAGACTGAGGATTCTAAGTAGGCCGTGGAGGCCGAGGGGCTGCCTCAGCCGGCCTTCTTGGAGGCCGCGCGCTCCACGCGGATGCCATCGGGCGAGGGCTTGAGGATGACGGTCGATCCCGCGGGCGGCGGCGCGTACATGGTCTCGAGCAGCGCCGCCTCGAGGATGGAGCGCAGGCCGCGCGCGCCCGTGCCAAGGGCGAGCGCCTTGGCCGCCACGGCCTCGAGCGCGCCCGGCGCGAGGTCGAGCCTCACGCCGGAGAGCGCGAGCAGCTTGCGGTACTGCCGCACGGGGGCGTTGCGGGGCTCGGTGAGGATGCGGACCAGGTCGGCCTCGGTCAGGGGCGCGAGCACGGAGATCACCGGCAGCCGCCCTATGAACTCGGGGATCATGCCGAAGGCGAAGAGGTCCTCGGGCTGCAGCCCCGCCATGGTGGCCTCGGCGGAGGGCGCGGGCGCCTCCGAGCCGTCGGCGAAGCCGAGGGCGCCCCGGGCGCGCTTGGCGACGAGCCGGTCGAGCCCGACGAACGCGCCGCCGCAGATGAACAGGATGTCCGAGGTGTCGACCTGGATGCACTGCTGGTCCGGGTGCTTGCGGCCGCCGGCGGGCGGCACGTTGCACACGGTGCCCTCGAGGATCTTGAGCAGCGCCTGCTGGACGCCCTCGCCGGAGACGTCGCGGGTGAGCGAGGCGGAGTCGGACTTGCGCCCGATCTTGTCGATCTCGTCGACGAACACGATGCCGCGCTGCGCGCGGGCGACGTCCATGTCCGCCGCCTGCAGCAGGCGCAGGACGATGTTCTCCACGTCCTCGCCGACGTAGCCCGCCTCGGTCAGGGTGGTGGCGTCGGCGATGGCGAAGGGCACGTCGAGCGCGCGGGCGAGCGTGCGCGCGAGCAGGGTCTTGCCCGAGCCGGTCGGGCCGATGAGCAGGACGTTGCTCTTGTCGAGCTCCACGGGGGCCAGGTCGTCGGGCACCGCGCCCGACTCGCCGAGGCGGTCGTTGAGGCGCTTGTAGTGGTTGTGGACGGCGACCGAGAGGACCTTCTTGGCGTGCTCCTGGCCGATGACGTGCTCGTCGAGCGTCGCGCGCAGCTCCGAAGGCGGGATGAGCCGCACGGGCCCGAGCTTGGCGGGCGCCGGCTTCTCCTGGATCGCGGGGCCTTCCGCCGCCGGGCCCGCGGGCGCCTTGGCTCCGGCCTTCGCGCGGTCGCGCTCGAGGAGCCGGCCGCAGGTGGCGACGCAGGCGTCGCAGATGCCGACGCCGCCCGGGGCGGCGATCAGCTTGCCGACCGAGGCCGCGGGCTTGCCGCAGAAGGAGCAGGCGCTCGCCTGGTCGGCCATCGGGTCAGGCCTTCTCCGGGCGCGCCGGGACGACGACGTCGACCAGGCCGTAGGCCTTGGCTTCGTCGGCGGTCAGGTAGTAGTCGCGGTCGGAGTCCTGCTGCACCTGCTCGGGGGTCTTCCCGCTGTGGCGGGCGAGCGTGCGGTTGAGGATGTCGCGCCAGCGGAGGATCTCCTTGGCCGCGATGGAGATGTCGGACGTCTGCCCGCCGGCGCCGCCGCTGGGCTGGTGGATCATCACGCGCGAGTTGGGCAGGGCGTAGCGCTTGCCCTTGGCCCCGGCCGCGAGGAGCACGGTGGCCATGCTCGCGGCGCTCCCCAGGCAATAGGTGTGCACCTCGCAGGGGATGAAGTTCATCGTGTCGTAGATGGCCATCCCCGCGGTGACCGAGCCGCCGGGCGAGTTGATGTAGAGCGAGATGGGCTTCTTGGGGTCCTCCATCTGCAGGAAGAGCATCTGCGCGATGACGGCGTTGGCCACCTCGTCGTAGATGGGCGCCCCGAGGAAGATGATGCGGTCCTTGAGCAGGCGGCTGTAGATGTCCCAGGCCCGCTCCCCGCGGGCGTCCCGCTCGACGACGTTCGGAATGATGTAGCTCATGGGACGAGTTTGCCCGGAAGGCGGGCGTTGTCAGCCCTTCTTCGGCGCCTCGCCGCCGGCGAGCACGTGGTCGAGGGCCTTGTTGAGGAGGGCGTCGCGCTGGATGCGCAGCAGGGTCTCGCGGTCCTTGGCCAGCTTCTCGGGCGGGGTGCGGGTGGCGTAGGCCGCGCGCATCACGGCGCCGCCCATCTCCTCGCGGGAGAGCTCGATCCTGGCCTCCTTGGCGATGCGGGAGAGCACGATCTGCGAGCGGACCCGGGCGGCGGCGGCCTTGCGGGCGTCGGCCAGGATGGCATCGCGGTCCTTCTCGAGGGCCTCGGGGGTGGCGCCGCCGCGCATGCGGAGGTTGGCGTACTCCATGAAGAGGTCGTAGGATTCCCGCTCGACGGCGGACTCGGGCAGGGGGAAGTCGAGCGGCTTGAGCAGGAGGTCGAGCGCCTCCTCGCGGCGCTTGCGCTCGGCGTCCTGCCGGCGCTGGCCCTCGAGGCCCTTGCGCACCTGGTCGTCGAGGTCGGCGGCGTCCTTGGCGCCGACCGACTTGAGGAAGGCCTCGTCGAGGGCGGGGAGCTGGCGCGAGCGGACCTCGCTCACGGTCACGGCGTAGGTGGCCGTCTTGCCGCGCAGCGCCTCGACGGCGTGGTCGGCGGCGAAGGTGTGGTCGACCTTGGCCTCGGCGCCGGCCTTCAGGCCGACGAGCGCCTTGGCGACGGAGGGGATGAGCGCGAGGTCGCCCTCGGCGCCGGCCTCCTCCCACGCGCCGTCGGATTTCGCCAGCAGGCCCGCGTCGGGCGCGACCTCGGACAGGGGCTTGCCGCCGACGGTGCCCTCGTAGGCGAGGCGGACGTAGTCGCCCTTGCCGGCGGGGGCCTCGGTGACCTCGAAGCGGGCGCGCTGGGCGCGGATCTCCTCGACCTTGGCGCGCACGTCGGCGTCGGCCACGGGCTCGACCTTGGCCTCGACCTTGATGGCCTTCCAGTCGGGCAGGGTGTAGGCGGGGACGACGTCGACCTCGAAGGACAGGACGGCGTCCTTGCCCTCGGCGGTCTCGACCGGCTCGGCGGCGACCAGCGCGAAGACCTCGATGCCGCCCTCGGCCTTCACCTTGTCATACCCCTCGCCCAGCAGGCGCTGGGTGCTCTCCGCGGCGATGTCCTTGCCGTAGCGGGCGAGGATCATCGACTCGGGGGCCTTGCCCGGGCGGAAGCCGGGGAGCTTGGCCTCCTTGGCGAAGGCGCGCGCCACGGCCTTGCGGGTCTCGGCGACCTTGGCGGCGGGGACGGTGACCGTCACCTTGCGGCGGGTCGGGGTGGTCTCTTGGATCTGGATGTTCACGGTTGGGGGCCCTTGGGGCGGAAGGTCGGAGCAAAGCGACCCACCCCCCGGGGGCAAGCAAGGAGAGGGAGGGGGGACGGGAAGGATGGACGGGATGGAAAGGACTAAAGGACGGAAGGGATAAAAACGATGGAAGGGATGGAGGGATGGTACGAGGCCAGGTTTCGTTCGGAGTTCGGCGGGTTGAGGGGCCAGGCTGCAATGCCAGCCGCCTCGGCCACTATTCCCTCCAACGCCTCCCTAGTTTGGTTCCCTGTCCTCCTGCGACCGTCCGCTCTCAATCCTGTATACCCCCTCGATTCCTTTCATCCCTTCTATCCCTTCCATCCATTCTATCCATTTTATCCCTTCCACCCCTTCTATCCTTTGGTCCTTTTTATCCCTTCTTCACGATTCCCGATGCCAGCCGGCGCTCCAGGTAGGGCACCACGCAGGGAGGGACGAAGTCGCGGACCGCGGCCAGGCGGTGCCGGGCGATGTCCTTCACGAAGGTCGAGGAGGTCACGAACTGCTCCTTGCTGGGCATCAGCACCACCGTCTCCAGCTCGGGCGCCAGGAGGCGGTTGGCGTGGGCCATGTCGAACTCGAACTCGAAGTCGCTGAACTTCCGCAGGCCGCGGATCAGGGCGGTGGCGCCGCGGGCGCGGGCGAACTCGGCGGTCAGGCCGTCGAGCGCCGCGACCTCGACGCCGGGGATCCCGGCGAGGGCCTCCCGGGCCATGGCGAGCCGCTCCTCGAGCGTGAACCAGGGCTTCTTGGCGTCGCTCGCGGCGACGGCCAGCACCACCATGTCGAAAAGGCGTCCGGCGCGGCGGACGACGTCGACGTGCCCCAGCGTGAGCGGGTCGAAGGTGCCGGGGTAGACGGCGATGCGGGTCGTGGCGGCCATGGTTTTTGGCGTTGCCCGGCATCCTCGGCGGACGGCATCCTGCCCGCAAGCCCGCATGAGCGTCCTGCGCCACCTTCCCAACATCCTGACGTTCGCGCGCATCCCCGCCGTCGGCCTCATCGCCTGGTGGACGCACCTCGCCGGCCCCTGGGCCTCGGCCGCCCTCGCCCTCTTCATCGTCGCCGCGATCACCGACCTGCTCGACGGCTGGGTCGCCCGCAAGGTCGGCGCCGTCTCGGACTTCGGCCGCCTGATGGACGCCCTCGTCGACAAGATCTTCATCCTCGGCCTGCTCGTGGCCCTGCTCGCCCTCGGCTGCGTGCCCGTGCGCACCCTCGAGGGCGTAGCCCCGGGCGGCCTGCCGCTCGCCGCCTCCGCGGCGGACGCCCTCCTCGCCGCCCTCGGCATCGTCGCCATCCTCACGCGCGAGTTCCTCATCACCGGCCTGCGCCTCGTCGCCGCGGCGAAGGGGCAGGTGCTGGAGGCCGAGGGCTGGGGCAAGTCCAAGACCTTCCTCCAGATCCTCGCCATCGGCCACCTCATCGGCCTGCGCGCCTACGAGACGCACTGGAACCTCTCGGCCGAGTGGCATCTGCGCTGGGAGGTCATCATCACCGCGCTCTTCTGGGCCTCCGTCGCCCTGACCGTCTGGTCGGGGCTCGTCTACGTCTTCCGGCACCGCCGACACCTCCCCGGCATCGCCTGATGGTCTCCCTCGCCACGCTCGGCCCGCTCGGCCGGCTGCCCGCGCCCGGCACCTGGGGCTCGGCCGCCGGCCTCCTCTGGTGGTGGCTGGTCGTCGACACGGTGGTGCGCCCCCACGGCCTCGGCCACCAGGTCGCCTTCTGCGCCCTGGCCGTCCTCGCCGCCGTCTTCATCTGCGGCGCGGCGGCCGCCATCCTGGACAGGAAGGACCCCCCGGAGGTCGTCCTGGACGAGGCCGCCTGCATGCCGCTGGTGTTCGTGGGGGTCTCCTTGCCCGCGGGGCGCGAGCTCCTCTGGGTCCTGGTGGGTTTCGCCCTGTTCCGCTTCCTCGACATCGCCAAGCCGCTCGGCATCCGCCGCCTCCAGGCGCTCCCCTCCGGGCTAGGCATCGTGGCCGACGACCTCGCCGCCGCCTTGGTCGCCAACGCCGCCCTGCACCTCCTCGTCACCTTCCTCGGACGGCTCCTCTGAGCCGCCCGTCCGCCGGAATGGCGCCGCGCGAATTTTCGGGAAAAACTGCTCTTTCCCTGTTGACCAGCGGGTTTGCGGACGGTTACTCCTCTCCTCGCCCACAAGGCATCCCTAAACCATCACCCCCAAACCACACACAACACATGAACAAAGCTGAACTCATCGACGCCGTCCAGAAGGCCCTCGACGGCACCCGCGCCGACGCCGACCGCGCCGTCGAGGCCGTCATCGACGCCATCGCCCACGGCATCATCAAGAAGGGCGGCGTCTCGCTCGTCGGCTTCGGTAACTTCACCGTGACCAAGCGCGCCGCCCGCGACGGCATCAACCCCGCCACCGGCGCCAAGATCAAGATCAAGGCCTCGAAGGGCGTGAAGTTCAAGGCCGGCGCCGCGCTCAAGAAGTCGGTCAACAAGTAATCCTCGGATCACCTGTTGCAGGACGGACCCCGGCTCGCGCCGGGGTCTTTTTTTGCGCGCGTTCCCCGCCTCGGCTTGCCCCGCGCGCGGCCGCGCGCACACTGCGTCGCGTGGCCAACGCGTTCCATTACCAGGATCCCTTCCCGCTGGGTCCCGACACCACGCCCTACCGGCGCCTGACGACCGAGCACGTCTCGGTGGCCGAGTTCGACGGCAAGCCGGTCCTCAAGGTCGCGCCCGAGGCGCTCACGCTCCTCGCCAACCAGGCCTTCCACGACATCAACTTCTTCCTGCGCCCCGGGCACCTCGCGCAGGTCGCCGCCATCCTGCAGGACCCCGAGGCCAGCGCCAACGACCGCGCCGTCGCGCTCGCCATGCTGCGCAACGCCGAGGTCGCCGCCAAGGGCGTGCTGCCGTTCTGCCAGGACACCGGCACCGCGCAGGTCACCGCCAAGAAGGGCCAGCAGGTCTGGACCGGCGGCGGCGACGACGCCGAGGCCATCTCGCACGGCGTCTGGCAGGCCTACGCGCAGAACAACCTCCGCTACTCCCAGCTCGCGCCGCTCGACATGTGGACGGAGCGCAACACCGGCACCAACCTGCCCGCGCAGGTCGACATCGCCGCGGGCAAGGGCGCCCGCTACGAGTTCAACTTCGTCGCCAAGGGCGGGGGCTCGGCCAACAAGTGCTACCTCTACCAGGAGACCAAGGCCGTCCTGAACCCCAAGTCCCTCGTCGCCTTCCTCGCCGACAAGATGCGCTCGCTCGGCACGGCGGCCTGCCCGCCCTACCACCTGGCCTTCGTCATCGGCGGCACATCCGCCGAGGCGACGATGAAGGCCGTCAAGCTGGCCTCGACCCATTGGTACGACGCCCTGCCGACGACCGGCAACGAGCACGGCCGCGCCTTCCGCGACCTCGCCCTCGAGGCGGAGCTCCTCAAGGCCGCCCACACCCTCGGCATCGGCGCCCAGTTCGGCGGCAAGTGGTTCGCCCTCGACTGCCGCGTCATCCGCCTCCCGCGCCACGGCGCCTCGTGCCCCATCGGCCTCGCCGTCTCGTGCTCGGCGGACCGCAACGCCAAGGCCTACATCGACGCCACCGGCGTGTGGCTCGAGCAGCTCGAGACCGAGCCCGGCCGGTTCATCCCGCCGCTCCATCGCGGCAAGCCCTCGGCGGAGGGGGTCGTCCGCGTCGACCTCAACCGCCCGATGGCGGAGATCCGCGCCGAGCTCTCGCGCCACCCCGTCACCACGCGCCTCGCCCTCACCGGCACCCTCGTCGTCGCGCGCGACCTCGCCCACGCCAAGCTCAAGGAGCGCCTCGACCGCGGCGAGCCCCTGCCGTCCTACATGAAGGACCACCCCGTCTACTACGCCGGCCCCGCCAAGACGCCCCCGGGCATGCCCTCGGGCTCCTTCGGGCCGACGACCGCCGGCCGCATGGACAGCTACGTCGACCTCTTCCAGAAGGCCGGCGGGTCGCACGTCATGATCGCCAAGGGCAACCGCGGCCAGGCCGTGACGGACGCCTGCAGGGCCAACGGCGGCTTCTATCTCGGGTCCATCGGCGGCCCCGCCGCCATCCTCGCGCAGGAGAACATCCGCAAGGTCGAGGTCGTCGACTACGCCGAGCTCGGCATGGAGGCCGTGTGGAAGATCGAGGTCGTCGACTTCCCCGCGTTCATCCTCGTCGACGACAAGGGCAACGACTTCTTCTGCCAGATCCCCGGCACCGGCTGCGGGGTGTGCGCCGTCTGAGGCGGGCTACGCCCGCCTCGGAGGGGGGCGGGACTGCGGGTCGGCGGAACAGCTGAACGGCGGGTCGGCTGAACAGCGGAGCAGCGGCGTTGAACTCGCTCGCGCTCGTTGCCTCCGGATTCCCTGCCTCCGTGCCCTTGTGCCACCATTAAACATCAAGCCATACTTCCGCGAAGCTGTGCCTCTGTGAAGCTGTGAAGCCGTGTTTCCGGGATTCTGTGATTCCGTGCTTCCGGAATCCCGTCCGCCCCCTCACTTCTCCCACTCCAGCGCGCCGCGCCTGACCTCGTAGACGAGGCCGAGCACGAGCACGGCGAGGAAGACGCCGGTCGCCGCGGTGATGGCGATGCTGGCGGCGAGGAACTCGCGGTAGACCAGGGCCCAGGGCACCAGGAACACCACCTCGATATCGAAGAGGATGAAGAGCATCGCGGTGACGTGGAACTTCACCGCGAAGCGGGGGTGCACCTTGCCCTCCGAGGGCAGGCCGCACTCGTAGGCCTTGTCCTTGATGTAGTTGCCCTTGGCCCGCTGGCCGAACAGGTGGCTGGCGGCCAGGATGGCGGCGGGGATGGAGAGGCCCAGGACGACCTGCACGAGGACGGGCAGGTAGGTGGCGAGGGACTGGGATTCGGCGGCGGCCATCCCCTCCGTTGAAGCCGCCCCGGGGTCGGTTGGCAAGCGTGCTCGCCATCTGCCGGCCGGCCGCCCATCCTGCCGCCATGGACCTGCCGAATTTCTGGACCGCCCTGGGGCTGACCCTCTTCGCGGGGCTGTCCACCGGCATCGGCAGCCTGATCGCCTTCGGCGCCCGCCGGACCAGCTACCGCTTCCTCTCCGTCTCCACCGGTTTCTCGGCCGGCGTCATGCTCTTCGTCTCCTTCGCGGAGATCCTTCCCAAGGCCGAGGAGGCGCTGTCCGGCGCGCTCGGCGCGGAGGCAGGCCCGTGGTGGGCGGCCGGGGCCTTCTTCCTGGGCATCATCCTGATCGCGCTCATCGACATGGCCCTGCCGCACGGCGACAACCCGCACGAGCAGCCCACCGAGGCCGAGGCCGCGCCGCTCCATGCCGGCGCCCCCGCGGTCCCTCCCTCGCGGCTGCGGCGGATGGCGGTGCTCACCGCGCTGGCCATCGCCATCCACAATTTTCCCGAGGGGCTCGCCACCTTCCTCGCCGCCCTCGAGAACCCCGGCGTCGGCCTCGCCATCGCCCTCGCCATCGCCCTGCACAACATCCCCGAGGGCATCAGCGTCTCGGTGCCGCTCTACTACGCCACCGGCAGCCGGGCCAAGGCGCTCGTCCTGTCCTTCCTCAGCGGCCTGGCCGAGCCCGTGGGCGCGCTCTTCGGGCTCGCCCTCCTCGCCCTGGTCTCGCCCGGCTCGGGTCCCTCGCCCGCGCTGATGGGCGGCTGCTTCGGCGCCGTCGCGGGCGTCATGGTCTTCATCAGCATCGACCAGCTCCTGCCCACGAGCCGCGCCTACGGCAAGGGGCACGACAGCATCCTCGGCCTGGTCGCCGGCATGGCGGTGATGTCCGCCAGCCTGCTCCTCCTCCGGGTGGGCTGAGCGCTCAGCGCGCCGGCTCGAGCTCCAGCGTCGGCAGGCCCTGGGGCGCCGCGGGCGGCTCGGGGCGCCGGCCGAGGTCGGCGGCGGCGGACGGCACCTGGTCGACCAGCCAGGAGGGGCAGGCGAAGATCGCCCTGGCCGACTTGGCGTTCACGGGGTGCTTGGGGTCGCCGTGCCGGACGGACATCCAGCCGCGCGGCGGCTCGCCCTCCTTGGGCGCCGCCTTGCCGAAGGTGATGCCGATCGTCGCGCCGTCGGCCAGCGTCAGGGAGACCGCGATGGGCGCGGCGGCGAGCGCCGCCTTCGCCTCGGCGTCGTCGGGGGCGACGGCGTCCGCCGCGCGCAGCGTCGCCAGCGAGAGCAGGAGCTCCTCCGCCGCCTCGAGCGCGGCCGGGGTGGCCTTGTCGCCCTTGAGCGGCTCGCCCGCCTTGTCGCGCGCGAGGGCGAGCGCGGACTTGTCGGCGGCGAACTCCAGCCTGAGGGACGTCACCTGGTCGGCGGCGAAGGTGATGAGCACAGGGTCGAACCAGTTGGCCGCCTCGCCCTCGAGGTGCCCGGCGAAGGTGGTGCGGAGCGCCGCCGTCTCGCCCGGAAGCCGGGCGGCCACGCCCGCGCCGTCGTCGGTCATGCGCCCCAGCTCGAGCTTCCAAGGCTTGCCGTCGGCGCCCGTCAGCGTGACCGAGCTGTCGGCCAGGCCCAGGCGCTCCAGCCGGCGCGGGTCGGCGGTGAGGGTGCCGAGGGACTTCGCCTGGCGCAGCGACTGCAGCAGCGGCCGCAGGCGGTTGTCGGTGTCCGCCGGCAGGCCGAACCTGGAGGGCACCACCCAGCCGGCATCCGTGCGCTCGATGCGGGCCGTGCGCCCGCCGGAGGTCACCTCGACCGAGCGGAGGTCGGACAGCAGGGCGGCGGGCACGAGGGGCGTCTCGGCGGGGGCCGGCGCCTTGCCCGAGGGCTCGAGGAGGACGAGCGCGAGGGCGGCGGCGCCCAGCGCGAGGGTGGTCAGCAGCAGCGTGCGGTTGCGCATGGCGGGAATCAGGCGGCGCGGCGCCGGCGGACGAGCGCGTAGCCCAGGCCGGCGAGGATGGCCAGGAGCGGCCCGGCGACGAGGTTGAGCACGGCGAGGCGGCGCCCGAGGTCGTCGACCTCGACGCGGGCGGCCCGGCGGATGTCACGCAGCGCGCGGCGGACCTCGGCCTGCTCCTCGGTGAAGCGGCGGACCTCCTGCTCGACCTCCGGCGTGACGACGATGCCCTTGGAGAGGTCGCCGCCCTGGGCGCGGGTCAGCTCGGCGAGCTTCTGCCCGAGCTCGTTCAGGCGCTCCTCGTTGCGGTCGATCTCCACCTGGTAGCGGGCCTGGGCGGCCCGCTGCAGGTCCAGGACCTTGTCGAAGGGGCGGAGCGCGGCGCCCTTGGCGCGGAGCCCGGCGAGGTCGGCGTTGCCGGCCAGCGACTCGAGCGCCCCGATGAGGAAGGCGTGGTTGTCGTTCACCGGCTCATACACCTGCTGGCCGTAGGCCGTGCCGCGGCGCAGCGAGTAGTAGTCCAGGGCGAAGTCGGAGTCCGCGATGACGATGAGGCGCCCCTCCTTGGCCGAGGCCTTGAGGTGCGGCTTGGCGTCGGCGGCGGGCGCCGGCGCCGGCCCGCCCGCCGGGGCCTCCGGCGCGTCCTTGGGCATGCCCTCGGGGAAGGCGGTGGCGAAGGTCCCGGTGACGAGGGCCGCGAGCACGCGGTCCTGGCCGTCGGGCCGGAACGCGGCGGCGACGCGCTCGAACGGCCCGGCGTTGGCGGCGCCGATGCCGACCTGCCCGACGCCCGCGCCCCGGAAGGTCGCCAGCGGCGTCAGGCGGAGGCGCGACGCGGCCTCGGGCGCGAGCCGCACCGAGCCGGCGTCGAGCACGTTGAGCATGCTCAGGTCGGCGGTGAGCGGGTGCTCGCGGTTGAGACCGTCGGCCTCGACGGCGGCGGCGGGAGGGTAGGTGACGGGCTCGCCGCGCGCGGTCGGCATCTGGAGCGAGCGGGCGGCGTCGCCGACGACGGCGTCGACCGGCACCTCCACGCCCCAGCCCTTGGCGAGCGCGGGGTCGCTGGCCGCGCCCATGGCGGCGCCGGGGATCATGAACGGCAGGTTGCCCTGCTGGAACTTCTGGAACCGGCTGAGCGGGTCGATGGCCGCCAGCACGGGGTTGCCCGCGAGCAGGAACTGGTCGATGGCGTAGGCGAGGCGCGGGTTGAGGTGGTGAGGATGGATGAGCGCGACCACCGCGACGTCCTTGGGCAGCTCCGTGGCGGTGTTGGGGAGCGTCACCACCTCGAAGCTGCGGCCGAGCTCCTGCAGCAGGATGTCCCCCGGGCCCGGCTGGTCGGGCGAGGGCGGGATGTCGGCCGTGATGGGCAGGGTCGTGATCAGCACCAGCCGGGGCTTGGAGAGGCGGGTGACGGACGCGATGAGCTGCGACACGTCGTGCTCGAGGAAGCGCTCGCGCCGCGGGTCGAGGAAGGGCAGGGCGCGCTGGGTGTCGGCCTGGCGCGCCGTGAGCCCGAGGTAGGCCGTCCCATTCTCGGTCCGCGCGCCGCCGAGGCCGTTGCGCTGGGCGCGGCTTTCCGCCTCGGTGTCGGGCTGGGGGTCGGTGACGGTGACCTTGATGCGGCCGCCGGAGGCCTCCGCGTACTCCCGCAGCAGGCCCTCCGCGCGCCGCGCGTAGGCCTCGAGGTAGGGCGAGAGCTTGGTCTCCCCGCGGCTGGCGAAGAACTCCAGCTCGACCGTCTCGCCCACGCCCGCGGCGAGCCGGCGCGAGGGTTCCGAGAGCGTGAAGAGGCGGTCCTCCGTGAGGTCCGCCCGCCAGCCGAGCCGGGCGGCGATGATGTTGGCGAAGACGGCGGCGGCCAGGATGGCGGCGGCGGCGAGGGCGAGTTGGGCGCGGTTCATGGCGGGCTCAGCGGCGTTCGATGGCCAGGGTGCCCAGGCCGAGCCCGGCCAGGGCGACGCTGACGAAGTAGGTGGCGGCGGCGAGGTCGGGCGCGCCGAGCGTGAAGGGCTCCAGGTTGCGCCAGAGGCCGAGGCGGGCGACCAGGCCGACCTTGTCGGCGGGCAGCGCGCCCGCGAGCAGCGGGTCGAGCACGCCGTAGCCGATGATGACCAGGATGAAGCAGGCGAGGAAGCCGGTGACGAAGGCGATCACCTGGCTGCGTGTCAGGGCCGAGCAGAGCGAGGCGATGCCCAGGCAGGCGCCGCCGCACAGGAGGGAGCCGAGGTAGCCGCTGGCGATCACGCCCGCGTCCGGGTCGCCGAGCCAGCCCACGGTCAGCGCCATCGGGAGGGTCGCGAGGAGCGCGACCGCGAGGAAGAGCCAGCCCGCGAGGAACTTGCCCAGCGCGGCCTGCCAGACCGTGACCGGCCAGGTCAGCAGCAGCTCGAGCGTGCCCTGGCGGCGCTCCTCCGCCCAGAGGCGGGCGCCCGCGGCGGGCGCGAGGAACGCCCAGAGCCAGGGATGGTAGAGGAAGAAGCGGTCGAGGTTGGCCACGTTGGACTCGAAGAAGGCGCCGACGAAGAAGGCCAGCGACACCGCGAAGGCGTTGAAGACCGCGAGGAAGACGTAGGCGAGCGGGGTGCGGAAGTACCCCAGGAACTCTCGGGCGAGGATGGCTCGGAAGGCGCGCATGGGTTCAGGCGGTGAGGTGGCGGAAGATCTCGTCCATCCGCTTGCCCGGGAAGCGGGCCAGCAGGGAGGCGGGGGACTCGTCGCAGCGGACCTTGCCGCGGGCGATGAGGATGACGCGGGTGCAGAGCGCCTCGACCTCCTCGAGGAGGTGGGTCGAGACGATGACGGCCTTGCGGGCGGCCATGCCGGCGAGGATGCGCCGCACCTCGTGCTTCTGGTTGGGGTCGAGGCCGTCGGTCGGCTCGTCGAGGATGAGGGCCTCGGGGTCGTGGATGACGGCCTGGGCGAAGCCGACGCGCATGCGATAGCCCTTGGACAGCGTCTCGATGGGCTGGGCCGCGACGTCGTCGAGGCGGCAGAGGGCGAGGGTGTCCCTCACCCGGCCGGCGGCGTCGTCCAGCCCGCGGAGGTCGGCCGCGAAACGCAGGAACTCGCGGACCGTCATCTCGCCGTAGGCGGGCGCGCCCTCGGGGGAGTAGCCCAGCCGGGCCTTGGCGCCCACGGGGTCGGCGGCGACGTCGATCCCGGCGACGCGGGCCTCCCCGCCGTCGGCCCTCAGGTGGCCGGCCAGGAGGCGCATGGTGGTCGACTTCCCGGCGCCGTTGGGCCCGAGGAAGCCGACGACCTCGCCGCGGTCGACGGAGAAGGAGACGCCGTCGGCGGCGAGGATGCTCCCGTAGCGCTTGGTGAGGTTGCGGGCTTCGATCAGTGCCATGGTTGTTCGGGGAACAGCGGGCGCGGGGAGGAGGTTCCGCGCCGGAACGTCCATCCAACCGCGGGCCTCCGATTTGGCAAGCGCCGCCGACCCCGGGACTTGTCCCCGGCCCAATCCGCTTGTCCCCGCCGCCCCGCCCGCCCACGCTGGGGTCGTGAGCGAGCCCGCCGCCAAGCCCGTCGTCCTGACCTGCGCCCAGCCCACCGGGCGCCTGCACCTGGGGAACTACCTGGGCGCCGTCCTGAACTGGGGCCGCATGCAGGACGACCACGCGTGCTTCTTCGGCATCGTCGACCAGCACGCCATCACCGTCCCGACCGTCCCCGCCGAGCTGCGCGCCAACACCTACGGCTGCCTGGCCCAGTACCTGGCCTGCGGCCTGGACCCGGCGCGGAGCCATCTCTTCGTCCAGTCCCACGTCACCGGCCATACCGAGCTGGCCTGGATCCTGGGCTGCCTCTGCCCGCTCGGCCAGCTGGAGCGGATGACCCAGTTCAAGGACAAGGCGGCCAAGCAGGAGTCCGTCCGCGCCGGCCTGCTCACCTACCCGGTGCTGATGGCGGCCGACATCCTCCTGTACAACGCGGCCAAGGTGCCGGTGGGCGAGGACCAGAAGCAGCACCTCGAGCTGACCCGCGACCTCGCCCAGAAGTTCAACCACACCTACTCCGACACCTTCGTCATCCCCGAGCCCTACATCGCCGCCACGGGCGCCCGCGTCATGTCGCTCCAGGACCCGACCGCCAAGATGTCGAAGTCCGACCCCAACGCCTCGGCCACCCTCTTCATCACGGACACGGCCGACGAGATCCGGCGCAAGGTCGGCTCGGCCGTGACCGACTCGGGGGCCGAGGTCCGCGCCGCGGCGGACAAGCCGGGCGTCACGAACCTCCTGCAGATCCTCTCCGCCTGCACGGGCCGCCCGGTGGCCGCGCTCGAGGACGAGTTCCGCGGCAAGGGCTACGGCGACTTCAAGCGGTCCGTGGCCGACGCGGTCGACGCGACCCTCGCCCCTGTGCGCGAGCGGTTCCGGACCTTCTCCGCCGACCGCGCCGAGCTGGACCGCGTGCTCAAGGCCGGCGCCGAGGGCGCCCAGCGGGCCGCCTTCCGGACCCTATCCAAGGTCCACCGCAAGGTCGGGTTCGTCGAGCGCCCCCGCTGAGCCCGCCGTCGCGGGGCAGGAAAGGGGCTTGTCGCCGTCCCCGGCCGCGGCATCCTGCGGCCAGACCGCCGCTCACCCCAAGCACCATGAAACAACTCGAACAGCTCCTGAAGGAGAAGTGGTTCCTGGTCGCCGCGGACGCCCTGGTCGTCATCGGGATCCTGAGCCTCGGGCTCGACCCGGGAGACGGCTTCCAGGCCGCCCTCGCCGTCCTCGGCATCCTCGCCGCCTCCCTCATCGTCGTCATCCCCGTCCTCCGCGAGGACGCCGGGGGCAAGCGCCGCCTCGCCGAGCAGGCGCGCCTCCGCGCCGCGCTCGCCGAGGAGATCGACCGCGTGCGCGACGACGTGCGCGCCTCGCTCGAGGCCGCCAACCGCCGCTCGCTCGACGCCGAGGTCGCCGGCAAGAAGGCCGGCGAGGCCGCCGCCGAGGCCGTCGCCCGCAAGGCGTCCGCCGAGCTCGCCGCGCTCCGCGCCCAGGTCGCCGCGACCGCCGAGGGCATCGAGGAGCTGAGGTCCCAGATCCAGGATGCCGCCAACGTCGCCCGCGCGGCCGCCGCCGACGCCGAGGCCTCCCTCGACCAGGCCGAGCTCGCCGGGCCGGCGAAGGCCGCCGCCGACGCCGCCAACGCCGAGCTGGCCCAGCTTCGCACCCATCTCGCCGAGACCCGCGCCCGCGCCGCCGCCGACCAGCAGTCGGCCCTCGCGCGGCTCGACCAGCTCGCCAAGGACCTCGCCGCCGGCCGCGCCGCCCTCGGCGCGCTCGAGGCCAAGGTCGACTCGCTTCCCGCAAACCCCTCTGAGGCCTCCGCTCCTGCCACCGACGTCGCCGACCGCGACGCGGAGACGGAGGCCGTGAAACAGGAGGTGGAGACGGATGAAGGGATGAAGGGAGAAAGCGATGAAAAGGATGCTGCGGAGGCCGAGGAGACTGAGGATGCCGAGGAGGATGAGGAGTTGGCGGAGCCCGTGCCCGAGCCCCTGGCCCAGGAGGCCGGTGCCGAGGAAATCGCGCCGGAACCCGAGCC
>CAYYLJ010000005.1:0-12714 GCA_964472585.1 uncultured Enterobacteriaceae bacterium | reverse complement strand
GCCGGAACCCGAGCCCGCGCCCAAGACCGTCATGGCGTCGGAGGACGACGCCACCGGCACCTGCCTCATCGTCAACCTGATGATCGGCATCGGCAACAAGCCCTTCGTGCGCGGCACGGGCCCCGGCCTTTCCGAGGACGCCGGCGTGCCCATGCAGTTCCTCGCCATCGGCCGCTGGCTGTGGCGCTCGCCCGACGCCTCCGCCTCCGCCACGCTGCAGGTCTGGAAGAACGACAAGGCCCCCCTCGGCGAGCCCGTCCACGTGCCCGCCGGCGAGACGCGCGAGCTCGACGAGGACTTCTTCGCCGGCTGATGCCACGGGGCGTCGCCTGGCTCGCGCTGCTCGCCGCCTCGGCCGCCCTCGCGGCCGACGCGCCGGCGCCTCCCCCCGCGCCGGTCGCCGCGCCGGTCACCGTGCAGGAGACCGCGCTGGTCACCGTCGTGTCGACGTCCGTCGAGGCCAAGCGCTTCGTCGCCGACCACGCGGAGGCCCTTGGGGTCCACCTGCGCAACGCCGCCGGGCTCGGCGCGCCACCCGCCGCCAAGCCGCGCGTGGAGGCGGCGGATGTGCCGGGGCTGGCCGACATCGCCGTCGGCATCTCGGGCGGCCACGTGCTGGTCGCCGTCCGCCTCGGCTCCCGCGAGCAGGCCCCGCTGCGCGCCGGCGAGGCCGTCGCCCGCGCCTGGCTCGGCGCCGCCTCCGTCGCCGCGGGTCGCCCGACCAACCGGCCCGCCGCCTGGGCGCCGGCCGCGCTCGCCGCGGAGACGGTCGCGCAATTGCGCCCCGCGATGACCGACCTCTGGTATCGCCGCGCCGCCGCCGCGCCGCCGCCGGCCCTCGCCGATGTCCTCGCCGGCCGGTGCCCGCCCCACGAGTCCCTGCTCCTCGGCCGCGCGCTTCGCCGCTCCCTCGGCGCGGAGGGCTATGCCGCGGTCCTCGCCGCCGCCGGCCGCGGCGAGCCGGTCGAGCCCGTGCTGGCCAGGCTCGACACCGACCCCGTCGCCTGGTGGCTCGCCTCCCGCCAGCAGCTGCTCGACGCCCGGCCGCCCGTGTCGCTCGGCATGCGCGAGTCCCTCGCGTCGCTCGACGACCTCGCGCGCTTCGTCCACGACGTGGATGGCAAGGGCGACCGCGTCCTGACGGGCGCCGAGGCCGCCCGCGCGCGCCATCTCCCGGGTGTCCGCGACGCCATGGCCGCCCGCCTCGCCTCGCTGCGGCGCGACATCCTGAGGCAGAACCCCGTGGCCCACAATGCCTGGCGCTCCCTGGGCGCCTGGCTCGAGGCCTACGCGACCGCCGAGCCCGAGGCGCTCGACCGCCTGTGGGCGGGCTACCTGCTCGACCGCAAGGGAGCCGGGCGGATGGCCGATGAGGTCGAGGCCGCCTTGGGCGACGCCCGCTGAGCCCTCAGCGCCCCTGCGGCGTCTGCTTGGCGTTACGCTGGAAGATCTGGTCGACGAGCGTCACGCGGAAGAGAGAGAGAGCCATCCAGAGCACGCCGGAGAGGCAGAGCGAGCAGTAGGCGGCGCCGAGCAGGACGGCGTCGGGGCCGGCCTCCTCCCAGGGCACGTGTTCCTTGAGGATGCCGGTCATCCAGACGAAGAACACGGCGGTCACGGCCAGGTCGATGACGACGCCGGTCTTGGTGACGAGCTTGGGACGGAGATTCTCCATGGGGCCAACCCAACCCGCGCCGGGGCCGCCTGTCAACCGCGCGGCGGGCGGGGTTGACACCCTCGCCCCCCTCTCCAACCTCGCCGCCCCGCCCGTCCCGGCGGATTTCGCCGCCCGAGGCCGCCTTCCCGGCGCCTCGCCCCGCACCCCTCCCGTGGAGCCCAAAGACACCCTCAACCTGCCGGTCACCGACTTCCCCATGAAGGCCGGCCTGGCCGCCCGCGAGCCCGGCCGCCTGGCCCACTGGGAGACCACCCGGCTCTACGACCGGATCCAGGAACGCAACGCCGGGCGCCCCGCCTTCGTCCTCCACGACGGCCCCCCGTTCACCAACGGCGACGTGCACATCGGCACCGCGCTCAACAAGCTGCTCAAGGACGCCATCCTGCGCTACAAGTCGATGCGCGGCTTCCGCACGCCCTACATCCCCGGCTGGGACTGCCACGGCCTGCCCATCGAGCACAAGGTGATGAAGGAGCTCCAGGCGCAGGGGAAGTCGCTCGACGCCCTCGGCGTGCGCAAGGCCTGCGCCGAGTTCTCCGCCGCCTACATCGAGAAGCAGCGCGGGCAGTTCCGCCGCCTCGGCATCCTGGCCGACTGGAAATCGGAGTACCGCACGATGGACCCCGCCTATGAGGCGGAGATCCTCCGGACCTTCGCCGGCTTCGTCGAGCAGGGCCTCGTCTACCGCTCCAAGAAACCCGTCTACTGGTCCATCCCCTGCCAGACCGCGCTCGCGGAGGCCGAGATCGAATACAAGGAGAAGCGCTCGCCGTCCATCTGGGTGGCCTTCGACGTCCCTCCCGCCGCCGCCGCCGCCAAGGGCCTCGCGCCCGCGCACCCGCTCGCGGTCGTGATCTGGACGACCACGCCCTGGACCCTGCCCGCCAACCTCGCGGTGGCCGTCCACCCCGAGCTCGAGTACGCCGAGGTGCGCCACGCCGGCCGCTCCTTCCTCGTCGCCGCCGCCCTGCGCGACGCCTTCGTCGGCGCCTGCAAGCTCGAGGGCGCGACCGACGGCTTCCGCGCCAAGGGCCGCGACCTCGAGGGTCTCGAGACGCGCCACCCGTTCATCGACCGCGCCTCGCCGGTCGTCACCGCCGACTACGTCACGACCGACGCCGGCACGGGCTGCGTCCACACCGCCCCCGGCCACGGCGTCGAGGACCACCAGACCGGCCTCAGGGTCGGGCTCGAGGCCTATTGCCCGGTGCGCGACGACGGCACCTATGCCGACGACGGCCGCGTCCCCCCGGAGCTCGTCGGCGTCTCGGTGCTCGAGACCGACGGCAAGTGCCCGGCCAACGGCGCCGTCCTCGCCCTGCTCGAGGCCCGCGGCAAGCTCGTCGCCCGCGCCCCGCTCGTCCACAGCTACCCGCACTGCTGGCGCTCGAAGACGCCCGTCATCTTCCGCGCGCTCGACCAGTGGTTCATCGGCCTCGACCGCGGCGGCCTCCGCGAGCGCGCGCTCGGCGCCGTCGGCCAGGTGCGGTGGATCCCCTCGTGGGGCGAGAACCGCATCCGCGCCGCGCTCTCCGGCCGCCCCGACTGGTGCGTCTCGCGCCAGCGCGCCTGGGGCGTGCCCATCCCCGCCTTCGTCTCCGCCTCGACCGGCGAGGCCTTCCTCGACGCCGGCGTGACCCGCCATGTCGCGGAGCAGGTCGCCCGCCGCGGCGCCGACTGGTGGTGGTCCGCGACCGCCGAGGAGGTCCTCGCGGGCGCGCCCGTCCCGGCCGCCTGGCCCAAGGACCTGCGCAAGGGCGCGGACACGCTCGACGTCTGGATCGACTCCGGCACGAGCCACCTCGCCGTCTGCGCCCGCCATCCCGCGCTCCACTGGCCGGCCGACCTCTATCTCGAGGGCTCCGACCAGCACCGCGGCTGGTTCCAGTCGTCGCTCTGGACGGCCGTCGCCGCGAAGGGCGCCGCGCCCTACCGGGCCGTCCTGACCCACGGCTTCGTCGTCAACGAGAAGCGGCAGAAGATCTCGAAGTCCGACGGCAAGCCCCAGACGGCCGACGGCTACGTCTCGAAGCACGGCGCCGACATCGTCCGCCTCTGGGTCGCCTCGGAGAACTACCAGAACGACATCCCGCTCTCGGACGCGATCTTCGACACGCTCTCCAACCAGTACCGCTCCATCCGCAACACCCTGCGCTGGCAGCTCGGCTCCCTGGCGGGCTTCGACCCCGCCCGCGACGCCCTCCCTGTCGCCCGCCTGCGCCCGCTGGAGCGCTGGCTCCTCGGCGAGCTCGCCGCGCTCGTCCGCGAGGTCACCGAGGCCTGCGAGGCCTACGAGTTCCATCGCGCCACCGCCGCGCTCGCGGCCTTCGGCACCGTCACCCTCTCCGCGACCTACGCGAGCATCGTGAAGGACGCGCTCTACACGCTCGCGCCCGCCGACCCCGCCCGCCGCTCCGTCCAGACCGCCCTCCACCTCGCGCTCGACACCCTTCTGCGGCTGCTCGCGCCCTTCCTGCCCTTCACGGCCGACGAGGCCTGGTCGCACGCCCGCGCCGGCGCCGAGTACGCCGACGGCTCCGTGCACCTCCAGCCCTGGCCCGAGGTGCCGGCCGACTGGGAGGACCCCGCCGCGCGCGACGACATCGCCCGCATCCTCAAGGTCGGCGCCGAGCGCGCCAACGGCCCCCTGGAGCGCCTGCGCCAGGAGAAGGCCATCGGGCAGAACCTCGACGCCGCCGTGCGCGTCGCCGGCGATCCCGCCGACCCGGACTTCGCGGCGCTCGCCCGCCATGCGGCCTCCCTGCCCGAGCTCTGGATCGTCTCCTCCGTCACCCTCGAGCCCCGCGCCGGCGCCGCCCTCGAGGTGACCGCCGCCAAGGCGGGCGGCGTCCGTTGCCCCCGCTCCTGGCGCTGGGTGCCCGAGCTGGTCGATGCCGGCCGGTTCGGCCAGGTCTCGCCCCGCTGCCGCGAGGCGCTCCTCGCCAAGTACGGGGCGCTCTGACCCTTGCCGCTTCCCTTTATCCCCCATCCCGATAGACTCTGACCATGGCCAAATCCAAGCCCGCCAAGAAGAAGCCCGCTCCCGCCAAGAAGGCCGCGCCCAGGAAGCCGGCGCCGAAGGCCAAGGCCAAGCCCGCTCCCGCCAAGAAGCCTGCCCCCAAGCCCGCGCCGGCCGCCAAGGGCAAGCCCGCGCCCAAGTCTGCGACGAAGCCCGCCATCAAGCCCGCCATCAAGCCCGTCGCCAAGCCCGCGGCCAAGCCTGTTGCCAAGTCCGCCGTGCCCGCGAAGGGCAAGGGGGCGCCGGCGGCCCCCGCCGGCAAGGGCAAGCCCGCCGCCAAGGCTGTCCCGGCCATCAGCCACGAGGAGCAGCGCCGCCTCCTTGATTCGCACCGCAAGGGCCATCACCAGGAGTCGCCCGTCGAGGCGCCCGCGGCCAAGCCCAAGCTCCAGGTGTTCACGATCGATGATGTCCGCGCCTACCTGAAGGGGCGCCGCAACTCCAAGCTCAACCTCTGGGTGCCCGACGATGAGCGCAAGGCGCGCGAGAAATCCGGCTCCGGGTCCAAGGGCTCGGCGGCCGCCAAGCCCAACTCCGTCGGCGCCGCCTCGCTCGCCTCGCTCTTCGGCTTCAATCCCTTCAAGAAGGCCGATCCTGCCGAGGCCGCCGCGAAGATTCCGGAGAAGTGGCGCCGCTACCACAAGCTGCTCCTCGAGGCCCGGGCCAAGCTCGAGGCCGCCGTCAGCCGCCACACCGACGAGGCCCTGAAGAAATCCGGCAAGGACGACGCGGGCGACCTCTCCGGCTACTCCCAGCACCTCGCCGACGCCGGCACGGACACCGCCGACCGCGACTTCGCCCTCAACCTCATCGCCAGCGAGCAGTCCCAGATCAAGGAGATCGACGACGCCCTGGAGCGCATGCGCCTGGGCACCTACGGCACCTGCGAGATCACCGGCCGCCCCATCCCCGCCTCGCGCCTGGCCTCCGTCCCCCAGACCCGCTACTCCATCGAGGGGCAGAAGGAGCTCGAGCGCCAGCGCCGCGCCCAGCGCCGGCGCGGCGGCAACCCGCTCGGCGCCGACGGCGACGAGGTCGGCTTCGGCACGGGCGGCGGCGGCGGCGAGGACGGCGGGGACGACTCCTGAGCCCGATGGGTTCGCGTCTCGCTCCCTATGCCCGCTTCTGGGCCGTGTTCGGGGTCATCCTGTCCCTGGACCAGCTGACGAAGGCGCTCGTCGTCCGGCACATCCCCTATCCCACCTACGAGGCGGGCCTCGGCGCCGCCGACCCCATCCGCCTGCTGGGCGACGCGGTCTGGCTCGTCCACGTCGGCAACAAGGGCGCCGCCTGGGGCCTGGGCGCCGGGCATCCCATGACGAAGTTCGTCCTGGCCGGCCTCGCCTTCCTCGTCCTCGCCTTCGTCTGGTTCAAGCGCCGCGAGCTCCTGCGCGAGCTCGCCGGGGGCCAGCTCGCCTTCGGCCTCTTCGTCGGCGGCGCGGTCGGCAACGTCATCGACCGCCTCTTCCGCGACCACGTGGTCGACTTCGTCGACGTCCATCTGCCCTTCGCCGTCCTCGGCAGCCATCGCTGGCCCGCCTTCAACGTCGCCGACGCCGCCATCTGCGCCGGCGTCGCCCTCTACTTCGCCTTCCTCTGGCGCCAGGAGCGCGACCTCCGACGCCAGCTGATGTCGCACGACCGCCCGCCGCCCGAGGCATGAGCGACGCCCCCGACCGCTTCGACCTCGCCGCGAACCCGGGCGCCCGCGCCTACCGGCTCCTCGCGGGCCTGGTCGCCCCTCGGCCCATCGCGCTGGTCACCACGGTCGACGCCGACGGCCGCGCCAACGCCGCGCCGTTCTCCTTCTTCAACGTCATGGGGGCCGAGCCGGCCCTGCTCGTGCTCGCGCCGGCCGACCGCGACGACGGCACGCCCAAGGACACCGCCGCCAACCTCGCCTCCACGGGCGAGGCCGTGGTGCACTTGGTCGACGAGCCCCTGGCCGCCCGCATGGTCGCCTGCTCGGCCGACCTGCCGCCCGGCGTCAGCGAGATCGAGCGCTTCGGCCTGCGCACGGCCCCCTCCGAGCGGGTGCGTCCCCCGCGGCTCGCCGAGTGCCCCGTCGCCATCGAGTGCCGCGTGCTCGACATCCGCCGCTATGGGGAGAACCGCCTGGTCGTGCTGGAGGGGTTGGTCGCGCATGTCCGCCCCGGGCTGGCCGACCCCGCCGCCTGGAAGGTGAATCCGGCCCTGCATGCCCCGATCGGGCGGATGGAGAGCCCCGACGGGTATGTCCGGACCCGCGACCGCTTCCGCATCCCCCGCCCGGACTGATCTCCCAAATCATCGTTGACTCCGAGGCCCGCCGGAGGATTCCTTCCCCTTCCCATGGCCAACATCAAAGCCAACAAGAAGGCCGTCCGCCAGACCGCGGCCCGCACCCAGCGCAACCGCACCGTCCGCACCCGCCTCAAGAGCGTGGTGAAGGCCTTCGGCGCGGCGCCCACCGCCGGCGCCGCCTCGGTCGCCAGCTCGACCCTCGACAAGGCCGTCAAGTCCGGCGTCATCCATCGCAACAAGGCCAACCGCCTGAAGGCGAAGATGGCCGCCGCGCTGGCCCGCAAGAAGTGACCCCGGGGCGCTGACGCCCGCGAGGGGCCGGCCTTCAGGCCGGCCCTTTTGCTTGTCCCTTGGCGAGTCGGCGCACCGCCGTCTCGAAGTCGTCCGGCCTCGGCGCCTCGACGCGGATCTCCGCGTCGCCCACCTTGCCGGCCACCGAGGCGATCCTCAGCAGGATGCCCCGGTGCAGCGGGTGGTCGCCGCCCTTGTTGAGCCGGCCCGACCTCACGGTCTCGGCCAGCGTCACCCGGCCCGAGCGGCCGTAGCGGAGCTCGCCCGCGATGCGGATGCCGCACTCCTGGGCGTGGCATCGCACCTGCTCCCAGCGCGCGAGCGTGGCCGTCGCGGTCCAGAGGCGCCAGGCGCCGAGCGATTCGCCGGCCGCGAAACGGGTCTCGGAGCGCTTGCCCGAGCGATGCGACACGCCGGTGCGGCGGCGGACGTCGTCGTGCCTTAGCGGGAGGTCGCAGAGGCCGCCCTCGGTGGGCGCGTCCTCGGTGCGCGCCAGCAGCTCATGGGTCAGCGTCAGCGCGCCCGAGCCGAGCGCCTCGCGCCATGCGGCGAGCGGGCCCGCGCGGTCCGCGAGGATGGCCACGCCGGCGACCTCCATCTCCGGTCCCAGCACCACCGCGGGCTCGGCCATGCCCAGGCGGAGCATCTCCGGCTTGCCCGCCGCGAGCTGGGCGCGGATTCCCGCGAGCAGGGTCGGCGCGCCCTCCTGCCAGGGATGGTCCTCCAGGGCGACGTCCGCCGGCTTGTCCAGCGCCACCCAGCCGGGGCCGCCCGCCAGCACCCGCACGCGCCGCGCATATTCCCCGAGCATGCCGGCGGGAAAGCCGATGGCGTCGGGTAGTTCGGGCATGGCGCAGACAATCGCCGCGCGCCCCGCCTCGGAAGCCCAAATCGCGACGGCTTGCCCTTTGCCGCCGCGCGGGGCTAGGAAGGGGCATGCCCGTCCTCGCCCTCGCCGCCCTCCTGCTGCTTGCCGGCTGCGCCATCACCCCCGAGCAGCGCCAGGCCGAGCAGGACCGCCAGGCCGCCCGCGACCGGGAGATCCGCCGCGAGCACATGCGCGCGAGCGGCGCCCTGAGCCAGGCGGAGTACGACGAGGTCAACCGCAGGACCGGACGCGTGGACCCGACCCGGCGCGGGTTGCCGCCGCCGCCCACCACCGAGGAGCTCGAGCGCAAGGTCGAGGGCGGCCGCTGACATGGGCGCCTACCTCCTGCGGCGGCTGGGCGAGGTCCTGCCCGTGCTCCTCGTCGTGGCCACGGCCTCGTTCCTCCTGGTCAAGGTGGTCCCGGGCAGCCCCTTCGACACCGACCGCCCGATGCCCGCCGAGATCAAGGCGCGCTACGAGGCCCAGTATGGGCTCGACCAGCCCACGCACGTCCAGTTCGGCCGCTACCTGTCCAACCTCGCGACCGGCGACCTCGGCCTGTCGACGAAGTACCATGGCTGGACGGTCAACGAGCTCGTCGCGCCCCGCATCCCCGTCTCGCTCCAGCTCGGCCTCCTCGCCCTGCTGCTGGCCTCCGCGGTCGGCATCCCCGTCGGCGTCCTCGCCGCGTCCCGCCCGGACAGCTGGCTCGACCGCATCCCGATGGGCTTCTCGCTCCTCGGCATCTGCCTGCCCTCGTTCGTCATCGGCCCGCTGCTGTCGCTGCTGCTCTCGCGCTGGCTCGGGCTGGTGCCCCCGTGCGGCTGGGGCGGCCCCGAGCACCTCGTCCTCCCGGTGCTCACCCTCGGCATCGTGGTCGCCGCGCCCATCGCCCGCCTGACCCGCGGCGCCATGCTCGAGGTCCGCGCCTCGGACTACGTGCGCACCGCCCAGGCCAAGGGCCTCGGCCCCTTCCGCGTGTGGTTCGTCCACACCCTGCGCAACGCGCTCCTGCCCGTCGTGACCTACCTCGCGCCCGCCGCCGCCGGCCTGGTCTCCGGCTCCTTCGTGGTGGAGTCGATGTTCGACGTCCCCGGCCTCGGCCGGCTCTTCGTGACCTCCGTCACCAACCGCGACGCCACCCTGATCGTCGGGCTGACGCTCCTCTACGCCTCGGCCCTCCTCATCCTCAACCTCGTCGCCGACCTGGGCCTCGCCTGGCTCAACCCGCGCCTCAAGCGCAGCCAGGCCGAGTCGGGCGGGCTCACGCCGGGCTATCTCGCGGGCCTGCTGCTCGCGCCGCCCGCGTTGCTCGCGCTCCACGCGGCGCTCGCCCCCGCCAAGGCCTGGGCGGTCGGGGTCGGGCTCTGGGACATCCTCGCCGGACCCGGCGCGCGCGCCACGGTCGCCGTCCTGGTGGCGCTGGCCGGGCTGGGCGTCCTCGCCGTCGTCCTGCGCGCGCTCGCCCAGGGCTGGTCGCGCTTCCGCCGCAACCGCCCGGCCGTCGTCGCCGCGGTGTTCCTGGTGGCCGTGGGGTCGGCCTGCCTCGGCGCCGCGCAGGGCTGGCTCCCGCTCGCGGACTACCGCGCGCAGGACCTCGCGCTCGGGCCGGTGCCTCCCGGCCCCGGCCATCCCCTGGGCACCGACATCCTCGGCCGCGACCTGCTCTCGCGCCTACTGAACGGCGGGTCCGTCTCCATCCTCGTCGGACTGATCGCCACCGTCATCGCGCTCGTCTTCGGCACCGCCTATGGCATCGCCGCGGGCCAGGCGCGCGGCGCCGTCGGCGAGGGCATGATGCGGGTCGTCGATGTCATCAACACGCTCCCGCTGACGCTCATCATCATCCTCTGCACCGTCGTCTTCGGCCAGGACCTCTGGCTGCTCTACGTCGTGGTGGGCGGCATCTCCTGGCTCACCATGGCCCGCGTCGTGCGCAACCAGGTGCTCGCGCTCCGCGCCACGCCGTTCGTGCAGGCGGCCGAGACGATGGGGGCCTCGACGTGGCGAATCATCCTCCGCCACTATCTGCCCAACCTCGCCGGCACGCTCGCCATCTACGGCACCCTCACCGTCCCGGGCGTGATGCTGCTCGAGGCGTTCGTCTCCTTCCTCGGCCTCGGCGTCCAGGCGCCGATGACCTCCTGGGGCCTCCTCATCAAGGAGGGCGCCGACGTCATGGAGGAGTGCCCTTGGATCCTGCTCGCGCCCTCGACGCTCTTCGCCCTCACCCTGCTCGCCCTCAACTTCGTCGGCGACGGCCTGCGCGACGCCTTCGACCCCCGCGACACCCGTCGCTAGGAAGGGTCGCGCAGCTTCACGGCTGCACGGAGCCGTCGACCGTCGGCTTCACAGCTTCGCCGCTTCACGGAAGCTGCGCTGAAGGCCGTTCGTTGCTCGCCCCAAAGGACGTCGCTTACGTGACGCCCGTTTTACACGATTCTGTGAAGTCGTTAAGCCGCGCAGCCATATTCCGCGAAGCTGCGCTCTGTGAAGCTGCGAAGCCTTATTCCGTGAAGCCGCGAAGCTGCTAAGCCGCCTTGCCGCCCTCAATCCACCCAGCGGTGGTCGGAGGGGTCGCGCAGCGCGCATGCCGGCTTGCTCAGCCGGCGGCGGCGGGCGACGAACGCGTAGGCGGGATGGGTGAGCCAGCGGGGCAGGGACCCCAGGGCCGCGCCGGCCAGGGGCCAGGCGCCGCCGAGCTCGCGGAGCGCGCGGGCGATGGCCGGCACGCCGACGAGCCGCCGGGCACCGTCCCACACGACGATGCCGTCCTCCTCGCCCCCCGGCGGCTCGCCCGCGATGCGCGCCGTGGCCCCCGCGTTGGGCGCCATCAGCAGCCGTCCGCGGCGGTCCCGCCGCGCGAGCCAAAGCGCGCTGCGGTTGCACAGCCCGCAGCCGCCGTCGAAGAGCACGATGATCTCGCCCTCGGACATGGTCAGGTGACGTCCCGCCACGTGTCGCCGTCCCTCTCGAGCTTCCGGAAGCCTCCCGCCTTGAGGCGGGCGCCGTCCTTGGCCGCGCGGCCCATGGCGCGCTCGGTCCAGCGTCCGACGATGGCCGGCGCCTCGGGGAGGCGCTCGACCTTCCGCCCGTCGAGCGGATGCGCCGCCAGGTCGGGGGAGCCCGCGAGGTGCTCGACCTCCAGGATCTCCGCGGGCTGGCCCGAGGCATCGTAGACGCGGTAGCGGCGGACGGCCATGTCGCCAAGGATGGGCGCGGCCCGTCCGGGCGCAAGCGCCCGGCGGCCGGTTCGTGGTGGAGGGAGTGGGATTTGAACCCACGAACAGCAATGCTGAACGGATTTACAGTCCGCGCCCTTTAGCCACTTGGATATCCCTCCCAACGAACAGGATGGTTGGTTTTGGAAAAGGCGGGGTAAGGGGCAAGGGAAATGTGGCTCGAGGCCCCCGGGGTGGGACGGCAAGGATTTCAGCGTCACGGCTTCACGGAGGCACGCCGGGCCCTATTCGTGAGAGGCACGAGATTTCTTTCCTCAGATTTTGCCCTGTGAAGCTGCGAAGCTGTGCCGCCGTGAAGCCACCCTTCACCGCCCGCATCAAATGAAAGGACCCGCATCAGCGGGTCCTTTTCAAGGGCGGGGAAGGCGAATTCCTCAGGCCTTGGCGGCGGCCTTGACGCGCTTGATCAGCGCCTTGGCCGTGTCGGAGGGCTGGGCGCCCTTCTTGACCCAGGCGTCGTACTTCACGGGGTCGAGGGTCATCTCGGTGGCCTTGCCGCGGGCGCGGGGGTTGTAATGGCCGAGGAGCTCGACGAAGCGACCGTCGCGGCGGGTGGAGGACTCGGCGACGACCATGCGGAAGCTGGGTTCGTTCTTGGTGCCGAAGCGCTGGAGGCGGATGCGAAGCATGGACCGGGACTTGTTGGGAAGGGTTAGAGAGGCAGGGAAGGGGGGTGGGAGTCAAGGATGGAAACCCAAGGGGGTAGGTCCGCCCTTGACCCCCTCCCTTGGCCCGGTGCTCATAGGGGCCCGTCCATGCGGATCGACCTCCTGACCCTTTTTCCGGCCATGGCCGACGGTTTCCTGCGGGAATCCGTGGTCGGCAAGGCCGTGGAGCGGGGCATCCTTCAGTTCAAGGCCCATGACATCCGGGCCTGGTCCACGGACAAACATCAGCGGGTGGACGACACCCCCTTCGGCGGGGGGCCCGGGATGCTGATGACCTGCCAGCCCCTCTTTGACGCCGTCGACGCCGTCGCCACCCCCGGCTGCGAGGTGATCTACCTCTGCCCCGATGGGGAGAAACTCTCGACCCCCCTCGCCAAGGAGCTGGCGCAAAAGCCCCATTTGGTGCTGGTCTCGGGGCATTACGAGGGGGTCGATGAGCGCTTCCGCCGGGCCAAGGTCACCCGCGAGGTCTCGATCGGCGATTATGTCCTAACCAACGGCACCCTACCGGCTTGCGTGCTGGTCGACGCCGTCGCCCGCCATGTCCCCGGCGTGCTCGGGGATGGAAACTCCTTGACGGCGGACGCCTTCAACGGTTGCCTCCTATCCTTTCCGCAGTTCACCCGACCCGCCGACTACAAGGGTCTCGAGGTGCCCCCGGTCCT
>CAYYLJ010000004.1:0-99429 GCA_964472585.1 uncultured Enterobacteriaceae bacterium | reverse complement strand
CCCCCTTCCGCTCACTTCCCCTGGATCGCCTTGGCGGCGGCCTTGGCCAGCTCGGCCGCGCCGGCGGTGTTCGGATGCACCGTGTCCGCCAGCATGCCGGGCTTGCCCGCCAGGGCGGCGTTCATGTCGATGACCTTGCACCCGAGCGAGGAGGCCAGCCGGTCGATGCGCGGGCGCAGCTTCTTCAGGTGGCCCTCGTAGATGTTGCCGGACTTGTCGGGCCCGGGCGACGGGCGGCAGAGGTAGATCGTGGGCTTGGAGTCGAGACGCTTGAAGGACTGGACGAGCGCCCGGTAGTCGGCCTCGAACTCCTTCTCGAACTTCCAGTTCTGGGGCTTGGTGTCGTTGGTCCCCAGCATGATGATCACGATGTCGGGCTTCATCGCGAGGGCGTCCTGGTAGGCCTTCTCCTTGATGTAGGGCTTGTCGCCCTTGCTGAGGAGCGTGCGGCCGCTGACGCCGAAGTTGCCGACCTTGTAGCCGTCGCCCAGCAGGGCTTGGAGCTGGGAGGGGTAGGACTTTCCTTTTTCGGCGCCGAGACCCGCCGTGATGCTGTCGCCGACGCAGGCCACCCTGATGGGCTCGGCGGCCAGGATGGCGACGGAAGCGAGGAAAAGGGCGAGGGTGCGCATGGGGGTGCGAGAGATTTCAAAGGACAGACTTCAAAGGAAAGAGGAAAACAAGGGGGTGATGGAGGGCGTCACGGCTTCGCGGAGGCACGGAGGAAAATGGGAAACAGGGATGGGCTTAATGGAAGGAAGCGGGATGCACGGCAGTGGCGGACGCCTAGGCGGGGCGACCTACCCATGGCGCCCAATCCATCGCGCAACAAAAAGCCCCGCCGAGGCGGGGCTGATCGAGGACCTGTCCTACGAAGTCCTTACTTGGAGATCTTCCTCCGGCGCAGGGCGGCGGCGCCGAGGGCCAGGCCGCCGAGGATCAGGCCGGAGGTGGAGGGTTCGGGGATGGGGGAGCCGGCGTAGCCGGCGCCGATGTACGTGAAGTCGGGATAAGGGTTGCCGAGGCTCGAGAGCCGAACCCCGATGACCTGGCTGTAATCGACGCCGAAATCGGAGAATGGCACCTGCAGGTAGCCATAAAGGGAATCACTGGTCAGGCCCATGTTCGCCAGCTCCTCCTCAGTATCGTAAATCAAGCCATTGAAGGCGCTGATGTAGGAAGCCTGGGCAACGGGGAATGCCTGGGTTGTCGCCGTGTAGTCGGCAGGCACGTAAACAAGTCCGTTGGTGAGCACGCCGCCGGTGAGCACCAGTTGCAGGGTGAACACGCCCGTGGGATTCACGGCGCCGACGAAGGGTTGGATGAAAAAGAGCGAGGTGGCGCTGGAGGAGATCGGCCCGGAGAAGGAACCTTCAAGCGAGGAGCCGGAGGGGAAGCCGATATTGATGATACCCGTGGACAAGTCGGCGTCTGTCAGCGTGGAAATCGCCAGCCCTTGGTTGCCGGCGTTCAGGGCGGAGGGATTCGAGATGCCGCCCAATCCGTTCGTCAGGACCAGACCGTTGATCTCGGTGATATCGGCGGCCGAGGCAGTTGCGGCAAAAGCGGCGAGGGCGACAGGGAGGAGTTGACGGGGCATGACCCCTTGCTACCCGATGGGTCACCGGTGGGGGAAGCCCAAAGTAGGCTGGGATTCGGCGAGGCGCCAATACCCATGGCGCCCAATCCATCGCGCAACAAAAAACCCCGCCGAGGCGGGGCTGTTCGAGGACCTGTCCTACGAAGTCCTTACTTGGAGATCTTCCTCCGGCGCAGGGCGGCGGCGCCGAGGGCCAGGCCGCCGAGGATCAGGCCGTAGGTGGAGGGTTCGGGGATGGGGGAAGCGGCGACGGTCAGGACAGGGTCGAAGTTCGAGTAGACAAAAAAATCGTAGGTCCACTGACCGGCATTGAAGGTGCCGAAGGGGATATCCATCAGTATCGAGCCGGAGGTGGGGCCTGACAGGACGATCGATTGACCGGCGGACTTCGCGATCGGCGCGGAAGTCTTGAGCGTTATGCTCGCGTAATCCAGGCTGTAGAAGAAATCCAGCTGGCTGAGCTGCTGGGTGACATTCGTGGTGGTGTTCGTCAGATAGAGGCCGGTGTTGAGACCGGACAAATCGACCAAGTCGCCGGAAAAGGCGTTTTGGTCGGGACCGCTTGTGACGAGAATGCCGGGAATGGCCCGATCATTGGAGCTCCAGCCAATCCCGGAGGTAGAAACCACGTTGTCGGCTGCGATCGTGGGTATGCCGCTATAACTCCACGAGAACAGGGATTTGGCCCCCCCGTCAGCGGAGGTGATGTCAAGATTGAGCGTGGCGGTCTGCGCCGAGACAAGGGAGGCAACAAGAACCAAGGCCGCTGGGGAGAGGTGATGGAGCATTCCGCTGTGCTAAATCCCACAAGACTTTTGTAAAGTTTTTTTTCAATCGCCACGAATCGGGCCGGCGGTCGAGGAACACGAGGACCCTCAGGTCCTTGGAATAAGAATCGGATGGAACCGGGGCGCCGCTTGCAGACGCAGGCGGATGGCAGGGTCGCGACGGACGCCTAGGCGTCGTCCCAACCGACAAAACCCCGCCAAGGCGGGGCTGATTGAGGCGCTGGGATATCCTTAGGCCTTCTTGCGACGGCGCATAGCCGCACCAGCCAGCGCCAAGCCACCAAGAATCAGGCCGTAGGTGGAGGGTTCGGGGATAGGTGCGCCGCTCACAGTTAAGACAGTATCGAAGTTATAGGCGCTATCAGGTAAATCATCGGTCCACTGACCTGGGTTGAAATTAGAAAACGCAATTCCAGACAATACAGCAAACGTAGGAGGACCCGAGAAGGCAACTGACTGGCCCGGCGCTATCGAAACTTCAGAGGTTAAGGTGCCGAGGAAGGCAAGGTTGTTGGTAAAACCAATAACATCTACGTTGGAAGTCTGACCGGTAGTGGTATTGATCAAAGTTCCGACAGGTGTTACGTTAGTAAAAAACGAGGAATTGGAAAAATTGGTATCACTAGACCATCCGAAGCCGCCAATAGAATGATTAGGATTAAGACCAGTAAAGGTGAAAGTAGGGGTACCCGAAAGACTCCAAGTGAAAAGCGAGTCGGCGCCGCCATTTGCGGAAGTAATGACGAGATTAAAGGTTGCTGTGGTTTGTGCAGAAGCGGACGCAAATCCGAGAGCAAGGGCAGCAGAGAGGATGTGGTGGGACATAACATCTTGATAAGTATGTATTGGACAAGGTAAAGCCTTATAAAGTCTCAGGTAAGGCCCGCCCTCTGGGCGGGTCGCGATCGACCCTACCCAATGCCGCGGCGGTTTCAGAGAAACCGCCTTACGCAGTGCAAATCCATGATCGCACCTAGGTAATCAACCCTAGTTGGGCAGACTCGCCCTACGACAAGGGCGGCAAATAATGATGAACATGAAACCCCCGTCTTCGAGTCCCCGCCCGTTGACTTGTGGCACGATTGTGGCTACATTGGGTCCATGGCTAAGACCACGACCATCCGCGCCCGCATCGAGCCCAAGCTGAAGGCCGAGGCCGAGGCCGTGCTCGCCAAGCTCGGCCTGACGCCGTCCGACGCCATCCGCCTGCTCTACCACCAGGTGAAGCTGGCCAAGGCCCTGCCCTTCGAGATCGCCATCGAGCGCAAGCCCAACGCCGCGACCCGCCGGGCGCTGCGGGACCTCAAGACGGGGCGCGGCGTGCGGCGGCACGCCACCTTTTCGGATCTTCGACGGGAGCTGGACCTGTGAGGCTGACCGTCACCTCGACGTCGCGCTTTCGGAAGGAGTTCCGGCTCGCGGGTCGCCGCGGCAAGAACCTGGATAGGCTGCAATCGGTGGTCGACATGCTGTCGACGGGACACCCGTTGCCCGCGAAGTTGCGCGATCACCCCCTCAAGGGCGACATGGAGGGATTCAGGGAGTGCCATCTCGAGCCGGACTGGCTGCTGGTGTATCGATTCGGACAGGATGGCCGGACCCTCGAGCTCGTCCGCACCGGCACCCATTCGGACCTCTTCGGCTGACCCTTGGCCGTGGACAAACCCGCGGGCCCGGCTACGCTATCTGGCATGCGATACCCCGCCCTGCTCGCCCTGCCCGTGGCCGCCCTCGCCCTCATCGGAGCCGACGCCCCGAGCACCGAGCCCGCCAAGGAGGCGCCCAAGCGGGCGTCGGACGGCAGCAACTGGGAGAAGGCCTATCCCGCCGCCAAGGCCGGACAGACCCGGGTGGTCATCCATCTCGAGGCCAAGCCCGACGAGGACGACTGGCGCGTGGAGGTCGTCGTCGGCAAGGTCATGGAGACCGACGGCGTGAACCAGGTCGGCATGGGCGGCGCGATCAAGGAGGAGACCGTCCAGGGCTGGGGTTACACCTACCTGCTCGCCGAGCCCAAGGGCGTCTTCTCGACCCGCATGGCGCCGCCCCCGGGCCAGAAGCCCGTGAGCCGCTTCGTCGCCATGCAGCCCAAGGGACCCTTCCGATATAACAGCAAGCTGCCCATCGTCGTCTACGTGCCCGAGGGCTATGAGGTCCGCTACCGCCTGTGGCAGGCCGTGACGCCGATGACGACCGGCGAGGCGGGCTGAGAAGGCCGCTTTTGGCCTTTCGTCCCGCCCCGCCTTGGGCTTCATCGGCGGCGATGGCCCGACTGCTCCTGCTCGACTGCGACTCGACGCTCTCCGCCGTGGAGGGCATCGACGAGCTCGGCCGCCTGCGCGGGCCGGAGGTCTTCGCCCAGGTCGAGCGGATGACGGCCGAGGCGATGGACGGCGGGATACCGCTCGAGACCGTCTTCGCGCGCCGCCTGGAACTCATCCGCCCGACGCGCGCCGAGGTCGAGGCCATCGCCGACAAGTACCTGGCGACAGTCGAGCCCGACGCCGCCGCGGCGCTCGCCCGCATCCGGTCCGCGGGCTGGGAGGTCGCCATCGTCAGCGGGGGCTTCACCGAGGCCATCCTCCCGCTGGCCCGCCACCTGGGCATCGCCCGCGTCCATGCCGTCGGCCTCCGCTTCACGGCGGACGGCGTCTATGCGGGCTTCGACGCGGAGGCGCCGACGGCGCGCTCGCGCGGCAAGAACGCCGTGGCGCGCCGCCTGCGCGCCGAGCTCGCGGCGAGCGAGGTCGTGATGGTAGGCGACGGCGCGAGCGACCTCGAGGTCAAGGGCGACGCCGACCGCATCATCGGCTTCGGCCGCTACGCCGTCCGCGCCAAGGTCAAGGCCGGCGCCGACGCCTTCATCACGCGGCTGGCCGACCTGCCCCCCCTGCTCGGCGCCTGATCAGGGCTCGTGACGCTCGACGTCGGGGAACTTCCGATAGTCGCGGTCGAATGAGCAGATGGCACCTCCGGTCTCGACGGACAGGGCCGCGAGGTAGCAATCGACGAAATCCAAGCCGGTGTCCGCATGGCGGTCCAGCGCGTCGCGCAGGATATCGCCATCCGCGCAGGCCACGGCGCGATGGGAAAGGAAATCGCGGAGGGCCGTGGCCGCCTCGCGCGTGCCCACGCCGAAATGGCGCTCGACGATGAAGATGACCTCGCCGACCACCAGGGACGAGAGGACGAGGCGGACGCCGCCGGCCTCGGATTCCCGCAGCAACCGGCGGGCGCGCTCCCCCTGGTCCCCGTCCTCCCCGAAGAGAGCCCGGACGACGACATTGGTGTCCAGATGAAGTCGGCGCACTCAGCGGCAGGACTTGAGGTAGCGGCGGATGGCGGCGTCGGCCATCATCTTGCGGATCTGCTTCTTGGTCGGCATCTTGGCCTTGCTGCGGAGGCTGCCGACGATCTCGGACATCGGCCGCCCCTCGGGGCGGAGCACGACCTTGCCCTCCTCCACCACGAAGGCGATGCGCTGGCGGGGGCCGAGCTGGAGATACTCGCGGATCTCGCGGGGGACGGTGGTCTGCCCCTTGGCGGTCAGGGTGGAGGTCTTTCGCATGGGGCCATCCTGCTCACGGAAAGGACAGGGTAAAGAAATAAAAATTCCTTACCTTATCCCCGCGCCGACACTTACGGGACCAGCCTGATCAGGCTAGACCGAGCAGCTGGCGGATGCGCTTCCGGCGGTAGGCGAAGATCCGGTCGACCTGGCGGGAGACCCAGGGATAGGCGACCTCGCCGAGCGGCCAGAGCGGCAGGCGGTAGAGCACCTCGTCGTCCATGCGCGTCTTGCCGCCCTCGTCGTAGAAGGTGTGGGTGTGATGCCAGAAGGCGTAGGGCCCCTTGAGCTGCTCGTCGACGAAGCCGTGCGGGGGGTCCCAGTGCGCGATGCGCGTGCGCCAGCGGAAGCCCATGCCGTGGAGCTTGAGGCGGTAGTCGATGAGCGAGCCCTCGCGCATCTCGATGGGCATCGGGGTGAGGATGCGGAACTCGAGCTCGGGCGGGGTGATGGCCTGGAGGTTCGCGGCGTCCGAGAAGAACGGGAAGACCTTCTCGACGGGAAGCGGCAGGAGCTCGGTGGCGAAGAACCGGTGGGTGCCCCTGGGCAGGCGGATGGGCTCGGCCAGCTGGTTGCGGCGGTGGGCGGCGAGGATCTTGCTGTAGTCGGCCACGGGTATGGGGGGACTTTGGGGAAAAATCCCGGGGTCGAAAGGCAAAAGCGGGGAATCCGCCTTGCTCCCGCCCCCCGGGGGGCTTTCCTAGGTCGGCCCCCCTCCGCCCATGTCGACGTCCCGCTCCCGACTCCGCACCTCCGGCGCCTTTGGCAACCGCAAGCCCAAGCCCATCGGCTTCGTCCCCGCCTCGGCCCAGCCCCGCCCCCCGGTGCGCTCCAAGTTCAACATCGCCCACGACCGCGAGCTCGGCGAGAAGTGGTCCGCCTACACGGTCGCCACCAAGCTGATCCCGGCGGACAGCATGCGCCCCCGGGTGGCCGAGGCCGCCGAGACCGAGCGCCGCAACGTCATCAAGGGCGCGGCCAACATCTCGAAGCTGATGTGGAACGCCGCCATCACGGGCAAGAAGGGGGAGGAAGAGGCCTTCGAGGCCATCTCCAACCTCAAGGACCCCAAGACCGGCGCGGCCGTCGCCCCTCCCGCCGCGGAGATCCGCCAGCTCATCGCCGACCTCGTCGCCCTGAAGAAGGAGATGTTCCCCGACGAGAAGCGGGTGATCATGCAGCACGAGTACGCCTTCGAGGACGCCGTCTTCCGCTTCCGCGTGAACGGGGCGGTCCTGGACCCCTCCGCCGCCCAGCGGCCCGAGGGCTCGGTGCTCTGATTCGGGTTCGCTTGCCTACGGCCGGGGAGGGTGCTGGATAGCGTCATGGCTTCCCTGCTCTTCCGCAACGCCGAGGTGGTCACCGACGGCGCCCGCCGCACCGCCGACGTCCTGGTCCGCGACGGGCGCATCGCCGAGGTCGGCTCCGTCTCCGGCGGCGCCGACCGCGAGGTCGAGGCGCGCGGCAAGCTCCTCCTGCCCGGGCTGATCGACGACCAGGTGCACTTCCGCGAGCCCGGCCTAACGCACAAGGCCGAGATCGCCACCGAGTCGCGCGCGGCCGTCGCGGGCGGCGTCACCTCCTTCATGGAGATGCCGAACACGGTGCCCAACACCATCGACCGCGACCGCCTCGAGCAGAAGTTCGCCCGGGCCGCGGCGGTCTCGCCGGCCAACTTCTCCTTCTTCCTCGGCGCCTCCGCGGGCAACATCGAGGAGATCAAGCGGCTGGACACCCGGAGGGTCTGCGGCGTCAAGATCTTCATGGGCTCGTCCACCGGCGACCTCGTGGTGGAGGACCCCGCCGCCCTCGAGCGCATCTTCGCCCACTCCCCGGTGCCGATCGCCACGCACTGCGAGGACAACCCCATGGTCAAGGCGGCCGAGGCCGCCGCCCGCGCCAGGTGGGGCGAGGACATCCCCGCCGCCGAGCACGCCCGCATCCGCGGCCGAGAGGCCTGCTACAAGTCCACCCTCCTGGCCATCAACCTGGCGCGGCGCACCAACGCCCGGCTCCACGTCCTCCACCTGACCACGGCGGAGGAGGCCTCCCTCTTCTCGCCCGGGCCCGTCCGGGGCAAGCGGGTGACCGCCGAGGCCTGCGTCCACCACCTCTGGTTCGACGACCGCGACTACGCGGCGCAGGGCATGCGCATCAAGTGCAACCCCTCCATCAAGGAGCCGGCCGACCGGGCCGCCATCCGCCGCGCCGTCGCCGAGGGGCGCATCGACGTCATCGCCACCGACCACGCGCCGCACACCGCCGAGGAGAAGGCCCAGGGCTACTTCAAGGCGCCCGCGGGCCTCCCGCTCATCCAGCACTCGCTGCTCATCCTCCTCGACCTCTGGAAGCAGGGCGCGATCACCCTCGAGACGCTCGTGACGCGCGCCGCCCACGCCCCCGCCGAGCTCTTCGGGGTGGTGGACCGCGGCCACGTCCGCCCCGGGATGTGGGCCGACCTCGTCCTGGTCGACCCCGACCGCCCGACGCCCGTCAGGAAGGGCGACCTGCTCTACAAGTGCGGCTGGTCCCCCTTCGAGGGCCACACCTTCGGCTGCTCGGTCGAGATGACGGTCGTCAACGGGGCCGTCGCCTACGAGAACGGCCGCATCCGCGAGGATGCGCCCCGCGGGCGCGAGCTGGAGTTCCAGCCCGTGCGCCGATGAGCGACTTCGCGCTGCTGGCCAAGGACCCCGCCTCGGCCGCGCGCCGGGGTCGCCTGCGGACGAACCACGGCGTCGTGCAGACCCCCGTCTTCATGCCCGTCGGCACGCAGGGGACCGTCAAGGGCCTCACGCCGGACCAGGTCCGCGAGACCGGCGCCCAGATCCTCCTCGGCAACACCTACCACCTGAACCTGCGCCCGGGGCGCGACATCATCCGCCGCGCGGGCGGCCTCCACCGCTTCATGGGGTGGGACGGCCCCATCCTCACCGACAGCGGCGGCTTCCAGGTCTTCTCCCTCGCCAAGCTCCGGACGGTCACCGACGCGGGCATCCGCTTCCAGTCGCACCTCGACGGCTCGCCCCTCTTCCTCGACGTCAAGGACTGCCTCGACATCCAGGACGCGCTCGGGTCCGACATCGCCATGGTGCTCGACGAGTGCCCGCCCTGGCCCTGCGAGCGGGCCGCCTGCGAGCAGGCCGTCGCGCGCACCCTGCGCTGGGCGCGCGAGATGCTCCGCCTCGCGCAGGACACCGGCTTCCTCGCCTCGGGCCGGCACCTCTTCGCCATCAACCAGGGCTCGGTCTTCGAGGACCTGCGGGTCCGGTGCGCGGAGGAACTCGGCGCCCTCGGCTTCCCGGGCCACGCCATCGGCGGCGTCTCGGTGGGCGAGCCCGAGGAGGAGATGCTCCGCCAGGTCGGCATCGCCGCGCCCCGCCTGCCGGCGGAGAAGCCCCGGTATGTCATGGGGGTGGGCACCCCCACCCAGCTGCTGCGCATGGTCGCGCTCGGGGCGGACATGTTCGACTGCGTGATGCCGACCCGGCTCGCGCGCCACGGCTGCGCCTTCACGCCCGACGGCACCGTCAACATCAAGAACGAGCGCTTCAAGGACGACCACGGGCCCCTCGTGGAGGGCATGGACAACCTCACCTGCCGCCGCTTCAGCCGGGCCTACCTCCGCCACCTCGTCCAGTCCGGCGAGATGCTCGGCGGCACGCTCCTCAGCCTCCACAACATCCACTTCTTCCAGGACCTCATGGCCCAGGCCCGGGCGCGCCTGGAGGCCGGGGACTTCACCCCATGGTCCCGGGCGTGGATCGCCCGCTACGAGGAGGGCCAGCGCGCCTCGGGGGAACCGGCCCCCGCGGGGGATTGACGGCTTTTCCTTGCCCCGGACGGCCGGGTCGCTTCGCTCATGCGTCCGGTGGGCCGGTCGCGTAGCTCAGTTGGTTAGAGCGCCACATTCACATTGTGGATGTCACAGGTTCGAGTCCTGTCGCGACCACCACCCGGACCGATCGCCGCGCGCGCCCCCGACGGGCGCGGACGGCCCGACCCTGTGCCAATCCGTAACATTATAATATTATTATATTTTACTTTTTTTCTCCAAAAAAACTAGAAGGTCGGATTGGATGGCCGACCGCACCGCATGGCAAAGCCCACCAAGAAGTCCGCCGCCTGCCCCCATCTCGAGGAGATCCGCAACCTGCACCGCCGCCGCTGCAACTGCCGGCTGGAGCGGCGCGTCGAGTTCTGGCTCCGCTACGGCGGGGAAAGGGTCGAGATCACCCCCACCGCCTTCCATAGCAGCGTCGCGCGCTGGCTGCACAACGCCGGGCTCATCCACGAGGGATGTGTCGACGACGTGGCGGCCGCCCTCTACTGTCTCGGCGTGACCAACTCCAACAACCTCCTGCAGAAGGTGAAGCAGGGCAAGGTCGACCCCCTCGGCATCGGCCGCGACGGCAAGCGCAACGGCAAGCACCGGTCATGACGCGCCTCCTCCTGCCCTGCCTGCTGGCGACCGCCCTCCTCGCGGCCGCCCCGGCGGACCGCAGGGACAAGGACGCCAAGGAACCCGCCAAGCCCACCACCTTCCGCCAGGGCCCGGATGGGGCGCTGCGAGGCTCCGATGGCTCGGCCATCCGCCCCCTGCCCGGGCAGGCGGTGCGCGAGCCCGACGGCGGCACGAGCCGCAGGCTGCCCGACGGATCCTGGCGGCATGCCGACGGCTCGACCAGCCGCACCCTCCCCGACGGCAGCATCCGGAACTCCGATGGCACCACCCTGCGGCGCCTCCCCGACGGCTCCTGGGCGGGATCGGACGGCACCCGCATCCGCCAGCTGCCGGGCGGCCAGGTGCGCGTCACGCCACCGCCGTCGGGCGGCTCCATCGATCCCGCCAAGGCCCTGATCGCCACGCAGCCGACCTTCGCGCCCCCGAAGCCCAAGGAGGAGCGCAAGGACCCCGCCAAGCGCCCGGGCGGTTGACACCTCGCCCGCCCGGAGGGTAAGGTCCGGGATGGAAGAACGCGCCTCACCGCGTGAAGAGGCCGCCCAGCGCTCGCGCCGGGCGATGGAGGAGCGCCTCGCCCAGCTGCGGGCGCGCCTCGGCCTCCGGCCCGGGTCCGCGCCCCTCCCCGGCGAGGCGGCGTTCTCGGACGCCGAGATCGGGCGCGCGCCGGGCCAGCTGCCCATGGCCTCGCCCTTCGAGAGCCAGGGGCCGACCCGCTTCCGCGCCATCTGCTACGACGAGAACTCGGTGCGGACCACCGAGTTCACCGACCTGGACTCCGTCGGCCGGCTGGTCGGCCAGCCCGGCGTGGTGTGGCTCCAGGTCCTCGGCATCACCGACCCCCAGGTGGTCCATGTCGTCGGGGCGTTCTTCGACATCCCCATGCTCGCCCAGGAGGACGTGCTGACCGCCGCCTCCCGCCCGAAGTTCGAGCAGTACGGCGAGCAGATCCTGGCCATCACCCGCGCCGTGCGCGTCGGCGTGACGGAGGACACGCCCCGCGGCCAGCAGATCTCCCTGATGGCCGGCCCCGGCTTCCTCGTCTCCTTCCACGAGACCGACGACCCCATCTTCTCCGCGGTCGAGAAGCGCATCGCCGAGGGCAAGGGCGGGATCCGCCGCTGGGGGCCCGGGTACCTCCTCTACGCCCTGCTGGACACGCTGGTCGACCGCCTGCTCGCCCAGACGGAGGAGATCGAGGACGCGCTCACCGAGCTCGAGGACAACGTCCTGAGCCGGGAGGACGGCCTGGACCTGCAGGAGGTCTACCGCCTCAAGCGCATCGTCGTGCGCCTCAGCCGCCTCGCCTTCCCGCTGCGCGACATGGTGAGCATCCTGGAGCACTACGAGCACCCCCTGCTCCCGGCCACCATGGACATGTTCTTCCGGGACCTCTACGACCACGCCATCCGGGCCGGCGACCGCATCGAGCACGCCCGCACCATCCTGCAGGACCTCCAGGAGTACCACCACACCCTGCAGGAGCGGAAGACGAGCGAGATCATCCGCGTGCTCACGGTGATGTCCTCCATCTTCATCCCCCTCACCTTCGTGGTCGGCGTCTACGGCATGAACTTCGACAACATGCCCGAGCTGAGGCACCCCTGGGGCTACTTCGCGGTGCTCGCGGCCATGGGGGCCTTCACCCTGGGGATGCTCGCCTGGTTCAAGCGCAAGCGGTGGATGTGACGCCGCCCCGGAGGGGCGTCATCACAGGGTCACGGCTTCACGGCGGCACAGCGGCACAGAAGGCGGCTTCACGGGGTAACGGACTGCAGCTTCACAGGGTCACAGCCGCACAGCGTCACAGCTTCACAGGGTCACAGCTGCACAGCTTGGCAGGGGTTGCCCGCAGCTTGAAAAGGAGCGTCTGATAGGCGAGAAGGTCTCGTTGCTGCGCAGCCGCGAAACCTTCATCTGTGGATCTTTGCTGCCGCGAAGCCGTGAAGCTGCGCATCCGTGCAGCTGTCCTCCGTGCAGCTGCGAAGCTATCCCCTGTGAAGCCGTGAAGCTGCCGTCTGTGAAGCCCCCGGCCCAGCCGGATCACGCGCAATCCAGCGCGTCGACGTCGAGGATGTCCGCCACGTCGGGGTCGCGGAGCAGGCGCTCGCGCAGCGGGCGCAGCCTGCGCACGAAGCCGAGCGCGGCCGGCACCAGGTACCAGACATGCATCCGGTGCAGCTCCTGGATGCGGGCGATGGGGCACTCCGTCGGGCCGCGGATCTCGGCCATGCCGGGCAGCTCGCGCTCGACCTCGCGCACCCAGCGCTCGGCGATGAATGCCACCTTCTCGGCGTCGCGCCCGCGGAAGACGTGGCGGATGAGGTGGCGGCCCGGCGGGTAGCCGAACTCGGCCCGGCGCGCGAGCTCGGCGGCGGCGAAGCCCTCGAAGTCGCAGCGCTTGGCGAACTGCACGGGCTCGGAGGCGGGCTGGAAGGTCTGGACGACGACCGCGCCCTCGAGCCCGCCCCGCCCCGCCCGGCCGGCGACCTGGGTGAGGAGCTGGAAGGTGCGCTCGGCCGCCCGGAAGTCGGGCAGCTGCAGCGAGAGGTCGGCGTCGAGGATGCCGACCAGCGTGACGCGCGGGAAGTCGAGCCCCTTGGCGATCATCTGCGTGCCGAGCAGCAGGTCGAGCTTGCCGGCGCGGAAGTCCGAGAGCACCTGGCGGAACTGGTTCTTGCGCGACATGGTGTCGGCGTCGATGCGCGCCATCCGGGCGCGGGGGAAGAGCTGGGCGACGACCTCCTCCGCCCGCTGCGTGCCGTGGCCCTTCCAGCGGATGTCGGGCGACCGGCAGGCGGGGCACGAGGCGGGCGCCGGCGCCCGGTGGTCGCAGAGGTGGCAGCGCACCGTGCCGTCGGTCCGGTGGAGGGTCAGCGGGACGCTGCAGTGCGGGCAGGGCGCGGCGACGCCGCAGGCCGGGCAGACGCAGGCGCGCGAGTGGCCCCGGCGGTTGAGGAAGAGGATGGCCTGCTCGCGGCGCGCGAGGCGGTCGCGCAGGGCGTCGACGAGCTCGCGGGAGAGGACGGGGACGCCCTTGGCGTGCAGGGCCTCGCGCCGCATGTCGACGACGCGGAAGGCGGGCAGCGGGCGGTCGTCGACGCGGCGGGTGAGCCGGTCCAGGACATAGCGGCCCGAGGCGGCGTTGGCCCAGGTCTCCAGCGAGGGCGTGGCCGAGCCCAGGACGCAGGCGGCGCCGGCGAGCTTGGCGCGCATCACGGCGACGTCGCGCCCGTGGTAGAGGGGCGTCTCCGACTGCTTGAACGAGGGCTCGTGCTCCTCGTCGACCACCACGAGGCGCAGCCCGGACAAGGGAGCGAAGACCGCGGACCGCGCGCCGACGACCACCCTCGCCTGCCCCATGGCCATCGCCATCCAGGCGTCGAAGCGCTCGCCGGCCGAGAGGTGGCTGTGCCAGACGACCACGTTGGCGCCGAGGTCGGCGAGGCGGGAGCGTAGGCGGCCGACGGTCTGGGGCGTGAGCGCGACCTCGGGCACGAGGAAGAGGGCCGAGCCCCCCTCCTGCACGACCTTGCGGATGAGGGCGATGTAGACCTCCGTCTTGCCCGAGCCCGTGACGCCGTGCAGCAGGTGCGCGCGGAACGCCCGGGTGTCGAGCGAGGCCGAGACGGAGGCGATGGCGGCGGCCTGCTCGGCGTTGGGGGCGTGGCCGGCGGAGGGGACGGACTCGGCCTCGGCGAAGGGGTCGTCGTAGGCGACGCGCAGGATGACCTCCGCCTTCTCCGAGACGAGGCCCTTGCCGAGCAGGGCGTCCACCGCCGACTGGCCCACGCCGATGCCGTCGGTCGCGTCCGTCCGCGGGACCGGGCCGGCGCGGCCCGACAGGAGGTCGAGGACCATCGCCTGCTTCGGGGCGCGGCGGCGCAGGGCGGCCAGCTCCTCGGCGTCGGGCGCGCGCGCGAGCGAGAGCAGCCGGCGGAGCACCGGGCGCACGCCGGTGCGCACCGCCGAGGGCAGCACCGTCTCGAGCACGCTGTTGAAGCTGCAGCCGTAATACTCGGCCATCCACTCGGCCAGGCGGCAGACCTCCGGGGTCATGACGGGCTGGTCGTGGACCAGGGCGGCGATCGGGCGGAGCTTGGCGCCCTCGGGCGGCTCGGCCGGGCAGCGCCAGACGACGCCGATGCGCACGCGCGCGCCGAGGGGCACCTGCACGAGGTGGCCGACCCGCAGGCGATCGCGCAGGGGGGCGGGCACCGCGTAGGTGTACGCGCGCGACCCGCCGTCGAGGGGGATCACCTCGGCGGCCCCGGCGGGCACCTCTCCGAACAGGTCGGGCACGGAGGCAGGTTCGGCGATACCGGCGGCGGAGTCGAGCCGCCTCAGGCGCGGCCGTTCGAATGGGCCGCGATGCGCACGCACATCAGGGCCCAGCAGGTGCCGATGGCGTTGGCCACGGGCAGCTGGAGCTCGACGGGGAGGCTGTAGAAGATGGCGGTGCCGGGCCCCCAGATGGCCCAGTTGGTCACCAGGTTGGGCACGACGATGCGCCGGTACCAGCCCGGGCGGAGCGCCTCGCGGAAGGCGGCGACATCCCACCCCAGGTCCTTCCAGAGGTGCGAGAGCGCGTTGGCCGGAGCCCCGACCAGCACGGTGAAGACGAACATGTCGGCCAGCACCTTGGCGACGACCACCCCGGGCGTGGGCACCGAGCCGAACACGACCGCGAGCAGCTCGTAGAAGGAGCTGACGACCACGCCCATGATGGCCCACCACACCGCGCTGTGGGCGAGGTCGGCGACCGGGTGGGCGGGCCGGAGCGCGGGCAGCGCCATCCGCATGAGCCAGGGGATGAGCCCCGAGGTCAGCGCCGTGAACCAGGCGGCGAACACATAGCCGCCGGAGGATCGGGCGGCGCCGACCCGGTCGAGGAGGGCGGCGACGGCGGGGACGTGGTAGTACGCGACGACCAGGGCGAGGGCGCCCAGCAGGACGAGCGAGGCGGGCAGCGCCACCTCGCGGGCCGCGCGGCGCCCGGCCGCCCAGGGGGAGTCGGCGGCCGGATCGCTCATCCGAGGAGGCGCCGCAGCACCTGGTCGACCACGGCGGGGTTGGCCTTGCCCTTGGTGCGCTTCATGACGGGGCCCTTGAGCGCGTTGATGGCCTTGTCGTTGCCCGCCCGGAACTCGGCGATGGAGCCGGCCAGGGCGGGATCGGCCAGCACCTCGGCGATGACGGCCTCGATCTCGCCGGCGTCGCTCGTCTGGGCCAGACCCTTGGCGGCGACGACCGCGGCCGGCATGCCGCCGGCGCGCACGAGCTCGGCGAGCACCTCCCTCGCCTGCTGCTTGGAGAGGGTCCCGGCCTCGACGAGGCGCACGAGCTCGGCGAGGGCGGCCGGCGTCACGCGGCTGTCGGCCGGCGCGGGGGGCGTCTCGCCGGGGCCGACGGACGCGACGAGGAGGCCGGCGAGGTCGTTGACGACGAGATTGGCCAGCGCCACGGGGCTCGCGGGGTTCGCCGCGAGCGCGGCCTCGAACCAGGCGGAGGTCGCGGCGTCGGCGACGAGGACGGAGGCGGCGGTGTACGGCAGCCCCAGGCCGAGGTAGCGGCGCTGGCGGTCGAAGGGCCGCTCGGGGAGGGTGGCGCGGAGGCGCTCGACGCGGGCGCGGTCGATGCGGACGGCGGGGATGTCGGGGTCCGGGAAGTAGCGGTAGTCCTGCGCGTCCTCCTTGTCCCGCAGGACATAGGATCGGCCGGTCTCGGCGTTGAACCCGCGCGTCTCCTGGACGATGGCGCGGCCGGCCTCCAGCTCGCGCGCCTGGCGGGCGACCTCGGCCTCGATGGCGGCGCGGACGCCGGAGATGGAGTTGAGGTTCTTCGTCTCGGTGCGCGTGCCGAGCGGCGCGCCCGGGCGGCGCAGGGAGACGTTGGCGTCGCAGCGCAGCTGGCCCTTCTCCATGTCGGCGTCGGAGATGCCGGCCTGGGTGACGAGCGCGTGCAGGGCGCGGAGGAAGGCCTCGGCCTCGGCGGCGGAGCGGAGGTCGGGCTCGGTGACGATCTCGAGCAGGGGCACGCCGGCGCGGTTGTAGTCGACCAGCGAGCCGCCGGCGGCGTGGGTGAGCTTGCCGACGTCCTCCTCGAGGTGGGCGTGGTGGAGCCGCACGCGGCGGTGCTCGCCCATCACGTTGCGCGAGGCCCCGGGGAGCTCGATCTCGACCGACCCGCCGATGACCACGGGGCGGGCCTGCTGCGTCAGCTGGTAGTTCTTGGGATTGTCGGGGTAGAAGTAGTTCTTCCGGTCCCAGGCGCAGGTCTCCGGGATCTCCGCGTCGACCGCCAGGCCGAGGCGGATGGCCTGCTCGAGCGCGGCGAGGTTGACCACCGGGAGGCTCCCGGGGAGGCCGAGCGAGACGGCGTCGACCTGCGTGTTGGGCTCGGCGCCGAAGCCCCAGGGGGCGGCGCTGAAGACCTTCGCGGCGGTGCGAAGCTGGACGTGGACCTCGAGGCCGACGACGACTTCCCAACCCTCGGGCGCGGCGCTCATGGGCGGGCGACCCGGTGGGCCAGGTCATGGGCCCGCTCGAAGCGGGCGGCGAGGTCGAGCAGCGCGCCCTCCGCGAGGGGCGCCCCGACGAGGTGGAGGCCGACGGGCAGGTCGCCGTCGCGGCCGACGGGGAAGGACAGCGCGGGCAGGCCGGCGAGGTTGGCGGGGATGGTGAAGAGGTCCTCGAGGTACATCTGCACGGGATCGGCGGATTTCTCGCCGAGGCGGAAGGCCGCGGTGGGCACGGTGGGCGTGGCGATGGCGTCGACGCCCGCGAGCGCGGCGAGGTGGGCCTCGCGGATGAGCGCGCGGGCGCGCAGGGCCTTGGCGTAATAGGCGTCGGCGAAGCCGGCGCTCAGGACGAAGGTGCCGAGCAGGATGCGGCGCTTGACCTCGGGGCCGAAGCCCTCGGCGCGCGAGCGGGCCATGAGGTCCTCGACGCCCGCGGCGCCCGCGGCGCGGTGGCCGTAGCGGACGCCGTCGTAGCGCGCGAGGTTCGAGGAGGCCTCGGCCGGGGCGATGACGTAGTAGGCGGGCACCGCGAGCTCGGCGTGCGGCAGGTCGACGTCGGTCACCTCGCAGCCGTCGGCACGGTAGAAATCCAGCGCCGCGTCGAAGGCGGCGCGCACGGCCGGGGCGACGCCCTCGAGCAGGCGGCGCGGGACGCCCAGGCGGGGCTTGCGGCCGGCGGGGAGCCCCCGGGGCGCGCGGGCGCCGGCGGGCAGGCAGGTCATGTCGCGCGCGTCCGGCGCGGCGATGGCGTCGAGCAGCAGCCGGCAGTCCTCGGTGGAGCGCGCCATCGGGCCGACCTGGTCGAGCGAGGACGCGAAGGCGACGAGGCCGTAGCGGGAGACGAGGCCGTAGGTGGGCTTGAGGCCGACGAGGCCGCAGTGCGAGGCGGGCTGGCGGATGGAGCCGCCGGTGTCGGTGCCGAGGGCGAGCGGGGCGAGGCCCGCCGCGAGGCAGGCGGCGCTGCCGCCGGAGGAGCCGCCGGGCGTGCGCGAGGGATCCCAGGGGTTGCGGGCGAGGCCGGTGGCGGAGGTCTCCGTCGACGAGCCCATGGCGAACTCGTCCATGTTGAGGCGGCCGTGGAGCACGGCCCCGGCGGCTCGCAGCCGCTCCGCGACGGCGCCGTCGTAGGGCGAGACGAAGCCCGCGAGCATGCGGCTCGAGCAGGTGAGGGGCTGGCCGCGGACGGCGAGGTTGTCCTTCACCGCGACGGGGATGCCGTCGAGCGGGCCGAGGGCCGCGCCCGCCCGGCGGCGCGCGTCCGACGCGTCGGCCTGCCGCAGGGTGTCGTCGGCGTCGATCGCGTTGAACGCCCCGAGCTCGCGGTGCGCGGCGGCGCGGGCGAGCAGGTGCTCGGCGAGGGCGCGCGACGTGAGGTCGCCCGCGGCGAGCCGCCGGGAGAGCTCGGCGGCGCCGAGGCGATGGAGGTCGGCGGCCATCGGCTCAGGAGGCGTCGTCGACCACGCGGGGCACGAGGACCTGGCCGTCGCGGCCGGCGGGCGCGTTGCGCAGCAGGTCGTCGGGGGTGAGCGTCGGGCCGGGCGCGTCGGGGCGCAGGGCGGCGTCGGCCACCGTGGGCGCGGCGTCGCCGGCGCCGGCGGGCAGGGCGGCGAGGGCGGCGAAATGCCCGAGCACCTGGTTGAGCTGGGCGGCGTAGCGGGCGCGCTCGTCGTCGGTCAGCCGCAGGCGGGCGAGCCGGGCGACGTGGTCGATGTCGAGGCCGCCGTCCATGCTCAGCGGCGGACGGTCCAGCCGGCCTTGCCGGCGGCGGCGGCGACCTGGTCCATGGCGGCGGCGACCTCCGCGTCCGTCAGGGTGCGCGAGGCGTGCCGCAGGGTGATCTCGAAGGCGAGGGAGCGCTGGCCCTCGGGCAGGCCGGCGCCGGCGAAGACGTCGAAGCAGGCCACGGACTCGACGGCGATGTCCTTGCCCGCGGCCTTGGCGGCCGACTGGCGGAGGCGCTCGGCGACGTCGCCCGCGGGCGTGGCGAGGGGGACGAGCACGGCGAGGTCGCGGGTGACGGGAGGGAAGGCCGAGAAGGCCTCCAGGCGGGGAAGCTTGCGGGGAGCGAGGGAGGCGCGGGGCAGCAGCAGCTCGAGCGCGAGGACGGGGCCGGCGATGTCCAAGGAGCGGGTCCAGCGCAGGTCGAGGAGGCCGCAGGCGCCCTCCCCTGCCCGGCCGCGGTCGGCGAGCGCGGCGGCGTGGCCGCGCTGCCAGGGCCCGCCCTCGGCGGCGGACCAGGCGAGGCGCGAGGGCGCGAGGCCGGCCAGCGAGGCGAGGTCGGCCAGCAGGCGCTTGGCGACGAAGAGGTCGGGCGCCGGCCGCGCGAGCCAGGAGCGGCGCGTCGGCTGGGTGAGCATCACGACGGCGACCGCGAGGTGCTCGCGCACCTGGCCGTCGGGTCCGGGGCGGAACACCGTGCCGATCTCGAAGAGGCGAGAGGGGTCGGCGTGGGCCGACAGGTTGAGGCGCAGCGCCTGGGCGAGGCCGGGCAGCAGCGAGGCGCGCAGGTGCGTCTGGTCGGCCGTGAGCGGGTTCTCCAGCGCGAGGCGCGGGGCGGCCTCGGCGCCGAGCACGCGGGCGACCTCCGCGGCGTCGCGCAGGGAGTAGTGGCAGCACTCGGTGGCGCCGGCGCCGGCGAGGCGGAGGGCGGCCTCGCGGACGAACGCCGCGGCGGGGGCCTCGGGCTCGCCCGGGGCGGGCGCGACGGGGCGGCCGACGGGCACGCCGGCGGTGCCGTGGACGCGGACGTATTCCTCGACGAGGTCGATGGGGCGCTCGACATCCGAGCGGAAGCTGGGGACGGTCACGTCCAGCGCGCCGCCCGCGGCCTGCACGCCGAACCCGATGCGACGGAGGACGCCCGCGACCTGCTCCTCGGGGGCCGGCGCGCCGAGCTTGGCGGCGACGAAGCCCTGGGGCAGGCGGATGAGGCGCTCGGCGCGGGGGGCCTTGCCGACGGAGACGGCGGGGCCGGCCGGGCGGGCGCCGGCGAGCTCGGCGAGGAGGTCGGCGGCGAGCCGGCCGGCGAGCTCGACCCCGGCGGGGTCGGCGTCGCGGGTGAAGCGCAGGGAGGAGTCGGTCGAGACGCCGAGGCGGCGCGAGGCGCGGCGCACGTCGGCCGGGACGAAGCAGGCGACCTCGAGGAGGAGATCGGTGGTCGCGGCGGAGACGCCGCTGTCGGCGCCGCCCATCACGCCGGCGACGACGAGCGGGCGCGCGGCGTCGGCGATGACGCACACGGAGGGGTCGAGGGCGACCTCGCGCCCGTCGAGGAGGGCGAGGCGCTCGCCCTCGCGGGCGGGGCGGACCTCGATGCCGCCGGCGACCTTGGCCGCGTCGAAGGCGTGGAGGGGCTGTCCGGTCTGGAGCATCACCCAGTTGGTGATGTCGACGACGTTGTTGATCGCGCGGAGACCCGCGGCCTCGAGGTCGCGCCGCATCCAGTCGGGCGAGGGGCCGACCTTGGCGCCGCGGAAGGTGCGCAGCGTGTACCAGGGGCAGGCGGGCGAGGTGACGCGGACGAAGCCGACGGCGTCCTGGGCCGACGGCGCGGGCGCGAGGCCGACCGCGGCGCGGGGCTCGAGGGGCTTGAGCGGGCGGCCGAGGGCGGCGGCGACCTCGCGGGCCACGCCGCGCAGGCCGAGGCAGTCGCCGCGGTTGGCGGTGACGGCGACGTCGAGGACGGTGTCGGGCGGCGGGAAGAGCGCGTGGAGCGGCGCGCCGAGGGCGGGCGAGCCGGACAGGATGAGGAGGCCGTCCTCGCCCGCGGGAAGCCCGAGCTCCTCGGCCGAGCAGAGCATGCCGTGGGAATCGACCTCGCGCAGGCGGCCGACCTTGATCTCGAAGTTGCCGGGAAGCACCGCCCCGGGCAGCGCGACCGGCACGCGGTCGCCGGCCTTGAAGTTCTTGGCGCCGCAGACGATCTGGCGCGGGGCGCCGTCGCCGACGTCCACCTGGCAGACGCTCAGGCGGTCGGCCTTGGGGTGCCTCTCGAAGGACCGGATCTCGCCGACCACCACGTGGGCGAGGGGCGCGAGGCCGAAGGTCGCGACGGCGTCGACCTCGAGCCCGAGCATCGGCAGGAGGTCGGCGACCTGGGCGGGCTCGACGCCGGCGAGGTCGACGTGGCGCTGGAGGGACTGGAAGGAGACGCGCATGGGGCTCAGGCGAGCTGCCGCAGGAAGCGGAGGTCGTTGGCGTAGAAGTGGCGGATGTCGTCGATGCCGTGCTGGAGCATGGCGATGCGCTCGAGGCCGAGGCCGAAGGCGAGGCCGGACCACTCGGCGGGGTCGAGGCCGCAGGCCTCGAGCACCTTGGGGTCGACCAGGCCGCAGCCGAGGATCTCCAGCCAGCGGTCGGAGAGCCGGCCGAGGTCGGGCGAGCGGATGTCCATCTCGAAGCTCGGCTCGGTGAAGGGGAAGAAGGACGGGCGGAGGCGCGTCTCGGCCCCGGGGCCGAAGGTCTCCTTGACGAAGAAGTCGAGCACGCCGCGGAGGTCGGCGAGCGTCACCGAGCGGTCGACCCAGAGGCCCTCGACCTGGTGGAAGTTGGCCGAGTGCGTGGCGTCGACCGCGTCGCGGCGGAAGCAGCGGCCGGGCGCGACGATGCGCAGGGGCGGCTTGCGGCCGAGCATCGTGCGGACCTGCACGCTCGAGGTGTGGGTGCGGAGCAGCAGGGCCTCCTCGCCCTTGCGGGGCGCGTCGGCCGAGCGGAAGGAGGCCGGCAGGTACAGCGTGTCCTGCATGTCGCGCGCCGGATGGTCGGCGGGCGTGTTGAGCGCGTCGAAGCAATGCCACTCGGTCTCGACCTCGGGCCCCTCGGCGACGACGAACCCGAGCTTGCGGAAGGTGGCGAGGATGCGCTCGCGGGTGCGGGTGAGCGGATGGAGGACGCCGGCGGGGGCGTCGGGGCCGGGAAGGGTCGGGTCGACCTCCGGCCCGAGCGCGGCGGCGAGCTCGGCGTCCTCGACCCTGGCGAGCAGGCCGGCGAGCAGGGCCTCGGCGCGCGCCTTGGCGGCGTTGAGCAGCTTGCCCGCGGCGGGGCGCTCCTCCTTGGAGAGGGAGCCCATGGCCTTCATCACCGCGGTGAGCGAGCCGTTGGGGCCGACCAGGCGGGCCTTGAGCGCCTCGAGCTCGGCGCGCGTCCGGACGGCGCCGGCGGCGGCCTCGGCCTCGGTCAGGGCGCGGTCGAGCTGGTCTTGCATGGGATTGAGGAATGCGGGGGACGTGGGAGGGCGGCAAGCGCAAGCACGCACAAGCGGACCCCGGGGAGGCCGGGGTCCGCGCGGGCGACGGGCGCCGACCTCAGGCCAGGGCGGCCTTGGCCTTCGACACGATGGCCTCGAAGGCGGGCGCGTCGTGGATGGCGAGCTCGCTGAGGTTCTTGCGGTCGAGGACGATCCCGGCCTTCTTCAGGCCGGCGATCAGGCGGCTGTAGGAGATGCCGAGGGGACGGCAGGCCGCGTTGAGGCGGACGATCCACAGCTGGCGGAACTCCGTCTTCTTCTCGCGGCGGTCGCGGTAGGCGAACTTCTCGGCGCGCATGACCGCCTCCATCGCATGGAGGTAGAGGCGGGACTTGCTGCCAAAGTAGCCCTTGGCGCGCTTGAGGGTCCGCTTGCGGCGGGCCTTGGTGTAGGGTGCGTTGGTGACGCGAGGCATGTTGGTCTATTGGGTTTGGGTTTTCGGGCCGGCGGGTCGCCTTGGGTGAGTCACCCGCCTGGCCGCAAAGGGGTCTCGGCTATCAGGCGAAGGGCATCGAGATCTTCATCTTCTTCTCGAAGCCGGAGTCGACCCGCTTGGCCTTGTTCGCGCGGCGGCGCTGCTTGCGCGACTTGGACGACAGGAGGTGGCGGGTGTTGGGGGAGCGGCGCATGACCTTGCCGGAGCCGGTCACCTTGAAGCGCTTGGCAATGGACTTGCGGGTCTTTTGCATGGCGGAAAGGGTCGGAACAAAGGGGGTCGGGGGGGCTTTGTAAAGGGGAAAGGAGGGGGAAAGAGGACAAATAGGGATTAAAAGGACCAAAAGGATTTAAGGGATAAAAATGAAGGGAAAGCATGGGGGCGAACGAGGAGCGAACGGCGATCGATAGAAGGGCCGATTCTCCAAGCGAAGTTGCCTCGAGACCCATTCGCGCCCCCTTTTGCCGTCACCTCCCTCCATCGCTTTCATCCCTTCTATCCCTTTTATCCCTCAATCCCTCCCATCCTTCTTACCCCTTCATCCCTTTCTTCCCCGTCCTTTTTATCTCTTCATCCCTTCTATCCATTTAACCCCTATCCCTGCCATGCTCCCCCTAGGAAAGAAGCCCAAGCTCGACTTCGAGGTCGAGGCCCTCGTCGACGGCAAGGTCGTCCGCGGCCCGTTCGCCGACCTGCTGGACGGACCGGCGGTGGTGTCGGTCTGGATGCGCAACAACACCTCGGCCTGCGACAAGCAGTCCGCCGAGCTGGGCAAGTCGGAGAAGGCCATCCTCAAGGCCGGCTATCGGATCCTCGGCGTCTCCCGCGATGCCTGCGGGTCGCACGCCAAGTACGCCGCCAAGCACGGCTTCCGCTACACCCTGGTGGCCGACCCGGAGGACCGCTTCTCCAAGGCGATGGACGCGATGGTCGAGAAGTCGATGTACGGCAGGAAGTACATCGGGCCCGCCCGCGCGGCCTATGTGCTCGACGGCAAGGGCGCGCTCGCCGGCGCGGTCCCCAAGGTCGAGGCGGCGACCCACGGCAGGCAGGTGCTCGACCTCCTGAAGTCGCTCGGCTGAGGAAAGGACCCCGCCCGTTCGGGCTTGAAACCGAGGGGGCGAGGGGCATCGTGCCCCCATCCCAGCACCCCCAGCCACCTGATGTCCCTGCCCTTCCGTCCGTCCGGCCCCCGGCCCAACAACAACTCGCAGCAAAGGGGAGGCGCCAGGGGGAGGCCCCAGGACACCGGGCCGCGCCGCAACGAGCGCATCCGCGTGCCCGAGGTGCGCGTCCTGACCGCAAAGGGCGAGATGCTCGGGATCATGCCGACGGAGCGCGCCCTCGCGCTCGCCCGCGAGCACGGCGTCGACCTCATCGAGATCGCCGCGGCCGCGCAGCCGCCGGTCTGCAAGCTGATCGAGATGGGCAAGTACCTCTACGAGGAGGCCAAGAAGAACAAGCACCAGAAGCACACCGCCAGGATGAAGGAGCTCAAGCTGCGCCCGCGCATCGACGAGCACGACCTCTTCATCAAGGTGCGCCGCGCCGAGAACTTCCTCTACCACGGCCACAAGGTGAAGCTCGTGCTCCAGTACCGCTACCGCGAGCTCGAGCACGCCGAGCTCGGCGTCGAGACCGTCAAGCGCGTCATCGCCGCCCTGACCAACGTCTGCACGGCCGACAACGCCCCCAAGCGCGTCGGGCGCAGCATCGTGGTCGGCCTCACGCCGCTCCAGCAGAACCGCCGCAAGCTCGTGCACAACGCCGAGCCCGGCGAGGAGGACATGGAGGACGACTCCTCCGTGCCCGACGAGGACGGCGACGACAACTGACCGATGCGACTGGCGGCCGCCCTGCTCCTGGTCGCCCTGGCCCCGCTGCCGGCCCAGGACGTCTGGCTTGGCGACTCGCTCGCGCGCCTCGGCTTCGCCAACCCCCTGCCCGCCCGCCCCGGCGAGGAGCGCCTCGTCCGCGCCAAGGGCTCCCCGGCGGTGGTGGAGGCGGCCAAGGACTCGGACACCCTCCTCGTCGACGGCGTGCGCGTCTCGCTCAACGCCCCGCTCGGGCTGCGCCCGATGCGCCTGCCCACCGGCCCGGCGGTCCAGCGGCTGACCGTCTCGCGCGGCGACTACGACCGCACGCTCGCCCCCCTGCTCTGGTCGCCGCCGCCCGAGGCGCGGCGCCCCAGGCGCATCCTCATCGACCCCGGCCATGGCGGCAGGGACCCGGGCAAGCAGAGCAAGGAGCTGCGCATGGACGAGAAATACCTCACGCTCGACACGGCGCGGCGCCTCGCGGCGCTGCTGCGGGAGGCCGGCTTCGAGGTGCACCTCACGCGGGAGAGGGATGTCTTCGTCGAGCTCGAGGACCGCTCCCGGCGCGCGGCCGCGATCAAGGCCGACCTCTTCGTGAGCCTCCATTACAACGCCGCGACGGCGACCTCCGCCTCCGGCATCGAGACCTATTGCCTGACCCCCGCGGGCCAGTTCTCCACGAACGACCCCAACAACCGCGGGTCGACGGGGGCGCTGCCGGGGAACCGGCACGACGCGCTCAACATCCGCGCCGCCTACCAGGTCCAGCGCGCCCTGATCAAGCGCATGGAGGCGCGCGACCGCGGCGTGCGCCGCGCCCGCTTCGGCATGCTCAAGGACCTGTCCTGCCCGGGCATCCTGGTGGAGGGCGGGTTCATGTCGAACCGGTCCGAGATGCTGCGCCTCTCGCAGGAGAGCTACCGGCAGAGGATCGCCGTGGCCATCGCCGAGGGCATCGGCGCCTACGCGGCGGGGCTGCCCCGCTGACTCAGCGCGCGAGCTGCCACCCGAGGGCCACCGCGCCCAGGCCGAGCGCGAGCGTCGCGCCCGCGTAGCCGGCCGCGGCGGCGAGCCGGCCGTCCGAGACGAGCCGGACGGTCTCCAGGCCGAAGGCCGACCAGGTGGTGAACCCGCCGCAGAAGCCGGTCATGAGGAGCGCGCGGCCCGCGTCCGAGCCCGCCTTGGCGTGAAGATAGCCGATGAGGCCGCAGCCGGCGACGTTGGCGGCGAGCGTGCCGAGCGGGGCGAGTCCGGCGAGGGCGAGCCCGAGCCCGTGGCGGGCCAGGCTGCCGAGGGCGCCGCCGAGGGCCACGAGCATCCAGGTCATGCCGGAGGCTGGCCCCGGCGGGAGGGACGGGCAAGCGGGTTTGCGCGCTTCCCTCCGGCGGCGGCGCCTGCCATCCTCCACCCGATGCGCGCGCTCCCGCTGCTCCTCGTCGCCGTCGCCCTGGCGCGCGGCGCCATCGACCCCGCGTCGGTGGCCGTCGTGGCCTCCCGCGACCCGGAGTCGGCCGCGCTGGCGCGCGACTACGCGCGCTCCCGCAAGATTCCCGACGCCAACGTCATCCTGCTCGACCTGCCGGCCACGGCGGCGGCCGCGGTCGGATGGCCCGACTACTCGCGCCTCATCCTCAACCCCCTGCGCCGGGAGCTGCGGGCGCGCGGCCTGCTCGCGGGAGCCGCCGGGAAGGCGCCCGACGCGAGGGGGCGGATCCCGTTCGTCGCCGAAGGGCCGCAGCGCCTCCGGTGGATCGTGCTCTGCCGCGGCGTGCCTTGGCTGATCCGGCGCGACCCCGGCCCGGATGGCAAGGTCCCCGGCGCCTCGCCGGCCTCGGAGGCCGCCTCGGTGGACAGCGAGCTGGCCCTGGTCGCCCAGGCGGACGGCGATCCCGCCGGGTCGCGGCCCAATCCCTGGTTCGGCAAGGACGCCGAGGACGACGCCGCGCGCGCGACGGTGAGGACCGCCCGGCTCGACGGCCCGACGGCGGCGGATGTCCGCCGCGCGCTGGCGGGAGCCCGGCTCGCGGAGACGCGCGGCCTGCGGGGAAGGGCCTATGTCGACAACGGCGGCCCATACCGCGAGGGCGACATCTGGCTCGGCCGCGTGGCGTCGCTCTGCCGCGAGCTCGGCTTCCCCACCGACGTCGAGGACACGCGCGCGCCCCTCGGGGCCGACGCGCGCTTCGACGCGCCCGCCCTCTACTTCGGATGGTACGAGGCGTCGCCCAGGGGCAAGCTGGCGGAGGCGGACGCCCGCCTCGCGCCGGGAGCCGTCGCCTTCCACCTGCACAGCTTCTCCGCGGTCGACCTCCGAGACGCGCGAAAGGGATGGACGGGGCCGCTCGTCGCCAAGGGCGCCGCCCTCACCTTCGGCAATGTCGCCGAGCCCTACCTGGGCCTGAGCATCCGGCCGGACACCCTCCTGGCCGGCCTGGCGAGGGGAATGACCGCGGGCGAGGCCGCCTGGGCGGCGACGCCGGCGGTGAGCTGGATGGGGGTGGTCGTCGGCGACCCCTTCTACCGGCCCTTCGCGACCCCCCTTCACGAGCAGCTGGACCCCCGGCGCCACCCGGCCGACGCCCTGAGCGGCTACCCCTACCTGAGGGCGGCCGGCCTGGAGCAGGCGGACCCGAACCTGAGGGAGGCGCTTCTCCTGAGCGGGCTCCAGCGCTCGGCGAGCCTGGCCGGCCTGCTGGACTACGCCCGCCACCGGCGCTCCCTCGGCCTGCCCTTCGAATGGCCCAACCGGGCCCTGCCCCGCCTGGGCGAGGAGGACACCGGCCTGCTGGTCGAGGCCTCGGTCTTCCTGCGGCAGGCCGGCAAGCCGGCCGAGTCGGCCGAGCTGGCCGAGCGCGTCCGCGCCCGTTTCCGGTCCGACCCCGGGCGGCTGCGGGCGGCCGAGTCGGCCCTCGCCAGGTGAGGATTTTCCCCTTGCCAGCCGGCCGGCGGAAGGGCTTGCTGGACCTTCCTTCGGCCCCCGGGCGCCTCGCCCGGAGACCTTCCGAAGGAGACACCACAACCCACCAAACCCCGGAACCGTCCCTAGCGACGACCGGGACCCAACAAAAAACACCACCAACATGAGCATCATGGAAAAACTGCTCGCCGAATCCGGTTTCGGCGCGCTCAAGCCCCACTCCGTCGTCAAGGGCAAGGTCATCGAGATCCGCAAGGACTCGGTGGTCGTCGACATCGGCGGCAAGTCCGAGGGCTTCATCCCCCATTCCGAGTTCCCCGACATCGGGGAGGTCCAGGTCGGCCAGGACATCGAGGTCTACCTCGAGCGCCTCGAGACCAAGGAGGGCACGCCCCTCGTCTCGTATGACCGCGCCCAGCAGATCCGCCGGTGGGAGAGCATCGAGGCCAACTGCACCGAGGGCTCCGTCGTCCAGGGCCGCATCAAGGCCAAGGTCAAGGGCGGCCTCATCGTCTCGGTCGGCGTCGACGCCTTCATGCCGTCGTCGCAGATCGACGTCGTCCAGCCCAAGAACCTGGACGCGCTCGTCGGCCAGACCTTCGACTTCAAGATCATCAAGATCAACAAGGACAAGAAGAACATCGTCGTCTCGCGCCGCGAGCTGGTCGAGGAGCAGCGCTCCGAGAAGCGCCGCCTCCTCCTCGAGGACGTCAAGCCCGGCACCATCCGCCGCGGCGTGGTGAAGAACATCACCGACTACGGCGCGTTCGTCGACCTCGACGGCCTCGACGGCCTCCTGCACGTCACCGACATGAGCTGGGGCCGCATCGGCCACCCGAGCGAGGTCGTCAAGGTGGGCGAGGAGCTCTCCGTGATGGTCATCGAGGTGGACCGCGAGCGCGAGCGCGTCTCGCTCGGCCTCAAGCAGACCCAGTCCAACCCCTGGGAGGGCATCGAGCGCCGCTTCCCCTCCGGCGGCAAGGTCCGCGGCAAGGTCGTCAACCTCGTGGCCTACGGCGCCTTCGTCGAGCTCGAGCCCGGCGTCGAGGGCCTCGTGCACGTCTCCGAGCTGTCCTGGACCAAGCGCGTCCAGAAGCCCTCGGACATCCTCAAGGTCGGCCAGGAGGTCGAGGCCATCGTGCTCCAGGTCAACACCCAGGAGCAGAAGATCTCGCTCGGCCTGCGCCAGCTCGAGACCAACCCGTGGGAGATGGTCCGCCACAACTTCCCCGTGGGCGCCCGCGTCCGCGGCAAGGTGCGCAACCTCACCAACTACGGCGCCTTCGTGGAGCTGCAGGACGGCATCGACGGCATGGTCCACGTCTCGGACATGAGCTGGACCCGCCGCATCACCAACCCCGGCGACCACCTGAAGAAGGGCGACGAGGTCGAGGCCGTGGTGCTCGACGTCGACGTCGACCAGCAGCGCATCTCGCTCGGCATCAAGCAGACCATGGAGGACCCCTGGTCCGCCATCGACCGCACCTACAAGGTGGGCGACCTGGTCAAGGGCAAGGTCTCGAAGATCGCCAACTTCGGCGCCTTCGTGGAGCTGTCCGACGACATCGACGGCCTGGTGCACATCTCGCAGATCTCGGAGGACCGCGTCGAGAACGTGAAGGACGTCCTCAAGGTCGGCCAGGAGGTCGAGGCCCGCGTGATCAAGATCGACAAGGACGAGCGCCGCATCGGCCTCTCCATCAAGGCCGCCGGCTACGACGCCGACCGCCTCGCGGCCGAGATCACGAGCTACGACCGGATCAAGCAGCCCTCGACCGGCCCCGCGCCGACCGGCGGCTCCTCGACCTCGAGCGGCTCGTTCTCCTCGGGCGGCGACTTCAACAGCCTCGGCGACCTGCTCGACAAGGCCGGCAACTGAGGCCCCCCAGGGCCACCGAACGGACCCCGGCGCGAGCCGGGGTCTTTTTTTTGCGCCCGGGGTTGAGCCCGGCGCCGGCCGGGACACGATGGCGCCATGGCCTGGACGGACCACCTGCCGCCCGCCGGCGAGCTGACCGGCGAGCTCCTCGCCCTGGCGCTCGTCGCCTGGGGCTGGTCGCAGCTCGGCCGGCGCAAGCACCGCGACCTGGCGCGCGGCCGCAGCGAGGTCCGCCGGCTGGCGCACGAGCTGGACGGGGAGCCGACCGACGAGGGCAACCGTCTGGAGGTCCTGGCGGACGCCGACGGGCGCGAGATGCTCGCCGCGCTGCGGGCGGGCATCCTCGGGGCCCGGCGGCGGATCTGCGTCGGCACCTACATCCTGGCCAACGACGCGGTCGGGCGCGAGGTGGCCGGCCTCCTCGCGCGGCGGGCGCGGGAGGGCGTGGAGGTGCGCCTCCTGGTCGACGCCATCGGCAGCCGCCGCCCGCCCTGGCTCGCCCTGCGCCGGCTGCGGGCCGCCGGCGGGCAGGTCGCCCGCTTCAACCCCCTGCTCTCCCTGCGCGGGCGCGGCAGCGCGAACTGGCGCAATCACCGGAAGATCGCGGTCTTCGACGGCGAGACCGCGATCGTCGGCGGCCACAACCTCGGGCTCTGGTACGTGGGCGACCGGCCGCGGCGCCGGCGGTTCCGCGACGCGTCGTTCCGCATCGCCGGGCCGGCCGCCTCGGCCCTGGAGAACATCTTCCTGACCGATTGGTGCCAGGCCACCGGGACCGCGCCCCGCGAGCTGGCGGCCGCCTTCCGCGACCGGCCGGTGCGCGCCGGCGACGCCCGCGCGGAGGTGGTCGACTCGGGCCCCGACGCGCCGGACGACCCCCTGTGGCACCGCCTGCGCGACCTCATCGCCGCGGCGCGCGGGCGGGTCGACATCGTGACGCCGTACTTCGTGCCCGACGCCGGCATGGTGGCGACCCTGCGCGACCGGCTGGCGGCGGGCGTCCGCGTGCGCATCATCGTGCCCCGGCTGTCGGACCACCCGATCGCCGACTTCGCCCGCCGCGCGACCCTGCGCGAGCTGCGCGACCTGGGCGCCGAGGTGCTGCTTCACCGCCGCGGGGTGCTGCACGCGAAGCTCGTCGTCGTCGACGGGGAGGCCGGGGTGGTCGGCTCGGCCAACTTCGACATGCGGTCCTTCTTCCTCAACTACGAGGTGGGCGTCGTCGTCCGGGGCGAGTCGGCGCTGGCGCCGCTGAGGGGGCTCGTGGACGACCTCGTCGCCGAGTCCCGCGCGCCGAGCGCGGCGTCGGTCCGGCGGGCGCACGCCTGGCACGGGCGCCTGCTGGAGCGCGCCGCGGGTTGGATCGCCCCCCTGCTCTGATCAGGCGAGGAACTCCCGCGCGCGGCGGAAGAGCCCGGCGTCGGGCAGCAGGAAGGCGTCGTGGCCGGCGTCGGTCTCGACCTCGTGGAAGGCGCCGTTGGACCCCGCGGCCTCGGCGACGGCGCGGGACTCGGCCGGCGGGTAGAGGCCGTCGGAGGAGAAGGCGACCGCGAGGACCTTCGGGGAGCCCGGGCGGGAGAGGCCCGCGGCGCGGGCGGTGATGTCGAACCGGTCCACGGCGCGGGTGATGCGGACGAAGGCGTTGGCGTCGAACCGCCGCACGAAGGCCTCGCCCTGGTGGCGGAGGTAGCTCTCGACCTGCCAGTGGACGGGGTCGCCCGGCCGGGAGCCCGGGACGGTCGCGCGGCCGAACTTCCGGTCGAAGGCCGCATGCGAGAGATAGGAGGCGTGGCCGATCATCCGCGCGACGGCCAGGCCGGAGTCCGGCCCCTCGCCCGGCAGGTAATGGCCGCCGCGCCAGCGGGGGTCGGCCAGCACCGCGGCGCGGGCGGCGGCGTTGAGGGCGAGCGCGAGCGGGGGCTGGCGCAGACCGGCGGCGAGGGCGACGACGCGGTCGACCTCGGCGGGATGGTCCAGCGCCCAGAGCAGCGCCTGCATGCCGCCCTTCGACCCGCCGACGACCGCGTGGAGCCGGCGGATGCCCAGGTGGGCGACGAGGCGCCGCTGGGCCCGGACGACGTCGCCGAAGGTGATCTCGGGAAAGTCGCCGCCGTAGGGGCGGCCCGAGGCGGGGTCGACCGAGAGCGGCCCGGTGGAGCCGCGGCAGCCGCCCAGGGTGTTCACCCCGATGACGAAGAACCGGTCCGTGTCGACCATCCGACCCGGGCCGACGAAGGCGTCCCACCAGCCGGGCTTGGCGTCGGAGGCCGCGTGGCGGCCCGCCACGTGGTGGTCGCCGCTGAGCGCGTGCGGCACCAGGACGGCGTTGGAGGCGTCGGGCGCGAGGCGGCCGTAGGTCTCGTAACGCAGCTCGAGCCGGGGGAGCTCGCCGCCGAGCTCGAGGGGGAAGGGCCCGTCGAGGACGAGGTCGCGCGGGCGGACGAGCCCCACGCCGGGGGAGCCGTCGGCAGGCAGGCTGGGAGGGTCGTCCGTCACGGCGGAAGCGAACCCCGCGCCGGTCGCCGAGGCAAGCCCCGGGCGTGTCCTAAACTCGGGGATTGCCGCCGGGAGGGCCGGCCGTGTCCTAGGCGGGCATGGGCCACGCGCATGGACCGGACTGCTGCGGCGGCGACGCCGCGGAACGCGTCGAGCAGGCGCTCGCGCGCCTCCGGGCGGGCGGGTTGCGCGTGACCGAGGCCCGGCGCGCGCTGCTCCGGGCGCTCGCGCTGTCGAGGGTGCCGCTGCCGGTGGACGAGATCCATCGCCGGTCCGGGCGCGGCAAGGCCGACCGGGTCACCATCTACCGGAGCCTGGAGGCCTTCGAGCGCGCCGGCATCGTGCGCCGCCACCCCCTCGAGAAGGGGCGCTCGCTCTACGCGCTGGAGACACCCGGCCACCACCACCACCATCTCGTCTGCCGCTCCTGCGGGGCGATCGAGCGGCTCGACGCCTGCGACGCCGGCGCGGTGGAGGCGGGCGCCCGGGCGCGCGGGTACACGCGCCTGTCCCACGTGCTCGAGGTGCACGGCATCTGCCCGCGCTGCGCCCATGGCTGAGCTGCCGCGCGTCGCCTTCATCCTCGGCGCGGGCCTGGGCACGCGCCTCCGGCCGCTCACCGACCGGCTGCCCAAGCCGCTGCTGCCGCTGGGGGGCCGCCCCCTCGTGGCCGGGGCGATGGCGCGGCTCGCGGCCGGCGGCGTCCGCCGCTTCCTCGTGAACACCCATCACCTGCCCGAGGCCTGGACGCGCGCCTTCCCGGAGGGGCGGCTGGGGGAGGCGACGGTGGAGCTGGTCCATGAGCCCGCGCTGCTCGAGACGGGCGGCGGCCTCGCCAACATCTCGGGCCGGCTCGGGGAGGACGAGACGGAGCTGCTCATCTGGAACGGCGACATCCTCTGCGACACGGACCTGCGCCCGCTCGTCGCGGCCCATCGGCGGACGGGGGCGGAGGCCACGCTGCTGCTGCGCCCCGAGGGCCCGAACCCCAACGTCCGGGCGGACGCCGAGGGCCGCGTGACCGACCTGCGCGACCGGCTGGGCGCCAAGGACCGCGCATTCCAGTTCACCGGCATCGCGGTCGTCAGCCGGGATTTCGCCAAGGCGACGCCCCTGGCGAGGGAATCGCTGGTCGAGCAGTTCCTGCGGCGCATCCAGGCGAGCCCCGGCTCGGTCCGGGCTCATGTCGACGGCAACGGGAGCTGGGACGACATCGGCACGCCCGAGGCCTACGCCAAGGCCCACCTGGAGGCCGCCGGATCGGCGGCGAGGGCGCTGGGATGGGCGGCCCGGCCGGAGGGCGCCATCGCCAAGGGCGGCTCGTCGCGCCGTTTCTCGCGGGCCGACGGGCCCGGCGGCGCCGCGGGCATCCTCTGCCTCGACGACGGGCTCAAGCCGGAGAACCGCGCCTACGGTGCGCTGGCGCGACTGCTGCGGGATCGGCTCGGGATCAATGTCCCGGCCGTCCTCGCCGAGACGCCCGCCGGCGCCCTGGTCCTGGAGGACCTGGGGACGACCGACCTCCTGGCGCTCGCGCGGGAGCCGGCTTACCCGTGGTCGGCCGCGGCCGACGCCATCGCCCAGGCGGCGCGGCTCCATCGCGACGGGCTGGCGGCGGCGGCGGACGCGGGCATCGCGCTGCAGCCGCCGTTCGACGAGGCCCTCTACCGATGGGAACGCGAGTACTTCGCCGAGCATGTGCTGGCCGGCCGGCGGCTCGACCGCGGCCTCGCCGACGAGATGGGGTCGCTCGCCCGTGAGCTGATGGCCCAGCCACCGGCGGCGGTGCACCGCGACTTCCAGTCGCAGAACATCCTGGTCCGCGACGGCCGCGCCTGGCTCATCGACTTCCAGGGAATGCGGGCGGGGTGCGCCGCCTACGACTACGCCTCGCTCGCCTTCGACCCTTACGTGACCCGCCCCGACGCGCAGCTCTGGCGCATCGAGATCGAGGACGAGGCGCGCGAGGCGTCGGGGTGGAGGGGCTCGCGGGACGAGTGGTCGCACCTGCTCCATGTCGCCGGGGCGCAGCGCCTGATGCAGGCCTGCGGGGCCTACGCCAACCTCGGCATCCGGCAGGGCCGCCGGGATTTCCTCGCCCACCTGCCGCAGGGCCTTGCCAACCTGGAGCAGGCCGCCCTCGGCTGCGGTCGTCGGCGGCTCGCCGCGCTCGCGCGCGAGCTCAGCGAGACCCTTCCGGACGGGCGTCGCCGCTGACCTCCGGACCCTCGCCGCCGGAAGGCGCCGGCGAGGAGGGCGGGTCGAGGCGGAGCACGCGGCGCAGGAACTGACGGAGGACGCCGGCCTCGGCCTGGCGCTCGCGGAAGGCGGCCTCGTCGCGCGCGAGGCGGGCCGCCTCGCGGGCAGGGTCCTCGGCCGAGGCGCGCTCCAGGGCGCGGGAGGGAAGCGGGGCGGAGGGATCCGCCGCCGGCGAGGCCCCGAGCAGCTCGGGCGCCTTGCCAAGGGAGGGAGGGGTCGCGGGCGGCCCGGGGGAGATGCCGGCGGCGGGGGCGGGAACCGGCGGCAGGGCTGGGCCCGCCGTCTCACCCCTCGGCTTGGCCGGCGCCGGCAGGGGCACCGAGGGAGCGGGCGCGGAGGATGAGGCGCCGGCTCCGGGCGCGACCGAGAGCGAGGACGCCGAGGGCGCGGAGGGGGCCATCAGGTTGCGCAAGGGAGGCAGGAAACTCTCGCGGCGGACCAGGCCCTCGCCCGAGGGGGCATCGGATGAGGCGACCGTGAGCGGCAGCCGGCCGGCGCCCTCCGCCGGGGGCACGGAAGGAGAGGGCGCGGTGACGGAGGGGCCGGCGGGACGTCCGGCTCCCGCCTGCCCAAGGCCGGGCACGGTCAGGGGCGCCGCGGTGGCTCCCGTCTCCCCTTTCCCTGCCGAGCCCACGGAAAGGGAGCTCGCCGACGGGGATGCGTCGCCCGCGGCGACCGGCGCGGGCACCGGCAAGGGCGCGGCATGCGGGGAGCGGCCGCTGGCGGCGGGCGCATCCCCGGTGGGAATCGGCATCGATGGCGAATCCAAGGGGGCGGGCTCGCCGCGGGCAGGAGGCACCGTGAGAGGAATGGGCGCGGGACGCGGGGTGCCGGCGGGGGCGGGCACGGGCTCGGGCGGCGGCCCCTCCGGAAGGACATCCTCCCCGGCGGGAACCGGCGACTCAGGCCGGGGCCGGGGCTTGTCGTCGCGCTCCCTGAGGCGGGTCCAGGTCGACTCGAGGCTGTCGACGGGCGAGGGAGGCTGCATGCGGCAGCAACCGGCCGCGGCCGCCGCGAGGGCCGCCCAGCCGATCCATGCGGGGGCGGTTCGCATCGGCGCTCTCAGCGCAGCAGCGTGAGCAGGACGCTCGCGAGCGGCTGGTCGGACTGGTTCTCGAGCCGGGCCGTCAGCTGGAACTGGGCGGCGCGGTTGGACGTCTCGGTCTTCTCCACGAGGACCTGGCGGACGCCGACCTGGTTGCCCTCGCCGCCGAGCACCGAGCGGAAGCGCTCCGCGAGGATGTCGAGCTCGAGGGACTCCACCGCGTGGCGCAGCAGCCGCGCGCCGTCGTCCTCGGGCGTCTCGCCGAGGATGGACTCGCCGGCCGCGAGGCCGAGGCGGGGCTGGCGGCCCTGCCGATAGTCGTAGCGGGCGAGGATGCCCACCTGGTCGGGGCCGGTCAGGCGGAGGGAGAGGCGCAGCTCGTAGTCGACGGACGCGCGGAGCTCGCGGTAGCGGGCCTCGGTGGCGTCGGACATCGGGAGGCGGCGGAAGAAGCGCTCCGCGTCGGCCCAGAGCGAGACGCCGTCGTCGGCGCCGAAGGCCGAGCCGGGGAGCGACTCCTGGGACTGGTCCTGGCCGGCGGCGAGGGCGAGGCAGCGGCGCATCTCGTCGGCCACCACGGGCGAGAGCGGGTCGCCGCCGAGCTCGACCAGCAGGATGGCGGCGTGGTCGGTCACGCCGAAGCTGAAGAAGCCGCCCTCGGGGTCGAGGAAGCGGCCGCCGGCGTGGCGGATCATGGCGCGGTTGCGCGAGAGGGAGGCGGGCTTGCCGGCGCCGGCGCGCAGGCTGGCGCGCATCTGGTCGGCCAGGCGGGCGAGGGAGGCCTCGGCGGCGGCGCGGTCGGTGATGCGGACGACGATGCCGCAGACGAGCACGGGCTTCTCGCCGTCCTCGCTCGCGGGGCGGGTCGGGTGCTTGGCGAAGGCGACCACGTCGGCGCGGGGATCGAGCGGGCCGGCGGCGAGGTCCTGGAGCGCGCGGGTGGCGATCTCCCCGCCGAGGCGGCCGAGCCAGGCCTTGAGGACGGGGTCGGCGACGGCGGGCGCGGGGGCGGCGGGCTCCTCCGAGGCGACGGCGAGGTCGGTCTCGGGGCGGGCCGGGCGGAAGGTGGCGACGGCGAAGCTGTCGCCGGGCACGAGGCGGAGGTGCTCGCGGCCGCCGAGGCCGACCAGGCGCTTGCCCGAGGGCCACATCGCCCAGACGGCGGCGGCGACGGCGAGGGTCGCGACCACGGCGACGAGGGGGGCGAGCCAGCCGCGGGAGCCGGCGGGACCGGCCGATGGGACGGACGCCGGCGCGGCGGCGGGGGCGGCGGGGCCGGCGCCGCCGAAGGCGGTGTCCTTGCCGGCCTCGCGCAGGAGGGCGACGTTGAAGGCGATGACGAGGGTCACGGCCAGCGGGTCGAAGACCAGGACGATGGCCACGATCAGCCACTTCACCACGACGTCGGCCGTGGTGTCGAAGGCGCGGGCGATGAACCGGTAGGTGCCGATGTCGGAGTTCTGCACGCGTGCCTTGAGCTCGGCGATGCGCTCCGTGCGCTCGCGGACCTGCGAGGCCAGGGCGTCGGCGCCCTTCTCCCCGGTGGCGGAGCGGGCCTCGAGCTGGGACTGCATCTCGGCGAGGCGGGACTCGAGGGCGACGACGGCGGCGGCGCCGGCCTTGCGGGCCTCGGCGGCGTCGGCGTCGAGGCGGGCCAGCTCGTCGCGCAGGCGGTCGTCGATGCCGCGGACCTCGGCCGAGGAGGCGGCGGCGAGCTTGGACTGGTCCTCCCGGACCCGCTCCAGGCGGGCGCGGGCGCGGTCGAGCTCGGCGGCGATGGTGGCGCGCTCCTGGGCCTGCTCGGCCCGGAGCTCCTGGCCGAGCTTGACGCCGTCGGTCTTGAAGATGAGGCCGGTCGTGCCCTGCTGGGTGTAGGCGTCGACGGCGCGGTCGAGGACCTCGGTGCGGCGGATCAGGCCGGCGATGGCGGCCTCGTCGGCGGCGACGGCCTTGGCGAAGGCGGCGGACTGCTCCGCGGCGCGGTCGGTCGCGGCCTTGGCGTCGGCCGCGCGGCGGGCGTTGGCGGCGGCGCGGGCCGACTCGATGCGGGCGAGGTTCTGCACGAGGGCCTCGCGCTCGCCGGCGATGCGCTGCTGGAGGCGGACGGCGTCCTCGCGGCTGGCGCCCGAGGTCTGGGTGGCGGCGGCGCGGGCGGCGTCGAGCCGGGACTGGAGGTCGGCGACCTCGGCCTCGAGCTGGCCGACCTGGGTCTCGACGAGGACGATCTCGTCGTTGGTCTTCTCATAGGCGCGGGCGAGGTAGCCGTAGTTGCCGAGCGAGGTGATGCCGATGAGCGTCAGCAGGGCGAGCGTCAGGTAGAACTTGAGCGAGGGCTGGATGGCGCGCCAGTAGCGGTAGAGGAAGGAGGCGGCCACCAGCTTGCCGAGCTCGAGCGTCGCGGCCATGATCATGACCGGGACGGACGAGGCGAAGAGCAGCCCGAGCCCGAGCACCGAGAAGTAGGCGGAGCACCCGGCGATGAGGGCGGCGGAGGCCGCGAGGATCAGGGGGAAACCAAGTCGCCGGCCTTCCGTGGGGGTGCTCATGGGTGGGTGGTAGCCACCCTAGGGGCGGTTCCCCCCACGTGTCAAAAGCGGATACGGGGGCGCTCAGCCGTTGACCTTGGCGTCGAGGAAGGCGACCAGCTCGTCCTCGGACATCCGGACCTGCTCAAGGGTGTCCCGGTCCCGGACGGTGACCCCGGCCTGCTTCTCGACCGTCTCGAAGTCCACCGTGATGCCGTAGGGGGTGCCGATCTCGTCCTGGCGGCGGTAGCGACGGCCGATGGCGCCGGCCTCGTCGTAGAAGACGTTGAACCGGCGGCGCAGCCGGGCGTGCAGGGCCTTGGCGCGCTCGACCAGCTCGGGCTTGTTCTTGAGCAGGGGGAAGACCGCGGCCTTGTAGGGGGCGACCCGGGCCGGCAGGCGCAGGACGACGCGCTTCTCGCCCTCGACCTCGTCCTCATGGTAGGCGGTCGCGAGGAGCGCCAGGAAGACGCGGTCGACGCCGACCGAGGGCTCGATGACATGGGGGATGAAGCGGGCCTTGCCGGCCTCGTCGAACCAGTCCAGCCGGGTGCCCGAGACCTCGCTGTGCTGGGTCAGGTCGAAGTCGCCGCGGGCGGCGACGCCCTGGAGCTCCTGGACGCCGAAGGGGAACTCGAACATGATGTCGACCGTGCCCTTGGAGTAGTGGGCCAGCTTCTCCCTGGGGTGGGCGTAGAGGGAGAGCTTGGCGCGCGGGATGCCGATGGACTCGAACCAGGCCAGGCAGGACTCGATCCAGCCCTTGTGGGCGGCCTCCCAGTCGGCGGAGGGGGCGATGAAGTACTCGATCTCCATCTGCTCGAACTCCCGCGAGCGGAAGATGAAGTTGCGCGGGTTGATCTCGTTGCGGAAGGCCTTGCCGACCTGGGCGATGCCGAAGGGCAGCTTGACGCGGCCGGTGTCGACCACGTTCTTGAAGTTGATGAAGATGCCCTGCGCGGTCTCGGGCCGGAGGTAGGCCGTGGCGGAGGCGTCCTGCATGGCCCCGACGTGCGTCTGGAACATCATGTTGAAGGAGCGCGGCGGGGTCAACGAGCCGGGCTTGCCCGTGGCGGGCGAGGGGATGAGGGGAATCTCCTCGGCCGAGGCCTCGGTGAAGTCCCTCAGCACGACCGGCTCGAGCGCGCCCTGGCGGGCCAGCTTGCGCTTGAGCTCGTGCGCCATCTCCTCGGCCTTGGCCTGCATGCCCTCGTCCTCGAGCAGCGAGACGTGGCCGATGGTCTCGCCGGCCACGCGCACCGGGGCGAAGAACAGCTGGTCCGCGCGGTAGCGCATCTTGGACTCGCGGCAGTCGACGAGCGGGTCGGTGAAGTTCTCGACGTGGCCGGAGGCCTTCCAGGTCGTCGGGTGGTGGATGATGGAGGAGTCGAGGCCGACGATGTCGTCGCGGCGGTGGACGAAGTCCTGCCACCAGGCCTGCTTGATGTTGTTCTTCAGCTCGACGCCGAGGGGGCCGTAGTCGAAGAAGCCGTTGAGCCCCCCGTAGATCTCGGAGGAGGGGAAGACGAACCCCCGGCGCTTGCAGAGGTTGAGGATGGCGTCCATCGGGGCGGGTGCTTGGGCCATGGCGGGAACGGTGCGCAACCATCCCCCGCCCCGCCCCGCCGCGGCAAGCCCCGATTGGTCAGCGCGGCTCCTCCGGCAGGCGGGCGCGCGCGTCCTCGGCGAGGCCGCGGAGGCGGCGCGACAGCGCGTCGAGCGCGGGCCCGAGCGCGCCGGGCGCGGCGCCGAGCCCGTCGGCGGCGCGGGCCGCCGAGCCGCCCGCCTGCGCGAGGATCTCCCTCAGCTCGCCGAGCCGGGCGGCGAGCACCGGGAGCGCCTCGGGGCCGGCGCCCGCCTCGGCGGCGGCGGCGAGGTCGCGCAGCTCGCGGGCGCGCGCGGCGAGGTCGCCGGCCAGGCCGGGCCGGCCGAGGTCGGCGGCGAGGCGGTCGAGCCCGGCGGCCAGGTCGCGGGTCTCGGCGGCGAGGTCGCGCCGGGACAGGCGGTCGATGGCGGAGGCGAGGGCGGGCACGTCGGCCGCGGAGCCGCGCGCGGCGAAGGGAATCTCGTCGGCGGTCAGCCGGGGCGCGGGCGAGCCGGGAAGCCACACGAGGTCGGCCTCGAGGAAGCCGGAGGCGGGGTTGACCGGGATGAGGATCGCGCGGAGCCCACGGGCCACGCAGGCGTCGGGGTCGGCCAGGCCCGGGGCGCGGCGCAGGTCGATGGAGAGCGCGACCTCGGGGGCGAGCCGGCCGCCGCCCGGCGGGGCGACGAGGCGGACGGCGACCACCTGCCCGACCTCGGCGCCCATGAGCCGGACCGGCGCGCCGACCGCGAGACCCTGGACCGAGCCCTCGGGCCGCATGACGAGCCGCGCGCGGGGCAGCACGCCCTGGCGAAGGTTCCAGGCCAGCACGGCGAGCCCGACCGCCGCGAGCGAGAGCAGCACCGCGACGCCGCGGCGGCGCAGCCGCCTCAGGCGGAGGTCGGCGGGTAGCTGCCCAGCCATGTGACGCGCTCGCAGCGCGGGCGGAGCTCGGCGATGGCCGCCTGCACGGCGGGCGCCTCCCAGTGCCCCGGGAAATCGATGAAGAACTGGTACTCCCAGGCCTGGCGGCGGCTCGGGCGGGACTCGATGCGCAGCAGGTTGATGCCGCGGGAGGAGAACGCGCTCAGCGCCGACTGCAGCGCGCCGGGCTCGTGCCGCAGGGCGAGCACCACGCTGGTGACCTCGTCCTTGGCCCCGGGAGGGTTGGCATGGACGCCGATGACGAAGAAGCGCGTGGCGTTGTCGCGCCGGTCCTGGATCGCCCGCGCCAGCACCGGGACGCCGCGGGAGGCCGCGGCGGAGGCGGAGGCGACGGCGGCGGACGACGGGTCGCCCGCCACGGCCTCGACGGCGGCGGCGGTGGAGGCGGCGTCGACCAGCTCGGCCTCCGGCAGGTGGCGCGCGAGCCAGCCGCGGCACTGCGCGAGCGCGATGTCCTTGGAGAGCACGCGGCGCACGGCGGAGAGGGGGCCCGCGCCGACGAGGCAATGCTCGACCTCGAGGGTGACCTGGGCGACGACCTTGAGCGGGGACTCCGCGAGCAGGTCGAGCGAGTGGCTGACGACGCCCTCCGTCGAGTTCTCGACCGGGACGACCCCGTAGGCGGCCTCGCCCCGCTCGACCGCGGCGAAGACGTCGGCGATGCCGCGGAGCGGCCGCGACGGCACGCTCGAGCCGAACGCGCGGAGCGCGGCCTGGTGGGTGAAGGAGCCCTCGGGCCCGAGATAGACGACGGGCGAGGGCATCTGCGCCCCGATGGAGAGCGAGATCACCTCGCGGAAGATGGCGCGCACGCCCTCGGCGGGAAGGTCGGCGGCGGCGGCGGCGAGCCCCGCGAGGACCTGCTCCTCGCGCTGCGGCGCGTAGATGGGCGCGCCCGACCTGGCCTTGGCCTCGCCGATGGCGCGGGCGACCCGGACCCGCTCGCGGAGCAGGGCGAGGATCTCGCGGTCGATGCGGTCGACCTCGCGGCGATGGTCGTCGAGGCTCATGCGGCGGGCGGCCCGGGCTCCTCGACCAGGCCGAGGTCGCCCTCCGTCGGCCCGGCGGGCGCGGTGGCGCGGGCGATCCACTCGGTGATCTGCGAGGGCGAGAGGACGTCGGAGGCGGGGAGCTCGCCGAGGGAGCGCAGGCCGGTGAAGTCGAGGAACTTGGGCGTCGAGCCGAACTGGAGGGGGCGGCCCGGGAGGTCGGCGCGGCCGGTCACCTGCACGAGCTCGAGCTCGAGCAGGCGCTGCAGGGCGCTCTCCACCGAGACGCCGCGGATGGCCTCCATCTCGGCGCGGGTGACCGGCTGGCGGTAGGCGACGATGGCGAGCGTCTCGAGCGCGGCGGAGGAGAGGCGCTGGGGGCGGACCTCGCCGCGCAGGAGCCGGACCCAGTCCGCGTAGCCGGGCGACACGACCAGGCGGAAGCCCTCGGGCCCCTGGAGCACGCGGCAGACGTCGCCGGACTCGCGGAACTCGGCGTCGAGCTGCTCCATGGCCTCGCGGATCTGCGTGGCGGTCACGAGCGTCGGCACCTGGTCGATGATGTCCTGGATGACCTCCTGCACGGGCGCCTCGGCGCCGGGCGAGGGCTGCGCGGCGGGCGCGGCGGCGGCCTCCTCGGAGGCCTCCGGCGGGCGGCGCTCGTCGTGGTAGCGCTGGACGACCTTCTGGATGTCCTTGATCGAGATGGGCTCGGAGGTGGAGAGCAGGAGGGCGCGCAGGACGCGCTTGAGGTTGAATTCCACGGCGAAAAAAGCGGGTTGAGATTCCGGGGGGACCGGTAAAGTCGGAGCGCTGGCAGGGTGGTAACGCCCCGCCCCGCTGTCCACCCTATCCTTCCATCCCCATGCCCGACCCCCAAGCCCTCCGCCGCCACTCGTCCGTCATCGTCGACGGGCCCGACCGCGCCCCCAGCCGGGCCATGCTCCGGGCGGTCGGCTTCACGGAGGCCGACTTCTCGAAGTCCGTGGTCGGCGTCGCCTCCACCTGGTCGATGGTCACCCCCTGCAACATGCACATCGACCGCCTGGCGGTCGAGGCGGGCAAGGGCGCGGACGCCGCGGGGGGCAAGTCGGTCATCTTCAACACCATCACGGTCTCGGACGGCATCTCCATGGGCACCCTCGGGATGCGCTACTCCCTGGTCTCGCGCGAGATCATCGCCGACTCGGTCGAGGCCGTCGCCGGCGCCGAGGGCTTCGACGGGCTGGTCTGCATCGGCGGCTGCGACAAGAACATGCCCGGCATGGCCATGGCGATGGCCCGCCTGGACCGACCCTCCATCTTCGTCTACGGCGGCACCATCGTGCCGGGCCTCCACCGCGGCCAGGCGGCGGACATCGTCACGGTCTTCGAGGCGGTGGGCAAGCACGCCGGGGGGCAGATCGGCGACGGCGAGCTGCGCGAGATCGAGTCGTGCTCCATCCCCGGGGAGGGCTCCTGCGGCGGCATGTACACGGCCAACACCATGGCCTCCGCCATCGAGGCGCTGGGCCTTAGCCTCCCCGACAGCTCGGCGCAGCTGGCGAACTCCAAGGCGAAGCTCGAGGACTGCGCCCGCGCGGGCGCCGCGGTGGTCGAGCTGCTGCGCCGCGGGATCCGCCCCTCGGACATCCTCTCCAAGGAGGCCTTCGAGAACGCCATCACCGTCGTCATCGCGCTCGGCGGCTCGACCAACGCCGTGCTCCACCTCATCGCGATGGCCCACACCGCGGGCATCCCGCTGGGGCTCGAGGACTTCGAGCGCATCGGCCGCAGGGCGCCGGTGCTCTGCGACCTCAAGCCGAGCGGCAAGTACAACATGGCCCACTTCGTGCGCATCGGCGGCCTGCAGCCCCTGCTGCGCCAGCTGCTCGACGCCGGCCTCCTGCACGGCGGCTGCCTGACCGTGACCGGGAAGACGGTGGCGGAGAACCTGGCGGCCGTCCGCCACTACGGCCCGGAGCAGGACGTCGTCCGCCCGATGTCGAGCCCGATCAAGCCGGACAGCCACCTGCGCATCCTGCGCGGCAACCTGGCGCCCGAGGGGTCGGTGGCGAAGATCTCCGGCAAGGAGGGGCTGCGCTTCTCCGGCCCCGCGGTCGTCTTCGAGTCCGAGGAGTCGAGCCTGCGCGGCATCCTCGAGGGCAAGGTGTCCGAGGGCCAGGTCATCGTCATCCGCAACGAGGGGCCCGTCGGCGGGCCCGGGATGCGCGAGATGCTCGGGCCGACCAGCGCGGTCATGGGCAAGGGCCTCGGCAAGGCCGTCGCCCTCATCACCGACGGGCGCTTCTCCGGCGGCAGCCACGGCTTCGTCGTCGGCCACATCACGCCCGAGGCGGCGCGCGGCGGCCCGCTCGCCCTCGTCCGCGACGGCGACCGCATCACCATCGACGCCGAGCGCAACGAGATCAACCTGGAGGTGCCGGAGCCCGAGCTGGCGGCCCGCCGGGCGGCCTGGAAGGCGCCCGCGCCCAAGATGACCCGCGGCGTCCTCGCGAAGTACGCCAAGCTGGTGTCCTCGGCCTCGCTGGGCGCCGCCACCGACCGCTGAGGGCCGAAGAACGCTTGCATGGCGGCCCGCCCGAGGGAGAGTGACGGGATGGACAAGGGCTTCGAGGCCTTCCGCTCCGGCCTGATGGCCGCGCCCGAGCTCGACTTCGGCTTCTGGCTGGACCTGAGCCGCGCGCGCCTGCCCGCGGGGCTGACGCGCGAGGAGGCGGCCGGCCTGGCCGGCGCCCTGGCCGCGACGGCCGAGCTCGAGGCCGGGGCCATCGCGAACCCGGACGAGAACCGGCAGGTCGGGCACTACTGGCTGCGCGCCCCGGAGCTGGCGCCGACGCCGCGGGTCGCGGCGGCCATCCGGGACGCCCAGGCGGCCATCCGGGACTTCGCCGGGCGCGTGCACGCGGGCGAGATCCGCGGGCCGGGCGGCGCCTTCACCGACCTCCTCGTCATCGGCATCGGCGGCTCCGCCCTGGGGCCGCAGCTGCTCGCGGACGCGCTCGGCGGGCGCGGCGACCGGCTGCGCGTCCATTTCATCGACAACACCGATCCCGACGGCTTCGACCGGACGTGGGCCGCGCTGGACGGGCGGCTCGACCGCACGCTGGTCGTCGCCATGTCCAAGTCGGGCGGCACTCCCGAGCCGCGCAACGCGCTGCGCGAGACCGAGACCCGCTGGAAGGCCGCGGGCCTGCGCCTCGGCCCCCAGGCGGTGGCGGTCACGGGCGAGGGCAGCCAGCTCGACCGCGAGGCCGCGGCCGCCGGCTTCCTCGCGCGCTTCCCGATGTGGGACTGGGTGGGCGGGCGCACCAGCATCATGGGGCCCGTGGGGCTCCTGCCGGCCGCGCTGCAGGGGCTGGACACCGGGTCGCTGCTCGCGGGCGCGGCCGAGATGGACGCGCTGACCCGCCGCGCGGACCTCGCCCGGAACCCGGCCGCCCAGCTGGCGCGGGCCTGGCTCCATCTCACCGAGGGCAAGGCCAAGCGGGCGATGGTCGTCCTTCCCTACAAGGACCGGCTCGTCCTGCTCTCGCGCTACCTGCAGCAGCTCGTCATGGAGTCGCTCGGCAAGTCCCACGACCTCGCGGGCAAGCCCGTGCGCCAGGGTCTTACGGTCTACGGCAACAAGGGGTCGACCGACCAGCACGCCTACATCCAGCAGCTGCGCGACGGCCCGGATGACTTCTTCGCGGTCTTCGTCGAGGTCCTGCGCGACCGCGAGGGCGCCTCCCCGGAGGTCGAGCCCGGCGTCACCAGCGGGGACTATCTCCAGGCCTTCCTCCTCGGCACCCGCGAGGCGCTCGCCGCGCAAGGCAAGGCCAGCCTGACGCTGACCCTCGACGCCGTCGATGCAAGGGCCCTCGGCCGGGTCATCGCCCTCTTCGAGCGGACCGTCGGGATCTACGCCAACCTCCTGAACATCAATGCCTACCACCAGCCCGGGGTCGAGGCGGGGAAGAAGGCCGCCGGCGAGGCCCTCGACGTCCTGCGGGCGACCCTGCGGGCCCTGGAGTCGCGGCCGGGCGTCGGGCGGACCGCCCCCGAGCTCGCGAGGGAAATAGGGCTTGAGGCGGGAGGGGAAACGGTGTTCAAGATTTGTCTCCGCCTCTCGCGGAACGGACGGCTCGCCTGCCTGCCCCACGCCGACCCCGCCAAGACCCTCTTCCAAACCCGAACTTCCCCCAACTCCCCCGTATCATGACCAAGTCGACCAACCTGGCCATCCGCATCGTCGGCATCGTCGGCGCCATCGCCGCCGGTGTCTTCGTCTACCTCTACCAGGGCAAGGTGACCCTCGTCATGGACAAGACCCGCGACCTCGTGCAGGAGGGCGCCGGCGCCACCTTCGAGTCCCGCGTCAACAAGATCCCCGAGGTCTTCGCCTCCCTGCAGGAGCGCCGCGCCAAGGTCACCGAGCAGGAGGGCACCATCCGCGACCTCCTCGCCGACGTCGCCGAGAAGAAGACCCGCATCGAGGAGCTCAACGCCAACGTGAGCAACCTCGAGACCGAGCGCGCCGAGCTCACCCGCCGCCGCGACGAGCTCACCGCCAACCTCTCGACCGTCACCGGCGAGCGCGACAGCCTCTCCTCCCAGCTCAACACCGCCCGCGAGGAGGTGGCCCGCAAGACCGAGATCATCGGCACCATGTTCACCCGCGAGCAGCTCGACGCCGAGGTCGCCGCCAAGAACAAGATGGAGGACGCCCGCAACGACGTCGTCGGCAAGTACGTCCAGCTCTACAACTGGATCCAGAACAACACCGGCGCGACCCCTCCCTACCCCCGCGACCCCAACTTCGTCGACAACGGCGGCGTGAAGGTCGAGCTCGGGCCGGAGCTCGTCACCACCCGCGTCGTCGCCATCTCGCCCTCCCAGGGCCTGATCAGCTTCTCGGTCGGCTCCGACCGCTTCCCCGGCCTCCGCGCCGACACCCTCTTCCGCCTCCGCGCCGGCGACCGCACGGTCGGCAGCGTCAAGATCTCCGAGGTCGGGGCCTCCTTCTGCGTGGCGCAGATCCTGGCCAACACCAACCTCGACGCGCTCAGCCGCGGCCAGGTGCTGACGCTCGAGCCGGTCACCGGCAAGGTCGCCGCCAAGTGAGCGCCTTTCCCGCAGCCCGCCCGCTCCTCGCGGTCCTGCTGCTGGCCGCGTCCCTGGTCGGCTGCGCCTCGCACGAGGAGGGCGGCGCGTCCGGCGACCTGCCCCAGGCGCAGCCCGCGAACTGGGAGGGCGGCCTGCCCGGCATGACGCCCTCCGGCCCGCCCCGCTGATGGCCGCGACCGCCCCCGGAGGCGGCGTCCTGATGATGGTCGCCACGCCCCTGGGCAACCTGGGCGACATCGGCGAGCGCGCCCGCAAGGCGCTGGCGGAGGCCGATGTCGTGGCCTGCGAGGACACCCGCGTGACGGGCAACCTCCTGCGGCTGCTCGGCATCGCGCCGCGCTCCCTGCTCGCGTACCATGAGCACAACGAGACGGCGGCGGCGGAGGGCCTGGCCGACCTCGTGGCGGCGGGCAAGGCCGTCGCCCTCGTGACGGACGCCGGGACGCCCGGCATCAGCGACCCCGGCTTCCGGGCGGCGCGCGCCTGCGCGCGCAGGGGCCTCAGGGTCTCGCCGATCCCCGGACCCTGCTCGCCCGCGCTGCTGCTCTCCGCCTCCGGCCTGCCCACGAACGCCTTCCGCTTCGTCGGCTTCCTCCCGCCGAAGTCGGCCGCGCGCCGCCGCTTCCTCGAGACCCAGGCGCTGGCGGCCGAGGAGACGCTCGTGCTCCTCGAGTCCTGCCACCGCATCGACGCGCTCCTCGGCGAGATGCTCGAGATCCTCGGGCCCGGCCGCGTCGCCTGCGTCGGCCGCGAGATGACGAAGCTCCATGAGTCCATCCGCACCGCCCCGCTGGGCGAGCTGGTGCCGGCGCTGCGCAAGGGGAGCCTCAAGGGCGAGTTCGCGGTGGCCATCGCCCCGGCCGGCTTCGGGCTCGGCTGAGGGCGGGGGTTGACCCCGGGCCGGACCGCGGCAACCCTCCGTGCGCCGACATGGCGGGCTTCGACGACAACCTGGTCAGGGAATACTTCGAGCTGAACGGATTCTTCGTCCGCCAGTCCCGCAAGTACGCCGTGCAGTCGCGCCGCAAGCGCGCCGACGAGGAGTCGGACCTGCTGGTCATCAATCCCTCGCCCCGGCGCGGGGCGACGCCCGCCTTCCAGCTCTTCGGCTCGGACCTGTCCGGCATCGGCCGGGCCGTCGTCGCGGTGAAGGGCTGGCACACCACCCGGGCCGTCACCCCCGCCATGATCCGCAAGGGCGACCTGCTCGAGTTCGTCCGCAAGGAGGCGGTCGAGGCGGCGCAGGACGCCTTCGCGGACCTCGGCGAGGCGACGGAGGGCGAGCCCGGCGCGCCCCTGGCCAAGATCCTCGTGCTGCCCGGGCTGCCCACCGCGGAGCCCCAGCGCGGCGAGAGCATCGCCCTGCTCCGCGAGCACGGCGTGGACCACGTCCTGACCTTCCGCACCATCCTCGACAGCATGGTGCAGCGGGTGGAGTCCAACCAGAGCTACGCCAAGTCGGACACGCTCCAGCTGCTGCGGCTGCTGCGCGTCTACGACATGGTGAAGAGCCCCCAGCTCGAGCTCTTCCCCGACCGGCCCTCCCGATGATCCACCCCCTCGCCCACGTCGAGCCGGGCGCCCGCGTGGCGGCCGACGCCGCCATCGGCCCCTTCGCCGTCGTCGAGGCCGGCGCCGTCGTGGGGCCCGGCTGCGAGATCGCCGCGCACGCGGTCGTGCGGGCCCACGCCCGCCTCGGCGCCGGCGTCAGGGTGGACAGCTTCGCGGTCGTCGGCGGCGACCCCCAGGACCTCGGCTTCGACCGCGCGCTCGCGACCACGGCGGAGATCGGCGACGGCACGGTGCTGCGCGAGCACGTCACCGTCCACCGCGGCACGGCCGCCTCGGGATCGACCCGGGTGGGCGCGGGCTGCCTGCTGATGGCGGGGTCGCATGTCGCCCATGACTGCCGGGTCGGCGACGGCGCGATCCTGGCCAACGGCTGCATGCTGGGCGGCCACGTCGAGGTCGGCGAGCGGGCGTTCGTCAGCGGCGGCGTCGCCGTCCACCAGTTCTGCCGCGTGGGCGAGGGCTCGATGACCTCGGGCAACGCGGTCGTGACGGGCGACATCCCGCCGTTCGCGCTCGCCCACGGCCGCGACGAGCTCGCGGGCCTCAACCTCGTCGGGCTCCGCCGCCGCGGCCTGTCGCCGGCGACCATCGCCGACATCAAGGCTGCCTTCCGGCTGGCCTACGCGGAGGGCGTGTCCTGCGCCGACGCGGCGCGCGCCGCGCTCGGCTCGGGGACCATCGCGAGCGCGGAGGGGCGGCGCTTCCTCGAGTTCTTCCTCGGCGGCCGGAGGGGGCGCTTCGCCCAGCCGTCCCGATGAGGCCCCGACTCGCGCTGACCTGCGGCGACCCCGCCGGCGTCGGACCCGAGCTGGCGGCCTCGTGGCTGCGGGAGCACGGCGCGGCGCACCCGGAGGTCGTGCCGATCGGCCCCGCCTCGTGGCTGGCCGCGATCGGCGCCGGCGCCGCGGGCATCCCCGTCGGACCGTCGGGATTCGTCGCGACCCCGGGCAAGCCCACCGGGGAAGGCCACGCCGTGGCGCTCGCGGCGATGCGCCGCGCCGCCGAAGGCTGCGCGCGAGGCGAGTTCGCGGGCGTGGTCACCGGACCGGTCAGCAAGAAGGGGCTCTCCGAGGTCGGCTTCGGCCATCCCGGGCAGACCGAGTTCTTCGCCGACGCCTGGGGCGGCGAGCCGGTCATGGCCTTCGCCGGCGGCAGGATGACCGTGGCGCTCGCCACCTGGCACATCCCGCTCTCGCAGGTCCCGCGCGAGGCCACGGCGGCGCGGGTGACGGCGGCGGCGGTCGCGCTGGACGGCCTCCTGTCCAAGCTGGGCAAGGGGCGGCGCCTCGGCGTCTGCGGGCTCAACCCGCACGCGGGCGAGGGCGGGCTGCTCGGCGCGGAGGACGACGCGGTCCTCCGTCCCGCCATCGCGGCCCTCGCCGCCAAGGGCCTGGACATCCAAGGCCCGGTCCCGGGCGACACGGCCTTCTCGCGCCATCTCGCGGGCGAGTTCGACGGGATCGTCGCGATCTACCACGACCAGGGCCTGGCCCCGCTCAAGGCGGTGGACTTCGCGACGGCCGCCAACCTCACGCTCGGCCTGCCGCATGTGCGGACCAGCCCCGACCACGGCACGGCCTATGCCCTTGCCGGCACGGGCAGGGCCGACCGGAGCAGCCTCGACAGCGCCATCCGGCTCGCGCGCCGGCTCGCGGGATGAGGGGGCTCGCGCTGGTCCTCGCCGCCGCGACGCTCGCCGGCGCGCCCGAGCGCATCGCGAGCCTGTCCCCGGCCGCGACCCGAATCGTCCGCGACCTCGGCGCCGAGGCGGAGCTCGTCGCCGTCACGCGCTGGTGCGAGCTGGCGCCGGGGCATCGCGCCCGGCGAGACGCCGACGCCTTCGAGCCCGACCTCGAGTCGCTGGCGGCGGCGCGGCCCTCGCTCGTCCTGGTGCCGCGCCTCTCCAATCCCCTGCTGGCGGAGCGCCTGCGCGGGTTGGGGTTGCGGACGATGGTGCTCGCGCCGGAATCCCCCGCGTCGCCGGCGGAGGACATCGCCGCGATCGGCGCGGCGCTCGGGAGGGAGGACGCGTCCGCGCGGCTCCTCGCCGGGCGACGGGCGATGGAGGGCGGCGCGGTCGGCGGACGACGCATCCTGGTCGTCTGGGACGGCGTCATGGCCGCGGAGGGCAGCTACCTCGCCTGGGCGATTGGCGCGGCCGGCGGGAGGGCGCTGCCCGGCGCGAGCCGTTGGCCCGAGTGGGACCGCGAGACCGCCGCGCGTTACAATCCGGAGCTCGTGCTGTATCTGGACGCGAACGGACCCGAGAGTCCCCGACCGGACACCGCCCGGCTGGAGGCATGGAAATCCCAACCAGCCCTGCGCGCAACCGACGCCGCATCAAAGGGTTGCATCTTCCACCTCCGCCCCTCCTCCGACTGGCTGCCGGCCAGCGGCCTACCCAGGGCGGCGGCGATCCTTCGCCAGCTGGGCGAACCTTCCGGGGTCCGTTGACTTTTGTCAGGGGCCGGGGTTATATGATGACCACTGCCATGAAATCCCTCCTCACCGCCTCCCTCATGCTCGCCTTCCTCGCGGCCCCCGTGCTCGCGAGCGACGACGCGCCGACCTGCCCCGCCTGCCCCAAGAAGGGCGACAAGGAACAGCCCGCCGCCGTGGTCATGGGCTGCGACTGCACCAAGTGCGACTGCAAGGACTGCAAGGCCGACGGCTGCGGCAAGAAGAAGCCCGCCGCGCCCGCCCAGTGCGGCTGCGGCGACGGCTGCAAGAAGGACAAGGACGGCGACAAGAAGGAGTGCGCCGCCACCCAGGACGGCTGCGAAGGCTGCCCCGGCAAGAAGGACAAGGACGGCGACAAGTCCTGCCTCGACGTGACCAGCTGCGACACCTGCGACACCCATAAGTCCAAGGAGGGCGAGAAGCCCGCCGCGCCCGCCCAGGGCGGCTGCGACGAGGGTTGCAAGAAGGACAAGAAGAAGGATGGCTCCAAGGACGAGTGCGCCGCCACCCAGGACGACTGCGGCGGCTGCAAGAAGGGCAAGAAGAAGGACAAGGAAGAGGCCCCCGCCTCGGCCTGAGCCAACGCGCATCCCGCGACAAGGGCGCCCGACGGGCGCCCTTTCCTTTTGCCCGCTCAGAACCGCAGGCCCAGCTCGCGGCGGGCGAACTCGGGGAAGCAGGAATGGATCGGCACGCCGTGGACCGCGGCGTGCGCCTCGTCGCCTTCCTTGAATGGCGCGCCGGAGCGGACCCCGCAGCCCCGGATGCCGGCGTTCAGGCCGGCCTCCCAGTCGGTGCGCCGGTCGCCGACCATCCACGACCTCGAGCCGTCCAATCCATGGCGCTCGAGGCACTCATGGATGAAGCGCGGGCTCGGCTTGCGATAATCGGAGGGCTGGTCGGGGCGCTCGGTGGCGGCCTTGACCTCGGTGAAGACCGGCTCGGGCAGCGCGAGCAGCTCGAGCATGCGGCGGTGGCAGGCATGGTAGTCGTCCCAGGTGAAGAACCCCCGGCCGATGCCGCTCTGGTTGGTGAGGATGAAGAGCCGGTAGCCCGAGCCCAGCGCGGCGGCCAGGGCCTCGCGGACCCCGGGGATCAGCCGCACCTGCTCCGGCCGGCAGGTATGGTGGCCGTCCTCGATGAGGTTGCCGTCGCGGTCGAGAAACAGGGCCGGCGGGCGCATCCCGCAGGGGTAGCGGGGGCCGGGTCGGGCGCAAGCGCGGGAAAGGGGACTTGACCGCCCCCGCCCCGGGGCCCACAACCGACCCTCACAACCGACGCCCGCCATGGCCAATCCCAAACGCAAGCAGTCCAAGCGCCGCAGCCGCCTCCGTCGCGGCCAGAACCAGTTCCGCGCCCCCAAGCTGGTCAAGGACGGCGAGTCCGGCGTTCTCCGCCGCCCCCATCGCGTCGACCCCGTGACCGGCAAGTACCGCGGTCGCCAGGTCATCGACACCGGCGCCTGACCCGTCCGGGCCCCCGGCCCGCCCCATGGAACCCGCCAAGGCCGGCCACCGGATCGCCCTCGACTGCATGGGAGGGGACATGGGTCCCTCCGAGGCCGTCGCGGCCGTCGCCCTCGCGCTGAAGGAGGGCCTGGTCGGCCCCGACGACCGCATCACCCTGGTCGGCAACGAGGAGGTCCTGCGCCTCCTCGCCCGCGAGCACAAGTTCCGACCCGGCGGCCGCGTGGACATCCACCACGCGCCGGGCATCGTCCTGCCCGACGACGCGCCGATGGGCGTGCTCAAGGGCAAGAAGGACGCCTCGATGGTGGTGGCGCTCGAGCTGCTCCGCGAGGGCAAGGTCGACGCCGTGGTCTCGACCGGCAACACCAAGGTGCTGGTCGGCGCGGGCACCATCCGCCTGCGCACGATGGAGGGCGCCGAGCGCCCCGCCCTCGCGGCCATCATGCCGCGCCGCCAGGGCCACTTCGTGCTCCTGGATGTCGGCGCGAACCCCGAGGCCTCGCCCGAGCACCTCGTGCACAACGCCATCATGGGGCGCGTCTACGCCCAGTCGGCCCTCGGCATCGCCGAGCCGCGCGTCGGCCTGCTCACCGTCGGCACCGAGGAGGGCAAGGGCGGCGCGCGCATCAACCGCACGCACGCCGCGCTCAAGGCCATGGCCGACCGCATCCGCTACGTCGGCCCGGTCGAGGGCTTCGACGTCTTCGGCGACGTCTGCGACGTCGTCGTGACCGACGGCTTCACCGGCAACATCATCATCAAGACCCTCGAGGGCCTGGTCTTCATGGTCCGCGACCTGGTCGGGCCCAAGGTCCGCTACAACCCCGTCTACCTCGCCGGCGGCATCGCGATGTTCCCCCTCCTGCGCGAGCTCAAGGGCCACCTCAAGCCCGAGCGCTACGGCGGCGCGCCCCTGCTCGGGCTCAACGGCATCGTGATGAAGGCCCATGGCTCGAGCAACCGCCACGGGATCGCCAGCGCCATCCGGCTCGGCCGGGAGGCGCTGGAGGCCGGCGCGGGCCGGAAGATGCGCGAGGAGCTGGCCGCGGCCAACGCGGTCATGGCCGCCCTGCCGGCGGAGTGAGGTTTTTCGGGTTCCCTTCCGCGTCGGAAACGGCTTGCTAGGGTCGCGATGCGCGCACCCGCCTCCGTCATCATCCGCAGCGTGGGCATCCACGCCCCGGAGCGCCGCGTGACCAACGAGGAGCTCTCCCGCACCGTCGAGACCTCGGACGAGTGGATCCGCAGCCGCTCCGGCATCGGCGAGCGCCGCATCGCCGGACCGGGCGAGAACCCCTCCGACATGGGGGCCAAGGCGGCGCTCCAAGCGCTCGGCCGGGCCGGGCTGAGGCCCGAGGACATCGACCTGCTCGTCGTGGCGACGATGACGCCCGACCTGCCCTTCCCCTCGACCGCCTGCCTGCTCCAGGCCAAGCTCGGCCTGCGCAAGGACATCCCCTGCTTCGACGTCTCCGCCGCCTGCTCGGGCTTCGTCTACGGCCTGCAGGTGGCGTCCGACATGATGAAGTCGGGCCGCTACCGCCGCGCCCTGCTCGTGGGCGCCGAGAAGCTCTCGAGCGTGGTCGACTGGAAGGACCGCTCCACCTGCGTCCTCTTCGGGGACGCCGCGGGCGCGGCCGTGCTCGAGCCCTGCGACGAGCCCGGCTACGGCATCCTCGCCGGCGAGCTCGGCGCGGACGGCGCCAACGCCGAGCTGCTCTACGCCGCGGCCGGGGGATCGGCCAGGCCGGCCACCGCCGAGACCGTCGCCGCCGGCGAGCATTGCCTGCGCATGAACGGCAAGGAGGTCTTCAAGCTCGCCGTGCGCGTCATGGCGGGGGCCTGCGAGCGCGTCCTCGCCGCCGCCGGGGCCGACGCCTCGCAGGTCGCCGTCTTCATCCCCCACCAGGCCAACATCCGCATCATCCAGGGCGTGGCCGAGCAGCTCGGGCTCGGCATGGAGCGATTCCCGCTCAACCTCGAGCGCTATGGCAACACCTCCGCCGCCTCCATCCCCCTCGCCCTCGAGCAGGCCTGGCGGGAGGGACGCATCCGCCACGGCGACCTCGTCCTCCTCGTCGCCTTCGGCGCCGGGCTCACCTGGGGCGCCCTGCTCCTCCGCTGGCATGAACCCTCGCGCTAAGATCCTCCTGGCCGCGGCGCTCCTCGCCGCGACCCCCCACGCCCGGGCCGAGCTGGCCCGCGCCGCCGAGGGCGACCGCGCCTGGTTCCTCGCGGAGGGCCGACCGACGGACGCCCCCGCCGACCCCGAGGTCCGGGCGGAGGCGCTCGCCGACCTCAACCTCGGCCAGGCCCGCGTCGACGCGGGCTCCTGGTGGCGGGCCCTCGGCCCGCTCGACGACGTGGTCGACGCCGCGGAGGACACCGAGCTCGCCGCCATGGCCCGCCTGCTCCGGGCCCGCGCCTACGCGGAGCGCGGCCAGCTCGAGCCCGCGCTCGAGGACCTCCGCTGGGTGACGACGAAGCGCATCGACTTCCCCCTGCATGCGGAGGCGCTCGACCTCATGCTCGCGCTCGCGCGGCGCCTCGCCGAGGGCGAGCGACGCTGGCTCGGGGGCTGGTTCCCCTGGTTCGGCGACCGCGCGCTGGCCATCCGCACCCTCCAGGACATCGTCGACGCCGCCCCCAAGGGCCCGCGCGCGGACACGGCCCTGATCGAGCGCGCCCGCCTGGCGATGGCGCTCGACCGGGCCGAGGACGCCCTCGACTCCCTCGAGCGCCTGGTCGGCGAGCACGCGTCGTCGCCGCACATCCCCGAGGCCCTCGCGACCCTGGCCGACATCCGCCGCGCGGACTCGCCCGGCCCGAGCTGGGACCAGGCCTCGGCCCGCGAGGCGCTCTTCGCCCTCGAGTCGCTGCTGACGCAGCACCCCGACAGCCCCCTCGCCGCCGAGGCGCCCGCCCGCATCGAGGCGCTGCGCGACCAGGTCGCGGCCTCCAGGCTCGCCCTGGCCGAGTTCTACTGGCTGCGTCGGAACAACCCGAGGGGCGCCCGCCTCATGGCCGCCGCGGCGGTCACCCTCGCGCCCGACTCCCCCTCGGCCAAGGCCGCGGAGGCCCTCATCGCGCGGATCGACGCCGGCGAGGAGCCGCCCTCGACGGCCGCGGACCTTCTCCTCGGCAAGTACCCCCGCCGGGCCGGGGCCGCCGCGCCGGCCGAGGCCGCCGCGGCCGAGCCGGCCTTCCGCCGACCCGAGCCGCCCGCCGCGGCGGGCGAGCGATGAGGCGCGCCTGGCCGGCCGCGCTCGCCTCGGCGTTGCTCGCCGGGTGCTCCGCGTACCGCCTCGGCGGGCCCGAGCCGGTCTTCCGCGACATCGACCTCCTGCCCTCCCGCAGCGAGGTGGCGCGGCCGGGCGTGCTCCCCGCCATGGACCAGGCGCTGCGCGCCGCGCTCGCCGCCGAGCGCCGCCTGCAGGCGCGCCCCGGCGGCGCCCGCCTCGAGGTCGTCGTCACCGGCTACGAGCGGACGGCCGCGACGCGCTCCCGCGACGACGCGCTCGTCGCCGGGCGCTACCGGATCACGCTGCGCGCGCAGGCGACGCTGAGGTCGGCGGACGGGCGGCGCACCGCCTTCGCCGGCCGGGCCTTCGAGGCGCACGGCGTGCTCGACGCGGCGGGCGACCTCGGCGGCGAGGAGGCCCGGCTGCTGCCGAGGCTCGCGTCCGAGATTGCGGTCCAGGTGCGCGACGCCAGCATCGGGGCATGGTGAGGAGCATGAACCCGGTCGTCGTCGCCCCGTCGCTCCTCGCGGCCGACCACGGCGCCTTCGCCGACGGCCTGGCGGCCGTGGAGCGCGCCGGCCTCGGCTGGGTCCACCTCGACATCATGGACGGGCATTTCGTGCCCAACCTCAGCTTCGGCCCGCAGCTGGTCGCCGCGCTCCGCCCGAGGTCGCGGCTGCACTTCGACACCCACCTGATGCTGCTGCACCCGGACCGCTACGTGGAGGCCTTCGCCAAGGCGGGCGCCGACCGCATCACGGTCCACGCCGAGGCCGACCACGACGTCGCGCGCACGCTCGCCCGGATCCGGGAGCTCGGCTGCGCGGCGGGCATCGCCATCAACCCCGACGGCGACCCCTCCGCCGTGGTCCCGCACCTCGGCGCGGTCGACCTGGTCCTCTGCATGACGGTCTTCCCCGGCTTCGGCGGCCAGGCCTTCATCCCGGCGGCGCTGGACAACGTCCGCGGCGTCGCCGAGGAGCGGGCGCGGCGCGGCCTGTCGTTCCGCATCGAGGTCGACGGCGGGGTGACGCCCGGGACGGCGGTCGCCTGCCGCGACGCGGGCGCCGACACGCTGGTGGCGGGGACCTCCTTCTTCAGGGCGGCCGACCCGGCCGCGGCGGCCCGCGAGATGGCCGGCGCCTGAGGGCTCAGTCCGGCTGCGAACCGGAGCGGGCGCAGCGCCCGCAGCCGCCGCAGACCACCCAGTCGGCGCCGCCGTGGCGCTCCTCCCCCATCGCGGCGCCGCACCCGCAGCGGCGCGGGCGCGGGCGGCTCAGCACGACGGCCAGGGGAAGCGCGAAGGCGAGGCTGACTAGGACGAGCAGCGGCCAGCGGGCCGCACCGAGGCCCGCGAGCAGGAAGGCGCCGGCGACGAGCGCGCCATAGGCGCCGAAGGCGAGGATGAGGCGGCGGCCGCGCCGGGCGGCCGCGCGCTCCAGCTCGGCGCCGAGGGCGGGGTCCACCCGGAGGCCGGGACGGGGCGGCTCGAGGTCGGCCATCGGCGTCAGGCGGCGCCCTCGGCGGCGCGGGCGGCCTTCTCGGTCTGGAGCCGCAGCTGCCCGCAGGCGGCGTCGATGTCATGCCCCTTCTCGCGCCGCAGCGTCACGGACACCCCCGCGTCGCGGAGGATGTCGGCGAAGCGGTTCTGGCGGGTGAGGCTCGGGCGCTTCCAGGGCAGGCCCTCGACCGTGTTGTAGGGGATGAGGTTGACGTGCGCGTGGAGGTCGCGGGCGATCTCGCGCAGGCGCTCGGCCTGGTCGAGGCCGTCGTTGACCTCCTCGATGAGGATGTACTCGAGGGTGAGCATGCGCCCGTGCTTGCGGGCGAAGGCCTTGCACGCCGGCAGCAGCTCCTTGAGCGGCCACTTGCGGTTCACGGGCATGATCTTCTCGCGCACGTCGTCGGTGGCCCCGTGCAGGCTGATGGCCAGGCGGACGCCCAGGGGCTCGTCGGCGAGCTGGAGGATCCTGGGGACGACGCCGGAGGTGGAGAGCGTGATGCGACGGGCGCCGAAGCCCAGCCCCCACGGCGCGTTGGCGGCGCGGAGCGCGGCCATGAGGTTGTCGTAGTTGGCCATGGGCTCGCCCATGCCCATGACGACGATGTTGTCGAAGGACGCCAGCCCCTGCGCGGCGCGCTCGGGCGAGACCGCGTCCTCGATCCGGCAGACCTGGATCAGCTGGCCGAGGATCTCGCCGGCGGAGAGGTTGCGCTTGAAGCCCTCGAGGCCCGAGGCGCAGAACCGGCACCCGAAGGCGCAGCCGACCTGGGTCGAGATGCAGATGGTGCGCCGCGAGCGCTCCTGGCCGACGCCCTCCATCGGCGCGCGGATGATCACGGTCTCGATGAGGGAACCGTCCCTCAGCCGCTGCAGCAGCTTCTGGGTGACGTCGGTGGCCACCCGCTTGCCCAGGACCACCGTGGGCTCGAAGTCGAAGGTGGCCGCCAGCCACTCCCGGAGCGCGGCGGGCAGGTTGGTCATCTCGGCGGGGGAACCGGCCCGGCGCTTGAAGACCCATTCCAGGACCTGGGCGGCGCGGTAGCGCGGGTGCCCGACCTCGGCGAGGCGGGCGGCGAGGGTGTCGGGGGTTTCCCCGTGGATGGGAGGTTTTTCGGGGGTCCAGACCATGGTGGCGCGTGGTGGCCGGGAGGGGGCCGCCTTCGTTCTTGCAAGGGGGGTTGTTTTGCCTCCAAAACCCTCCTTTGCAATGAGCAACAAGGCCCCCTCCCAGCAGCAACCCAAGGGTCCCTCCCTTGACCAAGCCCTGCAGCGGCTGGCGGAGGGCAAGCCCGCCTACTGCATCCACCAGAACTGGGGCCTCGGCATCCTCCGCTCGCACGACGCCGCCAAGGGCCTCGTCACCCTCGATTTCCCCGAGACCAACAAGAAGGGCCACGCGATGGAGCTGGCCTTCTGCCGCGGCAAGCTCGAGTTCCTGGAGCCCGCCTCGATCCTCGCCCAGGCCTACGCCCCGGAGTCCAAGGACAAGGTGGCCGCGCTGGTCGCCGACGACCCCGTCGGGCTGGTCAAGGCGCTGCTCGCCGAGACGCCCCACGGCGAGATGAGCGCGATCCGCCTGGAGGAGGCCCTCTCGCGCATCGTCGCCGCCTCCCTGCCCGCGGGCAAGGACCGCGCCGCCGCCTTCAAGGCCTGGTGGACCCGCGCCAAGGCCGGCCTGCGCAAGGACCGCGCCCTCCTGCTGCCCGAGCGCAAGGGCGGCACCTACACCCTGCTCGAGGCGCCCAGCGACCCCGCCCAGGACCTGCTCGACCAGCTGATGGCCTCGCGCGACGACGCGCGGCGCCTCCAGCTCCTCGCCGAGCTCGCCTCGCTCCCCGCCTCCGACAGCCGCTCCGTCTCCAATGCCGGCAACCTCGAGGCCGTCTCCCGCGTGCTCGCGGAGGCCCTCGGCCAGGTGCCCCCGGCCGGCCGCGCCGCCCGGCGCGGCGAGCGCCTCGCCGACCTGCTCGTCGCCATCTGGAACCGCAACGCCCTCTTCTCCGCCGCCAACGAGAACGTCGCGACGGTCTCGCCCACCGCCTCCGAGGTGGCCGCGCTGGTGACCGACGAGGCCGAGCTGCTCCACCTCGCCCTCAACATCCCCCATTCCTCGGAGAACATCCGCGGCCTCCTCGACCTCGTCCGCGCCCATCACGGCGCCAGCTGGCAGGAGAAGGTCTTCGGCCTGCTCTCCCACAAGGGCCTCGGCCAGACCAAGGGCGGCTCCGCCAAGCTCGTCTCCGAGACCATCAACTACCTCGCCGAGGCCGGCCTCGACAAGGAGCTGGGCGCGCGCCTCGCCGACTGGGTCGACCGCCGCCAGGCCGCGGGCCCCGTCCTCATCTGGATCATCAAGAACCGCGGCTCCAAGCGCCACGCCCCGGTCCTGTCGGGCCTCTCCGGCGCCGGCCTGCTCCGCGCCATCCTCGCCTCCATCGGCGACGACGCCCTGGCCTCCAACTCCACCGCCCGCAACCCGCTCGCCAACGAGCTGCAGCGCGACCGCACCCTGCTCGCCGACCTGCTGCGCCCCGACGCCGGCGAGCCCGCGGACACCGAGACGGTCTTCGACCTCGCCCGCAGCCTGGTGCGCACGCTCGGCCTCGACCCGATGACCAAGAAGTCGCTGCTCGCCCGGCTCATCGCCATCGAGCCCGCGGTCGACTCCGTCGCGAAGTCGCTCGGCGAGGCCAAGTCCGAGACCGCCGCCTCCGCCGGCTCCGCCGACAACGGCTCCGAGCGCGGCGAGAAGGTGCTCTACGTCTCCGCCGCCTCCCTCGCCGCCCGCCGCGCCGAGCTGGAGGAGATCGTCAAGCGCAAGCTGCCCGAGATCAACGAGGCCATCCAGGTGGCCAAGGAGCACGGCGACCTCCGCGAGAACTCCGAGTACAAGATGGCCCGCCAGGAGAAGGACCGCCTCCAGGCCCGCGCCGCCGAGCTCGAGCGCGGCCTGCGCAAGGCCGAGGAGACCGACTTCGCCGCCGCCGGCACCGACGCGGTCGGCATCGGCTCGGTCTTCGACCTCACCCGCGCCTCCACCGGCGAGACCAGCACCCGCGCCATCCTCGGCGCCTGGGACACCGACACCGAGGGCGCGATCGTCATCATGCCCTACCTGTCGCCCCTCGCCAAGGGCCTCATCGGCCGCAAGGCCGGCGAGACGGTCAAGGTCACGGTCGGCCAGAGCGCCGAGAGCTGGACGATCTCCAACCTGCGCCGCTGGGTCGACGTCGCCCGCTGAGGCATCTCCCCGGCCCCGCGAAGCCCCTCCCCGGAGGGGCTTCCTCTTTTGACACCCCCGCGGCGAGGCCCCAAGGTCGTCCCATGCCGACCCCCTCGGACCTCCTCCGGATCCTGGCCGACCCCACCCGCGCCCGGCTCCTGCTGCTCCTCGCGGAGGGCGAGCTGTCGGTCGGGGAGCTGCAGGGGATCCTCGGGATGAAGCAGGCGCGCATCTCGACCCACCTCGCCCTGCTCCGCCGGGCGGGCCTCGCCGTCGACCGGCGCGACGGCAAGCGCGCGCACTACGCCCTCGCCCCGGACCTTCCGGCCGAGACCGCGGCCCTGCTCGGCGCCGTGCGCAAGGGATTGGCCAAGGACGCGCGCGCCCAGTCCGACCTCCGCGCGCATCGCCGCCTGGTCGAGGCCCGGCGCGACGCGGCCGAGGCGCACTTCAACCGCGTCGCCGGCCAGCTCGGCCGCCACTACTGCCCGGGGCGCTCGTGGGAGGCGGTGGGGCGCATGCTCTGCCTCCTCGTGCCGCCGCTGCGCATCGCCGACCTCGGCGCCGGCGAGGGGGTGCTCTCGCGGCTGCTGGCGCGGCGCGCGGCCTTCGTCCATTGCGTCGACAACTCGGAGCGCATGGTGAAGGTCGGGCGCGAGCTGGCCCGCAGCCAGCGCATCCGCAACCTCGACTACGTGCTGGGGGACATCGAGGACGTGCCCCTGAAGGCCGGCTCGGTCGACCTCGCCCTGCTCAGCCAGGCCCTGCACCACGCCGAGCAGCCCCGCAGGGCGCTCGCCGAGGCCTTCCGGATCCTCCGCCCCGGGGGCAGGGTCGTCATCCTCGACCTGAAGGCCCACCGCTTCGAGAAGGCCCGGGAGCTCTACGCCGACCGCTGGCTCGGGTTCGACCCCAACGAGCTGGGGGATTGGCTGGAGGCGGCCGGATTCGAGGGGGTCGAGGTCCAGGTGGTGGCCAAGGAGGCGCGCGAGCCCGGCTTCGAGACCCTGCTGGCCGTGGGCGAAAAACCCCTCCGCTGACGCCGCCGTTGGGGCTTGGCAACCCCCGCCGCCGAGGGTAGGTCTGACAGTCCCTTCCCCCGATGGCCCACCCCGTGTCCCGCACCTATCGGATGGCCCAGGCCGCGCTGTTCGCGGTCCTCGTGGCCCTCGCCCCCATCCCCTCGGCCTCGGCCCAGCAGAAGCCGGCGACGGCGCAGGAGGAGAGCCCGACCCAGAGGCTCTGGAACGAGGCGGAGAAGCTCCTCGCCGAGAAGAAGTACCCGGCCGCCCTCCAGCGCTTCGAGCAGCTCGAGAAGGAGGCCGACAAGGCGGGCCTGCCGCCCGAAGCCAAGGCGGCCATCGCCTTCCGCCAGGCCTCCTGCCTCTACCTCATGGCCGGGCAGAGCAAGCAGGCCTCCGACTGGGCCAAGGTCGAGGCCGCCCTCCAGAAGTTCCTGCAGAACCACCCCGGGGGCACGGGCACGCTGCTCGACGCCACCAACAACATGCGCGGCCCCGCCCGCCTCTCGCTGGTCGAGGCCTATGCCTACCAGTCGAAGTGGGACGAGGCCCTGCGCGACCTCGACGCCCTCCGCAAGCCCAGCCCCGAGACCCGCGAGGAGGACCGCGTGCTGGCCTTCGTCATGACGGCCAAGATCCTGGAGCTCCGCGCCAAGGGCCGGTCGCCCGAGGAGCTCAGGCAGGCCCAGGGCCAGGCCATGAACCTCCTCAGGCAGGTCATCGCCGGCGGCATGGGCACCCCCGAGCGCCGCGAGGCCGCGCTCAAGCTGGTCGAGGTCTACGCCTCGCTCGGCATGGCCAAGGAGGCCGAGCAGCTCCGCGCCGAGATCGAGGCCAAGGGCGTCGGCTCGCCCGCCGAGCTCGTGCGCGCCAACGCCCAGAGGCTCGAGATCGGCGACGCGCGCTTCCAGACCGCCGAGACCGAGCCCGACCCCAAGGCCCGCGAGGAGCTCTACCGCCAGGCCCTCTCCAGCTACCAGGGCACCCTGCGCCGCGCCGCGCTCTCCCGCGCGCTCGTCCAGGCCGTCGAGTCCCGCCAGCAGGAGGTCGACCGCCTCGTGCGCGCCTACGCCAAGCCCTCCCCCGAGCAGCAGGCGGCCATCGACAAGGCCAAGGAGCAGCTCGACGAGGTCGCCAGGCTCCAGGCGGAGTTCGGCGGCAACAAGGACTACGACGCCGTCATCTCCTACCGCATCGGCCTGTGCCTGCTGGAGCTGAACCGCCCCTGGGAGGCCTTCGTCGCCTTCCGTGACATCTTCCAGAACAGCCCCGACTTCGAGAAGATCTCCGGCGCCTACTTCTATTACATCGACGCCCTGCGCCGCATCGGCCGCACCGAGGAGGCGCTCAAGGTCAGCAAGGAGTTCCTCCAGAAGTACCCCGACTCCCCCGAGGCCGGCCCCATCGCCCTCGGGCTCGGCGAGATCCGCATGGAGCAGGAGGAGTTCGAGCAGGCCATCGCCGAGTTCAGGTGGGCCAAGGCCAACGCCAAGGGCCTCGACCCGGCCGCCATCCAGGAGATCGACTTCGGCATCGTCCGCGCCCTGTTCTCCAATGTCGACTGGGCCAAGGCGCGCGTCGCGCTCGAGGAGTTCCTCCAGAAGTACCCCAACACCCCGGCCAAGGAGTCGGCGGTCTACATGCTCGGCCTGACCTACTTCTTCGAGGGCAACTACCCCGAGACGGTCGGCAACAAGGACAAGCCCGGCGCCCTCATCCGCTACCTCAAGGAGTTCCCCAACGGCCAGCACAAGGCCGACGTCCTCTACCGCCTGGGCGTCGTCTCGCTCAACATCGCCACCGACACCCTCTTCCAGCAGGGCGTGGTCGACAAGGACCTCCGCGGCCCCGACGGCGCCATCGCCATCGCCCGGATGTGGCTCTCGCGCCACGGCAACGCCAAGGACGAGGCCTCCGTCATCCAGCTCCCCGAGGTCCACACCCTCATCGGCGACGCCCATGCCAAGAAGGCCGACGCCCTCGGGCGGCAGGCCGAGGAGCTCGACAAGAAGGTCCGCACCACCGCCGCGCCCGCCGCCAAGCAGGCCCTCATGGCCCAGCAGCGCCAGGCGCTCGCGGCCAAGGAGGAGCAGGTGAAGGCCTCCATCGACGCCTACATCCAGGCCGCCCGCACCGCGCGCGCCAACCCCGCCGCGCTCGAGTTCGCGCTCGGCGAGGCCTCCAAGCTGCTCGGCGGCCGCGGCGAGCACGGCCGCATCCGCGACCTCTACCAGGAGCTGCACGACTGGGATCCCTCGGCGCCGAGGGCCACGGTCTACCTCTACGAGGTCATCAAGGCCACGGAGAAGATGGGCGACTCCCCCGAGTTCCGCGTCCGCACCGAGCGCGCCCAGTCCGAGTTCGGCGAGCGGCTCCGCCTCGCCCGCGAGCGCATCGACGGCCTCGAGCGCGCCGGCAAGTTCAACACGCCCGAGCTCGCGGCCGCCAAGGCCGACCTCGCCAGGCTCTCGGAGGACCTCGCCAAGGCCCTCGAGGCGATCGAGGCCGACCGCCAGAAGTCCGTCCAGGCCGCCCGCCAGGAGGCCCTCGGCGTGCTCTCCAAGGCCATCGCCGCCTCGATCGACAACCGCTCGCAGGAGGGCTCCGAGCGCCTGCTCGCCTTCCTCGCCGAGAAGCTCGCGCGGCGCATCAAGCGCGTGCGCCCCGGGCAGGAGCCGGCTCCCGGCGCCTACACGCTCAAGGCGGCCATGGCCGACCTGGACGCCGCCCTCGGCGTCCGCGAGGGCTCGGGCACGCTCATCGCGCAGGCCCGCCGCCTCTACGCCCAGGCCCAGCTCGCCCTCCTCGGCCGCGACCCCGCCCAGGCCGAGGCCCTCTGGCGCCGCATCGCCGACCTCTACAAGCCCGAGGAGCTCAGCCCCGCGATCCTCGGCACCGTCGGCGAGCACCTGCTCTCCAAGCGCGACCCGCGCGCCGAGGCCTTCCTGGCCTACATCACCGAGTTCCACCGCTCGTCGGACTACGCCGACTACGGCTTCGCCGGCCTCGCCGAGCTGCGGCTCGTCCAGGGCAAGCCCAAGGACGCCCTCGCGCTCTGCGAGGAGGCGGTCGACCTCGGCATCGTGATGTCGCGCGAGAAGGACATCCGCTTCGCCAAGGCCCGCGCCCTCATCGAGCTCGGGAGGCTCGACGACGCCAAGAAGGAGCTGACCTTCATCAGCGGCGTCCGCGAGTGGCGCGGCGAGACCACCTCGGGCTGCCTGTACCACCTCGCGGTGATCGAGGAGAAGCAGGGCCGCCTGCAGGAGGCCGTCGTCCTCCACCAGCGCAACATCGTCGCCTGGAAGCGCCATGAGCGCTGGGTCGCCAAGTCGTACCTGGCCTCGGCCGACATCCTCGCCAAGCTGGGCCAGCGCGACGCCGCCCGCCAGACCCTGCAGGAGATGCTCTCCAAGGACCGGGTGAAGGACACGCCCGAGGCCCAGGAGGCCCGCTCCCGCCTGACCCGACTCTGAGACCCATGCGCCAAGCCCTCGCCCTCGCCCTCTGCCTCGCCGGACTGGCGGCCTCCGCCCAGGCCCAGGTCATCGTCTTCCGGAACAACGAGCGCTGGGAAGTGAACAACCCCCTGGCCCTCGACGACAAGGGCAAGCCCCTCCCGGCCGACCCCAGGCGCGCCCGGTTCAACACCACCTTCGACAAGGTCGAGCGCGTCAGCCGCGCGGGCGGCGCCGAGTTCACCGCCTCGAAGCGCCTCGAGGAGGCCGTCGCCATCGAGTGGCCGGCCATCGCCCAGCTCAGGACGGCCCGGGAGGAGATCCAGCGCGGCAACGCGACGCGCGCCCTCGAGCTCGCCGAGTCCGTCCTCCGCGTCTTCGACAAGGCCAAGAAGGTGCCGGGCAGCCCCTGGATCGCCGCCGCCATCGTCAAGCTCGACGCCATCGACCGGCTGGACAACGACGCCGCCCTGGCCTCCTTCCTCACCTCGCTCGAGGCCGTCGACGACGGCTCCAACGCCGAGCTCCGCCAGAAGATCCAGCTGGCCAAGCTCATCCAGAAGGGCCGCCGCGGCGACCACGCCGGGGTCATCGCCGACGCCGACGGCCTCATCGCCAGCCTCGACAGCGCCGACACCCTCGCCCGCCTGCACATCCTCAAGGGCGCCTCGCTGCTCGCGCTCAAGCGCTACGAGGAGGCGATGAACACCTACCTGCGGGTGCCGGTCTTCTACGGATCCCAGCAGGAGCACCTGCCCAAGGCGCTGCTCGGCGCCGCCAAGGCCTTCCGGGCCATGGATTCCCCGGCGCTCAAGTCCCAGCGACTGGGCGAGGTCGCCAACCGCTACCTGCGCGAGCTGGTGGCCACCTACCCCGTCTCCGCCGAGGCCGAGGAGGCCAAGGCCCTCCTGCCCAAGGAGGAGCGCGAGGCCGCCATCAAGGAGCAGACCGCCATCAAGGACGCGGTCGTGGCCCCCGCCGCGGAGACCCCCGGCGAGTAACCGCCCTTGCAACCCTTCCCCGAACCCCCTAATCCCCAGACCATGATCCCCAAGCTCCGCACCGCCCTCGCCCTGGCCCTCACCACCGGCCTGCTCCGCGCCCAGGAAGCCGCCGCCCCCGGCGTCACCGAAAAATCCCTCATGGATTACTTCGAGGAGGGCGGGATGGTCATGCCCCCCCTGCTCGTCGGCTCGATGATCATGGTGTGGATCATCATCGACGGCTACATGAAGACGTCGGCCAAGCACGCCTACCCCAAGGAGCAGGTCGACCAGATCGACGCCTATTTCAAGGCCGGCGACTACCGCGGCGCCTACGGCTACACCCAGTCCGTGACCTCGCCCTACGCCGACGTCATGCGCGCCGGCCTGCGCATGGCCCCCGAGGGCAAGGAGATGACCGAGGAAGCCATCTTCTCCGAGATCAACCGGCTCAACGGCGACATGCAGGGCCGCATCTCGTACCTCTCCGTCATCGGCGTCTGCACCCCGATGATCGGCCTCGTCGGCACCGTCGGCGGCATGATGAAGGCCTTCGCCACCCTCGGCAGCTCCGGCGTCGGCGACCCCTCCAAGCTCGCGGGCGCCATCGGCGAGGTGCTCGTCGCCACCGCGGCCGGCCTCGGCGTGGCCATCCCGGCCTTCATCTTCTACTATCTCATCCGCAACCGCGTGGCCGGCAACATCCACGACCTGAGCGAGCTGGCGCAGGCGCGCTTCCGCGCCTTCCCCTACGACGAGCTCGCCGGCAAGATCGACGAGATCGGCGCCGAGCCCCCCATCGCCGCCGCCCCGGTCTGGAACGCCCCCTCGGCCGACCAGCCCCAGGCCTGAACCCCTAGCCGCGCAGCACCATGGCAGGCGGAGGCGGAGGCGGGGACGGGGAACCGGAGTTCCAGGTGGCGCCGATGATCGACGTCCTCATGGTGCTGCTCGTCTTCTTCATGTCCATCACCTCGTCCCAGGTGCTGAAGGTCGACAAGAACATCCAGCTCCCCCTCGCCGTCCACGGCAAGAAGCGCGACGACAAGGCGGCCGCCGGCCTCATCAACATCTCCTGGGACAAGACGACCGGGCAGGCCAGGTACAAGCTCGACGACCGCGAGCTCGACCCCAACGACAAGGAGGGCATCGCTCGCGAGCTGGCCGCACGCAAGGGCAACAACAAGGACTTCCGCCTCCTCATCCGCGCCGACAAGGAGTGCCACGCCAAGTTCATCTCCAAGGCGCTCGAGTGGGGCGCCGAGGCCGGCATCGACAACATCGCCTTCTCCGGGCTGAACAACGAGTACTGAGATGGCCAAGAACCGCGCCAAGGGGGTGACCAATCCCGACGTCGGCTTCCAGATCGCGCCGATGATCGACGTCGTCTTCGTCATCATGCTCTTCTTCATGGTCATGGCCGGCGCCGTGAAGGTGGAGCACGAGCTCAAGACCACCCTCCCCGGCAACGTCGAGACCGCCCAGGAGACCGAGATGCCGGACGAGCTCACCATCTCCGTCGCCGAGAACGGCCAGGTGTCGCTCAACGACGAGCCGATCTCCACCCCGACCGACAAGGAGCTCAACCAGCTCTACCAGGAGATGATGCGCGCCCGCCAGAACGCCGACAGCGGGAAGACCAAGCTGCTGGTCACGGTGCAGGCCGAGGAGACCGCCCGCTACGAGCGCGTGATCAACGTCCTCGACATCCTCGCCAAGGCCGAGGTCACCAACGTCACCTTCGCCACCGCCGAGCCGGAGTGAGGCCGCGGACGGCCCCCGGGAACGCCCGCGAAAGCGGGCTTTTTCATGCCCGGGCCCCATTGGGGCGGGGCTTTCGGGTTGCCAGCCCCGGAGCCGGGCGGGAGGATGGCGGGCCATGCCGAAGCGCCTGCACCAGCACGGCTTCGTGACCGTCGCCGCGGTCTCCCCCGCCCTGCGCCTCGGAGATCCCGCGGGCAACGCCCAGCTGACCGTCCAGGCCCTGGAGAAGGCGGCCGCCGAGGGGGCCGAGATCGCCATCTTCCCCGAGCTGGGCCTCACCGGCTACTCGGTGGGCGACCTCCTGGGCCACCGCGCGCTGCTCGCCGCCGCCCTGGATGCCCTGGGCAAGGTGGCGGAGGCGACCGGCCGGCTGGGCCTGACCGCCGTGGTCGGCCTGCCGATCGAGGTCGACGGGCGGCTCTACAACTGCGCGGCCGTGGTCTCGCGCGGCAAGGTCCTCGGGGTCGTCCCGAAGACGCATCTCCCCAACACGGGCGAGTTCTATGAGCAGCGCTGGTTCGCCTCGTCGCGCGTCGCGACCCGGCGCGACCTGCCCCGCCTGGGCGGCGTCCCCTTCGGCACGGACCTCCTCTTCCGCGCCACGGACGTCCCCGACTGCGTGCTGGGCGTCGAGCTCTGCGAGGACCTCTGGGCCACGGAGCCCCCGAGCGGCGGGCTCGCGCTCGCGGGCGCCACGGTCATCGCCAACCTGTCGGCGAGCGACGAGCTGCTGGCCAAGGCGGCCTACCGCCGCGAGCTCGTGCGCAACCAGTCGGCCCGCTGCCTGGCGGCCTATGCCTACGCCTCGGCCGGCGCCGGCGAGTCGACGACCGACGTCGTCTACAGCGGCCACGGCCTGATCGCCGAGAACGGCGTCCTGCTCGGCGAGTCCGAGCGCTTCCGCTTCGACCACGCGCTGCTCGTGTCGCAGGTCGACGTCGAGCGCCTCGCCGCGGAGCGCCGCCGCAACAGCACCTTCTTCGGCGCGCCCGCCCCCGCCGTCCGCGAGGTCGCCTTCGAGCTCGGGCACCCGGCGGGCCACGCGCCGCGCCTCCGCCGGCGCTTCTCCCAGCACCCGTTCGTGCCGTCCGACCCCGCGCGCCGCGACGAGCACTGCCAGGAGATCGTCGCCATCCAGTCCACCGGCCTCGCCCGCCGCCTCCGCCACACCGGGGCGCGCCAGGTGGTGATCGGCATCTCTGGCGGCCTCGACTCCACCCTCGCCCTGCTCGCCTGCCTCGAGGCCTTCGGCCGCCTCGGGCTCGACCCCAAGGGCATCCTGGGCGTCACCCTGCCGGGTCCCGGCACCAGCGCCCGCACCCTGCTCAACGCCCGCCGCCTGATGGCCGCGACCGGCGTCACCGCGCGCGAGATCCCCATCGGCGCCGCGGTCGAGCAGCACCTGAGGGACCTCTCCCACCCGCCCGGGCGGCACGACGTGACGTTCGAGAACGCCCAGGCCCGCGAGCGGACCCAGATCCTGATGGACCTGGCCAACCAGTGCGGGGGCTTCGTGGTGGGCACGGGCGACCTCTCCGAGGCCGCCCTCGGCTGGTGCACGTTCAACGCCGACCACATGTCGATGTACCACGTGAACCTCGGCGTCCCCAAGACGCTGGTGCGCCACCTGGTGAGCTGGGCCGCGCACGCGCGCCACGTGGGCGAGACCCGCGCCATCCTCGAGGACATCGTGGCGACGCCCGTCAGCCCCGAGCTCCTGCCGCCGGGGTCCGACGGCTCCATCGCGCAGCAGACGGAGCAGATCGTCGGGCCCTACGAGCTGCACGACTTCTTCCTCTTCCACCTCGTGCGCGGCGCCTGCCGGCCGGCCAAGATCCTCTGGCTGGCCGAGCACGCCTTCGCCGGCAAGCACGAGCCCGAGACGCTCCGCCGCTGGCTGAGGATCTTCCTGACCCGCTTCTTCGCCCAGCAGTACAAGCGCTCCGCCCTGCCCGACGGCCCCAAGGTCGGCTCGGTCGCGCTCTCGCCCCGCGGGGACTGGCGCATGCCGTCCGACGCCGAGGCGGCGGCGTGGCTTGCGGAAATCGCCTGACCCGCCTAGGTGAGAGGCATGTCCCTGCCGCGAGCGACCCATCCCGAGGCGACGGCCGAGCTGGCGCGCCGGCTGGGCGCGCAGGTGCGGACCGACGAGGCCGCGTGCCTCGCGGCGTCGATGGACAACACGCGGTACAGCTTCCTGCCCGAGGCCGTCATCCGGCCGGCGGACGTCGCCGCGCTCCAGGTGGTGCTCCGGCTCGCCAACGAGCGGCGCGTCCCCGTGACCGTCCGCGGCCGCGGCACCGGCAACACGGGCGCCAGCGCCCCGATCCGCGGCGGCTGGGTGGTCCACCTCGAGGCCTGGGATTCCATCGAGATCGACCCTCAGTCGGCGGTCGCCTGCGTCGGGCCCGGCGCCATCACCGCCCACATCAACGAGCGCGCGGCGCCCCACGGCCTGTTCTTCCCGCCGGACCCGTCCTCGCTCCACCACTGCAGCATCGGCGGCAACATCGCCACCAACGCGGGCGGCCTGCGCGCGGCCAAGTACGGCGTCGTGCGCGACCACGTGATGGCGCTCGAGGGCCTGCTCCCGACGGGCGAGCCCGTGCGCTGGGCGGCGCCCCTGCGCAAGTTCGTCAGCGGGTACAACCTGCGCGACCTCTGGGTCGGCGCCGAGGGAACCCTCGGCATCGTGACCAAGGCCTGGCTGCGCCTGACGCCCCTGCCCCAGGCGCGGCGGACCTTCCTGCTCGCCTTCCGGACGGACGAGGACGCGCTGCAGGCGGCGGCCGACCTCATGACGGCCCGCGTGGCGCCCTCGGTCTTCGAGTTCCTCGACCGCCAGACGGTCGCCGTCGCCCAGCGGCGCAACGGCCGGACCGTGTTCCCCCCGGAGGCCGTCGGCGGCGAGCCCGAGCCCGCCCTGCTCCTGCTCGAGCTCGACGGCCACCCGGCCGCGCTCGCGGACGACGCCGCCAAGGTGCGGGCCTGGCACGCCGGCCGGGCGCTCGCCGCCCGCGAGACCGACGACCCGGCGGAGGCCGAGGCGCTCTGGCACATCCGCCGCACCTGCTCCCAGGCGATGTACCTGCTGGGCGACGCCAAGCTCAACGAGGACATCGTCGTCCCCTTCCGCTCGTACGTCCCGCTCATCCGCCTCGCCCGCCGGATGCGCGAGACCCACGGCCTGCCGACCCCGACCTTCGGCCACGCCGCCGACGGCAACTTCCACATCCACATCATGTACAACCGGGGCGACGCCGACCACCGCCGCAAGGCCGAGGCGGCCATCCTGGAGATGATGCGGGAGGTGGTCGCGATGGGCGGCGCCATCACCGGGGAGCACGGCATCGGCATCGCCAAGTCGCCCTTCCTCCGCCTCCAGCACTCCGAGGCGGAGATCGCCGCCATGCTCGCGGTCAAGCGGGCGCTCGACCCCAACGGCATCCTCGCGCCCGGGCAGATCTTCGAGCCGCTCAATGTCTGGGAGCACACCCCTGCCAAGGTGACCTTCCCCTGGGACAAGCACTGAGCCCGTGGGACGCGCCGTCGCCATCTTCGACTGGGACGGGGTCGTCGTCGACTCCTCCGCCGCGCATGAGCGCGCCTGGGCGCGCCTGGCGGCGGACGAGGGCCTGCCCCTCGCGCCGGGCAGCTTCCTGCGCGGCTTCGGCAAGCGCAACGAGGTCATCATCCCCGGGATCCACGGCTGGGCGACCGACCCCGCGGAGGTCCGTCGCCTGTCGCTGGCCAAGGAGGCGCATTACCGCGAGCTCGCGGAGGGCGGCCTCATCCGGCTGCTCCCGGGGACGGTCGAGCTGCTCCGCGCCCTGGCCGAGGCGGGCATCCCCCGCGTGGTGGGCACCTCCACCCACCGGGCCAACCTCGACCTCGCCTTCCGCAAGTTCGGGCTCGCCCCGTGGTTCGACGGCGCGGTGACCAGCGAGGACGTCGTCCGCGGCAAGCCCGACCCCGAGGTGTTCCTCAAGGCCTGCGCGCTGGCCGGGGGCGACCCTGCCCGCTCGGTGGTGTTCGAGGACACGCTCCCCGGCATCGCCGCGGCCAAGGCCGGGGGCTTCCGCGCCGTCGGCCTCTGCACGACCAACCCGCGCGAGGTCATGGCAGGCTCGGGCGCCGACGCGCTCGCCCAGGACCTCTCCGAGGTCACCGTCGCCCTGGCCCTGCCGGGAGGCCCCTGAACATGGGCGGCTTCCGGCTCAGGGCGGACTACGCGCCGACCGGCGACCAGCCCGCGGCCATCGCGGCGCTCGAGGCCTCGCTCCGCGCGGGCAACGCGCACCAGACGCTCCTCGGGGTCACGGGCTCGGGCAAGACCTTCACCATGGCGAGCCTGGTCGAGCGGCTGCAGCGCCCGACGCTCGTCATCAGCCACAACAAGACGCTGGCGGCCCAGCTCTTCGCGGAGTTCCGGAATTTCTTCCCCGACAACGCCGTCGAGTATTTCGTCAGCTACTACGACTACTACCAGCCCGAGGCCTACGTGCCGCAGACGGACACGTACATCGAGAAGGACTCGTCCATCAACGACGACATCGAGCGGCTGCGGCTGCGGGCGAGCGGCGCCCTGCTCTCGCGACGCGACGTGCTGGTGGTCGCGACGGTCTCCTGCATCTACGGCCTGGGCTCGCCCGAGGAGTTCCGCAGCATGATGACCGCCCTGCGGCCCGGCATGGCGCTCCGGCGCGACGACCTCCTCGCGCGCCTCGTCGCGGGCCAGTACTCGCGCAACGACGCCATCCTCGAGCGCTGCAGCTTCCGGGCGCGCGGCGAGACGGTCGACCTCTGGCCCGCCTGGCTGGAGACGGCCGTCCGGCTGACCTTCTGGGGCGACACCCTGGAGTCCATCCGCGAGCTCGACCCGGTCGACGTCCGCCCCGGCGCCGAGCTGCCCGCGCTCGACCTCTACCCCGCGAACGCCCACGTCACCTCGCCGGAGCGGGTGAAGCCCGCCGTCGAGGCCATCCGCGAGGAGCTCGAGGAGCGCGTGGCCTTCTTCGAGCGCGCGGGCCGCCTGGTCGAGGCCCAGCGCATCCGCACCCGCACCGAGCACGACCTCGACATGCTGCGCGAGACGGGCTTTTGCCAAGGGGTCGAGAACTACTCGATGCACCTCGGCGGCCGCCGCCCCGGGGAGCGCCCGTTCTGCCTGCTGGACTTCTTCCCCGACGACCGGCTCGTGTTCCTCGACGAGAGCCACGTCACCCTGCCCCAGATCGGCGGGATGTACCACGGCGACCGGTCGCGCAAGGAGCGCCTGGTGGACTTCGGGTTCCGCCTGCCCTCCGCGCTGGAGAACCGCCCCCTGCGCCCCGAGGAGTTCGCGGCGCTCAACGCGCAGACGGTCTATGTCTCGGCCACGCCGGGCCCCGAGGAGCTGCGCCGCTCCGCGGTGGTGGCCGAGCAGGTCATCCGGCCGACCGGCCTGCTGGACCCGGTGATGGAGGTCCGCCCCATCCGGGGGCAGGTCGAGGACATCATCGGCGAGGCCAAGGCCGAGGCGGCCAAGGGCCGGCGCACGCTCGTCACGACCCTCACCAAGCGGATGTCGGAGGACATCGCGGACTTCCTCCGCGAGCAGGGCATGAAGGTCGAGTACCTGCACTCGGACATCGACGCCATCGAGCGCGTCGAGATCCTGCGCCGGCTCCGCGCCGGCCAGTGCGACGTGCTCGTCGGCGTCAACCTGCTGCGCGAGGGCCTCGACCTCCCCGAGGTCGGCCTGGTGGGCATCCTCGACGCCGACAAGGAGGGCTTCCTGCGCAGCGAGACCAGCATCATCCAGACCGCCGGGCGCGCCGCGCGCCACGTCGAGGGCCGCGTCCTGCTCTACGCCGACGTCCGCACGCGCTCCCTCGAGCGGGCCCTGGCGACCTGCGCCGAGCGGCGTCGCCGGCAGGCCGAGCACAACGCGCGCCACGGCATCACGCCCCGCTCGGTGGAGCGCCCCATCGAGGCGAGCCTGGCGCCGGCCGCCGACCCCGTGACCGGCGCCGCGCCCGCGGACCGCGACGCCGCCAGCGTCGTCGCGGAGGTCGAGGCCGAGATGCTGGCGGCGGCCGACCGGCTGGAATTCGAGCGCGCCGCGCACCTGCGGGACCAGCTGGCCGCGCTCAAGGGCGAGAAGCCGCGCGGCGGCGGCCGGGCCGGGCGAAGGCGGCGCTGATCAGGCGCCCCGGCCAAGCCGGCGGTCGAGGTCGCCGTCCGCCAGCTCGAAGTAGGTGCGGCGCCCCAGGGGATCCGTGCCCGGCTGGCTCGTGCGGAAAAGCCGGTCGACGAGGTCGGCGAGCTCGGCGTCGGCGAGCGCGTCGGTGCGATGGCGGCCGCGGCGGACGGCGAGGCGCGCGAGGGCCTCGGACGCGAGGTGCGGCTTGGCGAAGTCGCCCTCGCGCCGCGCCATCTCGCCCAGCAGGTCGCGCAGGAAGCCCTCGGCCTCGCCGGGCTCGAGCCACGAGGGCGCGGCGTTGAGCCGCCAGAAGTTGCGGCCGTAGGGCTCGAGCGCGAATCCGGCCTTGGCCAGGAAGGGCTCCTGCTCGCGAAGGACGGCCGCCGGCAGGGGCTCCAGCTCGAGGGGAATGGGCAGCAGCAGGGGCTGGGAGACAGGGTCGGCCGCGCCGACATCCGCCAGGATCCTCTCGAAGAGGACCCGCTGGTGGGCCGAGCCGATGTCGAGCACGACGAGCCCGGCGGTCGTCTCGAAGAGCGCGCGGTCGCCGCGCAACCGGCCGATGAGACGCCAGCGAAGGCGAAGCGAGGGCGAGGAGGGAGGCGGGGGAGAAGGAGGATCCTGGGGATGCGGAGGATTCTCAGGCGACCGAGGGTGGGGGGGAACGAAGGGAGCAGGTGAAAGGGGAGCCGCATGGGGCGTCGTGGCTTCCGGGAGGATCACCTCCTGCCCGGGGGAACCGCTCACCCCCATCACGCCCTGCACGGCCCGCAGCACGAAGGCGCGCACCTTGGCCTCGTCGCGGAATCGGATCTCCCGCTTGGCCGGATGGACGTTCACATCCACCGCCGCGGGGTCGATCTCGAGGAAGACGAAGGCCAGCGGGTAGCGACCCTTCGGGATGAGGGTATGGTACGCCTCGACCAGGGCGTAGGTGAGGGCGCGGCTGTCGACGGGACGCCCGTTGACGACGGTGACGAGGTCCTGCCGCGTGGAGCGGCTGACCCCGGGCTTGCCGACGAGGCCCGTGATGCCAAGCCCGGGCGCCTCGAGCGGCGGCAGCGGCAGGAGGTCGTCCGCCACCGCCTTGCCCCAGATCTCGCGCACGCGGTCGAGCAGGGGGACGTTGCCGGGCGAGCGGAAGACCTCGCGGCCGTCCTCCCGGAGCACGAAGCCGACCTCGGGATGCGCCACGGCGTAGAGCCGGACCAGCCGGATGATGTGGGCCGCCTCGGTGTCGTCGGACTTGAGGAACCGCAGGCGGGCCGGCACGGGATGGAAGAGGTTGGCGACCTCGATGCGCGTGCCGGGCGCCATGCCGTGCTCGCGGCGATGGACGACCTTGCCGGCGTTGACCAGGATCTCGCAGCCCACCTCGCTCTCCCTCGCCCGCGTCCGCAGCGTGAACCGCGAGACGCTGGCGATGGACGGCAGGGCCTCGCCGCGGAAGCCGAAGCTGCGGATGCGGCCGAGGTCCGCGGCCTCGCGGATCTTGCTCGTCGCGTGGCGCCGCAGGGCCAGCTCGGCCTGGTCGGGCTCCATGCCGACGCCGTCGTCCTCCACCACGAGCAGGGCCTTGCCGCCGCGGGAGAAGTCGACCGTCACGCGGCGGGCGCCCGCGTCGAGGGCGTTCTCCAGCAGCTCCTTGGCCGCGGCGGCCGGGCGCTCCACGACCTCGCCGGCCGCGATCTGGTTGGCGACCTTGTCGTCGAGGATGCGGATGACGGGGCGGGACATCGGGGCCGGGCGCCCACCCTAGCCGCCCGCCTGCCCGCTTGCCAAGCCCCGCCTCCCCGACCAGATGGGGGCGTGCCCAACCGCCTCGCCAGCGAGCGCAGCCTCTACCTCCGCCAGCATGCCGACCAGCCCGTCGACTGGTGGCCCTGGTGCGCCGAGGCCTTCGCGGAGGCGCGGCGGCGCGACGTCCCGGTGCTGGTGTCCATCGGCTACGCCTCGTGCCACTGGTGCCACGTGATGGCGCGGGAGTGCTTCGACGACCCCTGGATCGCCGACCTCATGAACCGGCACTTCGTCTGCGTGAAGGTCGACCGGGAGGAGCGCCCCGACGTCGACCAGCTCCACATGGACGCCGTCCAGATGGTCCAGCAGCAGGGCGGCTGGCCGCTCAACAGCTTCTGCCTGCCCGACGGGCGCCCCTTCTTCGGCGGCACCTACTTCCCGCCCGACGAGCGCGGCGGGCGCACGCCCTGGCCGAGGGTGCTGATGCGGGTGGCGGATTTCTACCGCACGCAGCGCGAGGACCTCGCCGCCAACGCCGACGCGGTCGCCCGCAATCTCCTGCACTTCAGCCGATCGCCGGGGGCGGGCCACGGCCCCGTCGCGGCCGAGGCGCGCCTGGCCGCGGCCCTGGCCCTGGCCGCGGACACCGACCCCGCGCACGGCGGCCTCGGCGGGGCCCCCAAGTTCCCCGCGCCCATGGCGATCGACCTCCTCCTGGCCGTCCGCTCCCGTCCGGGAATCCCGCCCGGGGACCGCGAGCGCCTCGACGCGGCGGCGCGCCGGACGCTGGAGGCGATGGACCGCGGGGGGCTGCGCGACCAGGTCGGCGGCGGGTTCCACCGCTACTGCGTGGACCGGGAATGGACCGTGCCGCACTTCGAGAAGCTCCTCGTCGACAACGCCCTGCTGCTCGGCGCCTACGCGCGCGCCGCGGTCGTCCTCGGCGAGCCGGCATGGGCGGAGACCTGCGAGTCGGTCGTCGGCTGGCTCGAGCGGGAGATGCGCGTCGGCCCCGCCTACGCCGCCTCGCTCGACGCGGACACCGGGCACGAGGAGGGCACGACCTACACCTGGACGCCCGCCGAGGTCGCGGCCGAGCTCGGCGAGGCGGCCGAGTCCTGGTGCTGGGCCCATGGGGTGACGGAGACCGGGAATTTCGAGGGCGGGCGCAGCGTGCCCACCTTCCGCACCGGCGCCGGCCGGGCCGCGCTCGCCCCCCTGACCGCGCGGCTGAGGCAGGCGCGCGACCGCCGACCCCAACCCCTGCGAGACGACAAGGTCCTGCTTGGCTGGAACGCCCTGGTCGCGACGAGCCTCGCCCGGGCCGGCGTCCTGCTGGACAAGCCGGACTGGCGCGCGCGGGCCCGCGATTTGCTCGACCATCTCCTCGCGGAAGGCACCTGGCGGGATGCCGAGGGAGGGCTCCGACTGAGGTCCGTGCTCGGCTCCGACATCCCGGGGACGCTGCAGGACCATGCCTGGCTCGCCGAGGCCGCGCTCGCGGTCGGGGCGACCGGCGACCCGGCGCGCCGCGCGCAGGCGGCGGCGATCGTCGCCGCGGCCCATCGCCGGCTCGGCGACCCGAACTCGGTCGGCTGCTTCATGGCGGAGGACCCGGAAGGCCTGCTCCCGATCCGGCTCAAGGGGTGGTGGGACCAGGCCATGCCCGCCGGGCACAGCAGCCTGCTCGCCGCCGAGGCCGCGCTGGAGGCGCTGGGGGCCGACGCCGGGGCCGGCGCGCGCTGGCGCGCGCTCGCCGAGGCCTATGGCGACGCCGCCCGCAACGCGCCCCATGGCATCCCGAGGGCCCTCGAGGCGATCGAGCGGGCCGAGCGCGGCATCCCCGTCGTCAAGGTCGGCCCGGGCCTGGACGGCGCCGCGGTGCTCCGCGCGGCGGGGGCGCTCGCGCCGGACGCGATGGTCGTGACGGCGGGACGCCCGGGCCTCGAGCTCTGCCGGGGCGACGCCTGCCTCGCCGCGGACCTCGACCTCGAGGGCCTGCTGCGCCGGCTGCGGGACTGAGGGATTGGCAGGAGGTCGGCCGCGCCCCAGCATCGCGGCATGCCACCGCTCGTCATCCTCGTCATCCTCGGCGTCGCCGCCGGCACGCTCAGCGGCCTCTTCGGCATCGGCGCGGGCGTGGTCATCACCCCCGCCCTGCTCTGGCTGACGTCGATGACCCAGACCCAGGCCCAGGGCACGGCGCTCGCCGTCATGGTGCCCATGTCGCTCCTCGGGGCCTGGCGCTACCATTCCCAGCCGGGAATGGCGGTCGACTGGGCGGCCGTCGGGCCCCTGGCCGCGGCCTGCCTGGCCGGGGTCTGGCTGGGCAGCCACCTCGCCTTCCTCGCCGAGGAATCGCTCCTGAGGAAGGCCTTCGGGGCCTATCTGGTGCTGGCCGGGGGCCACCTGCTGCTCACGGGCCGCTGAGGGCGGTTCCGCTTGCCCAGCCGGGCCCGGGAGTCACATTGGGCGCGATGTCCGACGACACGAAATACGTCTACGCCTACGGCGCCCGGGGCGCCCGCCGCATCCTGCTCGGGATGTTCCAGGTCGAGAACCTGGGCGAGCAGGGCGTCCGCTACACCCCGGTCTGGTCCCGCATCTGGAAGATCGTCGCCGGCGCCGCCGTGCTCGCCTACCTCTCCCTGGTCTCGCTGTTCTACTTCCGCGAGCGATACATGAGGGACATCGAGGGGACGCGCTGGTCCACCGCCTTCCTCTACTTCGTCAGCGAGGATGCCAAGTCGGACCACCTGCGGATGAAGGGCGACAGCTACATCGAGATCGCCAAGGCCGCCCTGCGTCGCGAGGACTACGGCGAGTTCGCCAAGTACATCGGCGCGGGCGCGGGCCTCAACCGGCAGAACCTCGAGGGCCAGCGGCTCTGCGCCGACCTCTACTTCGCCTTCGGCCGAACCGAGGACGCCTACAAGATCCTCGAGGAGTCGCTCGTCCACGCCAAGTCCGACCGGGCCCACTTCCGCAACTTCCTCCGGCGCTGCTTCATGCTCGACCAGGACGCGCTCATCGTGCGCACGGCGGAGATCTACATGGACGACCCCGAGGTCGATCCCGGGATCCAGTCCGACCTCCGCGTGGCCTTCGCCCAGGCCAACTTCCTGCGCGGCAACTTCGACGAGGCCATCGAGTTCATCCGGGCCAACCGGCTCGACCTCACCCTCGAGGGCTACACCCTGCTCTGCCAGATCTCCTGGGAGAAGGGCGACCGCGAGATCGCCGTCACCCGCCTGGCCGACGCCGCCCGCACCTTCCCCAACGCCGACCACCTGCGCGCCATGCTGGCCCGCTGGCAAAAGGAGTTGGGCAACCTCACCGCCGCGCGGGACGCCCTCAACCTCCTGGCCGTCCGCGACCCCTCCGCCCACACCCCGCGCATCCAGATCCTCTACCTGCTGCCCGGCGACGAGAACGCGGCGCGCCGCGCCGAGGCCGTGGACCGCCTGCTCGCGGATTTCCCCACCAACGAGACCGCCCTGCTCGAGCTCGCCCAGTTCGGCAATGACACCTCGGACACCGCGCTCACCCAGCGCCTGCTAGACCTCGCCACCAAGGGCAAGTTCCCCTCCCGCCCCAAGTTCCTCCTCACGCACGTCGAGTGCCTCATCAACGCGGGCAAGAACCGCGAGGCCATAGCCATCGTCGACGACCTCTTCACGCGCAACGCCAAGGAGCAGTGGTTCGGCGAGATGAAGGTGACCTTCGAGTCGCTGCGCACCATCGCCTACTATGCCGACGGGCAGGCCGACATCGGGGCCATCAACCTCAAGAAGGTGATGGACGCGCGCAACACGCCGCCCCAGCTCCTCGTCGCCATCGGCCGCAAGCTGGTCCAGACCGGCCGGCACAAGGAGGCCAACGAGACCCTCGTCGCCGCCCACCTGCGCCATGAGAACAACCAGGCGCTGCTCCTGCAGCTCGTGAAGATGAAGATCGACAACGAGGAGATGGCCGACGACCTCGAGCTCTACCTGCGGCGCCTGATGGCGACCCGTCGCCCGCCCTCCGACGTCCTGGAGCGCGCCTACAACCGCATCGCCTCGGACCGTTTCCTCTACTCGGAAGGCCGCTCGTCGCTGCTCAAGGACATCACCGAGTCCCTCAAGAGCGCGGCCCGCTGAGCCGCGACGCGGCGCCCATCCGCTCGCCGGTCGCCGGCCAGAGGCCGCGGTCGGGACGTCCGTCCAGCCACCCGGCGACCTCGGCCGGGCTGGCGACGGCCAGCGCCCGCGCGAGGCCGGCCGCCTCGGCCGCGCCGCGGGCGAGGGCCCGCGAGGGCCTGGGCAGCGCGACGGATTGCCCGAGCCGGGGGTCGGTCATCCGGGCGGGGTTGCCGCCGCCGAAGCTGGCGAGGGCGGCGCCGGCGAGGCGCAGCTCCTCCTCCCCGGCGGCGAGGCGCCACCCCTCGGCGTCGCGCGGCGGCTCCAGGGCCAGGACGGCGTGGCCGCCCGCGACGAGCAGGGCGTGGCCGAGGCCCCACTCGCGCAGCGCGTCCCCCATGCGGTCGAGCGCGAGCCCCCGCGCGAGGTCCAGGAGGTCGAGCCGCCAGCCGGGGCCCTCGCAGACAAGGTCGGAGCCGTCGAGCTGCCAGGCGGCGGCCCTGGCCTCCATCCACGCGGCCCGGTCGGCGTCGGCGGGCATCCGCGCGTCATAGGCCCCGGCGGTCTCCTCATGGAGGCGGCGGGCGAGGTCGAGGCTTTCGCGGAGGTGGGGCGGCACCCTGAGGCGCTCGCCGGCGGCCATTCGGTTCGCGGCCGCGAGCGCGCTGCCGGGACGCGAGGGGTCGAGCTCCGCCTCGACCCGCTCCAGCGCGTCCCAGACGGACTCCAGGGCGCTCCTGGCATAGGACGGGTCCTCGTCGCCCGGGAAGCGGATCTCGAAGGCGCAGCCGAGCGCCTCGCGGTGAAAACGGAGCGACGGCCGGCTCATCGGGTCGGGCGCAGGGCGCGCTCGAGCCGGGACGCGGCGGGCTCGCGGGCGACCGCCCACCAGAGCTCGTTCTCGCGGACCACGAAGGGCACGGCGCGACGCCCCTCGGCGACCGGAGGCTCCGTCCCGGCCGCCTGGAGGATCCAGACATCGGCCTGCGCCGGATCCGGCACGGAGCCATAGGCGACCCTCAGCCCGCGCAGGTAGAACGGGAACGGCCACACATGGTCGCCGCGGACGAGCACCAGCGAGGGCGGCTCCCCCTCCGTCAGCGCGGCGGCGAGGGCGGGCACGTCGGGATGCGTCTCCACGTAGTCGTGCCGTCGGGGCAGCGCCGCGGCCGCGAGCGACACAAGGAGGGCGGCGGCCGTGACGACCGGGCCCCTTCCGGCCAGCGAGCAGGGGATGACCAGGACGAGGAGGACCGCCTCCGGTGTCATCAGCAGCCACGGCGTCTTGTACGGCAAGGCGAGATGGACCAGGTAGGCGAGCCCCGCGGCGAGCAGGAGGAAGTCGGTGCCCGGGGCGGGACGGCGGTCCGCCGCGCGACCGCGGCCGAGCCGGAGGGCAAGCGCGAGGCCGAGGAGGACGGCCAGCAGCAGCCAGGGCGTCGTCGACCCCATCGGCAACGGCGGCTCGGCGAGGCCGGTGGCGACCCCGAACGCCCGGGCGAGCTGTCGCCACCAGGTCAGGAGCGCGGCCGGATCCGCGAGGAAGCTGCTCTGCCAGACGGCCCATGAGCCGATGAGGCCGCTCATGAACGCCGCGAGCCCCTTCCAGCCGGGAGCCGTCGAACGGAGGGCCAGGAGGGCGAGGGCGGCGAGCCCGAGGTGCAGCGCCGCGCTCACCTTGCAGGCGAGCGCGAAGCCGGCGCAGAGGCCGGAAAGGAAACGGGGCGCCGCCGAGCCGGCAGGACCGGAGCGGATCCAGAGGGCGGCCGCCGCGACGAAGGCGGCCGCCATCAGCGGCTCCTGGATGAAACGGGTCGAGGCGGCGACAAACGGGAGCGTCAGGAGCGCGGCGACGGCCCCCTGCCGGGCTCCCATGGGCAGGATCCAGGGCAGGAGCAGGATGCCGAACGCGAAGGCGGCGGGCACGGCGCGGAGGGCCGACGGCGCGGCCTCCGCGATCTCGGCCCCGGCCAGGGCGAAGGCCGCGCGGGCCGCCAGCCCGAGCGTCGGCCCGTGGAATCGGTCGCCGGTGGCGCTGTGCGGCCGGGCATCCTCGGCCAAGGACCACTGCCCGGCCTCGTCGGCATGGAAGGGCCGCGACATGCCGGCCCAGGCGAGGGCAAGCCCCGCCGACAGCAGCGCGAGCAACAGCCAGAGGGGAGGCCGGGACGGGGTCTCGGCGGGGGCAGGCGGCATCAACGGAACCGCGCCTCGAGGGCGCGCTTCACCTCATCGGGAATGAGGGAGGCCTGCATCGGGCCGTCGGCCTCGCGGCGGGCGTGGACGGTCACCAGCGAGCCCTTGGCGACGGGGCGTCCGGACACGCTCGCCTCGAAGCGCCAGACCAGGCGCTTGTCCCCGATCTCGGCGGGGGAGAGGGCGAGGCTGACGCGGTCGCCGCGCTCGACCGGAGCGAGGTAGTCGCAGTCGACATGGACCCTCGGGTAGCCGCGCAGCATGGCGCCCTCGCGGCGCAGGAACACCAGGCCGAGCTCGGCGAAGAGCGCCTCCTCGGCGCCCTCGACCCACCGGAAAACGGTGGAGAAATGGACGATGCCGGCGGCGTCGGTGTCCGCGAAGGCGGCCGTGAACTCGGTGACGTGGGGGCGCATGGTCGGCTCAGCGGGCGGGCTTGGGACGCCCGACCTCCACCATCGTCAGCCCCCCGCCCGAGGCAACCGCGCAATCGCGCAGGAACGCCTGGGGCTCGACCTCGCTGGTCAGCAGGTAGAGGCGGGGGGCCCGCCCGCGCGGCGCCTCCGCGAAGCGCTCCAGCCAGCGGCGCCGCCAACGGTCGTCGCCCGCCCCGCGCTCATCCACCTGCCGCCGCTTGCTGTCCGCGTAGACCAGCTCGGGAGGCCCCTTGCCCCCGTCGCGATAGACCCGGATGCCGTCCTGGAAGTCCGAGAACACGACCAGCGCGTCGTAGGGCTCCTCGATCATCCAGTCGATCCAGGCGCCAAGGGAGCCGGCCTCGCAGCGGGGCGCCAGGCGATCGAGCAGGCGGCGCCCCCCGGGCGTGAGGGTCGCGGCCTCGGTGGCGCCGGGACGCCTCGGCTGCGAGGGCCCGTCGTAGCCGCGACCCTCGGCGACGCGGCCGTCGTGCACGATGATGCGCGCGCCGTCGAACCGGAAGACATCGGCGTCGGGAAACGAGGCCCGGATCTCCGACTCGATCCGCGGGAGGTGCGGCCGCATCGAGCCCGAGCTGTCGAGATAGACCGCCAGCCGCCGCGCCTGCACGCGGAGGCCGAGGACGGGAAGCCCGATGCGGCCGGGCGCGCCCGCGCCGGGACCGGCCCCGAGCCCGGCTCGCCCCGGGGAGATCGCGGACGACCCCGCGAGCCCCGGACCGGTGAGGCCGGAGGGCAGCCCCAGGGCGGCCTCGGGCAGCGCGGCGACGGCGAGCCCGGAGAGCCCGCCCTGGACGGTCAGCCGCGAGGGGACCGTGGGCGCGGCAGGGCGGCGCTCAGGTCGCAGGGGGCCGACCTTGGGGGCGGGAATGCCGCCTCCGGCCACGGCGAAGGTCTCCGGATCGGGAGGGCGCGAGGGCGCGAGGGCGGTCGAGATGACCCAGGCGAAGGCGACCAGGAGCAGGACGGCGTGGACGGTCAGGGTGGTCAGCCAAGGCAGGAAGGAGGCGAGGCGCATGCCCACGCCCTAGGGGCCGAGGCCGCGCCGGCCAAACGCGCCCGTCCGGGGTGTCGCCCCTGGGCGGAATGTCCCGTCAGCGGGGCGGCCGGTACCCGCGCGCCGGAGGCGCGACGCCGCCGCCCGCCGGGGCCTGGACCACGGCGTTCGGGTCGTTGGGATCGGCGCCGCCGGCGGCGCCGGGAGGCGGCGGGGGAGGACCGCCGCCGTTTCGCAGCCAGGACACGTCCTTGATCTCGCCGCCGGAGACCTCGACGCAGGTCGCGATGAGCTTCTGGGGCGTCACGTGGGTGGTGAAGCAATAGAGGCGGGGACCCTGGCCGGCCTGGGCCTTGGCGAAGGTGCTGATCCACTCCTGCTCCCAGCGGGTGTCCTTGGACTTGCGGTTGTTGACGTTGCCGCGGGAGTTTTCCTGGAAGATGACCTGGCCCTGGTTGTCGTACTGGGTGAAGCCGTCCTGGAAATCGGAGAAGAGGACGAGCGCGTCGTAGTTTCGGTCGCGCATCATGACATCCAGCCACGCCCCCACGGAGCCGCGGCGGAAGTTCTCGTCCCACCGGCGGAAGACGGCCTTGCCATCGGCGGTGAGCGTCTTCGGGTCGGTGGAGAAGGAGCTGGGGTCCTGCGGCGGACCGAGGCCGCCGTCGTTCTTCTGCTTGCGGCCGCCGACGACCTCGCCGTCGACGACGTTGGTCCAGATGCCGTTGTAGCGGAAGATGTCGGCCTCGGGGAACTGGCGGCGGATCTCCGCCTCGACGCGGTCGAGGTAGGGGCGCATGGAGCCCGAGGCGTCGAGGTAGACCGCGATGCGCGTGGCCATGATCTTGGCCCCCATCACGGGCTTGCCCACGAAGTTGCGGCCGTTGCCGACGCCGACGCCCTTGCCGGAGCCGATGCCGCCGCCGGAACCCCCGCCGAAGCCCTTGGAGGCGCCGCCGGCGGTCATGCCCGCCATCATGGAGGAGGGCGACAGCGCGGGCAGGTCCGGCAGCGCCACGGAGGCGGTGGAGGACTTGCTGGTGATGCGGCTGGTGTTCTTGGCCAGGTTCTGGGCGTGACGGGGCACGACCTTGTGGTCGCGGATGACCGCCTTCTCGCCCTTGCTCCCGCCGCCCGATCCGGTGGCGAAGGTGTCCGGCTCGCTCTCGGCCGTGTCGGTGATGGTGGTCACGACCCAGACGGCGAAGAGGACGAGCAGGAAGCCGTGGAGGACCACCGAGATGGCCAGACCGCGCCCGCCGATGCGCTCCCAGAAGGCCAGGCGGGGCCGAATGATGGCCCCGGAAGGCGCCGGGGAGGAAGCGCCCGCGCCGGCCTCGTCCCCGGACGGAGGAGGGGGAGGCTGGAGGGGGTCGTCGCCGGCGGGGGGGACCATGGCCGGAGATTAGCCGGGGCGACCGGGGCATCAACCGGAAAGGCGGGGGATGTGAACTTGTCCCCCCATGCGGTGTTTATACACTAGGAAAAGTACCCCATGGGAACCGCCCCCTCCCTGCCCCCTCCCGACCGCGCCTGGCTCCCCCTGGACATGCGCCGGTGGGACGAGGATGCGGCGCGCCACCTGCTCCGGCGCATGGGCTTCTCCGCCACGCCCGTCGCGACCGCGCTCGCGCTGAGGGAGGGCCCGGCGATGACGGTGCGGCGCGGCTTCTCGGCCGTGCGCCCCATGCCCGTGCCGGACAAGCTCGCGGAGCTCTCCGAGGAGAGCGAGGGCGTGCGGGCGAAGCTGCGCAGCCTGACGCCGGAGGAGCGCCGCGAGTTCCTGCAGGACCTGCGCCGCAAGTCCGAGTCCGCCCTGCGCGACTTCAACGTGGAGTGGCTGGAGTTCGCCCGCCGTCCGGAGTGCAGCGCCCAGGAGAAGCTCGTCATGTTCCTGCAGGACATCTTCGTCGTCACGGCGGAGAAGGTCCGGCGGACCGAGACGCTCTTCGACTACCAGGCGGCCATCCGCGGCCAGCTCGACAAGGACTACGCCTCGCTCGTGCGGACGGTGATGCGGCACCCCGCGATGATCCAGTTCCTGGATTCCAACCAGAACCGCAAGGGGCAGCCCAACGAGAACTTCGCCCGCGAGCTCTTCGAGCTCTTCTGCCTCGGCGAGGGCAACTACACGGAGAAGGACGTCAAGGAGGCCGCCCGCGCCATGACCGGGGTGACCCTTCGCAGGGGCGCCTACCACCTCGACAAGGGCCAGCACGACGACGGCGAGAAGGTCATCTTCGGCCAGAGGGGCAAGTTCGACCCCGACGGGCTGGTGAGCCTGACCCTGGCCCAGCCGGCCGCCGCCGCGTTCGCGCCCCAGGAGCTGATCAAGTTCTACCTGGTGGCCGAGGGCCTGCCGCGCGAGTACGCCGTGTCCTTCGGCCGCATCTGGCGCGCCTCCGGGATGAGGCTGCAGGAACTGCCGCGCATCCTCTTCAACTCGGAGATCTTCTACCACCCGGCCTTCCGCGGGAACTACATCAAGTCGCCGGCCGCCTATTACCTCGGGCTCTGCCAGGACCTGGGCATCGACGTCGTCCCCTACCCCGGGCCGGTGGTCAACGCGCTCCGCTCGATGGGCCAGCCGTTCTTCAACCCGCCCAACGTCCGCGGCTGGATCTACGGTCGGAACTGGATCAGCTCGACCACGCTGGCGGCGCGCCGCGCCGTCGCCCGCTCGCTCTTCCAGGACATCAACGAGGACAAGCTCAACGCCGACGAGATCGCCGCGCTGAAGGAGGCCCGCGCGGCCGGCCGCGGCCGGCCCACCGTCACCCCCGACCGCCTGGAATACCTGGCCAAGAACCGCACGGACCGGGAGATCGTCGCCCATCTCTGCCAGTACTTCCTGCCCGTCCCGGTGACCGACGAGTTCCGCAAGGTGCTCGAGGGCCACCTGAAGCCGGACCAGCGCCGCGTGCGCAGCCTCCAGGAGGTCGTCACCGCCATCCTCCAGGCCCCCGTCTACCAGCTTTCCTGAACCGCCATGTCGCACCGCCTCACCCCCCACACCCGCCGCGAGTTCCTCGCCCACACCGGCCGCGGCCTCGGCCTGGTGGCCTTCGCCGGCTTCGCGCCGTCCTTCCTCGTCAATTCCGTGATGGCCGAGGCGCCCAAGGCGGAGAAGGACCGCACCATCCTCGTCCTCATCCAGCTCGCCGGCGGCAACGACGGCCTGAACACCGTCGTCCATCACGAGAACGACCACTACCATCGCCTGCGGCCCAACCTCGCGCTGCGGCCCTCGGCGGGCCTGCTCAAGGTGAACGACCAGGTCTCGCTCCACCCGTCGATGGGGGCGCTCCATCGCCTGCTGCAGGAGGGCAAGCTCTCGGTCGTCCAGAACGTGGGCTACCCCAACCCCAACCGCTCGCACTTCCGCTCGATGGAGATCTGGGAGACGGCGAGCGACGCCGACAAGAACGCCTACGACGGCTGGATGGGGCGCTACTTCGACGCCGACTGCTCCGGCAAGCCCGGCAAGGACCCGCTGGCCATCCACGGCGGCAGCGTCATGCCCCAGACCTTCCAGGCGGCGGGCAACCACAACATCTTCGGCCTCGGCGGCGGGGTCGGCCGCGGGGCCCGCAAGGGCGCCCGCTCGGCCTCGGGCGGCAAGGAGGAGACCGAGCTGCTCCTGGACCTCAACGCCTCGCTGGGCGGCGCGGACGCGCCGGCGGACCCGGCGGACAACAACCATTACCTGCGCCACGCCATGATGGATGCGCTCCTCACCGAGAGCCGCGTGGCGGAGGTCATCGCCGCCTACAAGCCCTCGGTGGCCTACCCGGGCGGCGGCCTCGGCCAGTCGCTCCAGCGCATCGCCGCGCTCATCGCCTCCGGCATGGAGACCCGCGTCTACTACGCGACGCTCGGCGGCTTCGACACCCACGCCAACCAGCTCGGCCGCCACGCCCAGCTGCTCAGGGAGCTCAGCGACTCGATGGCGGCCTTCCAGGCCGACCTCCAGGCCAAGCGCCTCGACCGGCAGGTGCTGACGATGACCTTCTCGGAGTTCGGCCGCCGCCCCTCGGAGAACTCCACGGTCGGCACCGACCACGGCACGGCCGCCCCGCTGTTCGTCATGCACACCGGCATCAAGGCGCCGGTCGTGGGCACCCCGCCCAACCTCGCCATCAAGCCCAACGACGACATCACCTTCACGACCGACTTCCGCCAGGTCTACGGCACGGTCATGCGCAACTTCCTCAAGGCCGACCCCGCCAAGATCCTCGGCCCGGCGGCGCAGAAGGACCTCGGGTTCGTCTGAGGCCGCGATGGTAAGGACAAAAGGATGGAAGGGATGAAGGGATAAAAGGGGTGGAAAGGGCGGGGCTGACCAAGGGATAAAAGGGGCAAAAGGGATGAAGGGATTGAAAGGAAAGAAAGGATGGAAGGGACGGAAGACACCAGAGGGCGAATGGTATAAAGAAGAACGATTCCGCGGATGGAGGGAAACGGGACACAAGGGGGCCACGACTGGCTGGCGACAGAAGACCGTGGCGCCTGATCCGACTCGAGTAGCCTCAGCCCAATCTCATGGCAGATACCTTGGGTTGTCATTCTGGACGGCCCAATCCCTCCATCCTTTCATCCCTTCCGTCCTTTCTATCCTTTTTATCCCTTTATCCCTTCCACCCATTCTATCCTTCCATCCCCTCCGTCACCTCGGCCGCACTTTCCCCTTGCCCGGCCCCCTCCCCTGCCTCATATCTCCGCTTCCGCTGAATTGCAGGGTGGAGCAGCCCGGTTAGCTCGTCAGGCTCATAACCTGAAGGTCGTAGGTTCAAATCCTACCCCTGCACCCAGCGGAAGTCCTCATACGCCCCGAAAAAAGGGTCTTTTCGCGACGAAATCACCTTTTCCGCTTGTCAGAAAGGGGCGATTTCCCCAACTTGCGTGCATCATCTCCTACGGGAGATGGGGTAAGTAAGACAAAGTAGAAAATAAAGGCGGGCTACGTAGGGGTACGTAGCCCGCCTCCTTTTTGGGCCGGGATGACCCGGGCCTCAGCCGCCGGTCATCTGGGTGATCAGGGTGATGAGCGGGAGGAACATCGCCAGGACGATGGTGCCGACGACCACGGCCAGGAAGACGATGAGGACCGGCTCGATGATCGAGGTCAGGGCGCCCACGGCGTTGTCCACCTCCTCGTCGTAGATGTCCGCCACGCGGTTGAGCATCTCGGGGAGCTGGCCGGTCTCCTCGCCGACCTGGATCATGGAGGTCACCATCTGGGGGAACACCCCCGACTGCTCCAGCGGGACGGAGAGGGGCTCGCCGTCGCGGACGCGGTCATGGACGCGCTCGAGCGAGTCGGCGATGACGACGTTGGAGAGCGTGTCGCGCGTGATGTTGATCGACTGCAGGATGGGCACGCCCGAGGACATCAGGGTGCCGAAGGTGCGGGCGAAGCGCGAGACCGTGACGATCTGCACGAAGCCGCCGATCTTGGGCAGCTTGAAGAGCACGCGGTCGAACACCTGCTTGCCGGCCTTGCTGGAGAGCCAGAGCTTGGCGGCGGTGTAGCCGCCGAAGATGACGCCGTAGGCGATGACGGGGCGGAGGAGGCCCGTCAGGGAGAGCTCCGAGGGCAGCATCCAGTTCTGGAGGAACTGCGAGATGCCGATGACGAAGGCGGTCAGCGGGGGCATCGCGGTCTTCTGGGCGGCGAGGAGGTTCTGGAAGGCGGGCACGACCTTGACCAGGAGGACGATGACGATGACCACGGCGACGGAGACGACGACCGCGGGGTAGACCATCGCCGACTTGACCTTCTTCTGGATGCGCTGGGCCTTCTCGCGGAAGCCGGCCAGGCGCTCGAGGACCTTGTCGAGCACGCCGCCGGCCTCGCCGGCCTTGATCATGTTGACGAAGAGGCGGTCGAAGATCTTGGGGTGGGCGGCGAGCGCCTCGGAGAAGTTGTTGCCCTGCGACACGCTGTCGGCGATCTGCCCGAGGACGTCCTTGAAGGCGGGGTTGCGCTCCTGCTTGTGGATGAGCTCGAGGGCGCGCAGGAGGGGCAGGCCGGCCATGAGCAGCGTGGCGAGCTGGCGGGCCATGGTGGTGACCTCCTCCTGGGTGACCTTGGCGCCGAAGCGGAAGCCCTTGGAGGGCGAGGCGGCGACGGGCTTGGCGGCGGCCCCGGCCTCGCCGGCGAGGGCGGTGACCATGAGGCCCTTGGCCATGAGCTTCTTGCGGGCGTCGTCGGCGCTGTCGGCGTCGACCTTTCCGGACGCCTGCTGGCCGTTGCGGTCGATGGCGGTGTATTTGAACTCGGGCATGGGGTGGGGGTGGGGTTAGGTGTACTTGAGGACCTCCTCGATGGTGGTCTGTCCGTCGAAGATGGCGCGGAGGCCGTCGTCGCGCAGGGGGCGCATGCCGAACTCGATGGCCTTCTGCTTGAGGACGAGGGTGGGGGCGCGCTCCGTGATGAGGACGCGCAGGGCGTCGTTGGTGCGCATCAGCTCGAAGAGGCCTTGGCGGCCCTTGTAGCCGGACTTGTTGCACTCGGGGCAGCCCTTGCCGAACCAGAAGCTCTTGTTGGCGATCTCGATGGGGTCGACCTCGAGCAGCGAGACCGTCTCCTGGTCCGGCTCGTAGGCCGTGCGGCAGGAGCGGCAGATGCGGCGCAGGAGGCGCTGGGCGAGGATGCCCTCGACCGCCGCGGAGATGAGGAAGGGCTCGAGCCCCATGTCGATGAGGCGGGTGACGGCGCCGGGGGCGTCGTTGGTGTGGAGGGTGGAGAGGACGACGTGGCCGGTCAGGGAGGCCTGGACGGCGATCTGGGCGGTCTCGAGGTCGCGGATCTCGCCGACCATGATGGTGTCGGGGTCCTGTCGGAGGAAGGAGCGGAGCGAGGCGGCGAAGGTCAGGCCGACCTGGTGGTTGATCGGCACCTGCATGATGCCCTCGATCTCGTACTCGACGGGGTCCTCGGCGGTGAGGATCTTGACGTCCTCCGTGTTCACCTCGCGCAGGGCCGAGTACAGGGTGGTGGTCTTGCCGGAGCCGGTGGGCCCGGTGACGATGAAGACGCCGTTGGGGCGGTTCACCAGCTCACGGATGCCGTCCATGATGTCCGGCTGCATCGACAGGTTGGCGAGGTCGAGGTTGACCACGCTCTTGTCGAGGATTCGGAGCACGACGGACTCGCCGAACTGGGTCGGCAGGGTCGAGACGCGGAGGTCGACGGCGCGGCCGCCGATGGTCGTCTTGATGCGGCCGTCCTGGGGCACGCGGCGCTCGGCGATGTTGAGCGACGACATGACCTTCACGCGGGCGATGACCGCCGGGGCGAGGTTCCGGGGCGGCGGCGCCATCTCGTACAGCGAGCCGTCGATGCGGTAGCGGATGCGGAACTGGTCCTCGAAGGGCTCGAAGTGGATGTCGGACGCCTTCGCCTTGACGGCCTCCTGGAGCACGAGGTCGACGAAGCGGATGATGGGCGCCTGGCTGGCGGCGCTGGCGACGTCCTCCTCGGTGGCGGCCTCGCCGGCCACGGCGTCGACCGTCTCGAACTCGCCCAGGAGGTCCTCCATCGAGGACTGCTGGGGCTCGCCGTACGCCTTGATCACCGCGCCCTCGACGAGGTCCGGGTCGGCCACGGCGAGCTCGACGTCCTTCTGCAGGATGAAGGTCAGCTCGCCCACGATGGAGGAGTTGAAGGGGTCCTTGGCGACGAGGGTGAGCTTGCCGGCCTCCTGGGCGACCGGGATCACGAGGTAGCGGTGGGCCTGGGCGGGCTTGAGGACGCGGCCGAGCTCGGCGTCGGGCTCGGGGATGGCCGAGTAGAAGGGGACGCCGAGCGAGTCGGCGACGGCCTGCAGCAGGGTCTCGCGGTCGGTCAGGCCGGCGTCGAGCAGGAGGTCGGCGAAGGGCTTGCCCGTGGCGAGGTGGCCCTCCCAGACCTCGGCGGCCTGGGCCTCGGTCGCGAGGCGGAACTCGACCGCGAGGTCGCGGATGCTGTCGCTGTGGTCGTCGAACATGGGTCAGTTCCTGGGGGCGGACTCGCGCAGGCGGTTGCGCATCATCTCGTGGTCCTGGCAGTGGACGAGCGCCTCCTCGGGCGAGATCTTGCCCTGCTGCACGAGGGCGAGCAGGTCGGCGTCGAGCGTCCGCATGCCGCGGGAGCCGCCGGTCTCGATGTCGGAGACGATCTGGAAGGTCTTGTTCTCGCGGATCTTCGCCGCGATGGCGTCCGTCTTGACCATGATCTCGTAGGCCGCGACGCGCTTGCCCTCCTTGGTCCGGCAGAGGGACTGGGAGATGACGGCGACGATGGACGAGGCGAGCTGGACGCGGATCTGGTCCTTGGCGCCGGCGGGGAAGGCGTCGAGGATGCGGTCCACCGTGCGGGCGGCGCCGGTGGTGTGCAGGGTGCCGAAGACGAGGTGCCCGGTCTCGGCCGCGGAGACGGCCGCCTCGATGGTCTCGAGGTCGCGCATCTCGCCGATGAGGATGACGTCGGGGTCCTGGCGGAGGGCCGAGCGGATGCCGTCGGCGAAGGAGGGGACGTCGTTGTGCACCTCGCGCTGGGTCACGACGCAGCGGCGGTGGGTGTGGTAGTACTCGATGGGGTCCTCGATGGTGACGATGTGCCCGTCGACGTGCTCGTTGATCCAGTGGATCATGGAGGCGAGGGTGGTCGACTTGCCCGAGCCGGTCGGGCCGGTCACGAGGATGAGGCCGCGGGGCCGCTCGAGGAGGTCGCGCACCATGTCGGGCAGGCGGAGGTCCTTGAGCGAGAAGATGTGGGTGGGGATGAGGCGCAGGACCATCCCGACCACGCCCTTGCCGCGGTAGACGTTGACGCGGAAGCGGGCCTTGGACTGGAAGGAGAAGCCGAAGTCGCAGCCGCCGGTGGACTTGAGGCGCTCCATCTGGTCGGACGGCGCGATCGAGGCGGCCAGGGCCTGGGTGTCGTCCGGCGTCAGCCTGGGGCCCTCGAGCGGGACCATGTCGCCGCTGATCCGCAGGCAGGGGGACTGCCCGGCGTGGATATGGAGGTCGGAGGCGCCGTTCTCGATCATCGCCTCCAGCAATTGGTGCATCTCGTAGGCCATGGTGTCAGTCCTCCACGGCGACGGTGGCGCCGAGCACCTCCTCGATGGTGGTCATGCCCGAGGCGACCTTGCGGATGCCGTCCTCGCGCATCGAGCGCATGCCGGACTGGCGGGCCTTGCGGCGGAGGTCCACGAGCGAGGCGCCGGAGTAGATCATCTGCTGGATCTCCTCGGTGGAGACGAAGAACTCGAAGACGCCGCGGCGGCCCTTGTAGCCGCGCTCGCCGCACTTGGCGCAGCCGGCCCCCTTCATCGGGGTGGCGCCGGCGAGGTCCTTGGCGGTCATGCCGATGGACGCGAGCTCCTTGGCCGTGGGGGCGTAGGGGGCGGCGCAGTTCTGGCAGATGCGCCGGATGAGGCGCTGGGCGAGCGCGCCGCGGAGGGCGGCGGACACGAGGAAGGGCTTCACGCCGATGTCCACGAGGCGGGTCACGGCGCTGACCGAGTCGTTGGTGTGGAGGGTGGAGAACACCATGTGGCCCGTGAGCGCGGCGTTGACCGCGATCTCGGCCGTCTCGAGGTCGCGGATCTCGCCGATCATGACGATGTTGGGCGCCTGGCGGAGCATCGCGCGGAGGGCGGCGGCGAAGGTCATGCCGACGTCGCGCTTGACCTGGACCTGGTTGATGCCGGTCAGCTGGTACTCGACGGGGTCCTCGACCGTGATGATCTTGCGGTCGGGCTTGTTGATGTAGTTGAGCGCCGAGTAGAGGGTGGTCGACTTGCCCGAGCCGGTCGGGCCGGTCACGAGGAAGACGCCGTCGGAGTTGCCGATGAGCCCCTGGAAGGTGGCCTGGTCGTCGGCGAAGAACCCGAGCTCGGGGAGGCCCAGGCGGAGGCCCTCCTTGTCGAGGATTCGCATGACGATGGACTCGCCGTAGACGGTGGGCAGGACGGAGACGCGCAGGTCGATGTCCTTGCCGCCGGACTTGGCCTGGATACGCCCGTCCTGCGGGATGCGCTTCTCGGCCAGGGAGACGTCGGCCATCAGCTTGAGGCGCGAGATGATGGAGGCCTGGAGGCGCTTGGGCGGGCCCTTCATCTCCTGCAGGACGCCGTCGACGCGGAAGCGGACGCGGAAGCGCTTCTCGAGGGGCTCGAGATGGATGTCGGACGCCTTGCGCTTGATGGCGTCGACGATGAGGGAGTTGACGTACCGGATGATCGGCGCGTCGTCCTCCTTGACGTCGCCGCCCTGCGGGAGCTCGAGGCCGCCCTCGCCGCCCTCCGAGGTCTTGCCGAAGACGTCCTCGTAGGAGACGTTCATCTGCCCGCCGGCGTAGCAGCGCTCGATGGCCTTGCGGAGCTCGTCGGGCGGGGCGAGGCGGGGGTTGAGGGTCAGCTTGAGGACGCGGGCGAGGGAATCCAGCGACTCGGTGTCGAGGGGGTCGCCGATGGCGACGGCGAGCTCGGAGCCCTCCATCTGCAGGGGCAGCACGCCGTGGCGCTCGGCGAGGTCGCGGCTGATCAGCTTGAGCAGGTCCTCGGTGGGCGCGACCTGCGCGAGGTCGACGACCTCCATGTCGAACTCCTGGCCGAGGGCGGCGGTGATGGCCTTCCAGGTGACCTTGCCGTCGGCCACCAGCTTGTCCAGGGCCAGGGTGTCGGGATTGGCCCCGGCGGGCGTCTCGCCCAGGGAGGCGCGCGCCTCGGCCACCACCGGCGCAGGCACCAGACCCTTGTCCTGGATGAATTGGATGACGAAATCGTCGGCGGTCGTCACTGGGGTCCGTCCTCGGGGGTTCGAAGTGGTTGGAGCCGGGGGAATCCCGGCGGGAAAAGCGGACTTCCGAACCTAAATCGGAGCCCCCCCTCGGCAACGACTAAATGCTCAGGATTTGGCCCCCCGGAGACGGCCCACCAGGTCCCGGACCTGGCCCTCCAGGGTGTCCAGCCCGCCGTCGTTGGTCAGGACATGGCGGGCGCGGGCGGCCTTCTCGGCCATGGGCAGCTGGCAGGCGATGCGGGCGTCGATCTGGCCCGGGGTCCAGCCCCGCTCAAGCAGGCGGCGGCGCTGGACCTTGGGGTCGCAGACCACGGCCACGGTGGTGTCGAAGTCCGAGTCCCAGCCCTTCTCGAAGAGCAGGGGGATCTCCACCAGCCAATCCTGGGACTTGTCGGCCATGGCGGCCTGCCACTCGGCGCGGATGATGGGATGGATCTGGGCCTCGAGCCAGCGGAGCTCCTCGGGCTGGCAGAAGACGCGCTCGGCGATGAGGTCGCGGTCGGGCAGGCCGTTCTCGGTGATGACCTCGTCGCCCCAGCGCGCCTGGATGCGGCGCAGGACCTCGGGGCGCATCAGCACCTCGTGGGCGAGGCGGTCGGCGGACAGCACGCGGAACCCCTGGCGGCCGAAGCACGCGCTGGCGGCCGTCTTGCCGGCGCCGATCCCTCCGGTGAGCCCGATGCGCATGGGGACAGTGTGCCCGGGGCGGGACCGGAGGCAACCCCTCAGGCGGGATTGGGCGAGGTCTCGGGGGCGGCGGAAGGTCCCTCGCCCTCGCGGGGCTCGCGGGGGAGGGGCGCCACGGGGGCGCCGACGATGGGGGTCTGGATGGCGCCGGTCCGGAGGATCTCCTGGACGTGGACGCCGTCGAGGGTCTCGTGCTCCAGGAGGGCCTCGGCGATCTTGCGATGGGCCTCGGCGTGCTCGGCGAGGACCTTGGCCGCGCGGTCGTACTGCTCGGTGATGATGCCGCTCACCGCCGCGTCGATGCGGCGCGCGGTCTCGTCGCTGTGCGACTGGCTGCGGGCGATCTCGCGGCCGAGGAAGACGGTGTCGCTGTTCTCGCCCCAGGCGACGGGGCCGAGGTCGCTCATGCCCCAGTCGCAGACCATCTGGCGGGCGATGCGGGTGGCCTGCTTGATGTCGGACGAGGCCCCGTTGGAGATGTCGCCGGTGACGACCTTCTCGCCGATGCGGCCCGCCATGGCGGTGCAGATGTAGTTGAGGAGGCGGGCCTTGGTGTGGCCGAGCACGTCCTTCTTGGGCAGGTACATGGCCATGCCCAGGGCGCGGCCCCGGGGGATGATGGTGACCTTGTGGAGAGGCAGGGAGCCGTCGTCGATGACGGCCTGGACGACGGCGTGGCCGGCCTCGTGGTAGGCGGTCGTGCGGCGGTCCTCGTCGTCCATCAGCTTCTTGCGCTCGCGGCCGAAGGCGATCTTGTCTCGCGCCTCCTCGATGTCGGACATCTCGACCTTGTCGCGGCCGCGGCGGGCGGCGTGGAGCGCGCCCTCGTTGAGGAGGTTGGCGAGGTCGGCGCCCGCCATGCCCGGGGTGATGCGGGCGATGCGGTGGAGGTCGACGGACGGCGCGAGCTGGAAGCGCTTGGCGTGGACGGCGAGCACGGCCTCGCGGCCGCGCAGGTCGGGGAGGTCGACGTGCACCTGGCGGTCGAAGCGGCCCGGGCGCAGCAGGGCGCTGTCGAGCACGTCGGCGCGGTTGGTGGCGGCGATGACGATGACGCCCTCGTTGCCGTCGAAGCCGTCCATCTCGACGAGCAGCGCGTTGAGCGTCTGCTCGCGCTCGTCGTGCCCGCCGCCGAGGCCGGCGCCGCGCTGGCGGCCGACGGCGTCGATCTCGTCGATGAAGATGATGGCGGGGCCGGCCTTGCGGGCCTGCTCGAAGGTGTCGCGCACGCGGCTGGCGCCGACGCCGACGAACATCTCGACGAAGTCCGAGCCGCTGATGCTGAAGAAGGGCACGCCCGCCTCGCCGGCGATGGCGCGCGCGAGGAGCGTCTTGCCCGTGCCCGGGGGGCCGACCATCAGGATGCCGCGCGGGATGCGGGCGCCGAGCTTGGTGAACTTGCGGGGGTCCTTGAGGAAGTCGACGACCTCGCGGACCTCCTCCTTGGCCTCGTCGCAGCCGGCGACGTCCTTGAAGGTGACCGTCTCGCCCTTGGACGAGACCTTGGCCTTGGACTTGCCGAACTGCATGGCGCCGCGCTGCGAGCTGCGCAGCATGCGCCACATCAGGTAGAAGATCGCGGCGTAGAAGAGCAGCGAGGGCAGCAGGCCGAGGAAGGCGGACATCGCGGTGTCGGCCTTGGACTCCTTGAAGGCGTCGGTGCCGACCGCGGCGCGGAGCGACTCGAAGTCCTTGTCCGTCAGCTTGCCCGAGGCGGCGAAGCGCGTGGGCTTGGCGTCCTCGGCCTCGCCCTTGACCGCGAGCTCGCCGGTGACGGCGAACCAGTTGTCGGCGCCGCCGGAGCGGTCGGGCTGGAGGGTGACGGTCTTGAGCTTGCCCTCCTGGGCGAGCTTGAGGACCTGCGAGGTGCTGAGCTGCTGGACCTCGGGGGCCGCCGGGGCCGAGAACTGGACGAGGGCGAGGGTGGCGCCCACGAGGAGGAGCCACACCAAGAGGGGCTTGGGGTTGAAGCGGCCGGAGGAGGGTTCCTGGTCGTTGTCCTTGCTCATGAGACGGATGTTCTAGGGTGAGCACGGACCCTGCCAAGTCAACCGGAGAGCCCCCTCTCGGGGTCCGTCCAGGCGGAGATCGTGCGCCGGTGCGACACCGGGAACCCAGGCCACGTTCCCATCGACCAGCACCACGGGGAGGTTTTCCCTATCCTGAACGGGCACCTTGCGGTCGATCAGCAGGTCGGAGAGCTTGGCGGTGCCCGGCGCGCCGAGGGGGCGGTAGGCGTCGCCGGGCAGGCGCGAGCGCCAGGCGACCCGGGCGCCGGGAGGGGCGGCGAGCCAGACCTCGCGGCACGGGGAGACCCTGCCCTGCGACAACTCGGCCCAGCCCGTCGCGTCCAGGTCGCGGCGCTCCGCCCGGAGCCCGCAGGGCGCGAGGGAACCATCGGTCGGCAATTCGCGCGGCTCGCCGCCCCAGCCCGGCGGGGCGCGCCTCACGCGGAGCGTCTGGCCATCCCACATCCAATCCAGCCCGCCGAGGCTGAGGCCCGTCCGCCGTCCCGCGGCGACCGCATCCACGAGCTGCTCGAAGGCGGGACCCCCGACCTCGGCGACGCCGGCGGCCCAGGCGGCCTCGGCGCAGGCGAGCCGGGCGAGCGCGCGGGGCCGCCCCTTCAGGGCGGAAAGGCGCGAGGCGCCATCGGCGCCCGGCAAGCCGCCGAGCTCGGCCAGCCACGCGCGAAGCGCGTCGGCCGCATCGGCCAGGTTGTCGGAGGCACGGGCGAGACCCTCGTGCCATCCCTCGCCGAGGGAGGCCTCCAGCGCGGGCAAGGCGGCGAGGCGGACCCGGTTGCGCGGCGCGCCCGGCCGGGCGTTCGTGGCGTCCTCCCGCCAAGGGACGCCGGCGGCGGACAAGGCCGCGCGCAGCGCCTCGCGGCGATGGCGGAGCAACGGGCGCAGCCGCCGGGTGCCGTCGCGGAAGGCCTGCTCGGCGCGCGGCGCGGCCAGACCCTCGGGACCCGCCCCGCGGGCGAGACGCAGCAGCAGGGTCTCGGCGCGGTCGTCCGCATGGTGCCCCAGGCACAGGACGCGGATCTCGCGGCGAGCCATGGCGGCGGCGAGCCAGGCGTGGCGCGCCTCGCGCAGGGCGGTCTCGGAGGCCGCGCCGCCGCCCTCGCGCCGTCCGACCTCGCAGGGCAGGCCGAGCGCCGCGGCGAGGTCGACGACGAAGGCGGCGTCCGACGCGGACTCGGCGCCGCGCACGGCGTGGTCGTAGTGCAGGACGACGAGGCGCGGGGCGAGCGGCGTCGCGGCGAGGGCGGCGAGCAGGGCGACCGAATCCGCGCCGCCGGAGACGGCCACGGCCACGGCGGGCTCCTCGGCGAGGGAGGCGACGAGCGCCGGGTCGGCGGCAAGGGAACGCCCCGCCGCGATCAGGCGCTCGCGCAGCTCGGCGGACGGGATCTCCACCCCGCCACCCTGCCCCGCCCCGCGGGGGGCGACAAGCGCGAAGGGGTCAGCCGAGCGCGAGGTGGTCCTTGCCGAACCAGCGCCGCAGGACCTCGGGGATGACCACCGTGCCGTCGGGCTGGAGGTTGTTCTCGAGGAGGGCGGCGAGGACGCGCGGCAGGCCGAGGCCCGAGCCGTTGAGGGTGTGGACGGTGTGCACCTTGCCGTCGGCGTCCCGGTAGCGGATGCCGGCGCGGCGCGCCTGAAAGTCGGTGAAGGACGAGCAGCTCGAGACCTCGAGCCAGCGCTTCTGGCCGCCGGCCCAGACCTCGAGGTCGTATTGCTTGCTGTGGGGGAAGCCGATGTCGCCGGCGCAGATGAGGAGCACGCGATAGGGGAGGTTGAGTTTTCGCAGGATGAGCTCGGCGTCCTCGCGCAGGGATTCCAGTTCAGCCAGCGAGCGGTCGGGCGCGCACCACTTGACGAGCTCGACCTTGTCGAACTGGTGCAGGCGGTTGAGGCCGCGCACGTGGGCGCCCCAGCTGCCGGCCTCGCGGCGGAAGCAGGGCGTGTGGCCGCAGCGCTTCACGGGCAGGTCGGCCTCGGCGAGGATCTCGTCGCGGAAGTAATTCGTCACCGGCACCTCGGCGGTGGGGATGAGGTAGAGGTCGTCCGTCGGCGCGTGGTACATCTGCCCCTCCTTGTCGGGCAGCTGGCCGGTGGCGGTCGCGCTGGCCGGGTTGACGAGCAGCGGCGCGTGGACCTCGGTGTAGCCGCGCTCGCCGGCGTGCTCGAGGAAGAACTGGATGAGCGCGCGCACGAGGCGCGCCATGTCGCCGACGTAGAAGGGGAAGCCGGCGCCCGTGACCTTCACGCCGCGCTCGAAGTCGATGGCCTTGGCGAAGCCGGCGATGTCCCAATGCGGCTTGGCCGCGGGCGAGACGAGGGCGGCGGGGTCGCCCCAGGTGGCGGCGACGACGTTGTCGGACTCCGCGCGGCCCTCGGGGACGCTGGGGTCGGGGATATTGGGCACGGTCAGGCAGGCGTCGCGCCAGGCGGCGTCGGCGTCGGCCACGGCCTTCTCCAGCTCCTTCACCTTGGCGGAGAGGGCCTTCATCTCGGCGACCTTGGCGAGGAACTCGGGCGAGCCCTTGGGCAGCTTGGCCATCTCCTGGTTGGCGGCGTTCTGGCCCGCGCGGGCGGCCTCGAACTCGGTCACGGCGTGGCGGCGCCGCTCGTCGGCGGCGAGCACCGCGTCGAGGTCCACCTGGAACTTCTTCCGGGCGACGCCCTTCCGGACGGCCTCGGTGTTCTCGCGCAGGAACTTGGGGTCGAGCATGACGTGGCGAGATTGCCCAAATCCCCCGCCGGAGGGCAAGGGGGATTAGCGTCCCAGGGCGAGGCGGGCGTTGAGGTAGCGCAGGGCCCAGGCCAGGCGGGCGCGGTCGACGCCCGAGGCGAGCTCGTGCTCGCCGGCCTCGCCCTTCAGGACGATCGAGTGGGTCGTGCGGTAGCCGTTCTTGCCCCGGGACGTGGACTCCTGCAGCTCGGCGCGGTCGAAGGCCGTCCAATCGCGGCGGCGGGTCCAGTTCAGGCCGAGGAACCCCACGCGATGGAGCAGGACGCCGTTGCGCACCTCGAGGACGACCTTGCCGAAGGCGCTCATCAGGGCGATGGAGCCGAAGAGGAGGGTGCCGAGGACGAACGGGATGCCGAAGAGGGAGAGCTTCAGGTCGAACTCGCCCTTGTAGATCTGGGTGCCGTAGATGCCGCCGAGCGAGAAGCCGCTCCACACGCACATGAAGGGGATGAGGAAGAAGGCGGCCTTGCTGCGCGCCGAGAGGGTGAGGGTGAAACCGTCCATGCCCTCCGCGACGGTCACCCCCTTGGGCGGGTCGGTCGGGAGGGGGTGGAAACGGCTTCCGATCGGCGCGGCGACCTTGCAGGCCTCGAGGTCGTGCGACTTGTCGCAGCTGCGGCAGACGGCGAG
>CAYYLJ010000003.1:61747-114094 GCA_964472585.1 uncultured Enterobacteriaceae bacterium | reverse complement strand
CCGGCCAAGGCCAAGGAGCTGCAGGACAAGCTGGCCGCGACCGAGCAGGCCCACGCCGCCGCCCTGAATCGGTGGATGGAGCTGGAGGGCTGAGGAGGTAGGGCTTCACAGGGGCACAACTTCACGGCTTCACAGGGGCGCAGTGGCACGGAATCCCGGAAACGCGGGGAGCGGGGGTTCGGCGCAAGGTAGGGGCGCCTCGCCGAGGCGTCCGCCGATGACTCGCTTTCGTTCTTCGTTTTTCGCCTTTCGCCCGCCACGCACCCCGACGCCATCCTTGCTTTGCCATCCGGCGGGAAGGATGCACGATGGGGATATGCCCGAGTTTCTCCGCTCCCTCCTCGCCGAGTTCGGCTGCCAGACGGGCACCCTCCACCGGACGGGCGCCGGTGGCGAGCTGGAGCTCGTGGCACAGGTCGGCGTGCCCGACTTCCTGCTGCCCAAGATCGCCCGTATCCCCTTCGGCAAGGGCATCGCGGGCTGCGCCGCCGAGCGCAAGGGGCCGGTGCAGCTCTGCAATCTCCAGACCGACACCTCCGGGGTGGCGCGTCCCGAGGCCAAGGCCACCGGCGTCAACGGGTCGCTCGCCGTGCCGGTGCTCGGGCAGGACGGGCGGGTCCTTGGCGTCATCGGCATCGGCAAGTCGGTCCCGCACGAGTTCACGGACGCGGAGACCTCCCGGCTGGAGGCGCGGGCAAGGGAATTGGCCGCGGCCTGGCAGGGCTGAGGCCGCATTTTGCGGCTGACCTCCCGTGGCCGGGGGATAGGCAAGGAGTCCTACCCCTACCCCATGAAGGAAGACCCCATCCACAGCGAGGCCTTCCTCGCGCGACTCATGCGCGAGCAGCTTAGGCTGTCCATCGCCTGCGCCCTGGCCTTCGTCGTGGCGCTCATCGCCCTGCCCCTGCTCAACTACCACGCCCCCGAGCTGATGGCGCGGCGCGTGGGCGGCTTCACCCTGAGCTGGCTCATCCTCGGGGTGCTCTTCTTCCCCTACGTCTGGCTCCTGTCCTGGATCTTCATCCGTCGCTCGCTCGCCCTCGAGGCCAGCGAGGCGGCCGCCGCCAAGGAGGAGGCCGGCCGATGAGCCCCCTGCTCGCGACCCTCGGCGGGGTCGACCCTTGGATCGCCGTCTTCTCGCTCGTGACCGTCGTCGTGACGGTCGCCATGGGCTTCTGGTCCGCCGGCAAGTCGAAGTCCGCCGGCGACTTCTTCGTGGCCGGCAGGTCGGTGTCCGTCGGCTGGAACGCCTCCGCCATCTCCGGCGAATACCTCTCGGCCGCCTCCTTCATGGGCGTGGCCGGTATGGTGATGGCGGTCGGTTACGACGCGCTCTGGTACCCGGTCTGCTACGCCTGCGGCTACCTGTTCCTGCTGCTCTTCATCGCGGGCCCCCTCCGCCGCTTCGGCGCCTACACCATCCCCGACTTCGCCGAGGGTCGCTACGACTCCCCGCTCTTCCGCAAGATCGCCGTCTGCTTCGTCCTTTTCATCGGCTTCTTCTACACCATGCCGCAGATGAAGGGCGCGGGAACGACCCTCGCCTACATCTTCCCCGGTCTGCCCTACTGGGCGGGCGTCGTCGTGGTCGGCGCGGTCATCACCCTCAACGTGTCCTTGGGCGGCATGAAGGGCATCACCCTGGTCCAGGCCTTCCAGTACTGGCTGAAGATGTTCGCCATCGCGGTGCCGGTCTTCGTCCTGGCCGCCGTCGTCGGCCACTACCACGACCATCTCGGCGCCAACCGCACCGCCCAGGAGGCCGGACAGGCCATCCCGGCCGAGGTCGCGAGGGGCGGCCTGCCCGCCAAGGCCCCGACCGACGACCAGTGGATCGCGCCGTTCGGACGGCTCACGACCAAGGCCGTCGACGCGGCCATCGCAGCGGCGCCCACCGCCGAGGCCAAGGCGGCGCTCGAGGCGGACAAGCGGCCCTACTCGCTGCTCTACACCTACTCGCTGATCATCGCGCTGGTCTGCGGCACGGCCGGCCTGCCGCACATCCTCGTCCGCTTCTACACCAACCCCGACGGCGTCGCGGCCAAGCGGACCACCATGTGGGTGATGATCCTCATCGGCGTCTTCTACCTGTTCACCCCGGTCTACGGCGTCCTCGGCCGCTCGCTCGCGCCGCACCTCTACGAGGGCCTCGGCGCCAAGGGCACCGACAAGGTCGTGCTCGAGCTCCCCACCCTGCTCGCGTCCAAGGACCTCACCCTGCTCGGCTCCATCCTCTCGGGCATCACCTGCGCGGGCGCCTTCGCCGCGTTCATGTCGACCTTCTCCGGCCTGCTGGTCTCGATGACCGGCGCCCTGGCCCACGATGTCTACGGCCGGATCCTGCGTCCGGAATCGACCCCGGAGCAGCGACTGCGCGCCTTCAAGTGGTGCGCGGTGCTCATCGGCGCCGTCTCCATCCTGCTCGGGATGCAGGTCGAGGCCCTCGAGATCAACTTCATGGTCGGGCAGGCCTTCGCCATCGCCGCCGCCAGCTACTTCCCCCTGCTCTTCCTCAGCGTCTGGTGGCGCGGCATGACCATGGAGGGCGCCGCCTCCGGCATGCTGGGCGGCGGGCTCTCGGCGCTCGCGGCCATCACGCTGACCTCCATCTCCGACGTGGCCGCGGCCGGCGCCAGGAAGCTCCCCGCCGCGGAAGTCGCCGCCTATTGGGCCGACCGCCCCCTGGCCAAGGGCCTGGCGGACATCTGGACGGCGCACCCGCTCGCTCGCATCCTCTGCGAGCAGCCCGCCATCTGGGCAGTGCCCCTCGCCATGGCCCTCATGTACCTCGTGTCGAAGGCGACGGCCTCCCAGGTCCCGGCGGACATCCGCATGAAGATGCTCGTCCTGCACGCCCCCGAGTCCCTCGGCCTCAAGCAGGAATACATCAAGGAGCACGAGGGCTTAGGCCACTAAAATAGGTGCTAAAGGTTAACTATTTATTGATAAACAATAAATAGTTATTGATTTAAACGGCAGCGTGCTCTTGGGTTAGGGCATGAGCCACGCTCCCACCGTCTCCGAACTACAAACCCGAATCCGTCGCGCCGGCCTGGTTGGTCGCGGCATTTGCACCTTTCTCCTCGTCGCAGGCGCCCTCGGCCTCGCCGCCTGGTTGGTCGCCATCCATGGCTTCGGAGACTGGGCGCTGGAGAAACTGGCCAAGACGCCCGAGCACACCGCCTTCTATCAGCGCCTCCTCACCGAAGGCGGCTACCGGGCGGTCGTCACCGCCCTCGCGCTCCTGGGAGGGGTGCTCATCCTGGGCGCCCTCCACTCGCTGCGCACTGTCTTCGTCGCGGCGGCGGAATGCCGCCTGATCTCCCGGGAGAGCTCCCGCGAGCTCCGCAAGCTCGGCATCCTGCTGATCTTCCTCGCGGCGCTCGACTTCCTCAACCTCGGGACGCTGCTCAGCGGGCTCCTCCTGTTGCTCTTCGCGTGGAGCCTGGAGGAGGCGGTCGCCCTCAAGCAGGAGCAGGAGCTCACCGTCTGAACCGCCATGGCCATCGTCGTCCGACTTGATGTCGCGCTAGCCCGGCGCAAGATGTCCCTCACCGAGCTCTCCGAGAAGGTCGGCGTGACCCTCGCCAACCTCTCCGTGCTCAAGACGGGCAAGGCCAAGGCCATCCGCTTCTCCACCCTCGAGGCCATCTGCCGCGCCCTGGAATGCCAGCCGGCCGAGATCCTCGAGTTCGACCCCGCCCAGCCCCCCGCCGCCGACTGACCCATGCTTCCCTACCTCCTCGGAGCCGCCTTCCTCGTGGTCCTCTTCGGGATCATCGAGCATCTCTTCGGCAACAAGCAGGGTCGCTCGTGGCGCCGGCCACAGATGCTGACCGATTTCCTGCTCTATGTCTTCGACAGCGTCCTGACCAAGCCGCTCAACCTCGTCCTGGTCAGCGCCGCCGCCGTCCTCGCCCTCGTCCCCACGGGTGTGGTCTCCCTGGAGGACCTGGCGACCGGTGATTACGAGGGCTTCGGACCCGTCGCGCGGCTTCCCGGCTGGCAGCAGTTCGTCCTGGCCTTCCTTCTGGGCGACTTTCTCCTCTACTGGATTCACCGCGTCTTCCACGGCCGCAGGCTCTGGCGATTCCATGCGGTGCACCACAGTTCCGAGAGGCTTGATTGGCTGAGCAGCGTGCGCGGCCACCCGGTCAACGACATCGTGGCCAATGCCCTGCTCTTCTTTCCCTTCCTGGCTCTCGGGTTCGGCCCCGGAGCCGCAGCGGGCGCCGGACCTGCCCTGGGCGTCTTCGCCCTGCTTGGCCATGCAGATGTGGACTGGGACTGGGGCCCCTTCCGCCACGTGATCGTATCCCCCGCCTACCATCGCTGGCACCACTCCCGGGAGCCGGAGGCAATTGACAGGAACTTCGCCAGCTTCCTCCCGCTCTGGGACATCCTCTTCGGGACTCACTTCATGCCGAAGGACCGCAAACCGACCAACTTCGGCATCCATGAGCCGGTCGAGCACACCGTCAAGGGACTGCTCGCCCATCCGTTCCGGGATAGCTCGCGGGGCAATTGGCCGGACGCCGGCACCAAGGGCTGAACGGGATCCGCTTCAGACTCGCCGAGGATGCACGGCTTGGCCAAGGTGGGCCCATGCGCCCGCTCGTGCTGCTCACCCGGGGAAGTCCGCTGGCCCGACGCCAGGCGGACCTCGCGGCCGAGCGCCTCGGCGCCGCGCTCGGACGACCGACCGAGATCCGCGTGATGGTGACGACCGGCGACCGGCAGGCCGCCTGGTCCCTGGAAAAGCAGGGCGGCAAGGGCCTCTTCACGGCGGAGCTCGAGCAGGCCCTCCTCCGCGGCGAGGGCGACGTCGCCGTGCACAGCGCGAAGGACCTTCCGACCGAGATGCCCGTGGGGCTGACCTTGGCCGGCTTCCTGCCGCGCGAGGACGCGCGCGACGTCCTCGTCCGCCGCGTCGGGGCCGACGTCCCCCGGCGCATCGCCACGGGCAGCCCCCGCCGTCGCGCGCAGGGCGCCCTGCTCTTCCCGGGCGCCGGGTGGACCGAGCTCCGGGGCAACGTCGACACGCGCCTCCGCAAGGTCGCCGAGGGCCAGGCCGACGCCTCGTTCCTCGCCCAGGCGGGCCTCAACCGCCTCGGGATACATGCATGGGAGGGTCTCGTCCTCGAGCCGATCGGGCTCGACCGGATGGTGCCCGCCGCCGGCCAGGGAGCCGTCGCCCTCCAGTGCCGCGAGGCCGACGCCGCCTCGCTGGCTCCCGCGCTCGACGCGGCTACGGCGCGCGCCGTGGGCATCGAGCGCCTCTTCCTCGCGCGGCTGGGCGAGGGCTGCCACACCGCCTTCGCCTGCCACGTGGCCGGCGACCGCGTGCTGCTGTTCCGCGACGACTTCGGGAGGCGCGAGCATCCCATGCCCGCCCGGGACGCCGCCGAGGCGGAACCGCTTGTCGGGGCCATCCTCCGTTCCCTACGCTGAGACCATGCCTCCTTCCCCGCTCAAGGGCCGCCGCATCGTCCTCACCCGACCCGAGGGGTCCGGCGCCGCCTGGCGCGCGGCGCTCGAGGCCGCCGGCGCGGACGTCTCGGAGCTGCCGCTCATCGCCCTCTCCTACGAGCCCGACCAGGCCATGCTCGCCGAGGTGCTCGACGGCATCGGGGAGTATGACTGGATCCTCTTCACGAGCGCCAACGGCGTGAAGGGCTTCTTCGACCGCTTCTTCGAGCGCTTCCGCGACATCCGCTCCATCGGCGGCGCCCGGCTCGCCTGCGTCGGCCCGGGCACGGAGGCGGCCCTGCGGGCCTACCATCTCGAGAGCGACCTGACGCCGGCGGACGCCGACGGCGTGGGCCTCGCGCGCGCCCTGATGGGCGAGCACGACGTCGAGAACCAGAAGCTCCTCGTCGTGGCCGGCAACCTTTCCTCGGACGAGCTGCCGCTGCTGCTGTCGCGCGACGGCATGGCGATCGTCGACGTCCTCCGCACCTACGTGACCGGCGAGCGCGACGTCGCCGGGAGCCACGCCGCCGAGTCCTTCCGCCGCCAGGGGGCCGACGTCCTGGTCTTCGCCAGCCCCTCGGCCGTCGAGTCCTTCCTCCACCAGGCGGCCTCGCTCCGGCCGGACACCGGGGCGCGCCAACCCCGGACCGTGGCGGTGGGCCCGACCACCGCCGAGGCCCTTCGCCGGGCGGGCATCCCCGTCGGCGCCGTCGCCGCGCGCCCCACGGCGGAGGGCATCCGCGAGGCGGCCATCGCCGCCCTGTCGACCAAGTGATCGGCGCCTTCTCCATCAAGGTCTGCGGCATCACCCGAGCGGCGGACGCCGCCGTGTGCCTGTCCCTCGGGGCGGATTGGCTGGGCATCAATGTCTGGCCGGGCTCGCCCCGTTTCGTGGCGCCCGACCGCCGCGAGGCCCTGCTCCGCGAGATTCCCCCGGGCAAGCGGGTGGCCGTCGCGGTGCGGCCGAGCCCGGCCGACATGGCGGCGCTGATCGCCGAGGGGTTCGACGTCGTCCAGGCGCACCTCGACCCGGCCGAGGGGGACGACCCGGCGCCGGTCGCCAAGGCGGCCGCCGGCAAGGCATGGCTCGCGCCGCGCCTGGCCGAGGGCGCGCCATTTCCCGAATCCTGGCTGGCGCTCACGGGGACGCTGGTGCTCGACGCGCATCAGGCCGGCAGCTTCGGCGGGACCGGCAAGACGGGCGACTGGTCGCGAGCCAAGGCGCTTCGTGAGCGCCACCCCGGTCACACCTGGCTGCTGGCGGGCGGACTCGGCCCCGAGACCGTCGAGGCCGCCGCCAAGGCGGGGTTCCGCCATCTGGATCTCAACAGCAAGGTGGAGCTGGCCCCGGGCCTGAAATCTGCCGAAAAACTCCACGCCGTGGCGGAAGTTTTGCGCAATTTCGCTCAAACCTGACCCGCGAGCCCCCATCCTGTTGCCTTGGCACGGGCGTTGCATTGAGGCACGCGAACCGCATCCTAAAAACATCTCCCAACATGAAACTCGTCACCGCCATCATCAAGCCCTTCAAGCTCGAGGAAGTCAAAGACGCCCTTGCCGAGGTGGGCATCGAGGGCATGACCGTCACCGAGGTCAAGGGGTTCGGGCGCCAGAAGGGCCACACGGAGATCTATCGCGGCAGCGAGTACACGGTGGACTTCCTCCCCAAGGTGAAGCTCGAGCTGGCCCTGCCTGACGAGCTCGTCGACCGCGCCATCGAGACCATCACCAAGGCCGCCCGCACCGGCAAGATCGGCGACGGCAAGATCTTCGTGACCACCCTCGGCGACGTCATCCGCATCCGCACCGGCGAGCGGGGTCCCGAGGCGATCTGAGGGGGCCGGAACCGCGCCCATGGCGCGGCGCACGGAATCACGGAGGCACAGCTTCACGGGATGGGGTAAAACGGAATCCCTCAGGCCGGGGATGCGGGAGCGCTTGCGTCATGCGGCGGGCAGGGGCGCCTCGCCGAGATGTCCCCGGCCGGCCAGAGCTGAACAGTCCTGTTGCTCAGAAAGGCGGCACGGGCTAACGATTGAAGGTCCCGCCTCCAGGCCCTTGCTGGTGGGTCGACATGCCGCACAACTTCCGACGCCTTTCCGCCATCGACCAGGCCGAGCTGGGCATGGAACAGGCCATCGCGAAGGGCGAATGGGCCGGGCTGCTGCCCAGCTACAAGACGCTGGCGCAGATCCTCGGCTTCAGCGTGCCCACGATCGCCCACGCCGCGGGCCGGCTGAGCGAGCGCGGCATCCTCAAGGCCGCCGGCGCGCGCCGCCGTTTCCGCATCGTCGCGGGCAAGGCCCGGCGGAAGCGGGAGATCTCCCGCGCATCCAAGCCCGGGGAGGCGGGCCGGCTGCTCATCCTCAGCCCCTCGGAGGAGGCCGCATGGGATGACAACCAGCGCCGCGTCGTGCTCGAGATCATGGGTTCGGCCATCCAGGACGGCTGGGCCTGCGACAAGGAGACGGATCCCTTCCTCCGGGCGCGGGAGACGCTGCGGCGATGGGACAAGCTCCTGCTCCGCCACAGGCCCACCCACCTGCTCGCCATCCAGGGCACGCGCGCCCTCGGCGCATGGGCGAGGTCGAACGGCCTCAAGGTGGCCTTCATCGGCGGCGAGATCCTCAGGCACGGCGAGGGCCTCTCGCTCGGCGTCCATCTCGGGCCGCTCCTGCGCCACGCGTGCCAGGAGCTGGCCAAGCGCGGCCACCGGCGGCTGATGTTGCCCTACTGGGGCGAGCTCACGGCGCTGGCCGAATCGGCGGCGGGTATCCTGGGCGAGGAACTGGGCCTCGACCCGGCGCGCCTGCTGGCGGACGGCTCGGTGTTCGCCGCGCCGCCCGGCCAGCCCAAGGCGCATCGCGAGCGGCTGCTGCGCCACATGGAGCGGACGAGGCCGACCGCCCTCATCCTGGTCGACTGGCGCGACTTCCTCGTCAGCTGGAACTGCATCCGGGAACTGGGGCTGCGCGCACCGGAGGACCTGTCGGTCATCGTGCTCAATCCCGGCGCGGAGACGGATTGGTTCTCACCCGTGCCCGCCCATTATCGCATCCCCCAGGGGCATTTCGCGGACGAGATCCGACGGTGGCGGATGGGCAAGGCCCCGGTGGGTGACGCGATGACGCGGGCGGCGCTGGCCGCCTGGAACCCCGGGGAGACCCTGGGGCCGGCGCCCAAGGCCGCCTAGCGAGAACCGGTCCTCAGCCTGACGTGCTTGAGCGGGTGCACGTCGAGCAAGGTCGGATGCCACCCCTCGACCTCGGGGCGGATGAGGAACTTGCTCCTGTTGAAGACCACGGGAAGGACGGGCGCGCCCTCGATCAGGCGGGCCTCCGCGGCCTGGAAATGCTCCATGCGGCGCGCGGGATCACCCTCGGCGGCGGCGAGGCCGATCAGGCGGTCGTACTCGGGGTCCGACCAGCCGGTCTGGTTCATCTCGTTGCCCGTCGTGAACATCTCGAGGAAGGTGTTGGGGTCGTTGTAGTCGCCGGTCCAGGCCGAGCGGGCCAGCTGGTACTCGCCGCGCTGCAGGCTCTGCAGGTAGATCTTCCATTCCTGGTTGCGGATGACGACCTCGATGCCGAGCTCGCGGCGCCACATCTCCTGGTAGGCCTGGGCCGCGAGGATCGAGCCCTCCGAGGTGTTCGTGAGGTACTCCAGGCGCGGGAATCCCTTGCCGCCCGGATACCCGGCCTCGGCCAGAAGGCGGCGGGCGGAATCCCGATCCTGGCTCCAGGCATGGCGGCTGACATAGCCGGCGGTGCCGGGCGGCGTCATCGAGAGCGCGGGGGACTCGCCGGCGCGGAGCACCTTCTCGGCCATGAGCTGCCGGTCGAGCACGCGCCCGAGCGCCTGCCGGACGCGGACGTCGCCGAGCGCGCGGGCGACCGCGGGATTGTCCCTCACCTGGGTGTTCACCCGGATGTACGAGACGGAGAGATAGGGATCGACGCGCAGGGAGGGGTCCTTCGCGCGGATCAGGCGGTGGACCTTGTAAGGGGGCACCGCGCCGGTGATATGGAGCTCGCCGCCGCGGAAGGCCCGCTCCTCGGTGTAGAGGTCGGAGATGGCGCGGAACTCCACCGCGTTGAGGGCCACGTTCGCGGCGTCCCAATAGAGCGGGTTCTTGGCCACGCGGATCCGGCGGGCGACCTGCCAGGACTCCAGCGCGAAGGCGCCGTTGCCGACCAGGGAGCCGGGCTGGGTCCATCGGCCATGCCGGGCGTCGATGGCGCCGGCCTTGAGGATGGTGGGCGGGTGGACGGGCAGCCAGCTGTGGTGGCAGAGCAGCTGGAGGAAATAAGGGGTCGGGTGGTCGAGCTCGATGACGAGCGTCCGCTCGCCGACGGCGCGCACGCCCACCTGGGAGAAGTCCCGCGTCCGGCCCTGGTTGTAATCGCGGGCGCCGCGGATGGGGTGGAGCATCCAGGCGTACTCGGAAGCCAGCCCGGGCTCGAGGATGCGGCGATAGCTGAAGGCGAAGTCGGACGCCGTGACGGGATCGCCGTTGGACCAGCGGGCGCCGGCGCGCAGATGGAACGTCCAGGTGCGGCCGTCGGCCGAGACCTCCCAGCGCTCGGCCGCGGCGGGCTGCGGCTCCGAGGTGCGAGGATGGGGCTCGACGAGCCCCTCGAAGAGGGCGTTGACGATCCGGGACTCGAGCACGCCCGTGACGACCTGCGGGTCGAGGCCGGCGGGCTCGGCGCTGTTGTTGATGATGAGCACGCCGGCCTCGGCCGCGCGCGTCGCGGTGTCCTTCTCGGGCGCGCAGCCGGCGACGAGGAGGGCGAGGATCAGGACAGGGACCGTCGGGCGCATGTGGCCAACCTACGCCCGCGGCGGGCGGGGAAAAGGGAAAAGGCGGCGGGGCTTGCCCCGGCGACCGACGGAGGTAGGGATGGGGGGCATGTCCCGGCCCACGGTCCTCCTCACCAACGACGACGGCATCGGCGCGCGGTTCCTCCGCGAGCTGGCGGCGGCCTGCCAGGAGGCCGGGCTGGAGACATGGGTGGCGGCCCCGACCGGCGAGCGCAGCTGGATCGGGCGGGCGTTCAGCCGAAATCGCATCGTGCCGGTGGCCGACATCGCCGGCGTCGGCGACCGGGCCTGGGCGCTCGACGGCACGCCCTCCGACTGCGTCAACATCGCGCTCGGCCATCTCCTGCCCCGCCGCCCCGACGTCGTCCTTTCCGGGATGAACATCGGCTACAACGCCTCGATGCCGCTCTGCCTCAGCTCGGGCACGCTCGCCGGCGCGACCGAGGGCGCGGCCTGGGGGCTTCCCGCCGCCGCGGCCTCCTTCGACCTCGACCAGGCGACCTTCGAGATCGTGCGCCACGCCAAGGAGGACTGCCCCCCGAAGCTGCTCGGGCACCTGAGGTCCGCCTGCCGGCACGCCGCCCGCTTCGCGGCGGGCCTCGTCGGCCAGCCGCAGCCGGGCGTGCTGGTGCACAACCTGAACTTCCCCTCGGCGACCGAGGACGACACCCCGTGGGAGAGGACCGTCCCCGCGCACCTTCGCCTGGGCTCGCTCTACGCCCGCGACACCCACGGCTTCAGCTTCATCTGGAGCGAGGGCGAGATCGTCGGCCGGCGCACGGACACCGACGTGGCCTGCATCGAGCGCGGCAACATCAGCCACACCGAGATCGACTTCGCCCGGCTGGGCCGGGACTGAGGCGCGCTTGCCAGCCGCCGGGGAGCGGGCAAGATGACGGCGATGGACGAGGTTCCCTGCCAGCGCTGCGGCGCCCCCGCCACCCGCTTCCTCAAGCTGGTCGCGGGAGGGCAGATGCTGTCCCTGTCCCTCTGCGCGGCGTGCGCCGGCAAGTCCCTGCTCGGAGAACCCCTCCCGGCATCGGCGGCGGGCTTGGTCCTCGCCATCCCCCTGCCGAAGGGCCGGGGCCGCTGCCCGGCGTGCGGCTTCCGCTGGGCCGACTTCGAGCGCCAGCAAAGGCTGGGTTGCCCGGAATGCTACGCCTCCCATTCGGACCCCGCGCTCGAGCTGGTCGCCCGGCACCAGCCGGAGCTGGCCCACAAGGGGCGCCGACCGGGCACGCCCGTGGCGCCGCTCCAGCGCGAGCTGGAGGGGCTGCGCCCCGAGCCGGCCGAGCCGGCGGCGACCGATGCGGCCACGCTCGAGGCGCGCCTGGCCAAGGCCGTGGCGGCCGAGGACTACGAGTCGGCGGCCAGGCTGCGGGACGCCCTCGCCGCGCTCCGCCGGCCCGGGGCCGGGCCCTGAGGCGGCGGCGGGGAATCGGCGCGCGGCTTTTGCGCTCGACCCATCGGTCGCGCTTCCTTTGCTCCGATGAACCGCCCCCGCCCCGGGGCGCATATCCCAACCCCATGAAGACCTCCGTGCTCCTGCGGTCGCTCGCCGCGCTGTTCCTCCCGTCCGCCGCCCTCGCCGGCGAGGCCGACATCAAGATCCCCGACCTGGCGCAGGCCAGTTTCGGCGGGCTCGGGGGGCACGACATCCTCTGGGGCGGCATCGTCATCTGCCTCCTCGCCATCGCCTACGGCTGGTGGCAGTACCTGCAGACCCGCGCCCTCCCCGTGCACCGGTCGATGTCGGACGTCTCGCAGATCATCTGGGAGACCTGCAAGACGTACCTCTGGCAGCAGGGCAAGTACCTCGCCGCGCTCTGGGTCCTCATCGCGGCCTGCATCGTCTACTACTTCGGCGCGCTGGAGGCGAAGTCCGCCCTCGACGTCGCGGTCATCCTCGGCGCCTCCGTGCTCGGGATCCTCGGCAGCTACGCCGTGGCCTGGTTCGGCATCCGCATCAACACGGTCGCCAACTCCCGCGCCGCCTTCTCCGCCCTCCGCGGCAACCCCCTCGCCACGCTGCTCATCCCCCTCAAGTCCGGCATGAGCGTCGGCCTGCTGCTCGTCGCCATCGAGCTGCTGTTCATGATCGGGATCCTGCTCTTCCTGCCGCTGAACCTGGCCGGCCCCTGCTTCATCGGCTTCGCCATCGGCGAGTCCCTCGGCGCGGCCGCCCTCCGCATCTGCGGCGGCATCTTCACCAAGATCGCCGACATCGGCGCGGACCTGATGAAGATCGTCTTCAAGCTCCCCGAGGACGACCCCCGCAACCCCGGCGTCATCGCCGACTGCACGGGCGACAACGCCGGCGACTCGGTCGGGCCGACCGCCGACGGCTTCGAGACCTACGGCGTGACCGGCGTGGCGCTCATCGCCTTCCTCGCCATCGCGCTCGCCGCCAACCCCGCGCTCTGCGCCATCCTCATCGTCTGGCTGTTCGCCATGCGCATCCTGATGGTCGCGACCGCCGTCGCCTCCTACTGGATCAACGACCTCCTGAGCAAGGCGGTCTGGGGCAAGGCCAAGGACTTCAACCTCGAGCAGCCCCTGACCAACCTCGTCTGGGTCACCTCGGTCGTCTCCATCGGCGCGACCTACTGGGCCAGCCACGCCCTTCTCGCCGGCAAGGACGCCGTGCACGCCGACCTCTGGTGGGTGCTCTCGACCATCATCTCGCTGGGCACGGTGGCCGGGGCGCTCATCCCCGAGTTCACCAAGGTCTTCACCTCGACCGAGAGCCGTCACGTGAGCGAGGTCGTCACCTCCTCCGACCAGGGCGGCGCCTCCCTCAACATCCTCTCCGGCCTGGTGGCGGGCAACTTCTCCGCCTTCTGGACCGGCCTGTGCATCCTCGCGCTCATGCTGGGCGCCTACCTGCTCTCGCTCCAGCCTGCGGTGGCGCTGCTGATGCCCGAGTTCGGCTTCGCCGCGCCGATCTTCGCCTTCGGCCTGGTGGCCTTCGGCTTCCTCGGCATGGGCCCCGTCACCATCGCGGTGGACTCCTTCGGCCCGGTGACCGACAACGCGCAGTCCGTCTACGAGCTCTCCCGCATCGAGTCGCGGGAGGGCGTCGCCGCCGAGATCGAGCGCGACTTCGGCTTCCGGCCCGACTTCGAGTCGGCCAAGCACCAGCTCGAGAAGGGCGACGGCGCGGGCAACACCTTCAAGGCGACGGCGAAGCCCGTGCTCATCGGCACGGCGGTCGTCGGCGCGACCACCATGGTGTTCGGCATCATCATGATGCTCAAGGAGCACTACAAGGGCTCGGGCGTCGACGTCCTGGAGAAGCTCTCGCTCGTCCACCCCGAGCCCCTGATGGGCCTGCTCATCGGCGGCGCGGTCATCTACTGGTTCACCGGCGCCTCCACCCAGGCGGTCGTCACCGGCGCCTACCGGGCCGTCGTCTACATCAAGGAGAACATGCGCCTCGACGCGGCCACCGCCGCCACCGAGTCCTCCAAGGAGGTGGTGCGCATCTGCACCCAGTACGCGCAGAAGGGGATGACCAACATCTTCGTGGCCATCTTCTGCCTGGCCCTCGGCCTGGCCTTCCTCGACCCGTTCTTCTTCATCGGCTACCTCATCGGCATCGCCTTCTTCGGCCTCTACCAGGCCATCTTCATGGCGAACGCCGGAGGGGCCTGGGACAACGCCAAGAAGATCGTCGAGGTCGACCTCAAGGCCAAGGGCACGCCCCTGCACGCCGCGACCGTGGTGGGCGACACCGTGGGCGACCCCTTCAAGGACACCTCGTCCGTCTCCCTCAACCCCGTGATCAAGTTCACCACGCTCTTCGGCCTGCTCGCCGTCGAGATCGCCGTGAACCTGCCCTCGGGCAAGGCCAAGGCCATCGGCGCCGCCATCGTCGCGGTCGGCCTGGTCTTCGTCTACCGCAGCTTCTACGGGATGCGCATCCCCGTGGACGGCAAGGGCGCCTGAGCCCCCCGGGCGACCCGCGAGGGGCCGGCATCGCCGGCCCCTTTCCCTTGGCTATGACGCGCGGCGGGCTGGACGGGGCGCCGCGCGACGACCATCGGGGCTCCATGGCCCACGTCCTGATCCACCTCCCCCACGCCTCCCGTCATGTGCCCCTCGGCGAGCGCGCCGGTCTCGCCGTCGACGACGCCGAGCTCGAGCGACAGCACCTCGCGCTGGTCGACGACCGCACGGCCGAGCTGTTCGCGCCGGTCACCGCGGGCGCCACCCTGGTCATCGCCCCTGTCTCGCGCCTCGTGGTGGACGTCGAGCGGCGGCGCGACGACGCCCTGGAGCCCGCCGCGGAGGTCGGAATGGGCGCCGTCTACACCAAGGGCGTCGGCAACGTCGACCTGCGCCCCGCCCTCGCGGCCGACGAGCGCGAGCGGCTGCTCCGCGCCTGGTACGACCCGCACCACGCCCGGCTCGACCGGCACATCGAGGCCATCCGCGGCGCCGCGGGCGCCTGCGTCCTCATCGACGCCCACAGCTACCCTTCCCAACCCCTTCCCACGGAGCTGCTCGGGGCCGACCGACCCGAGATCTGCCTCGGCACCGACCCCCATTGGAGCCGCGGCGTCGAGCGCATCGCCGAGAAGCACTTCGCCGGGTCGGGTTACACCGTGGGCATCGACCGGCCCTATGCCGGCTCCATGGTCCCCGGCATCATCAGCCGCGACCCGCAGCGGAACCTCTCGTGGGCGAGGAGCTTCAACGGCCAGATGGCGCCGTGCAAGGGCTTCTACACCCTGATGATCGAGGTGCGGCGCGATGTCTACCTGCGCCCCGGATCCCACCTGCCCGGACCCCGCTTCAACCACCTCCAATTCACGCTGAACGCCCTCTACGAGCGCCTCAACCGGACGAATTTCTGGACCGGGAAGGCCGACTGAGGCGGCCGCCCGGCGCGCGGGAGGCCGCCCACCACAGGAGGCCCGGGATCGCCGCGCTCAGGCCGAGGGCGAGGGCCGGTGAGGACTGGCCGAGGTGGCCGATCCAGGCAAAGGCGAGACCGAGGGGGGCGCAGCCGCAGGCGAGCGCGGCGGCGAAGCGGGGCGGCGACATCCGGGACAGCCCCGCCAGGCACGCCACGGCCTCGGGCAGGACGGGCGTCCATCGGGAGAGCGCCACCCACCAGCCGCCGAGGCGGGCGAAGCGGGCCTCGAGCTCGGCGAGGGCCTCCGCCCCGGCGAGGCGCTCCGCGAAGCCGCGGCCGAGCCAACGGGCGAGCCCATAGGCGAGGCACCCGGCGAGGAAGGCGCCGGTCGCCGCGACGAGCCCGCCCTCCCAGGGACCGAGCGCGAAACCCAGCGCGGACATGACAACGGTCGCGGGCACGGGCAGGACCACGTCGGCCATCAGCAGGCCGACGCCCGCGAGCCAGACCAGCCAGCGCGGACGGCCGGCCGCCCAGTCCGCCATGGCCTGGGGGGAGAGCAGGGCGTCCATGCGCTCGCCCCAGATGAGCCACGGAACGAGGACGGCCGCCGACACCGCCCCCAGGATCCAGCCGATGCGAGGGCGGTTGCCTGCCATGACCGCATCCTTTCACCCCCTGGCAGGGGCAGGCAAGCCGCGGACGATTTGGCTGGTCAACTTCCGAGACCGCCTTGGGATGACGTCACCATGCGTATTCCCACGCTCCTCCTCGCGGCCCTGGCCGCCGTCGCCGGCGCCGGCGACATCATCCCCCGCCCCGTCAAGGTCGCCCCCATCATGGACGCGCCCGCCACCGCGCTGACCGGCGCCAAGGTGGTCGCCCCCGCCGCGTTCAAGGCCGAGGCCGACCTCATCCGGGCGGCCTTCCCCGGCAGCGGCTCCGCCACCATCCGCCTCGTCAAGGTCGACGCCCCCGTGAAGGGCTTCGAGACGGGCGACGAGGGCTACGTCATCGAGACGCTGCCCGGCCAGCCGGTCGTCATCTCCGCCCGCACCGCGGCCGGCGCCTTCTACGCCTACCAGACCCTGCTGCAGGCCGCCTACACCGGCAACGACGGCAAGCGCTACCTCGCCCCCGGCCTGATCCAGGACAAGCCCCGGTTCGCCTGGCGCGGCCTCATGCTCGACGAGGGGCGCCACTTCTTCGGCAAGGAGAAGGTCAAGCGCCTGCTCGACCTGATGGCGATGCACAAGCTCAACGTCTTCCACTGGCACCTCACCGAGGACCAGGGCTGGCGCGTCGAGATCAAGAAGTGGCCCCGGCTGACCGAGGTCGGCTCGGTCCGCGCCGAGTCCCATGTCCTCGGCGGCAAGGCCTACGCCTACGACGGCAACCGCTTCGACGGGAAGCCCTACGGCGGCTTCCACACCCAGGACGACCTGCGCGAGGTCGTCGCCTACGCCAAGGCGCGCCACATCCAGGTCGTGCCCGAGATCGAGATGCCCGGCCACGCCGCCGCCGCCATCGCCGCCTATCCGGAGTTCGGGAACAAGGACATCCCCGGCTACGCACCCAGGGTCGTGACCCGCTGGGGCGTGCAGCCCTTCACCTTCTCGCCCAGCGAGGAGACCTTCCGGTTCATCGACGACATCTTCGCCGAGCTCACCCCCATCTTCCCCTCGGCCTACTTCCACATCGGCGGCGACGAGGCCCCCAAGGACCAGTGGAGGCAGTCGGCCTTCGCCCAGTCGGTCATGAAGCGCGAGGGCCTGAAGAACGAGTACGAGCTGCAGTCCTACTTCATCCGCCGCGTCGAGAAGCTGCTCAACGCCCGCGGCAAGAAGCTCATCGGTTGGGACGAGATCCAGGAGGGCGGCCTTTCCAAGACCGCGACCATGATGGTCTGGCGCGACTGGAAGTGGGCCAAGCACGCGGTCGAGAACGGCAATGACATCGTCATGGCCCCCACCTCGCACACCTACTTCGACTACTCCCCCGGAAAGCTCGGCAACGGGCCCCAGTTCGGGGTCATCGGCGGGCACCTGCCGATCGACAAGGTGTACTCCTTCGAGCCCGTTCCGGGCAATTTCTCGCCCGAGGAGTCCCGCCGTGTGCTCGGCGCCCAGGCCCAGCTCTGGTCGGAGTACCTCTACGGCTGGAGCAAGGTCGAGTACATGGCGTTCCCCCGCACCTGCGCCCTCGCCGAGGTCGTCTGGTCGCCGAAGGAGGGCAAGGACTGGGGCGACTTCCAGCGCCGGCTCGGCACCCACCTCGGCCGCCTCGACGCGCTGAAGGTCAACTATCACCGCCCCGACGGCACGCCCGCGGTCACCGACCGCATGGGCATGGGCGAGTAAGGAAGGCCTCAGGCCCCCTCACCGGACCCGGCGCCCGCCGGGTCCGTCCTTTTGGGCGCCTCGCCGACGGGCTCGGCGGCAGGTGCCTGCACGACCACGTCGAAGGTCTTCCAGCCACGGGCGCGGCGGGCGGCGTTCATCTCGTCCACCGCCAGCCGGACCAGGCGCAGCTCCTCGCCCTCCGCGCCGACGCCGATGCGGATGGGCGATCGGTCGCCGGCGCGGTAATCGCGCTCGACCTCGAGGGACTCGGCCGGCAAGTGCGGGTCGAAATAGGGGAAAAGCGCCTCCCAGCGCGCGCGCTGCTCCCAATGCGACTCGCCGCCGACGAGGGGCTCGTCGTGGTGGCTCAGGATGTTGAGGTAGAACCCCAGGGAGCGCTCGCAACCCAGCCGCAAGGCGAGGCGCAGCGCGTCGAGCGCCTCGACGATCTGGTCGGCGCCCCCCTCCTCGGGGAGAGTACGAATCAGGTGGCAGGCCCAGAAATGGAGCGCCCAGGCGTCGCGCGGCGCGCCGGTGCTCGGGTCATAGGCCAGGGACTTCAGCTTGGCCGACGTCTCGTCGCCCTGCTCCAGGTTGAGCAGCAGGTGGAGCCGAAACGCCTCCCTTCCGGGGATCGGGAGCGCCTTGTCGCCGATCTCCGCCAGCAAGGGGGAGGGGTCCTCGGCCCGGAGGACGGCGTCCATCGCCCGGGCATCGAGCAGGTGGGAGGCATGGCTGACCGGGTCCTCCGTGGCGGGGCCGCAGGGCGAGGGAATCGCGGCGAGACCCGCGGCGAGACGTTCGCGCAGCCGCTGGGCATGGTCGTGCAGGGCCGACCTGACAGGATGGAGGCGGCCTTCCGCGCGGGTCATCAGATAGCCGCCGTCCTCGTCCTCGAGATCGAGGAGCTGATGGGCGTCGATGGCCAGGTCCTTGACGAAGGCGGCGAAGGCGCGCGGGTCGGCCAAGGTCGCATGATGCGAGGCGACGACCATGGGCCCGTCGGAATCCTCCTCCTCGCCATCCTCCGGCGCCGGGACGAGGACGCGGCGCAGGGAGCGGCTGCGATGGATGAGCCTGTCGGCCTCCGCGCGCAGGGCGGCCTGCGCGGTCTCCGCTCGCGGCTGCTCGTCAAAGGGGAGCGTCAGCAGGATTCGCCAGCAACCGGCATGCGTCGGCGGAAAGACCATCATGAGGACATCCATTTCCCGGAGCCTGGGATTGGGGCTGAGGGCGAGCCGCACCTCGCCCATCGCCATCACGGAGCCCTGTCCCATGCGGTTCAGCACCGTCACGCGCAGGCCGGCGGCCTCGAGCAGGCCGCGCACCGCCTCGAGCTCCTTGTCCGCCGCCGGCTCGGGCGCGGAGGGCGCCGGGTCCGCGAGCGGCGGCGCGGGCACCGCCTCGGCCGCGGCGGCAGACGCATCCGGGGCCTTGGCGGATGGCTCGGCGGGCGTCTCGGCGCGCAGCGCGGTCAGGAGAGAGAGAAGGAAAAGGAGAGACAGGGAGCGGGACATGGCCCTCCCAACATGCCATGAGGCCGGTCGCACGATAAGGCCAAAGGCGACAGCCGTCTCTCTATAAGAAGATATTGATGGCGGCGCCCGGCGGATAAGCCGGGCTGCGGGCGCTAGGAGAGGTCCTCGGCGCGGTCCTCGAGGGGGTCGAAGACGGTCACCCGGAGCCCCGGACGGGCCGACCGGACCTCCGCCATGTGGCCGTCGACGATGACCGTCCGGTTGCACTCCTTGGAGAGGTGGCCCAGGCACAGGTGGGCCAGCCGCTCGGCCTTCACCTCCCTCAGCAGGGCGAGCGCGCCGAGGTTGCCGAGGTGGCCATGCATGCCGCGGATGCGCTGCTTGAGGTGGGCGGGGCGCTGGGAGAGCTCGAGGAGCTCCTCGTCGTAGTTGGACTCCAGCACCAGGATGTCGGCGGCTTCGGCCTGGGCCCGGGCGACGGGCGTGACGTGACCCAGGTCGGTCATCCAGGTCACCCGCCGGCCGGACGCCCCCGCCTCGGCTGGGCAGTCGAAGGCGAAGCCGACGGGGTCGGCGGCGTCGTGGGGGATGGGGAAGGGCTCGACCCGGAAGCCGAGGGCCTCGAAGGGGCTACCGGTGTCGAACAGCTGCCAGATGGGCGCGATTTTCTGGAGGTGGCCGATGCGGCGGGCGGTCTCCCGGTTGGCGAAGACCTTGAGCCCGGGGTGCCGGGCCAGGAGGCCGGGCAGGCCGCCGCAATGGTCGCCGTGCTCGTGGGTGATGAAGGCAGCGTCGATCTGCCGGGGCTCGATGCCGAGGCGGGCGAGCCCTTGGGAGAGGCGGGGCCAGGTGAACCCGACGTCGATGAGGACGGTCCGGCCGCCCGCCCTCAGCACGGCGCAGTTGCCCGAGCTGCTCGTGCCGAGGATATGGAAGGCGAAGGCCACGGGCGGAGGGAAGGGGCGACGGGCGGGATGCCAACCGCAATCCCTCTTTGGCTCGCCCTGCCCCGCCCCGCCTGCTAGGCGTCCGACCATGGCCAAGACCAACCCCCGCGTCATCTCCATCATCATGGGCGGCGGCCGCGGCACGCGGCTCTACCCCCTGACCAAGGACCGCTGCAAGCCGGCCGTCCCGCTCGCGGGGAACTACCGCCTGGTGGACATCCCCATCAGCAACTGCCTGAACTCCGGGCTCAACCGCATCTACATCCTGTCGCAGTTCAACACCGCCTCGCTCCACAAGCACATCCAGCAGACCTACAAGTTCGACCCCTTCGGCAAGGGCTTCGTCGACATCCTCGCCGCCGAGCAGACGGGCGACAAGGAGACCTGGTACCAGGGCACGGCCGACGCCGTCCGCCAGAACATGCACCACTACGGGCTGAGGGACGACGACCTGGTGCTCATCCTCTCGGGCGACCAGCTCTACCACATGGACTTCCGCCCGATGATCGAGCAGCACCTGCGCTGCGGATCGGACATCACCATCGCGGCCAAGCCCATGCCTTCCGACCAGGTCTCCGGGCTGGGCGTGATGCGCGTCGACCACGAGCTCCGCATCACGGAGTTCGTCGAGAAGCCCAAGGACCCCGCCCTCGTCGCCGGCCTCGCCCTGCGCGGCGAGGCGCGCGCGGCGCTCTCCGACAAGTCCGACCGCGACTACTGCCTCGCCTCGATGGGCATCTACCTCGTCTCCGGCCAGCGGCTCCGGGCCGCCCTCGCGGACCCCTTCCAGACCGACTTCGGCAAGGAGGTCATCCCGGGCATGGTGCAGTCCCACCGCCTCACCGCCCACGTCTTCGACGGCTACTGGGAGGACATCGGCACGGTCGGCTCCTTCTGGGAGTGCAACCTCACGCTGACCGACCCCGTCCCGCCCTTCGACTTCTTCGACGGCCGCCACCCCGTCTTCACCCACGCCCGCTACCTCCCGCCCGCGAAGATCAACGGCGCGCGCTCGCACCGCGTGCTGCTCGCCGACGGCTGCATCGTGGACGACGCCGACCTCGAGCGCTGCGTGATCGGCGTGCGCTCCGTCATCCGCGCCGGCTCGCGCCTCGAGAACACGGTCATGATGGGCGCCGACCGCTACGAGCGCCCCGAGGACTTCGCGCGGAACCGCGACCTCGCGCAGCCCGACATCGGCGTCGGGCCCGGGTGCCACATCCGGCGGGCGATCATCGACAAGAACGCCCGCATCGGCGCGAACTGCCGCCTCTCGCCCATCGGCCTGCCCGAGAAGGCGGAGACCCCGGCCTGGTACGTCCGCGACGGCGTCCTGGTCGTGAAGAAGAACGCCGTCATCGCCCCGGGCACCGTCGTCGGGGAGTGAGCCCGCCATGTTCCTCCTCCGCGCCCGCGTCTATTGGCTGACCTGGGGCCTGCTCGTCGCGGGCGCCTGGTCGACCGGCATGGCGTCGGTGGGCGACGCCTTTTTCCGGGGCGCCTTCGCGGCCTTCCTCGCCGCCATGGCCGTGCCGCTCTTCGCCCGCCTGGGCGCGCGGAAAGCGGCCTTCGCCGGCCTCGCCCTCGGCGTCGCCTGGCAGCTCGCGATCCACCACGTCTGGGTGCGCCTGACCTGGTCGGCGGAGGGCTTCGCCCTTTCCGGCGACCGCCTCGGGGTCGACGTCTCGGTCGCCGGCGCCGCCTTCGCCGGCGCGGCCCTCACGGCCGCCCTGGGATCGGCCGGGGTCGGCATCGGCCGCCAGCTCGCCGTCGGGGCCGCGCTGGCGCTGGCCATGACCGCCCTGCCCTACGGCGTGGTCCGCTGGATCGACGCGACCCGCGCCGGCCCGGTCGAGGTGCTGTGGATCGGGCCGGCCGAGCGTCTCGACGCCGAGGGCGAGCCTGTCCGCGTGCGCGGGGTCGAGATCAGGCGGCTGGGCCCCGAGGACCGAGCCGCCCTCCTGGGCCGGCTGCTCGTGGTCGACTCGGGCGAGTCGGGCGCCGTGGTCGGCCCCGAGGGCCGCCTGCTCTGGCCCGTCTGGCGCCAGCGGCTCGAGCATCCCGGCCACGCGTCCGGCCCCGCGCGGCGCCTCATCATCGTCGACCGGCGCGCCGAGCGCGGGGATCTCGCCGCCACGACGGTCCCGCTTAGCCGCAAGCCGGACGGGGCGGTCGTGGTCGAGCTGGACGGCGCGCCGCCCGTCGCCAAGGGCGACGAGACCGACGCCGGCCGCGTCCAGGCCGAGATCGCCATCGCCGGCGGCCGCGCCTCCGTCCGCCTCATCCGCACCCTGCCCGACGGCGACACCTACTTCGCGGCGCCCGGCGACCGGGTCGAGGGCCGGCCCACCGCCCTGCCCGCGCCCCGCGGCTGAGACCATGGCGAGGACCGTGCTCGTCATCGGCGGCGGCGCCGCCGGCTTCTTCGCCGCCATCGCCGCGGCCGAGGCGCTGAAGGGCCGCGGCAAGGTCGTCCTCCTGGAGGCGACCGGGCAGGTCCTCTCCAAGGTGCGCATATCGGGCGGCGGGCGCTGCAACGTCACCCACGGCTGCTTCGACCCCGCGGAACTGGCCAGGCGCTACCCCCGCGGCGGCCGCGAGCTGCTCGGCGCCTTCCACCGCTGGCAGCCCCGCGACACGCTGGAGTGGTTCGCCAAGCGGGGCGTCGCTACCAAGGTGGAGGCCGATGGCCGCATGTTCCCGGTGACCGACGACTCGGCCACCATCGTCGACTGCCTCGAGCGCGCGGCGCGCGCGGCGGGCGTCGAGGTCCGCCTGCGAAGCCCCGTCAAGGCGCTGGCCCGGGACGGGGAGGGCTTCGTGGCGACGCTCGCCGAGGGCGAGCTGAGGGCCGACCGCGTCATCCTGGCCACCGGCGGGGGCTCGGGCGGCGGCGGCCACGCGCTCGCCGCCGGGCTCGGCCACGCCATCGAGCCGCCCGTCCCCTCCCTGTTCACCTTCCACATCGCCCATCGGCTGCTGACCGACCTCGCCGGGCTCTCGGTGGAGGACGCCGCGACCTCGGTCGACGACCTCCGGCTGCGGGAGCGCGGCCCCGTCCTCGTCACCCACAACGGACTGAGCGGCCCGGGGATCCTCAAGCTCTCCGCGTGGGGCGCGCGCGAGCTCGCCGCGAGGGGCTACCGCTTCACCCTGCGCCTGGGCCTCGTCCCGACCGCCGACGCCGCGTCGGTCGGCGCGACGCTGGCGGACCTGCGCGCGCGCGAGCCCCGGAAGCAGGTCACGACCTGGAATCCCTTCGGCCTGCCCGCCCGCCTCTGGGAACGGCTGGTCGAGGTGGCGGGCGTCCCCCCGGGCACGACCTGGGCCAATCTCGGCGCCGCCCACGCGCGGTCGCTGGCCGGCTGGCTCACCGCGGCCGAGCTGCCCGTCGCCGGCAAGAGCGCCCACAAGGAGGAGTTCGTCACCTGCGGCGGCGTCCGCCTGCGGGAGGTGGACTTCAAGGGCATGGCGAGCAAGGTCGCCCCGGGGCTCCACCTGGCGGGCGAGGTGCTGGACATCGACGGCGTCACGGGGGGCTTCAACTTCCAGGCGGCGTGGACCACCGGCTGGCTCGCGGGCAACGCCGCCGCGGCCTGAGCGGGCTTCGCGCTTGCGCTTCGGCCCCGCGGGGACCACTCCTGCGGGCCCTCCCTTGCTCACGCTCACCGACATCGCCAAGGCCTACGGCCCCAAGGAGCTCTTCTCCGACGTCTCCCTGACCATCCAGCGGCGGGACCGGCTGGGGCTGGTCGGCGCCAACGGCGCGGGCAAGTCGACCCTCTTCCGCATCATCCTGGGCGAGGAGGAGGCCGACTCGGGCACGGCCCAGTGGGAACGCGGCGCCGACTTCGGCTTCCTGCCCCAGGAGAGCGCCCCGGTGGGCGAGGAGACCATCCTCGAGGTGGCCACCGCGGGTACGGCCCACGACCCGGACGACCCCTACCCCGAGGTCGACTGGTCGCTCGAGCCGCGCGCCAAGAAGATCCTCGCCGGCCTCGGCTTCCGCGAGGGCGACTTCGACCTGCCGGCCCGCACCTTCTCGGGCGGCTGGGTGATGCGGGCCCACCTCGCCCGCCTGCTCGTCAGCGAGCCGACGCTGCTCCTGCTCGACGAGCCGACGAACCACCTCGACCTCGAGGCCCTGCTCTGGTTCCAGGACTACCTCACGCGCTACCCGGGCGGCCTCGTCGTCATCTCGCACGACCGCGCCTTCCTCAACGCGCTCTGCAACGGCATGCTCGAGCTCCGCGGCGGCCGGCTCCACCGCTACCAGGGCAACTACGACGCCTTCCTGCTCGAGCGCGTGGCGCGCAAGGAGCAGCAGGCGGCGGCGTACCGGAACAGCCAGCGCGAGATCGCCCACCTGCAGACCTTCGTCGACCGCTTCGGGGCCAAGGCCTCCATGGCCTCGCGCGCCAAGTCCAAGGAGAAGCAAATCGAGCGCCTCGAGGCCGCCGCCCCCGACGAGCCCGAGGAGGACCTCAAGCGCATCGCCTTCCGCTTCCCGCAGCCGCCGCGGCCGAGCCTCCGCGTGATGCGCCTGGCCGGCGTCCGCCAGGCCTACGGGGACCACGTGGTGTACGAGAAGCTCGACCTCGAGCTCGAGCGCGGGCAGCGCACGGTGCTCGTGGGGCCCAATGGCGCGGGCAAGTCGACGCTGCTCAAGATCCTAGCGGGCCAGGTGCCCATCCAGGGCGGCGTCCGCGAGGAGGGGACGAACGTCGAGGTGGGGTATTTCGCCCAGAACCGCCTCGACAACCTCGACCCCCGCCTGAGCGTGCTCGAGAACGTGATGGAGCGCCGGTCTTCCTCGCACCCCTTCACCGAGGAGCAGGCCCGCGGCGTCCTGGGCGCCTTCCTCTTCCGCAAGGACGACGTGCACAAGCCGGTGTCCGTCCTCTCGGGCGGCGAGAAGTCGCGCCTCGCCCTGGTGCGGCTCCTGATGCGGCCGCCCAACCTGCTGCTCATGGACGAGCCGACGACGCACCTCGACATGCCGTCCATCGACGCCCTCATCGGCGCCCTGGGCAACTACGAGGGCACCCTGGTCTTCATCAGCCACGACGTGCACTTCATCCGCGCCGTCGCCGGCAACGTCCTCCACGTCCATTCCGGCCGCCTGACCCCCTATGCGGGCGGCTACGATTACTACCTCGAGAAGTCGCGGGCCAAGGGCGAGCGCGAGGCGCTGACGGCCGGCTTCACCGACGCCCGCCCCCGCGCGCCCGAGACCCCGGCCACCCCCGCCCCGGCCGCCAAGGCGGCCCGGCCCGACCCCAAGGCCCTCAGGCGTCTCCGCAAGGAGGTCGCCGACCTCGAGGCCCGCGTCGGCGCCCTCGAGAAGGAGCAGGGCGAGCTGACCGCCGGGCTCCAGGACCCCTCGACCTACGCCGACGCCGCCAAGGCGCTGGCCCTCAACCGGCGCCTTTCCGAGGTGACGGCCGAGCTGGAGGCCGTCACGGCCGCCTGGGCGGAGAAGGCGGCCGAGCTCGAGGCCGCCGGCCCCAGCAAGGAGGCTTGACCAGGGGGGGGCCGCTGGGCTTTGACTCAACCCTTCAACGCCCATGCCCAGCCTACCCGTCAATCGGATCAAGAAGAAGAACATCATCAGCAACAACGGCGAGCTCTGCGTCGTGCTGGAGTGCCAGATCCGCACCCCCCCGAACAACGCCTCCTACTGCCAGATGGAGGTCCGCTCCATCAAGACGGGCGCCAAGATCCCCATCCGTTGCGGCATCAACGTCTCCTTCGAGGTCTTCGAGAACTCCATCAAGACCCTCGAGATGTCCTACGAGGCCGACGGCAGCTATGTCTTCGTCGACCCCTCCACCTTCGAGGAGTTCTACATCTCGGCCGCCACCCTGGAGGACTCCAAGGAGTTCATCATCCCCGGCCAGAGCTACACCGTCCTCTTCGTCGAGGGCAAGCCGGTGACCGTCGACCTCCCCCCGTCCGTCACCGTCAAGGTCGTCGAGGCGCCCCCCGCCGTGAAGGGCGACACCGCCGGCAACGTCCAGAAGACGGTCACCTGCGAGAACGGCCTCCTGGTCAACGTCCCCCTCTTCATCAAGGAGGGCGAGATCATCAAGGTCAGCACCGAGAACAAGGAGTACCTCGGCCGCGCCTGAGGCGTCCGGTCCGACGACCCGTCGCGGGCGGCCCTCGGGCCGCCCGTCCTGTTTTCCGGGCGGGGCCCGGAGGCCGCTAGTCCGACTAGGATTCGAACCTAGACAAAGTGGACCAAAACCACTTGTGCTGCCATTACACCATCGGACTGCGGACGACCCTTCTCGGCATCCCGGGCGGCCGAGTCAAGCGGGGGTTGACGGTCGCGGGGGGTTCGCCCTAATTCCCAGCCCATGCCCAACGCCAAGCCGAAGTATCGCCGCATCCTCCTGAAGCTGAGCGGCGAGGCGCTTCGCAACGGGCAGGACCCCATCGACCCGGCGGTCCTCGACCGGCTGGCCAAGGAGCTCAAGTCCGTGCGCGCGCTCGGCGCCGAGATCGCCATCGTGGTCGGCGGCGGCAACATCTTCCGCGGCCTCGCCGAGGCGAAGGCCAACGGCACGGACCGCACGACCGGCGACACCATGGGCATGCTCGCCACCGTCATCAACGGCCTCGCCCTCATGGACCGGCTCGAGAAGAACGGCCTCGAGGTGCGCGTCATGACCGCGATCCCGATGGACCGCGTGGCCGAGCCCTTCATCCAGCGCCGCGCCACCCGCCACCTCGAGCGCGGCCGCGTGACCGTCTTCGTCGGCGGCACGGGCAATCCCTACTGCACCACCGACTACGCCGCCGCCCTCCGCGCCAACGAGATCGGCGCCGACGTCCTGATGAAGGCGACGAACGTGGACGGCATCTACGATTCCGACCCCCGCAAGAACAAGGCGGCCAAGCGCTACGCCAAGATCGGCTACCAGGAGGCCCTCGACAAGCGCCTCGGGGTCATGGACGCCGAGGCCTTCGCGCTCTGCCAGTCCAACCGCATGCCCATCCTCGTGTTCTCGATGGGCGAGGCCGGCTCCATACTGAAGGCCGTCCGGGGCGAGTCCTCGGGCACGCTGGTCAGCTGAGCGGACCGCTCCCGGCCGCGCCCCGGGCGATTCGGCACACTTTGGCCTTTCCCCTAGGCCCTTTCGCCTTACCCCTCAACCTCACCGCACACCCATGGACCTCAAGAAGACCATCGCCGACGGCGCCGCCGCCATGAAGAAGGCCGCCGACTGGACCGCCCACGAGCTCGCCTCGCTGCACACCGGCAAGGCCTCGCCCTCGATGGTCGAGGGCATCCAGGTGCACGTCGAGGCCTACGGCATGACCCAGCGCCTGAAGGACATGGCCGCCATCACGACGCCCGACGCCCAGTCGATCGTCATCACGCCCTTCGACAAGGCGACGATGGAGGACATCCGCAAGGCCATCCAGGGCGCCAACATCGGCATCAACCCCGTCCCCCAGGGCGCCTTCCTGCGCTGCCCCATCCCCCAGCTGACCGGCGAGCGCCGCCAGGAGCTGGCCAAGGTCGCCCACCGCCAGGCCGAGGAAGGCCGCGTCCGCGTCCGCAACGCCCGCCGCGACTGCCTCGAGGCCGTCAAGAAGGCCCACAAGGACAAGCTCGTGACGGATGACGACCTGAAGCGCGCGGAGAAGGACGTCCAGGGCCACACCGACGCCGCCACCAAGGAGATCGACCGCCTGCTCAAGGCCAAGGAGACCGAGCTCGGCACCGTCTGACCGCCCCCCCTCCGCCGACCGATGAACATCCACGAATACCAAGCCAAGGCCCTCCTCGAGCAGTTCGGGGTCGCGGTGCCCAGGGGCGTCGCCGTCAAGGACGCGTCCGAGTTCAACGCCGCCCTGGCCAAGCTCGACGGCGCCGGCGGCTACATGGTGAAGTCGCAGATCCACGCGGGCGGCCGCGGCAAGGGCACCTTCAAGGACGGCTTCAAGGGCGGCGTGAAGTTCTCGCCCACCAAGGAGAAGGCCCTCGAGAACGCCCGCGCCATGCTGGGCAACACCCTCGTCACCGCCCAGACCGGCCCCGACGGCCGCAAGGTCCAGGCCCTCTACTTCACCGAGGCCGCCAACCTCGGCAAGCGCCCCGACGGTCGCGACGATGAGTACTACCTCGCCATCCTGCTCGACCGCGCCACCTCGCGCCCCGTCATCGTCGCCTCCACCGAGGGCGGCGTCGAGATCGAGCAGGTCGCCCACGACCACCCTGAGCGCATCACGAAGGTGCAGGTCGACCCCTCGGTCGGCCTCCAGCCCTACCAGGCCCGCCAGGTGGCCTTCGCGCTCGGCTTCAAGGGCGAGCTCTTCAAGCAGTGCGTCACCCTCGTGACCAAGCTCTACCAGTTCTACTGGGAGAAGGACTGCGCGATGGTCGAGATCAACCCCCTGCTCGTGACCAAGGAGGGCAAGCTGCTGGCGCTCGACGCCAAGGTGTCCTTCGACGACAACGCCCTCTTCCGCCACCCCGACGTCGTCGCCCTGCGCGACCTCGCCGAGGAGGACCCCAAGGAGATCGAGGCCTCCAAGTTCGGCCTCTCCTACATCGCGCTCGACGGCAGCATCGCCTGCCTCGTCAACGGCGCCGGCCTGGCCATGTCCACCATGGACATCATCCAGCACTTCGGCGGCAAGCCGGCCAACTTCCTCGACGTCGGCGGCGGCGCCTCCAAGGACCAGGTCACCGCGGCGTTCAAGATCATCCTCGGCGACCCCAACGTGAAGGGCATCCTCGTCAACATCTTCGGCGGCATCATGGACTGCGACATCATCGCGCAGGGCATCGTCGCCGCCGCCCGGGAGACGGGCCTCAACCTCCCCCTCGTCGTCCGCCTCGAGGGCAACAACGTCGCCGCGGGCAAGGCCACCCTCGCCGCCAGCGGCCTCAAGCTCGTCCCCGGCGACTCCATGGCCGACGCCGCCCAGAAGATCGTCGCCCTCGTCGGCAAGGCCTGAAACCCGAGACCCACCTCCACGATGTCCATCCTCGTCAACGAACAGACCCGCATCCTCGTCCAGGGGATCACCGGCGACTTCGGCGGCCGCCACGCCAAGCTCTCCCTCGACTACGGCACCCAGGTCGTCGCCGGCGTCACGCCCGGCAAGGGCGGCCAGGTCTTCGAGCACAACGGCCACAAGGTGCCGATCTTCGACACCGTGGCCGACGCCAAGCGCCAGACCGGCGCCACCGTCTCGGCCATCTTCGTGCCCCCGCCCTTCGCGGCCGACGCCATCCTCGAGTGCGTGGACGCCGACCTCGACCTCGCGGTCGCCATCACCGAGGGCATCCCCGTGCGCGACATGGTCCGCGCCAAGCGCGCCATGCAGGGCCGCCGCACCCGCCTCATCGGGCCCAACTGCCCCGGCCTCGTCACCCCCGGCCGCGGCGACAAGTCCCACGGCGGCTGCCGCATCGGCATCGCCCCCGGCTACATCCACAAGCGCGGCAAGGTCGGCGTCGTCTCCCGCTCCGGCACCCTCACCTACGAGGCCGTCTGGCAGCTGACCTCCAAGGGCCACGGCCAGTCGACCTGCGTCGGCATCGGCGGCGACCCCGTCAACGGCACCTCGCACCTCGACGTCATCAAGCTCTTCGCCGAGGACCCCGAGACCGAGGCCATCATCCTCATCGGCGAGATCGGCGGCAGCGCCGAGGTCGAGGCCGCCCGCTGGATCAAGGACCATTGCAGGAAGCCGGTCGCCGGCTTCATCGCCGGCGCCACCGCCCCCGCGGGTCGCCGCATGGGCCACGCCGGCGCCGTCATCGGCGGGGCGGACGACACGGCCGAGGCCAAGATCCGCATCTTCCGCGAGTGCGGCATCGAGGTCGCGCAGACGCCGTCCGACATGGCCGACGCCCTGCTCCGGGTCTGGAAGCCCTGAGGCGCGGCGGCTGAGGCCGCCTGGTGGGAGCACGGACTCGCGGAAGCACGGATTCTCGTGACTCATTAGGCGTCACGGCTTCGCGGCTTCGCGGACAACGAGCTTCGCAGCGTCACAGCTTCACGGCTTCGCGGCTTCACAGGGTGGGAACATGCGACAGGGCGACCTGTCGCCCCTCTTTGTGCGTTAGCCACCCCGCGCATCCCTTCCTCTTTTCCATCCTTTTCATCTTTTCATCCCTTTTCTCCCTCTTCGTCCCCCCTTGGAATCCTTGGCATCCTCAGCCTCCTTCGAATCCCCAGCCACAGCCCCATGCCCCGTCTTCTTGCCCTCCTCCTTGCCTGCCTCCTGGCTCCCGGCCTGCGCGCCGAGGGCGCCGACGCGTCCCCGGCCAAGCCTTTGCCCAAGTTCCCCTGGCACATGATGAACCTCTGGTGGGAGATGCCCGCCACGGACGACTTCCAGTCGCTCGACATCGACGTGCGCGTGAAGGGCGAGGTCGACCCCTCCAAGATCAACCTCTACATCGCGCCCATCGGCGTCGGCGAGCTGAACGGGGTCAGCTTCTACGGCGGCATCCAGTCGAATATCGGCGGCTACGCGGTGAGCCCCGACAGCCCGACCGGCCCCTACCACAAGGGCAAGGGCGCCATCTTCTCGCGCTGGGGGAACAAGGACCTCGACACCTCGTTCGTGCGCCCGGCGTCCGACGGTCTCATCGAGGCCGCGGGCTACGAGGGCGACTTCGCCTCGGGCCGCCGGCCCTACGCTTGGGGCGAGGGCACCTACACCTACTCGCTGCGCAAGCTGACCTACGAGAAGGACAAGGAGGGCAAGGAGTGGACCTGGGTGGGGGCGTTCGTCACCGACAAGGCCACCGGCCAATTCACCTTCGTCAGCTCGCTCAAGTTCCCCGGACGGAAGCTCGCCTTCTGGGGCCGCCACTCCGCATTCATCGAGATCTACGGCGGCAAGGTGGTCGACATCGCCGCCCTGCCCCCGCTCGAGATCGCCATCGGCCACCCTCGCGTCAACGGCAAGGCGGTCGACATCCGTCGGCTCTGGCTCGTCCACCCGGAGAAAGGTCCCGTGTCCCCGCCCATCATGAGCGGCGGGCTCTCGGCGGACGGCTCGGAGACGGTGTTCCGGCTGCACAATCGGCTGCTCGAGGGACAGAAGGCGCAGGTGAGGTTGTTGCCGAGGTGAACCGAAGGCTCGCCAGCCCTTCCGCGGTCGGCACCGTGGTGAATGCCCCCATGCGCCTTCTCGCCTGCCTGACACTTACCCTGATAGGCGCCCTCGCGGCCGCCCAGGAAGCGGCGAAGGACGCCCTGGGGCGCGACTACTGGGTCTACACACCCAAGCGGGTCGAGGCCTCGCGGACCTATTGGCTGCTCGTCGGCGTCCACGGCATGGGCGGGACCGGCCAGGGCGCCGGCGGCTTCGCGAACCTAGCGACCAAGCGCGACGACTGCATCGTCCTCGGGCCGACCTTCCCGAGCGACGGCTACCAGTTCCTCCAGAAGGACAGCGACCGGCAGCTGCTCGGGCTCATCGCGACCCTCTCCCGGCGCCACCGCCTCCACCCCAAGGTCTTCGTCACCGGTTTCTCCGGCGGCGCGCAGTTCGCCCACCGATTCGCCCACGCCCATCCGGACAAGGTCGTGGGCTACGCCGCCCACTCGGCGGGGTCATGGTCCACCGGCGAGGGCTGGGGCGAGATCAACCCCGCCACCCGGGCCATGCCCGCCATCGTGACCTGCGGCATGGGGGATACCGGCAAGATGGCGGCCCAGGCGCCGCTGGGGCGCCTCGAGTGGGCCCAGCTCTACGCCAAGCGTCTCCAGGAGGGCGGGCACGCCGTGATCACCGCCTGGATCCCGAAGGTCGGGCACAGCCTGTCTCCGGACGCCACCAGGCTGACCGAGGTAGGCTTCGCCGTGGCGACCGGCGGCAAGGGGGCGACCGGCAAGGAAGCCGAGGCGCTCAAGGCCGCCCTGCGCCGGGCGCAGGCCGCCAAGTGACCCTCACTCGAGGGTGAAGAGCGTGCCGCCGAGGCGGTTGATGGTGATCTCCTGACCCGCCGCGTTGGTCGCGGCCTGCCCGGTGGCGCCGGAGGCGGGCGTGCCGAAGGGGGTGGCCGCCGGCCCGGCGGTGGCGCCCGCGACGGTCGAGCCGGCGCCGGCCCTCACCTCGCGCGCGACCATGAGGTCGCGGAACGCGCGGTAGAAAGCGAGGATCTCGGCGCGGGAGGCGACGGTCATCTCGACCGTCTTGGCATGGGTCGCGGTCGGCCAGGGCTTCACCACGAGCCCGCCGGTGGTGGAGGTGCGGAGGTTGTCGACCTTCTCCTCGAGGTTGGCGAGGGGGCCGGGGACGGGGACCTGGCGGGCCTGCGAGGGCTCGAGGCCGCGGTTCTGCGCGTTGGCCTGCAGGCCGCGGTTGGCGCGGTCGACGGCGTCGGCGGTGCCGGGAGGGCGGGCCGAATAGATGCGCAGCTGCTGCCCGGAGTTGGACATGTCGATCGTCACCTCGGCGACGAGGAAGTTGCCCGTGGTGTATTCCTGGAAGGAGACCGAGAGGACCTGGTCGGCGCGGCCGTAGAACCCGACGTCGGTGCCGGCCACCTCGATGCCGAAGATGCCCTGGTTGGGGAAGGCGCGGGGACGCATCCGCAGGGCGAAGGCGTCGGCCGTCACGAGAAGGGCGGCGGCGAGGAGGGGGAGGCGCATAAATGGAGTTTGTAAGGGAAACCCTGCCCCCGCAAGGTGGGTTTCATCCCCGGGTATGCTCAGCTGCGACTCCCTCTCCGTGCAGGCCGGCCCCGGCGGCCCCCTCATCCTCAAGGAAGCCACCGCCGCCTTCCTCCCGCGCGGCCTGAACGCCGTCATCGGACCCTCGGGCTGCGGCAAGACGACCCTGATGAAGGCCATCCTGGGCATCCTGCCCTCGACCGGCTCGGCTTATCTCAACGGGGACCGCATCCGGCGCCCCGAGGACCTCGTGGGCAAGGTGGGCTTCGCCCCCCAGTTCACGACCGCCCAGCCCCAGCTCACGGTCGAGGAGTCGCTCGGCTACGCCCTGCGGCTGACCGTGGCCGACGGCGCCGTGCGCCGCGAGCGCCTCGAGTCCGTCCTGCGCGTCACCGGACTGGCCGAGCACCGCGAGAAGCGGGTCAGCTCGCTCTCCGGCGGCCAGCTGCGCCGGCTCTCGCTCGGGTTGGAACTCACCCTCGACCCGGCGTGCCTCGTGTGCGACGAGGTGACCTCGGGGCTCGACCCGCATTCCGAGGACCAGATTCTCGCGCTGCTCCGACAGCTGGCCACGGACCAGGGCAAGAGCTTCGTCTGCATCATCCACAACCTGGGCAAGCTCGCCCAGTTCGACTGGATCACCGTCGTCTACCAGGGCGACGTGGTCTTCCAGGGCTCCTACCCGGAGCTGCTGGCGCACTTCGGCGTCGACGACGGCCTGAGGCTCTACGAGGTCCTCAACCGCGAGTCCCTGGAGCACTGGCGCCTCCGCTGGGCCGAGACCCGCCTGGCCGACCCCGACCACCTCGCGCGCGCGACCGCGGGCGTGGCCTGCTCGCCCTCGGCCCCGACCGCGGCCGCGGCGCCGGCCCCGACCCCCTCGGGCCTCTCCCAGCTTGGCACCCTGCTCGCCCGGCGGTTCCGGCTCTTCCTGAGGGACACCGGCTACCTCGGGCTCACCCTCGCCATCACCTTCGGCTTCCCGCTCCTGGTCGTCATCTTCAACCTTTCCGGCACGTGGGACGTGCGCCGCGTCCCGATGGAGCGGAGCACCGGCTCGCTCGAGGCCATCCAGCAGGCGGTGGCGACCCAGGTGCACAACGCCCAGGTGGCCAACCTCGCCGCGGGGCTCGTGATGTTCCAGGTCATCCTGCTCACGCTGATGGGGGCCAACAACGGCGGCCGCGAGATCTCGGCGGAGCGCGTCCTGTACGAGAAGGAGCGGATGACAGGACTGGACCCGCTCGCCTACGCCCTGTCCAAGGTCGGCTTCGTGTCCCTCATCGCGGTGGCGCAGGGCCTGTGGATGTGCGCGTTCGTGAAGGTGATCTGCCAGTTCCCCGGCCCCTGGGCCGAGCAGGCCGCCGTCCTCGCCGCGAGCTGCGTGTCGATGTCGGTCGTCTGCCTGGGCTTCTCCGCCCTGCTCGTCTCGCCCGAGAAGTCCTCCCTCCTCTCCATCTACCTCGTGGGCTTCCAGCTGCCGCTCTCCGGGGTGGTGCTCGCCCTGCCCGAGGCCCTGACATGGGTCTGCCGGCCCTTCATCAACGCCTATTGGGGGTGGTCGGGGACCATGAAATCCATGTCCGGCACGCCCATCTGGGACGCCTACACGGCTTCCCTGCCCGACAAGTCGTCCTACGTGGCCGACAACGAGACGGCCCTCCTGGTCCTTTTGGCCCAGGGCATGGTGGGCGCCGCCATGGTCCTCGTCGGGTGCCAGCAAAAGCGCTGGAACTAAGCCCGCCTTCCCCTAGACTTCCCTTAGCATGGCCAAGCCGAACCCCCTCCTGCTCGCCCTCGGCATCCCGGCCGCGGTCCTCGTCTTCGTCGCCGCCGTGCTCATCACGCGCCAGGGCGGCAAGTTCGCCGACCTCCCGCCCTTCTCGCCCGAGGCCTACCGCAAGGACTGGGCGACGCTGCAGGGCAACGCCTACGTCTTCGCCGGCCAGGTGGACCGCCAGCTCGCCTACGTCGAGGGCTCGGGCCGCGTCCTCTCGGTCAAGCCCGTCGACCCCTCGCAGGGCGTCGGCGCCGTCCCCGTGCGCGTGCCCGCCGCGCTCGGCGCGAACTTCGAGTCCGGCCAGCGCTACAACTTCAAGCTGCGCGTACGCCGCGACATACTCGAGGTCGAGGACCTCGAGACCTTCTGATCCCGCCATGCGCCCCCTCATCCCCCTCCTGGCCGCGGCCCTCGCCGCCCTGCTCCCCGCCGACGGCCTCGCCCAGGGCGCCGTCGGCCAGCCCGGCGCGGCCGTGACCGGCGGCGGCGGCGGCGATTACCGCAGCAGCACCGGCGAGGCGATGGCCGACCGCCTGTTCGACGTCAACAGCGACTCGATCGACATGGAGAACGGCTCCATGCAGTGGAAGGGGAAGACCTTCAACCTCGGCAACTCGCGCATGATGCGCGCCCGCTTCGAGCGCTACCTCGCCGCCCCGCCGCCCGCCCAGGACACCGCGCGCTACCTCGCGCTCCTCGCCCGCATCGAGGCCCTGCTCTCCCCCGCCGTGATCAACGAGCGCACCTGGGCGCCCAACCAGCAGGAGGCCTTCAACCTGCTCTTCGAGGCCGCGCGCTACGAGCAGGACGGCGAGAACTCGCTGACCCTCGCCTCGCAGATCCGCAAGGTCTGGGAGCAGCGCGTCGAGTTCCGCAACATGGGCGTCACCCACAACCAGCTCGAGGCCCTGCGCAAGAAGCAGGAGGGCGTGGTCGTGAACCGCGGGGAGCAGATGGAGCTGGCCAACGACCAGCGCGCCGAGCAGGGCGACAAGAAGGGCCCGGGCGGCGCCCTCGTGAAGTCGACCACCGGCACGACCGAGCTCGGCTTCCGCGTCAAGGAGGAGCAGAAGACCCAGGCCGAGATCGTGGCCAACCAGGCCCGCATGACGGCCCTCGCGCTCCAGGCCCAGGTCGAGTTCCAGTCCCAGATCGTCCAGTACCTCCTGGCCCGCCGCTACCGCCACTGCATCCTGGCCTGCTCCTTCTACCGCGTGATGTTCAAGGCCCAGAACCAGAACGTCCGGGTCGGCGCCAAGGAGGTGAAGGAGTTCTTCCCCATCTCCGACTACGTCCCGACCCTCGAGTCGCTCGACGGACTCTGCCGCGAGGCCATCAACGACATCGCCATCGGCATGCGCACGGTCGACGACCTCTATCGCCAGGGCGAGGTCTACGGGGCCTTCGAGCGCCTGCAGGAGACCTATTTCCTCGGCGAGAACGAGCCCATCGTCCAGGGCTACGACCCGGCCAAGAAGCGCGTCATGCTCGAGCTCTGGCGCGACCTCCGCGAGCTCCAGCGCGTCGGCGACGAGCGCGACCTGGCCAACGTCGACCAGTACCTCAACCAGGTGTCGGCCCGCGCCAAGGACTTCCCCGCCGCCGCCGTCCGCTCCAAGGTCGAGGCCGCCCGCAACGCCTCCAACATGCAGCTCCTCGCCGCCCGCCAGGCCGTCCTCGCCCAGGACATGCCCAAGGCCGAGGCCGCGGTGGAGAGGGCCGCGAGGATCTGGCCGCACAATCCCGCCATCCGCGACTTCGCCAACCAGGCCATCGCCCGCCAGGACGTCCTCGCCCAGAAGGTGCCGGAGTTCGACCAGCTGCTGGCCGACGGCAAGCGGCGCGACATCTTCAACCGCCGCGACGAGTTCGCGGTGGCCCTCATCCAGGACAAGGACCGCCTGCCCAAGCTAAAGGAGGTCGTGACCAAGGTCGGCGAGGTCGAGGCCATCATCCTGCAGGCCTCCTCGCTGGCCGCCCAGGGCAACCCCTACCTCGCATGGGACCTCCTCCAGCGCGCCCGCGACATCGACGCCAACGACCTCGTCCTGGCCCGCACCGTGGCCGAGGTCGCCCCGCTCGTGGCCGACTACGCCCGCCACCAGGCCCAGGCCGCCCGCCTCGAGAAGGAGGGCAACGACGCCGCCGCCCTGACCGCCTGGATGGCCGCGCAGGAGCTCAACCCGATCTCGGAGATCTGCGGCGCCGCCGTGAAGCGCCTCGCCGCCAAGGTGGCCGGCTCCGCCGCGCCCGCGCCCGCCGCGGGCGGCGGCTCGGACCCGGGCGACCTCGTGGTGCCCGAGGCCCCGGGGCGCTGAGTTGGAGGCTTCACAGGGTCACAGCTTCACGGCTTCACGGAATTCAGCTTCACAGAGAGGTGTGGATTGGAGCACGGGGGCCACAGTCTTGGTAACCGAGCGCCATGCGGCCTCTCGCTGCCGAGCCGCATGGCCTTGAGGCCATGTCCTGTGAAGCCGCACGCCTCACACCTTCACCGGCTATGCCGCCGTGAAGCCGTGACCGCGTGAAGCTGCTCTCCGTGAAGCTGTGACCCTGTGACGCCGTGACGCCGTGACGCCCCTTCTCGGCGTCACTTGACGTACGGCAACCCCTTGCCCACGGCCTCGGCCGCCGAGGCGCCCTCGAGCAGGTCGGCGATGCTGTCCCACTTGCCGGACACCAGGGAGCTGCGCGCGGAATCCGGCATGCCGGCCTTCCAGGCCTTGCCGCCGGCGCGCACCTCGAGGGCCTCGAGGTCGACCTCCACCTGGCCGGCCGGGTTGGCCTGCACCCAGGAGGTGAGCGCCGCCAGGTCGGCGGGGGCGAGCGTCACGCAGGGGACGCCGATGCCGGTCGAGTTGCCGAAGAAGATCTCCGCGAAGCTGCCGGCGACGACGGCCTTGAAGCCGAAGCGCCAGAGGGACTGGGGCGCGTGCTCGCGCGAGCTGCCGCAGCCGAAGTTCTGGCCCGAGACGAGGATGGCCGCCTCGCGCGCGTCGGGACGGTTCATCGGGTGCTCGCGCGCGACGCCCTCGGGCGTGAAGCGCTCGTCGCGGAAGGCGTGCTCGCCCAGCCCGTCGAAGGTCACGCAGCGCAGGTAGCGCGCGGGGATGATGCGGTCGGTGTCGATGTCGTCGCCGGGGACGGCGAGGGCGCGGCCGGCGATGCGGGTGATCTTGGCGAGGGACATGATGGAGTGAGGGGGATTGAAAGGAGGAAGGGATAAGAAGGGATGGAAGGGGTCGAAGATGGACTAAAAGGGACTAAAGGGGATTGGGTGGATGGGGATGCGAGTGGGGGACTTATTACCTTTTACCTTCTGCTTTTTACCAGAGGGGGCTTCTTTTCGTTCTTCGTTTTCGCTCTTCGCCTTGTTCACCCCTGGCCTTTGAAGTCTCCCTCACGGAGCGGCGACCCGCCAGCTGCCAGCGCCAAGGAAGGCGACCGGTCGGGCGAGGGCGCGGGCGAGGGAGGCGCGGCGGGCCGACTGGATGGCGGCGGGCGCGGGCGTCTCCTCGAAGACGGGCATGCCGCAGAGGAGGGCCAAGGGGCGGACGGTGCAGACCGGCTTGCCGTCATGGCAGGCGTCGACCTCGGCGCCCGCGCGGCAGTCGACCGACTCGGCGGCGGCGGCGGCCGACAGCGCCTCCCCGCGCGAGGCGCGGTCCAGGACGCGGCTGACCGGGGCGGGGAGCATGCTCAGCGGATGCCGAAGACCTCGCGGGCGTCGGCCACCTCGCCGGTGATGGCGGCGGCGGCGACCATCAGGGGGCTCATCAGCACGGTGCGGCCGGTGATGGAGCCCTGGCGTCCCTTGAAGTTGCGGTTCGAGGAGCTCGCGCACAGCTGGTCGCCCACGAGCTTGTCGGGATTCATGGCCAGGCACATGGAGCAGCCGGCGCCGCGCCACTCGAAGCCGGCGTCGCGGTAGATGGCGGCGAGGCCCTCCTTCTCGGCCTGCACGGCCGTGATCTGGGAGCCGGGGACGACGATGGCCTTGATGCCGGCCTTCACCTTGCGGCCCTTGAGGTACTTGGCGACCTCGCGGAGGTCGGAGATGCGGCCGTTGGTGCAGGAGCCGAGGAAGGCGACGTCGATGGGCGTGCCCTTGATGGGCTTGCCGGGGGCGAGCTTCATGTGGCGGTAGGCCTCGTCGGCCGTGGCGCGGTCGCCGCCCTGGAGGGACTCGAGGGTCGGCATCGACTCGTCGATGAACACCGCCTGGCCCGGGGTGATGCCCCAGGTGACGGTCGGGCGGATCTTGGAGGCGTCGTAGACCTTGATGTCGTCGTAAGCGCAGCCGGGGTCGGACGCGAAGGACTTCCAGCGGGCGACGGCGGCGTCCCACTCGGCCTCGGACGGCGCGAAGGGGCGGCCCTTGATGTAGTCGAAGGTCTTCTGGTCGGGGTTGACGTACCCGCAGCGGGCGCCGCCCTCGATGGACATGTTGCAGACCGTCATGCGCTCCTCGAGGGAGAAGGCGTCGAAGGTCGTGCCGGCGTACTCGTAGGCGTAGCCGATGCCGCCGTTCACGCCGAGGTCGCGGATGATGTGCAGGATGACGTCCTTGGCGTACACGCCCGGGGCGAGCTTGCCGTTGACCTCGATGCGGCGGACCTTGAGGGGGCTCAGCGCGAGGGTCTGGGTCGCGAGGACGTCGCGCACCTGGGTGGTGCCGATGCCGAAGGCGATCGCGCCGAAAGCGCCGTGGGTGGCGGTGTGCGAGTCGCCGCAGGCGATGGTCATGCCCGGCTGGGTGATGCCCTGCTCGGGGCCGACCATGTGGACGATCCCCTGCTTGCCGGTGTTGGTGTCGAAGAGCCGGATGCCGCTCTCGCGCGTGTTGCGGCGCAGGGCGTCGATCATCTCCTGGGCGAGCGGGTCGGAGTAGGGCTCCTTGAGCTCGTTGGTCGGGACGATGTGGTCGACCGTGGCGAAGGTGCGGTGGGGGTAGCGGACCTTGAGGCCGAGGTCCCTCAGCATCCCGAAGGCCTGGGGGGAGGTCACCTCATGGATCAGGTGGGTCCCGATGAAGAGCTGGGTCTGGCCGTTGGGCAGGCGGCGGACGGCGTGCGCGTCCCAGACTTTTTGGAAGAGGGTCTTGGCCATGAGGGGAGTTTGCCGAGGCAAACCCCCATCCAAGGAACGGCGCGGGGGCGGTCAATCCCTGGCTTCCGCCCGGCGGGGTGGGATTGACCGCCACGGGCGAGGCTTCACGCTGGAGGCATGAGCCGTCCCGTGCCGCCCCGGCGTCCGCAGCGTCCCGCGCCGCGCCCGGCCCCGCGCCCCCGGGGCGACGACTCCGGCTTCGTGGGCGGCCCGGCCTTCTGGCTCATCACGGTGCTGGCGCTGGGCGCGAGCGGCCTTCTGTTCTACGAGTTCTCGCAACGTCGCGAGGCCCCGCCGGCACCGGTCGCCCAGGCCCCGGCGCCCCCGGCGGAGCCCAAGGCTCCCCCGGCGCCCCCGCGGGAAGCCATCACGGGTTCCGTCCTCGGGGAGGTCGCCCCGCCGCCCGCCCCCAAGGAGGAAGCCCCCAAGGTCGCCGAGGCCCCCGCCCTGCCCACCTACGAGCCGGACGGCTTCGACACGTCCCTGCTCCGCCGCTACAAGACCGTGTCCACGCGGCTGACGGAGGCCCATCTCGGCGACAAGGACCGGCTCTCGAAGGCGGCCAAGGCCGCGCATGAGCTCAGGGCCAATCCCCGCGAGCCCCTGACCGCGCAGCGCGGCGATCCCGCGTGGGTCGCGCGCATCCGCGGCGTGGTCGATGCCTATTGGGCCGACATCGACCCCGACCGCTGCGTGCCGCATCCCGACGCCTACCTCTTCCCCGGCTCGGTCCAGCCCGGCGCGGACCGCGTCATCTGGGCCGTGCAGATCCCGCTCGACACCCCGCGTCGCCACTCGACCGGGCTCTACGCCGCCCCGGGAGAGCGCATCACCTTCCGTATGCCCTCGGGCGACATCGACAAGGGGTTCGTCGCGCGGATCGGCTGCCACTCGGACAACCTCATCGGCACCAAGCGCGACGCCTGGCGCCGCTGGCCGGTGCTGACCAACACCAAGGCCTTGGACAAGCGGCAGGTCGAGATGGCCAACCCCTTCGGCGGCCCCATCTACATCGAGATTCCCGGCCGCGAGGAATGGGCCCGCACGCGCGAGCGGGTGCGCGTCGAGATCAAGGGGGCAGTCGAGGCGCCGTTCTTCGAGCTGGGCAAGACGACCAAGGCGGAATGGGAGAACCGCCGCCTCGCGCCCGCCCCCTGGGGCGAGCTGGTGGGCGCCAACATGGCCCTCTCCGTGCCCTCCGAGCATCTCCGGAAGCTGGAGTACCCGGAGAACCTCATGCGGGTCTGGGACAAGGTGGTGGAGACCGGCGACTGGCTCGCCGCCCTGCCCAAGCGCCGCTCACCCGAGCGCATCGTGGCCGACGCCGAGATCTCGGTCGGCTGGATGCACTCCGGCTACCCCATCATGTGCTACCTGGAGAGCGCGCCCGACATGGTCAGCCTCCGCCACCTGCTGACCCAGGGCAACTGGGGCTTCTACCACGAGCTCGGCCACAACCGCCAGTCGAGCCTATGGACGTACTCCGGCTACACCGAGGTCACCTGCAACCTGTTCTCGCTGATCTGCATGGAGCGGATCTCCGGTCACAGGGTCGGCGGCGGCCACAGCGACCTCGCCGCGCTCGCCGACGAGATGGCGCTCGACCCCAAGGGCAACGCGGGCTCGCCGTTCCACCTGCTCGCCCAGTATTACCATCCCATCGCGGCCTTCGGCTGGGAGCCGCTGCAGGCCACCTTCGCGGAGCTCGGGCGGCGCAAGGACATCCGCAAGGCCGACGGCATGGTGAGCCGCACCAACAACCGCGCGGGCCGCGCCGCCAACAAGGCGGTCGAGGCGCTCGAGGACGAGAAGGCCGACCTCGAGAGGCAGATCCGCGCCTTCGACCGGAAGCTGCGCGAGCCCAAGCCGGGCGAGCGCGAGAAGGCCGTCGCGCGGCTGGCCGAGCTGCCCGAGCTCATCAAGAAGGCCGGCGAGGCTCTCGGAGCCCTGGCCAAGGAGGATTCCGACGAGAAGAAGAAGGAGATCTTCGTGAAGATCTGGTCCAAGCACACCGGGCACGACCTCGGGCCTTACTTCGCCACCTTCGGCTGGCCGCACACCGACCACATGAAGGCGTTCAACAAGGGCCTGAAGCCGTGGATGCCGAAGGATTTCCCGCCCAAGCCGGCCAAGGCGGCCGCCGCCCCGCGCGCCAAGTCCACCCTCTTCGGCTCGCGCAACGAGGCCATGGCCGGCGCCGACGAGGTGCACGGCGACGACAATCCCGCCAATGACCACTGAGAACGCCCGCCATCGCCTCGCCCTCGATCTGCCCGACCGGCCGGGACTGCTCGCCGAGGTGGCGGCCTGGATCCGCGACCATGGCGGCGACATCGCCTCAGCGCAGCACCACGTCGAGGGCGGGCGCCTCTACCTCCGCTTCTGCTTCGCCTCCGCGACGCCGCGCGAGCGGCTGGCGGCCGAGCTGGCGCCCCTCGCCACCGGCCTGCGGGCGCAGGTGCGCCTCCGGGACCCGGACGCGGCCGCGCGGGTGGTCGTGCTCGTCTCCAAGGAGGGCCACTGCCTCTACGACCTGCTGGCGCGCCAGGCCGACGGCGACTTCCCCTTCGTCATCCCCTGCGTGATCTCCAACCATGAGACCCACCGGAGGGTCGTCGAGGCCCACGGCATCCCGTTCCACCACGTGCCCGTGACGGCCGACACCAAACCCGCGGCGATGGCCCGCATCCGCGCGCTCTTCGCGGAGGCGCGCGGCGACGTCATGGTGCTCGCGCGCTACATGCAGGTGCTCGACGCCGCGACGTGCGAGGCGCTCGCCGGGCGCATCCTCAACATCCACCACGCCTTCCTGCCGTCCTTCCCCGGCGCCAAGCCGTACCACCAGGCCCATGCCAAGGGCGTGAAGCTCGTCGGCGCCACCTGCCACTTCGTCACCGCCGAGCTGGATGCGGGGCCGATCGTGGAGCAGGACGTCATCCGGGTGGACCACGCGGACAGCCCCGAGGCGATGGCGCGGCGGGGGCGCGACATCGAGGTGACGGTGCTCGCGCGCGGCCTCCGCAGCCTGGTGGAGGACCGCGTGTTCCTCGCCGGCCAGCGCACGGTCGTCTTCCGCTGAGGGAACCCGGCCCGCCGCGGGTTGTCGCAGGGGCATGCCCCTCGGACGCCGCGATTTCCTGCGCGCGCTCGCCCTCGCGGGTCTGCTCGGCGCGGGGCGTCCGCTCCTCGCGCGGACCCCGGCCGCGCCATCCGCTCCCAATCTCGGCAAGGACCCGCTGCCCGACGTCCTGGCGCCCTACCTGCAGGTCATCCAAGGAGCCGTGCCGACATGGGTCTGCGTCCCCGCGCGGGGCGCCCGCGAGGTCGTGGTCGAGGGATGGGAAACCGGCGGCGACCGTGTCTCCGCGCGGGTCACGGCCACCGCCCGGCCGATCCGCGGCACGCCCTGGACGATCTGGCTCGCGCCCGTGGCGCCCGCGCTGCCCTACCGGATCGTCGTCGACGGAAGGCCGCACGGCGGCATGCGGCGCATCCGCCGGTCGCCCGACGACGGCACGGCGCGGATCGCCTGCCTCAACGACCTCCATGACCGCATCGGCACCCTGGCCCTCGCCGCCGGCCAGCTGACGCCGGCCAACCATGACCTGACAGTCCTGCTGGGCGACATCTTCAACGACCCGACGGGCAAGGATGGCGCGGAGCGGACCTTCCGCACCCTGCACGCGCTCGCCACGCTGCTGCGCGCCGACGAGGTCCCCATGCTCTACCTGCCCGGCAACCACGACTACCGCGGCGACTTCGCCGACCGGGTGGACGACCTCTTCCTCGCGCCGCGGTGCGACCCGCTCCGGCATGACCCCGCCGGCGGCATCGGCGCCGCGGACCAGGGCTGGGACCTCCGATGGGGGCCGGTCGTCCTCCTCGCGGCGGACACGGGCGAGGATTTCGAGAAACGTCCCGGGCTCTTCCGCCCGCTCCGCGAGCGCCAGGTGCCGGCGCTGCGCGCGGCGCTGGCCGCTGCCGCCGACGCCCCTTGGCGCGCGCTGCTCACGCACATCCCGCTCTTCTCGGACGACATCTGGAACTCCGAGCACGCGCGGGAGACGTGGACGCCCGCGCTCCGGGAGGGACGCGTGGACGTCGCCCTCGCCGGGCACGTCCACGACTGGAAGGTCATCCCCGCCGGCAAGGAGCAGGTCATCGCCTTCAAGGCCAGCCCGGCCGACAGCCAACCCCTGGCGCGCAACATCCGCTACACCCCGCCCTTCCCCACGGTTATCGGCGGCGGCCCCGAGACGGCCAAGGCGACCGTGATGTTCCTCGAGGCCGGGGCGCGGCGGCTGTCCGTCCGTGTCGTCGCCGCCGCGGGCGGGAAGGAACTCGGCCGCCTGGACCTTGTCCGTTGACCAGCATGCGCCCCCTGCTCCCCCTCCTGCTGGCCGCCCTCGCCCTCGGCCAGGCCGCCGACCCGGCCACCATCGTGCCCACGGCCAAGACGCCGTACGCCCAACCCGAGGCCACGGCCCGGCCCTTGCTCGCCCGTGCCATCCGCGAGTACAAGGAGCAGCGGCCGGGCACGTTCGGCGCGCATCCCGCGGCCGCGACCTTCCCTGGCGCGGTGACCTCGGCCGAGCGGGTCGCCCGCGAGCTGGCCTACGACCCGAACCGCATCCATCGGTGGGATGTCTCGGCCGGCAACGCGCCGAACCTCGCCACCGGACCCGAGTCCTGGCAGGACACCGGTCTCTACGCCGCGCCCGGCGAGGTGGTCGTCGTGGATGTCCCGTCGATTCCCGAGGGGCGGCAGCTCAAGGTCGTGATCGGCTGCCATCGCGACATCCTCCTCCGCCACGACAAGTGGAACCGATTCCCCATCATCACCCGCGCCTTCGAGCTCAAGCCCGGGCGCAACGAGGTGGCGAACGCCTTCGGCGGCCTGCTCTTCCTCCAGGTCCTCGGCGACCCCAAGGCCAAGGCGGCCGCCGCCGCGCCCCTCCGGTTCTCCAACGCCGTCGCCTCGCCCATCTACCGGCTGGGGGTGGACACCCCCGAGTCCTGGTCGCGCGCGCTGGCCGCGCCCGCCCCCTGGGCGACCTTGGCCGGCAAGCGCGCCGTCCTTCACGTCCAGACGGAGGCGGCCCGCAAGGTCGCCGACCCCAAGGCCCTGCTTGAGTACTGGGACCGCATCCTCGAGGTGCAGGACGACTTCGTCGGCCTCGATAGGCTGGCGCCGGAGCGCGTCGTGCCCGACATCCAGATCTCAGCCGGGTGGATGCACTCGGGCTATCCCTTCATGTGCCATCTCCGCCCCTCGCAGGACCACATGCTCGACCTCGCGCGCCTGAGGCGCGAGGGCGACTGGGGTTTCTTCCACGAGCTCGGTCACAACCACCAGCGCCGCGACTGGACGTTCGCCGGGCAGGTCGAGGTGACGGTGAACTGGTTCTCGCTCATCTGCATGGAGCAGCTCGTGGGCAAGCCGGTCGGCCAAGGCCACCCTTCCCTGCGCGACCTCGACGGGCTGCTGCGAGCCCGGTTCGCGCCCCAGCCCAACATGGGTCCCTTCGAGCAGCTGGCCCCGTTCGTCGCCCTCGCCAAGCAGCACGGCTGGGAGCCCCTCCGCCGCACGCTCAGGTCCTACAAGGACGCGCCGAGCGCCGCGGCCGGGGCCGCCGACGCCGCCTCGCAGCAGGACCTCTTCGTCCGGCGCTACGGGACCTTCGCCCAGGCCGACGTCTCCGACCTCTTCGCCGCCATGGGCTACGCCGTCACCGAGGCGACCCGGACGGAGCTCGCCAAGTTCCCCCGGTCGACCGTTCCCCACGCGCCCGAGCCCGCGGCGGCCCGCTGACCCTTCTGCCTCGCCCCGGGAGGGAAAACCGGCCTAGTCTCGGGAGCCGGCCCCAGCGGCCGGCCCTCCCGCCATGAGCCTGATTTCCCGCCTCTCCGCCCGCCTCCAGAACCACCCCAAGCGCGTCGTCTTCACCGAGGGCGCCGACCCGCGCATCATCCAGGCCGCGCGCCAGTTCGCCACGCGGAAGCTGGGCGTGCCCATCCTGCTCGGCGACCGCCAGCGCATCAAGATCAACGCCGCGCGCCTCAACCTTCCGCTCGAGGGCATCCGCGTCCTCGAGCCGGACCGCGCCGACGAGCTGGGCGCCTACGCCGAGAAGATCGCCTCCATCCAGCGTTACGGCCACAGCAACCTCTCGGGCGACCCGGCGGAGCTCGCGCGCAACCCCAACTACTTCGGGTGCATGATGGTCGCCTCGGCCTCGGCCGACGCCATCGTCACCGGCGCCACCGCGAGCCCCGCCTCCGGCCTGCGCGCGCTCCTGCAGACCCTGCCGCGCCAGGCAGGCGTCAAGACCGTCTCCTCGATGCTCCTGATGGAGTCGGAGGAGAACACCAAGCTCGGGTCCGGGGGCGTCCTCTTCCTCGCGGACTGCGCGGTGGTCCCCGAGCCGACCTCCGACCAGCTGGCCGACATCGCGGCCACCACGGCGGGCCTCGCCGCCCACCTCACGGGCGAGCGACCCCGGGTCGCGATGCTGGGTTACAGCACCCACGCGCCCGCCACCCGCGTCGCCTCCATCCAGCGGGTCAAGGCCGCGACCGAGCTCGCCCGGCAGCGCGCCGAGGAGATCGGCGTCGGGGCGGACATCGACGGCGAGATGCAGGTGGACGCGGCGCTCGACACCTTCACCGCCCAGGCCAAGGGCGTCGAGGGGCCCGTCGCCGGGCACGCCAACGTGCTCGTCTTCCCCGACCTCAACGCGGGCAACATCGCGGCCAAGATGGTGCAGATCGTGGCCGGCATCCCGGCCTACGGCCAGATCCTGACCGGCCTCGAGCGCCCCGCCGCCGAGATCTCGCGCGGCGCCTCGGCCCACGACATCCTCGGCACCGCGGTCGTGGTGGCCGCCCAGGCCGTCGACCGCCGGTTCCTCTATCCCGGCCAGGCGCCGACCGCCTGAGCATGCGCCTGCCCGGTCGCAGCCTCTTCGGCCAGGACGTCCCCGGCCTGCTGGAGCACCCGCTCAACCGGACCACGCCGCGCATCTTCGTCGCCGCGACGCGGATGAACGACGGCAAGACGACCACCTGCCTCGGCCTGACCGCGGCGATGGGCGCGCGCGGGCTCAAGGTCGGCTACATCAAGCCCATCGCGCAGCGCATCGTGCAGTCGGGCGAGGACCAGGTGGACGAGGACTCGCTGCTGCTCAACTCCCTGTTCCAGCTCGACATCCCCGTCGCGGCCATGTCGCCCGTGGCCATCGGGCCGGACTTCACCCGGCAGTTCCTCGACGAGCCCGAGTCCCTCGCGCCCCAGCTCAAGGACCGCATCTCGCGCGCCTTCGACCGCGCGGCCTACGGCAAGGACATCATCGTGGTCGAGGGCTCCGGCCACGCCGGCGTCGGCTCGGTGGTCGGAGCCTCCAACGCCGACAACGCGCGCACCCTCGGCTGCAAGGTCGTGCTCGTCGCCGCCGGCGGCATCGGGCGGCCGGTCGACGAGCTCGCGCTCAACAAGGCGCTCTTCGACAAGGCGGGCGTCGAGGTCGTCGGCGCCATCCTGAACAAGGTGCAGGCCGACAAGGTCGAGTTCATCCGGGAATACGCCGGGCGCGGCCTGCGGCGCCTCGGCATCCCCCTCCTCGGCGTGCTGCCGATGCGCGAGACGCTGGCCTATCCCAACCTCGACCAGGTCGCGGAGGAGACCGGCGCGCGCTGGATCCACCGCCCGTCGGGCGTGCGCCGGGTGCGCCGCGTCATCATGGGCGCCATGTCCGCGCGCCGCTCGGCCGAGTACCTCAACCGCCCGGGCACGCTGCTCATCGTCTCGGGCGACCGCGAGAAGCTGCTCGCGGCCATGGCCGTGGCCGAGGCCGCCCGCGCCCTCTCCGGCATCCTGCTCTCGAACGGGCTGCTCCCGCCCGAGCCGGTCACCCAGGCGCTCGTCGCCCAGGGCATCCCCCTGCTGGCGGTCGAGACCGAGGCCTTCGCCGTCACCGCCCGCATCAACAACATGACGGTCAAGACGACGGCGCAGGACGAGGACAAGATCCCCGTCATCCGCGAGCTCGTGGCCAACCACGTCGACCTCGACGCCATCCTGCGCGGCGCGGGCTGCGGCTGAGGCGAAGGCACCGGCGACGACACCCCGGACGGGCGCGATGGACGCCCCCGCGGCCAGGCGGCATGGGAGGGCATGCTCGCCACCATCCGCTCAGGGGCCCTGCTCGGGGTCGAGGCCGTCCCGGTCGACATCGAGGTCAGCACCGGCGAGACGGGCGAGTTCGGGCTCTTCCTCGTCGGCCTGCCCGACACCGCGGTCAAGGAGTCGCGGGACCGCGTGCTGTCCGCCCTGGCCAACACCGGGCTGCGGACGCCGGAGAGCCGGACCACCATCAACCTCGCGCCGGGGGACCTGCGCAAGGAAGGCTCGACCTACGACCTGCCCCTGGCGCTCGGGCTCGCGCTCGCCCAGGGCATCCTGAAGCCGGACCGCTGCGCCGGGCTCATCATCGCGGGCGAGCTGGGGCTGGCGGGCAACCTGAGGCCCGTGCGCGGGGGCGTCGCCCTCGCCCTTTTGGCGCGCCGCCTCGGGCTGCGCGGCGTCCTGCTGCCGGTGGGGAGCGCCGAGGAGGCCGCCCTGGTCGAGGAGGTGTCGGTCTACGGCGTCGAGTCGCTCGACGCCGCCATCCGCTTCCTGGGAGGCAACCTGCCGCTCGAGCCCCTGCGCCCGGAACGCAGCCCCTTCCGGCAGCCGGCGGCCCACGGGGTGGATTTCTCGGAGGTAAAGGGGCAGGCGGGGGTTCGCCGCGCGACCGAGGTGGCCGTGGCCGGCGGACACAACCTGCTGCTCCTCGGCCCGCCCGGTTCCGGAAAGTCGCTCATCGCCCGGAGGATCCCGACGCTGCTGCCGGACCCGACGCCGTCGGAGTTCCTGGAGATCCTCGCCGTGGCCTCGGCGGCCGGCCTGACGGGGGGCGCGGACGGTCGCCGGTGGCGGCGGCCGTTCCGCTCGCCCCACCACACGATCAGCGACGTGGGGATGGTCGGCGGCGGCGCCATGCCCGGCCCCGGCGAGGTCTCCCTCGCGCACCGTGGCGTGCTGTTCCTCGACGAGCTCCCCGAGTTCCGGCGGTCGGCGCTCGAGGTGCTGCGCCAGCCGCTCGAGGACGGCGAGGTGACGGTCTCGCGGGCCGCGGCGAAGGTCACGCTGCCCTCGCGCTTCCTGCTGGTCGCGGCCATGAACCCCTGCCCCTGCGGGCACCTCGGGGACGCGCGCCGCGAGTGCCGCTGCAACCCTGGCGCCATCCAGCGCTACCGGGCGCGTGTCTCGGGCCCGCTTCTCGACCGCATCGACATCCAGGTCGAGGCCCCGGCGCTGGGCATCGACGAGCTCCGCGCGGCCGCCCCCGGCGAGCCGTCGGCCGCCATGCGCGAGCGCATCCTCGCGGCCCGCGCGGCCCAGGCCCGGCGCTTCGGGGACCGGCCGGGGGCGTGCAACGCGACGATGGGGCCGTCCGAGCTGAGGGCGCACGCGGGCCTGGAGCGGGCACAGGGGGACCTGCTGCAGCAGGCGATGGAGAAGCTGGGCCTCTCGGCCAGGGCCTATGACCGGGTGCTCAAGGTGGCCCGCACGGTCGCCGACCTGGCCGGGGAGGAGCGGCTCTCCACCGCCCACCTGCTGGAGGCCATCCACTACCGGAGCCTGGACCGGCGGTGAGAGGGAAACTTTTATGACCACCCAAAGCAGGGAACCTTGCCTGGTGGCGCATGCTCTAGGAAGACCTGCCCATGCGCCCGCTCGTCCTGCTCGCCCTCCTCGCCCTGCCCATCGCCGCCCTCGCGGCCGAGAGGCCTGTGCTGCTGCCCATGCCCCGGGAGATCACCTGGGGTTCGGGGACCGTGCCCGCCGCCGGCCTGAAGGAGACGGTGGAGATCAAGGCGGGCGCCGTGGCCGCCCCGACCTGCGCCGACGAGGCCTACGCCCTGGAGGTCTCGGCCGCGGGCGTCCGCATCCTCGCGAACACCGAGCGCGGCGTCTTCCACGCCCGCGCGACCCTGGCCCAGCTGACCCGCGACGGCAAGGTGGCCGCCGTCACCGTCCGCGACTGGCCCGCCTTCCCGATCCGCGGCTTCATGCACGACGTCGGCCGCAACTTCCAGACCCCCGGCGCCATCAAGCGGCAGATCGACCTGTTGGCGCGCTACAAGCTGAACACCTTCCACTGGCACCTCACCGACTACCACGGGTGGCGCGTCGAGACCCGCCGCAATCCCGGGCTCAACGACCCCAAGTCGCGCGACCGCAAGCCCGACGGCCAGTATAGCTGGGATGAGATCCGCGAGGTCGTGGCCTTCGCCGCGGCCCGCGGCATCGAGGTGATCCCCGAGATGGACATGCCGGGCCACTCCACCTACTTCAAGAAGGGGCTCGGCTTCGACATGCAGACGCCCGAGGGCGTGGCGGTGCTGAAGGTCGAGATCGACGACTGGGTGCCCCTCTTCCCCAGCAAGTACTTCCACCTGGGCTCCGACGAGGTCGCCATCCGCATGAAGTCCTTCCTGCCCGAGATGGTCGGGCACCTGCGCAAGCACGGCAAGGTGCCCGTGCTCTGGCGCCCGGGCGGCGGCCTCCCCGGCAACGACGTGGTCTACCAGCTCTGGGCCAAGGCCGCGCCGCCCAAGGGTAATCCCTACATCGACTCGCGCTACGTGTACACCAACCACATGGACCCGTCGGAGGCGCCCAACCAGATGTTCGTGCAGCTTACCGGCAAGCCGGCCACGGATGGCAGGGCGCTCGGCGCCATCCTCTGCCACTGGCCCGACCACATCGTCGACGACGAGTCCCTGACGAACCGCATCTCGCCGACCTGGCCCGTGACCGTCGCCTTCGCCGAGTCCGCCTGGCGCGGCGTGGCCAAGGACCGCAAGGACCTCTATGCCAAGGCGCCCCGCCCCGACGAGCCGGAGCGGGCCGCCTACCTCGACCTCGAGTCGCGGATCGCGGCGCAGCGCCCCGTGGTCCTCGCCGCGGGCGAGCCCTTCCCCTTCCTGCGCAGCGCGCACATCCCGTGGAAGGTCGTGACCACCGAGCCCGACGCCAAGGCGCCCGGCGACTGGTCCAAGGCCACCGAGGCCTGGGGCGGCACCGTCTACCTCAACCACCACTGGCATGAGCTGCCCTCCTGGCTGCCGCTGTCGAAAAAGCCGACGCTCGCCTGGGCCCGCACCTACATCCACAGCGACCGGGCCCGGACGGTGGGGTTGGCCATCGGTTTCAACGCCCCCTCCTCCAGCGACACGCCCCGCCCTGAGCACGTCTTCGTGAACGGCCAGTGGAACCCTCCCGGCTCGGAGGTCCGCCTCAATGGCGCCGTGGTGCCCGCGCCCGCCAAGTGGGACATGGGCGGCCTCTCCAACAAGCAGCAGGCGAGCGTGCCCTGGACCGACGCCTCGTGGTTCAACCGCCCGCCCCAGAAGGTGCAGCTCAAGGCCGGGTGGAACGAGATCCTCGTCCGCACCCCCTCGCACCTCAACGGCAGGCAGCTCCGCAAGTGGATGTTCACCGTGATCCCCTGCGAGTGGGACCCGGCCACGCGCTCGCTCGTCGAGGTCGGGGGCCTTAAGTTCTCCGCCGACGGCCGCTGACCCCATGCGGGCGCCGCTCGCCGCCCTCCTCGTGGCCAGCCTGGCCCGCGGGGCGGAGCCGGCGGAGCGCGTCCTGGGCCGCCCCTCCGGACCACCGGTGACGGTGCGCTGGGAGGCCGACGAGGGTCGGATCCGGCTGCCGGTCGGCGGCGCGGAGTTCGCGCTGGTCCTCCCCGACGACCGGGTGGTGACAGCGGCGAATCTCCAAGGGGAGGAATTGGCGGGGGTGATCGCCTATGGCTGGCCCGAGGGCTCGAGGCCCCCTGCCGGCGCGCCGGAGGAGGTCCGCCTCGCGGCGAGCCCGCGGGTCCTGACCGCGACCTTCCGCGAGGCCCCGCGCCTGGCGGCCGTGGCCACCGAATGGCTGGAGGTGCGCGGACGCGTCCGGGTCATCACGGACAAGGCCGTTGTCGTCGAGGAACGCTGGTTGCTCGTGCTTCCGGAAGGCGCCTCCGCGCGGCTTCGTCCGGCGGAGCCCGGCGCCACGCACGTGGCCGTGATGGCCCCTTGGACGGCGCGAAAGCGGGCGGATGGACGATGGGAGGCGCGGGCCGAGGGCGCGCGGCTCCTAGCCTGCGAGCCGGGGGAGACGCCCGAGGCGGCGCTGAGCGCCCTCAGCGCAGCTCCGTCGCCACCCCGGCCTTCAGGCGCACCTCCCGCAGCTCCCCGTTGAGGCGCACGCGAACGGCGCGGTCATCCGGCGAGCGTAGCGCGGCGCGCTCGACGCGGCCGTCCTTCCAGCCCAGCCGCTCGATGACGATGCCGCCGCGGGCGCGGAGGCCGTCGGCCCGCCCTTCCGACCAGGCCTTGGGCAGCGCGGGCAGGAGGACGATCTCGCCGGCGTGGGATTGGACGAGCATCTCGCAGATGCCGGCCGTGATGCCGTAGTTGCCGTCGAGCTGGAACGGCGGGTGGTTGGCGAAGAGATTGGGCAGGGTGTTGTGCGTCAGCAGCCCGCGGATCATGTCGGCGCAGCGCTCGCCCTCGCCCAGTCGGGCCCAGAGACCGCAGCGCCAAGCCCACGTCCACGAGCGGCGGCTGTCGCCGTTGGAGCCGCGCGCGGCGAGCGAGATGGCCGCCGCCTTGGCCAGCGCCGGGGTCTGCTCGCGCGTGATCTGGCGGCCGGGGTGGACGGCGAAGAGGTGCGAGGTGTGGCGGTGCTGGTCCTTGGGGTCGTCGCGGTCGACCTTCCACTCCATCAATTGGCCCCAACGTCCGACCTGAGGTCCCAGCAGGCGGGCCTGCTTGGC
>CAYYLJ010000003.1:0-61647 GCA_964472585.1 uncultured Enterobacteriaceae bacterium | reverse complement strand
TTGCCGGGGAGGTTCCATTCCCAGCCGTTGCCACCCCAGATGTTCTGGGAGGTGCGCACCGTCCAGCCGCGGGGATTCGGACCGAAGCGCTTGGTGTCGGCCCGGGTCGCGGCCCTGCAACCGGGGACCTGGGAGATGATCCAGTCGATGAGCGGCAGCTGGCACTCCGGCAGGTTGGCCGGGCCGGCCAGCCAGTAGTTCATCTGCACGTTGATGTTGTTGTGGTAGTCGGAGGCCCAAGGGGGCTGGTTGCTCGCGTTCCAGATGCCCTGGAGATTGGCGGGCAGGTCGCCCGGGCGGCTGGAGCCGAGCAGGAGGTAGCGGCCGTACTGGAAGAGGGTCTCCTCGAGGTCGGGATCGGCCTCGCCCTTGGCGTAGCGGGCCAGGCGCCGGTCGGCGGGCAAGGCGGCGACCTCGCCCGGCGTCGAGCCCCAGTCGACGGAAACGCGCGCCATCGGGGCGCGGTGGTCGGCGACGTGCTCCGCGCGCAGGTCGGCGAACGGGCGCGCGGCCGCAGCCGCCAGGTCCGCCTCGACGCGGGGTCGAGGGTCGGCGCCCCTGAAGCCCCGGGCGGGGTCCATGACGTAGCTCGTGCGGGCCGCGAGCAGCACGATGACCTCGGGCGCGCCCGAGAAACGCAGGGCGGCGCCCTCGGGCCGCACCAGGCCGCCGCGGGGAAGGACCACGCGGACGCCCGCGGCGAACTCCAGGCCGTTGGAGAAGGCGCCCCCGGCCCGGAGGCCGTCGCCCGCGGCGCGCGCGGCCTTGTCGCCATTGGCGAGCCGGAGCTCGACCTTGCCCGACAGCGCGCGCTCCCCGACGTAGCGCGCCACCACCACCTCGGCGGGCTTGCTCGCGAAGGCCTGGCGGGAGGACTCGCCCGGGACGGCCGTCGCATGGATGCCCTCGACCAGGTCGAGGCTGCGCGCATAGCCGGCGGGCACGGTCGCGGGGAGAGGACGCAGGTCGACCCCGAGGAACTCGATCTCGGCGACCTGGAAATGCGTCGCGTTGCGGGGCTGGAACGTCAGGCGATACAGGCGATGGGAGGCCTTGTCCGTGCCCACCGGGAAGACGCGGCGCTGGAAGCGCTCCGGGAAGGGCGCCAGGCCGGACTGCCGGTCGAGCACGGTCCAGCTGGCGCCGTCGGACGAGCCCTCGAGGACCCAGTCGGACGGATCCCGGTCGGGCACGTCGTCGGCCGACGTCAGCGCATAGCCGGAGATCGGGGCGGGCTCCGGCAGCTCGACCTGCCAGACCACCGCGTTGCCCGCGCGCTCCACGCACCACTTCGTGCGGGGGTCGCCGTCGTTGGCATGGGCGAAATCGCCGCCCGCGGACTCCCGGGCGACACCGCCGGCCTTGGCCCAGGGATCGACCGGGAAGGCGCGGGTGATGACGGGGGAAGGGGCGCCGAGGGAGACCGTCACCTCGCCGAAGTCGCGATACGAGCCGAAGGTGCCGGGCTTGTCCGCGCCGTACTCGTAGCCGCCCGACGGGTTGGCATCGCCCGTCCATAGCGACTCCTCGTTGAACTGGATGCGGTCGACGCCGATGCCGCCGTCGAGCATCGCGCCGAGGCGGCCGTTGCCGATCGGCAGGCGCTCGCGCTCCCAGCTGGTCGCCGGTCGGTCGTAACGCAAAACGGCCTCGGCGGCCGGAAGGTAGGCGGCCAGGAGGCAGACGAGGAGGCGGAGCGGCATGCCACTGGGACAACGCCCCACTCTCGGGGTTCCTCAGAGCTCGACGGTCTTCCCGGTGCGGAAGGAGAGGTCCGCCGCGGCGACGATGCGCATGGAGTTCACCGCGTCGTCCATATGGGACGTCAGGTCGAGGTCCTCGAGGATGGCCCGGAGGAAGTATTCCTGCTCGCGCTGGCAAAGGCCGTCGTGTCCCGGGTCGGCGTCGGTCGGCACCAGCTCGTCCTTGCGGGCGAACTTGCCGTCGGGACCCAGCTCGGCGTGGTGCACCTTGAGGGCCTGCGCGCCCGTGTGGTCGTCGACGCTGGCGGAGTTGCCCTCCTGGGCGCCCTTGCCGGCGACGATGGTCACGGAGCCGCGCGGGCCGACCACGTCCTTCACGAAGAAGGCCTCCTCGGACATCATCGGGCCCCAGCCCGCCTCGTACCAGCCGACCGAGCCGTCGGCGAAGGTCACCTGAAGGTGGCCGTAGTTGACCATGCCGGGGGGAAGCTCCTCGGAGAGGCGGGCGCCGATGCCCGAGACGCGCACGGGGCGGCTGCCGGTCATGAGGCACATGATGTCGACGTAGTGGACGCCGCAGTCGACGATCGGGCTGCAGGTGCGCATGAGCTCCTTGTGCGTCTTCCAGGTGTCGCCCGAGCTCTGCTGGTTGAGGTTCATGCGCATCACCAGCGGCTTGCCCAGGCCCTGGGCGACCTTGATGAACTGGGTCCAGGCGGGGTGGTGGCGCAGGATGTAGCCGATGACGACCTTGCGCCGCGCGGCCTTGGCCGCGGCGACGATGCGCTCGGCCTCCTCCACGGAGGCGGCGAGGGGCTTCTCCACGAAGACATGGCAGCCGGCGGCGAGGGCCGCGGTGGCGTACTCGGCGTGGGTGTCGGGGTAGCTCGAGATCGAGACCGCGTCCGGCTTGGTCTCGCGCAGCGCCGCATGGAAGTCGGCGAACTCCGGGTAGCCGCCGCCGAGCTCGGCGTTGAGCTTCCGGCGCGAGGCCTCGGACCGGGTGACGATGCCGACGATGCGGAAGCCGGGGATGCGGTGGTAGGCGAGGGCGTGCGAGCGCCCCATGTTGCCGGCGCCGACGCAGAGGACGCGGATGGGCTGGGACATCGGGAAAGGGTCAGTCGCGGGCGTCGCTCAGGCGGGTGCCGTCGCGGAAGACGAGGGCGAAGACGACGAGGAGGGCGGCGGCGAAGGCGGCCGGGTAGAGCCAGAACTCGGGCGCGAAGGCCAGGGCGCCGTCGGGGCCCGTCGTGATGAAGCGGGCGTGCAGCTCGGGCGCGAGCAGGTTGCCGAGGAAGAGCCCCAGCCCCAGCGTGGCCCAGGCCACGACCGACTGGGCGGTGTTGCGGAGGCCCTCCGGCGCCTTGCGGTCGGCGTAGAGCGTGCCGGTCACGAAGAAGAAGTCATAGCAGGCGCCATGCAGGGCGATGGCGACGAACAGGGCCGCGCCCGAGGAGGGGAACTCGGCGAATAGCCAGTAGCGCAGCGCCCAGCAGGCCATGCCGGCCATCAGGATGGTCTTGGCCGAGAAGCGCGTGACGAGCAGGGGCAGCAGGGCGAGGAAGGCCACCTCCGAGACCTGGCCGGCGGTCATGAAGGTCTCGGTCTGACCGATGCCGGCGCTCTTCAGGAAGGTGTTGGCGTAGGAGTAATACAGGGCGAGCGGGATGCAGAAGAGGACGGAGAAGACCAGGAAGAGGAGGAACTTGCCGTCGCTCAGCAGACGCCCGATGCCGCCGGGAGCGGCCTCGGACTTGGCGGCCGTGGGCGCGGGGTCGGCCAGGCCCGGGGCGAGCAGGCCGACCAACACGAGGGCGGCGCCGCCCAGTTGGAAGATCAGGGGCCGCGTCGCGACATCGGCGCCGACGAGGTGGGGCAGCACCGAGCCAAGGGCGACGCCCGAGACGATCCAGCCGACCGTGCCCCAGAGCCGGATGGCGCCGAACTCGCGGCCGGGGTCGGCCAGCGAGGCCATCACGACCGAGTTGAGCAGGGGAAGCGCGGCGAAGAACGCGAGCGAGTGGAGGAAAAGCCCCAGCTGGAACTCGCCCGGCGTGGCGGCGGCGGGAAGCAGGAAGAGCAGTCCGCCCGAGACGGCGGCCAGCACCGCGAGCAGCTTTCGGGGCGAGAAGGCCCGGTCGGCCAGCCAACCGGCCACGAGGGGGGAGATCATGGCGGCCAGCGGCCCCATCCCGTAGGCGTAGCCAATCACGGTGGAATCCGCGGGGAAGGCCTTCGCGAGATAGGGTCCCATCGGCACCAAGAACACGCCCCAGCCGAAGAAGGTGAGGAACATGACGAGGCCGGCCTGGATGCGGGGAGACATGGCAGTGAGGGGGTCCGCCAGAGGTAGCCTCGCGAGCGAGGGCTGACAAGCCCCGTCCCCACGCAAAAAAGGCGCCCGCAGGCGCCTTGTCGTCAGCCGAGCGATCGCTCAGGCGCCGGGCTCGGGCTCGGTAGCAGGCGCCGCGGGCTTGTCGGGACGGGGACCGCGGGGACCGCGACCCTCGCCCTCGCCCTTGCCGCGACCCTCGCGGGGCGACTTGGACTCACCCTCGCGGGGACCCTTTAAGTCACCGGGACCACGGGGACCGCGGGGCGCGTTGTCGCCGCGACCCGAGCCGAGCTCGAGGAGACCGTCGCCGGACTTGCCAAGCTTCTCGAGGATGGGGGCCAAGGTGGCGTCGCGCTTCAACAGCTCCTCGCGGACGGCCTCGCGAAGGCGCTGGCTGATCTCCCGACCACGCTCGAAGGCCGCCTTGACCGCGGGGTCATTGCGCGCCTCCTCCATCGCCTTGCGGATTTCCGCCATGCGCTCGGGGGTAGGACGCTCGGGCTGGGCGCCCTCGGCGGGGCGCTCGCCAGGAGTGGGCAGACCCTTCGACTTGGCATAGGCCTGGAGCGCGGCGCGGACGGCCTCGCGGGCCTTCTGGGCCTCGGCGCGGATGGCCTTGATGGGCTCGGACTGACCGACGCCCTCGAGCGCGGCGCGCAGCCGCTGCATATCCTCGCGGGTGATGCCGGAGTCCTTGAGGCGCTCCATGCGCTCGCGGATCATGTCGCGACGGCGCTCGTCCATGACGGGCCTCTCGCCGCGCTCACCGCGCTCGGCGCGGTCCTCGCGGGGAGGAAGGGGGCGACGCACCGGGTCCTCGGACGCCGGGGCGTTGGGGTTGGTCAGCAGGTGGTCCGTGGGCGCCTCCTGGGCGGCAAGGCAGGAAGCGAACAGGAGGGTAGCGGCGAGTACAGGTCGGTTCATGACGGCGGGTTATGCCCATCCAACCCCCGGGGGCGAGGCAAGTTTCAGGGAGGCAAGGGGAGGTCCTGACCCTTGGCGCGCAGGTCCGCCAGGCGACGGCGGAGGCGCTCGAGCACCTCGGGTCGCTCGGCCGAGAGATTGGTCGTCTCACCGGGATCCTTGGAGAGGTCGTAGAGCTGGTCGACATCGGTGCGGATCCCCGGAAGATGACCGGGTCCGTGATAGCCCTCCATGTCCCGCGACCGATAGGCGGGCACGAAGGCCCAGGCGCCCTCGCGCAGGGAAAGGCCGCCGGAACCCTGCGAGACGACGTGGTCCCGGACCGGGCCAGCCGCGAGGTCGAGCACGAGGGTGTCGGCGCTGTCGAGCAGGAGAAAGGGCGTCGGATCCGCGCCGGCCAGGCGGGCGAACCACGCCGGGAAGTCGACCTGCGAGACCAAGCCCTCCGCGACGGTGGCGGGGCGGATCATCCCGGGCCACCTTGCCACCAGGGGAACCCGCGTGCCGCCCTGGTGGGAGCTGTACTTGCCCCCGCGGAAAGGGCCCGCCGGGCGGTGGCCCGCCTCGCGATTCCGCGCCACGGCGCCGTCCTGATAGCCATCGTCGAGCACCGGGCCGTTGTCGGAGCTCACCAGGACGAGCGTGCGGTCGGCCACGCCGGCCTTGTCCAAGGCATCGAGGATCCGCCCGACCTGCTCGTCGAAGGCCACGATGGCGTCGCCGCGCGGGCCAAGCGGGGTCTTGCCGGCATGGCGCGGATGGACGACGCGGGGCACATGGTTCTCGTGCGTCGCGTAGTAGAGGAAGAAGGGCCTGCCCTCGCGGGCCTGCGCCGAGATCCAGCCCGCGGCCCTGGCGGCGAAGACGTCGCCCATCGTCGCGTCATCCCAGCGCGCGGCCTTGCCGCCGCGCATCCAGCCGATGCGACCGACGCCGTTGACGAGGCCTTGGTTGTGGCCGTGGGACCAATCCATTCGGAGGGCCCGTCGAACATCAGGCGCCTTAAGGTCGGGGTCGCCCGGGAACGGCCGCTCATAGCTGACCTCGATGGGGTCCTCGGGGTCGAGGCCGACGACGCGGCCATCCTCGAGATAGACGCAGGGCACGCGGTCGCCCGTCGCGGCCATGATGAAGCTGTGGCCGAAGCCGACCTCGCGCGGGCCGGGGGCGATGGGCCTGTTCCAATCCAAGCCGGCGGCCCCGGCGCCCCGGGGTCCCAGCCCGAGATGCCACTTGCCGATCACGGCGGTGGCATAGCCGGAGTCCCTGAGGACGGTGGCGAGGGTCGGCCGGGAGAGCGGCAGGACCAGCGGCGCGTCGCCGGCAAGCACGCCGGTGCCCTTGCGTCGCCAGGCATACTCGCCGGTGAGCATGGAGTAGCGCGAGGGCGTGCAGGTCGCCGAGGTGCAATAGGCGGAGGTCCAGCGGGCGCCCTGGGCGGCGAGGCGGTCGATGTTGGGCGTCGGTATGGCCTTGGCGCCGTAGCAGCCGAGGTCGCCCCAGCCGATGTCGTCGGCGTAGATCAGGACGATGTTGGGACGCGGCGCGGGCGGCGTCCCGGCCGGCGCGGCGCCGAGCGACGACGAGGCCAGGGTAAGCAGGAGGAAGGCAAGGGCGCGGGGCATCGCGGGGCGGGGTTTGGACTTTGACCGTGGGGCCACGACACCCTTACCTTGGTCGGCGTTCCGTTCAACCATGCGCTTTCACAAGTATCACGCCCTCGGCAACGACTACCTCGTGCTGGAGCCGGCCGCCTGCCCTTCCCTGCCGTCTCCCGAGGCGACGCGGAAGGTCTGCCACCGGCACTACGGGCTGGGGTCGGACGGCATCCTCTACGGGCCCGTCGCCCGGGAGGACGGCGCCTTCGGCCTGCGCATCCTCAACCCCGACGGCTCCGAGGCGGAGAAGTCCGGCAACGGCATCCGCATCTTCTGCCGCCACCTGCTCGAGACGGGCCGCATCCGCGAGGGCCAGTCCTTCCGCGTGCACACGCCGGGCGGCATGGTGGGCTGCGAGGTGCGCGAGGGCGGCGCCAGCATCCGCGTCGAGATGGGCAAGGTGGACTTCCGCGCCCCGCGCATCCCGATGACCGGCCCCGACCGCGAGGTCCTGCGCGAGACCATCGAGGTGGCCGGCCGCGCCTTCGAGTTCTGCGCCGCCACCGTCGGCAACCCCCACTGCGTCATCCCGGTCGCCGAGGCGACCCCGGAGCTGGCCCGGACCTACGGGCCCCATCTGGAGACCCATCCCTGGTTCCCCAACCGGACGAACGTCCAGTTCCTCCAGGTGATCGACCGGAGGAACATCCGCATCGAGATCTGGGAGCGGGGCGCGGGCTACACCCTGGCCTCGGGCTCCAGCAGCTCGGCCTCGGCGGCCGTGGCCCGCCGTCTGGGGCTGGTGGATGCCGACGTCACGGTCCACATGCCGGGCGGAAAGATTGGGATTGGCATCGGGGAGGACTTCTCCATCGTGATGACCGGTCCGACCACCCCCGTGGGCACCTACGAGATGCATCCCGGGGTACTGGCTCAGGACGTCGCCCTCTGAGGCGTCCTCAACTCAAGTTTTCCCGCACCCTAGCCGCGAGGCGCCCCTGAGGCGTCCGCGCCTTCCCACCCACCCGATGGCCCCCAGCCGTCCCCTGCCCCGATTGTCCGAGGAGGAGCTCATCGAGCTCGCCGGCGGGGTGACCGTGCGCTCGGCCAAGGAGCTGGTGCTCAAGGGCAACGTGCGGAAGGTGAACTGGAAGCACCCGCTTGTCACGGCCGAGGTCAACGACGGCCAGGGCGGCACCCGCGAGGTCGAGCTCGACCTGTCCTCCACCACCTTCATCCGCAACGGCTGCGGGTGCGACGTCGCCCGGCGGCGCAAGCTCTGCGTCCACGCCGTGGCCGCCTACCTGCAGTCGGCCATCCTGGAGGGGGTCGTCCCCAAGCTCGCGCCCCCGGCGCCGGCGAAGGCCGCGGCCGGGACCGACGCCGAGGCCGCCAAGCCGGCGGCCGCCGAGGCGGGCAACGGCCCGCGACTCAGGTCCCTCGTCCTCTCGGCGGCCAAGGGCACGCCCATCGAGGTCCGCTTCCTCATCCCGCCCAACATCGCCGCCGCCGCCGCGCGCGACCAGATCGTCGCGCGGCTCGAGCTGAGGGTCGACGGCCAGCCGACGGCCCCCGAGAACCTCGACCGCGGCAAGGCCTGGAATCTCGACGCGGCCACGACCGTCTTCCTCGCCATCGTCGAGAACCTCTGCGGCGGCAAGCTCCAGGCCATCCTCCCGCTCACCCGCCGCCACCTGAGCCAATTGCTGGCCATCGGCAAGGGGCTGTCGATCTTCCGGATGGCCAATGCGCCCGACGCGCCCCTGGCCTGGGACGGCGACCGCCTGGCCCAGGTCTCCGAGCACCTCGAGGACGCGGCCGCCCAGTCGACGGCCGGCGCCGACGACGAGGATGACGACGAGGAGGGCTCGCGCCGGCCCTCGGAGGACCGGGGCGACGAGCGCCGGCCCTGGGTCGACGGCTCCGTGAAGTGGCTCTGCGTCCGCCTGCCCCAGCAGGCGAGCGGCCCGACCGCCGACCTGCGCGACCTCCTCCAGCGCAGCGGCTTCATGCTCGACACCGTGTCGCGCGAGTGGCGCCTGCGCGGCACGCTGAGCGTCCTCAACTTCTTCGCCCGCCACTGGAGGGCGCTGCGCGACACCCACGCCGCCTACTTCACCCACAACCTCGCCCACTCCCTGCGCAACGTCGCCTTCGCCCGGGCCAAGTGCGACGCCAAGGAGGAGGGCGACGGCTTCCGGTTCGCCATCGGCATCGACCCCGAGGGCGCCTCGCCCAAGACGGTGGCCGAGGCCGTGCAGGGCGGCCGGATGTTCTTCTACACGCCGCGCGGGCCCCGCCTCATCTCGCCCGAGCTCCTGGACTCCATCAAGCGCGCCCAGGGACGCATCCTCGGCGACGCCCGCCATGCGGCGCGCGAGAAGGTCGACCTGGACCTCGACCTCAAGGTGGGCTACGCCGAGCTCGCCAGCGCCGACGCGATCGCCGAGGAGATCCAGGCCGCCTTCGCGCCGCCCGAGACCTGGAGCAAGCGCTCCAGCGCCATCCGCAACCTCTCCAAGCTGCAGCCGGCGCCCGTCGACCCCGAGCTCGCGGCCAAGCTGCGCCTCTACCAGCAGGTCGGCGTGGCCTGGCTGTGGCACCTGCACTCGAGCAACCTGGGCGGCCTGCTGGCCGACGAGATGGGCCTGGGCAAGACGGTGCAGGCCCTCGCCTTCCTCCAGGCCGTGCGCAGGGAGCGCACCGACGAGGGCCCCTGCCTCGTGGTCTGCCCCGCCTCGCTGGTCGAGAACTGGCGGCGCGAGGCGCGTCGCTTCACGCCGGGCATGAAGGTCCTCGCCCACCACGGGCAGAACCGCCGCACGGAGACCGCGGCCATCCAGGCCAACGACCTCGTCATCACCTCCTACGGCACGCTCTCCCGCGACATCGCCGCGTTCTCGGCCATCGGCTGGGGCGTCGTCATCTGCGACGAGGGCCAGAACATCAAGAACCCGAGGGCCCAGTCGGCCAAGGCGGTCAAGCAGCTCAACGCCAAGGGGCGCTTCATCCTCACCGGCACGCCGGTCGAGAACTCGCTCGAGGACCTGCGCTCCCTCTTCGGCTTCCTCATGCCGGGCTACCTGCCCAAGCCCCAGGAGAAGGGCGCCGAGGAGGCCAAGTGGCACGACGAGCGCCTGCTGGCCATGGCGGCGCCCTACATCCTGCGCCGCTCCAAGGTCGCGGTGGCCCCGGAGCTGCCCCCGAAGATCGAGCAGGTGCTTTACTGCGACTTCGAGGACCGGCAGGACACCCTGTACCGCGAGGTCCAGGAATCGACCCGCAAGGCCATCTTCGAGATGGAGATGGGCGGCGCCAGCGAGGCGAGCATCCGCATGGCCGCCTTCAACCAGCTGCTGCGGCTGCGGCAGGTCTGCGCCGACCCCCGCATCCTCGAGCCGAGGATGGAGGAGGAGGACTCGGCCAAGCTGCAGGCCTTCCTCGAGCTGCTGGAGGAGTCGGTCGACTCCCACCACCGCATCCTCGTCTTCTCGACCTTCGTGTCCGCCCTCACCCTCCTGCGCCAGGCGCTGGAGAAGCGCGGCGTCCGCTACTGCTACCTCGACGGCTCGACGCGCGACCGGCAGGGCGTCTGCGACACCTTCAACGGCGACCCCGGCATCCCCGTCCTGCTGATGTCGCTCAAGGCCGGGGGCACCGGCCTCAACCTCACCGGGGCGGACACCGTGGTCCACTACGACCCCTGGTGGAACCCGGCCGCCGAGGCCCAGGCGACGGACCGCGCCCACCGCATCGGCCAGACCCGCACGGTGACGAGCATCAAGCTCATCGCCTCCGGCACCATCGAGGAGCGCGTGATGGAGCTCCAGCGCTCGAAGTCCGAGATGCTGCGCAAGCTCCTCAGCGAGTCCGACGCCGCCTCCTCCAAGATCTCGCTCGCCGAGATCAAGGCCCTCCTCGAGGACTGACCCATGATCGGCAAGGCCATCCGTCGCGGCAGGTCGAGGTCCGAGATGACCTTCCTCGAGCATGTCGAGGACCTGCGCCGCTCGGTCATGCGGGTGGCGTGCACCTTCGGGCTGGGGTTCCTCGCCTGCCTCGTGTTCTACAAGGAGATCCCCGCCTTCCTGCAGCTGCCGCTGGAGTGGGCGAAGGCCTCCAGCCCGGCCATGGCCACCTTCGGCCAGCTCCGCGAGTTCACCTTCATGGGCGTGTGGAACGTCCTGATGTACACCGCCGCGGCGGGCGGCATCGGCCTGGCCTCGCCGGTCTTCCTCTACGAGCTGGCCCGGTTCATCGGCCCGGCGCTGACGGAGCGCGAGAAGCGCGGGCTCATCCCCTTCTGCGTCGGCGCGCTCGGCCTCTTCGTGGCGGGAGCGGTGCTCGCCTTCGTGTTCCTGACGCCGATGTCGATCGTGACGTGGCACCATTTCGCCACCGGCATGGGGCTGGCGACGGACTGGCAGGGCTCCGACTACTACGGGTTCGTGGTCATGATGTCGCTCCTCACCGGCGTCGCCCTGCAGTTCCCCCTGGCGCTCATCATCCTCATGTGGCTGGAGCTGGTCCGTCCCAGGACCCTGCTGCGCTCCTGGCGCGGCATGCTCTTCGGCATCGTGGTGCTGGCGGCGGTGGTCACCCCCATCGGCGACCCCCTCACGCTGAGCATCCTCTCCGGCCTGCTCTTCCTGCTCTACCTCGTGGCGGTCGGCATCGGCGCCTCGCTCGTCCGCCGCAAGCGGCTGGCCCGCGGCGACAGCGCGGACCCCGAGGACGACGACCTCGACGAGGGGCCGGACGGCGGGGATGACGGCGACGGACCCCGCGACGACCCCGCTCCCCCCAGGCCGGGCGCGGACCTGAGGGCGCTGGACTGACGGCGCTCAGGGACGGAACCGGTACTCCACGTCGGCCGTGACCTGGCCCGACGCGCCGCAGGCGCCGCAGTCGTCCCGCGCATCCTGGATCCTCCCGGGGACCGGCCGGCGGATGAAACCCAGCCCGTTGCAGGGTCGGCAATCCCGGCGCTCAGGCAGCACGACGCCGAGGGCGGCGCCGGCGGCGACCGCCTGCCGGAACGCCTCGCGGCTCGCCTCGTCGTCGGGAAGCACGGGGGACTCGACGAAGGCCCGGCGGCGAAGGGTGACGCGGCGCCCCTCGGCGGGGGGAACCTTGCAATCGAAGCGGACGTCGACCTTTCCGACGGGTATGGCCGGCAGGGTGACGACGAGGCCCTCCGCGCCTCGGCCGTCGGCGAGGACGACGATCGCCTGCGAGGGCTGCTGCCGGCCGGCCGCGCCCTTCAGGAAGGGATCGCCAGGGGGGAACTGGGACTCGAGCTGGACATCGCCCATCAGCCAACGCCCCTCGCCGAGGTCCTGCAGGAGCCTGCCCTTGAGGAAGAGGGGTCGCCCGGGAAGCCGCTCGAGCTTGCCGTCCACCAGGCGATGCTGGTGACGGAAGGCGAGCCAGGCGCGGGAGAAGGCGCCGGCCGTCTCGAGCTTGGCATAGGGCTTGCCGATGTTGGCGAGCCGGAAATCCAGGCGCTCGGCCACGACGGCGCCGGGCGGCGCGGCCTCCACCGGCCGGATGCGCACGCCCGCGTCAGGCCCGGAGTCCCCGCCCTCCGCGCGCCCGCCGTCCTTTTCCTTTTCCCGATCGTCCTGCCGCGGGCGGTCCCCGCGCCTGTCGCCGTCCTCCCGCGGCCGGGGCTCGGACGCCGGCTGGCCCGCGCCGGGCGAGGCGAACGGATCATCCGGCTCGGCCTTGCCTTTCTCGGGCGCCTCGGGCGGCGGCATCGCGGCGCCCGGCGGCTCCGTGTCGAGGGCGCCCGCGCGGCGGCCGAAGAGGCTGCTGGACTGCGCGGGAAGCCCGGCGACGATGGCGACGAGGAGCAGGACAACGGCGGCGCGCGTCTTGGGCATGGGATCAGGATAAGGGGAAACCCCGCGGGAATGAAGCCCATTGCAAGCGGGCTTGCCCCGGAGACCGCCTGACGCAGGGTCTACCCATGGCCCAGGCACCGGACTTCCCCGAGCTCGCCCCGCATCGCGCGGCGCTGAGGGAGTTCCTGGACCGGCAGGTCGGCGCCTTCGAGCCCGAGCTGCGCCCCATGGTGCGGGAGGTCCTCTCCCACCCCGGCAAGCAGCTGCGGCCGACGCTCGCCTTCTCCGCCGCGTTCGACGGCGCCCCGCCGTCGCCCGAGGTGGTGCGCGGCGCGGCGGTCGTCGAGCTCGTCCACCTCGCCACGCTGGTCCACGACGACGTGCTGGACGGCGCGGACAAGCGCCACGGGTCGGACACCCCCAACCGCACGCATGGCGCGCACGCGGCCATCCTGTTCGGCGACGCCCTCTTCGCCCACGCGCTGGTGCTCGCGGCGGAGCTCGCCACCCCCGACCTCTGCCGGCTGGTCGCCACGGGCGCGCGCGAGGTGTGCTCGGGCGAGGTCTGCCAGACCTTCTCGCGCGGGCGCGCCGACCTCTCCATGGAGGACTACCGGCGGCACATCCGGCTCAAGACCGCGGAGCTCTTTGTCGCCGCCTGCCGGGCCGGGGCGCAGCTCACCGGCCACCCCGCGGGGTCGGCCCGCCAGGAGGGCTTCGCCGCGTTCGCGCTCGGGCTCGGCATCGCCTATCAGGTCTACGACGACCTGGCGGACATGCTCCTGAGCAGCGACACCGCCGGCAAGACGCTCGGCACCGACGTCGCCAGCGGCAAGCTGACGTTGCCGGCCCTGCTCGAGCGCGAGCGCTCGGGTCCGGAATCCGTGCGCCGCCTCCTCGCCGGCGAGGACCCCCGGGTCGCCATCTCGCCCGCCACCTGGCAGGCTTGCTTCGACCGGCTCGAGTCGGAGATCGCCGAGGCCGAGCGCGCCCTGGCTCCCCTCGGCGACGCGCCGGGCACCCCGCTCCTGCTCCGCCTGACGACCTTCCTGCGCGCCGCGGCGGCCCAGGCGCGGGCCAGGGCTCCCCGCTGATGGGGCTGGGCGAGCTCACGCCCGGGGACCGGCGCGTCCTGCGCGCCACGCTCGGCGTGCTGGCCCTTGCGGCCGCGTGCCTGCTCGCCTGGCGGGCGGGCTGAGCTCAGAGACCCAGCTTGGTCGGGCTGAAGCCTCGGCCGCGGACGGCGTTGACCACCTCGTACAGGTCGAGCTTGGCGCCGACGGCGATTCCGGCCTCGCCGAACCATCCGTGCCGCATCTCGAGGGCGAACTTCACCTGGTCGGACTGCGACTCGGTCACCTCGGTGTCCTGGGCCCGGAGATGGCGCACCTCGAGCAGGCGCCCCTCTCGGTCGAAGAAGCCGATATCCAGGTCGTTCGGCGTGTCCTTCATCCAGAAACGGGCCCTTACAGGGAGGGGATTGACGAAGAGCATGCCCTCGCCGGTGGCCAGCTGCTCACCCATGAGACCCTGGGCCCGCTCCGTCTCGGTGAGGGCGACGCGGGCCATGAAGGGCTTGCCGTCGAGCCGCAGGGGATAGGCGGTCGAGAAGGGCTGGCCGGCGAAGAAGGAGGCGGGCCGGGTCGGCGCGGGCTTCTCGGGCTTGCAACCGAGGCCGAGGAGGACAACCGAGAGCAGGAGCGCCGCGATGCGCATGGGGTCGGGAACCTAGGCGACACCCGGGCACCCGCAAGACCTTACGACATGAACCCGACCGAAGCCGACCGCCATTGGCACGACCCCGCGACCGCCCTGCGCTACGCGCGGGCAGCGGTGCAGGTCGGCCTCTGGGCGAGCGAGCGGCTGCTGGCCCGGCGCCACCTCCCGCGGGACGGGCGCATCCTCGAGCTCGGGTGCGGGGGCGGACGTGTCGCCCTGGGGCTATGGCGGGAGGGCTGGAAGGAGATCGCGCCGACCGATTTCTCGCCCGAGATGGTCGGCCTCGCGCGCGGCGTTCTGGCCGAGGCGGGATGCCCCTTCGTCCCCGAGGTCGCCGACGCCGCCGCCCTGCCCCATGGCCCGGCGAGCTTCGACGGCGCGATCTTCGCCTTCAACGGCCTCATGTGCATCCCGGGCCGGGCGCGGCGCGGCGCGGCGCTCGCGGAGATCCGACGGGTGCTCCGCCCCGGCGCGGCCCTCCTGCTCACCGCCCACGACCGCCTGACCGGGCCCAACCGCGCGCACTGGCTGTCGGCGACGGCGCCCGAGGGCGGGGAGCTGGGCGACCGCTGGCACGAGACGGAGAGCGGGCCGGTCTTCATCCACGCCAGCACCGAGGCCGAGTGCCGCGCCGAGCTCGAGGATGCCGGCTACGCGGTCGCCCTCAGCGCCATGCGCTCCGAGCTGGCGGACGAGCCGCCGGCGGTCCGCGATTTCTCCGACGACACCCGCTGGTTCGTGGCGAGGGCCTGAGGGGCGCGCCAGAGAACAGCTTCACAGCGCGCAGCTTCACAGAGACCCCCCTCGGTCCTTGGGCGGAAACCAGAGAGGGGTGGGAAACCCGGCGGCCACGACGGGACCCACAAGCGACTCCAACCGAGATGAAACCGGGTTTTCCGCAATGCGGCTGACCGGAAAGCCAGGATCGGCGTTCCCAGTCCGTGAAGCTGCAATCCGCGAAGCCGTGAAGCCGCTCCTGCGCCCTACCTCACTCCTTGCGCTGAAGGAAGAGGCGGATGACGTAGAAGAGCAGCGTGACGAAGGCCGCGAAGAGGGCGAAGCCCGCCTCGAGGTGCATGTCGGTGGCGAACTGGGTGCGCACCTGCCAGGTCTGGTAGAGGACGGCGGTGGCCATCAGCGCGATCATCGCGAGCGAGAACCAAAGGCCGAGGCCGGTGCCCATGACGGCGGCCACCACGATGACGCCGAGGGCGCCGAAGGAGCCGACCACGAGGACCATGCGGAGGAAGGAGAAGTCGGCCTGGGTGACGAAGGCGGCGACGGTGAGCCCGAGGACGAGGGCGCCGGTGACCGCGCAGGCGGGGAGGAGGATCTCCGAGGGATTGCCGTCGGTACGCATCACGACCATGGCGATGAGCGGGATGAACATCGCGACCTGCAGGAGGATGTACCCCAGGAAGCCGGCGAGCTGGACGGGGCGCGAGGCCCGGGCGTAGACCGCCGACTGGGCGACGGTGGTCCCCAGCCAGAAGAGCCCGAGGATGATGAGCATGCTCCACCCACCCAGCGAGCCGAGCAGGCCGCCGATCGCCTGGAGGTAATGGGCCGCCACCGGGGCCGAGCCGACGGGCACGACGAACGACGCCCAGAGAAGGGCGCCGAAGGTCGCGAAGGCGGCGGCGACGGTCAGGTAGGTGCGGCGATAGAAGGTGGCGCGCTCGGAAGGGGCGGCCTCGGCGACGACGAACGGGTTGGCTTCGGACATGCGGCGGAGCCTAGGCGGGGCGGACCCGGGGTCAACGCAGGACATACCTAGGGAAAACACCCCAGACGGGCACGCTTGCCGCGGCGGGCCGGGGGCGGATGAATGGCGCCAACATGAGACCACGACCCCGCTCACGACGACCCGCCAAGCCCACCCCCGGCCGCCGCCCGGCCGCGCCGCCGAGGCGCCCCGCCGACGAGCCCGGGAGCATCCTGCTCGTGGAGGATCACCAGGCGGTGCGCGAGCTCGTGAGGGAGTCCCTCGCCGTCCGCCTCGGTCTCCGCGTGCACGAGGCGGGTGACATGCTCGAGGCGCTCGCCCTCGCGCGCCGGCACCGGCCCCGCCTCGCGGTGATCGACATCGGCCTGCCCGGCGCCAACGGCATCGAGCTCATCCGGAGGATCCGCCGCGAGAGCCCGGAGACGCGGATGCTCGTCTTCTCCTCGATGCGCAACCACCAGGTGGTCCGGGGCATCATGCAGGCGGGAGCCAACGGCTTCGTGGAGAAGACCGAGCCCCTCGCGACCCTCCGCCAGGCCGCCCTCGCGGTGCTTTCCGGCCGGAACTGGTTCAGCGAGAGCTTCCACCACCAGCTCGCCGAGTCGCTCGCGCAGCCGACCGGGGAGAACGCCCTGATCAGCCTGACGCCCCGGGAGCGGGAGGTGCTGCTCCTCGTCGCCCAGAGCCACAGCAGCAAGGAGGTCTCGGCCCGCCTCGGGGTCAGCCTCAAGACGGCCGAGAACCATCGCAACAACCTCATGCGCAAGCTCGGGCTGCACGACACCGCGGCCCTCGTGCGCATGGCCATCCGGCACGGCATCGTGGACCCGGAGCTGGCGTGAGCGGGGCGCCATCACGGCGTCACGGCTTCACGGCTTCACGGATTGGGAGGCGAGGACATCAGGACAAACGCACCCCAGTAGGCGCCAAACTCTGAATCCAAAACCGGGAAGGGGAACCGCTCAGTTCCCCTCAGTGAAGCCGTGACTTCCGTGAAGTTGCGAAGCCGTGACCTCCGTGAAGCTGCGAAGCCGCCCCCTGTGAAGCCGCGGGGGGTCACACCCTCACCCTCCCCAGCCCCTTCGGGCCGGAGGGGCCGCCGAGCGCGGCGACGAACTCCGGAGGCGCCGGGGAGCGGACGGAGAAGCGGACGCGCTCCCCGGCGATCACCGGCGAGAGCTCGAGGAACTCGGCATGGAGGAACAGCCGGCGGAAACCGCGCTCGGCGCCGAGCTCGCGGTTGGCCTCGAAGTCGCCGTAGGCGCGATCGCCGAGGATGGGGTGCCCCCTCATGGCGCACTGCACGCGGAGCTGGTGCGTGCGGCCGGTCTTGGGCTCGAGGTGGAGCTCCACCAGGTCGACGGCGCCCTGGCCCTTGCGGCCGACGCGGACGTGGGTGATGGCCTGCGAGGCGGGGCCTCGCGGCGCCTGCCCGGGAAGGACCGGCTCCGTCCGCGCGCCCTCGGGACCCCCGCGTCGCGTGACCAGGAGGTCGTCCCACGTGCCGCGCAGCGCCGGGAGGCGATTCCTGCCGACGCAGAGGGCGAGATAGCCCTTGGCGACGGCCCGGGTGGCGAAGGCCTTGCGCGCGGCGACGGCCGCGGCCTCGGTGGTGGCCAGGAGGAGCGCGCCGCTGGTGGGACCGTCGAGCCGGTTGATGAGCCAGACCTTGCGGATGCCGCCCTTGCCGTCGCGCACATGATACGCCTCCTCCTCCAGGGAGTAGTTGGCGGTGATGACCGAGCGCGCGTTGTCCTCCGAGCCGTTGGGATGCGACAGGACATCGTCCGGCTTGTCCAGGGCGAGAAGGCCGGAGGGATGCTCGGCCAGGACGCGCACGCCGGCACGCAGCGGGATGCCCTCGAGGAGGGGGCTCATAGGTAATGGAAGGTGATGGTGACCCATTCCTCGCCCCCGAGCAAGGCCGCCATCTCGGGACGCCAGGGATCGAAGGGCGCGGGGAGGGTGACGGCGTCCTTGCAGGCCAGCGCGGCCAGCGCGGGCACGGTGGAGGCGACGATGGTCGCGTCGGTCACCGTGCCGTCGGGATGGATGCGGAATCGGATGACGACCGAGCCGGCCGCGAACTCGGGCACGCTCATGCGGTCCAGGATGCGCCACCAGCTGGCCTGCACGGCCTCGAGCATGCGCTGGGCGTAGTCGCCGTAGGTCGAGAAGCGCGCGTCGAGCGCGAGCGCGCCGGCCCGGCCGACATCGCTGGGGTTGCGGAGAAGGAGCCCGGAGGTGCCGCTCGGCCTCGGCGGGGCCAGCAGGGGATTCGCGGGGCGCGGCGGGGTGCCGGCGACGCGCGGCGTCCCCGCCTCCGCGGCGGGCGCCGGCGGCGGCGACACGGGATCGCGCGGGGGAGCGGGATCGCCTTGGGCGAGACGGAGGACGTCCGCGCGCTCGCCCTCCGAGCGCGGGAGCGCGGAGACCGCTCCGGGGACAGGGTCCGGCTGGGCGGCGGATTGGTTGCGCGCCGCCACGAAGGGGGCGTCGGCGGGCGCCTCGCGGTTGCCCTCGGGGGAGGTCTCGGCCAGACGCATCTGCGTGGGCAGCCGGGCGGGATCGACCTCGGCGCGGGTCAGGCGGACCTCGGCGGGGGGCCGCAGGGGCGCGGCGGGCATCGGCTGGGCCAGCCAGCCGGCGAGGGCGAGGTGCAGGAGCGCGGTCAGGCAGGCCGCCGGAAGGGCGGCGCCGGCCTCCTCCGATAGCCGCGCGGCGTTCACAACCCCCGGAGTATCGCGCGCCGCGCGGGCTTCAACGCGAAACGCCGCCCATCGGCGGCCAACCCAGCGCCCGGAGCCGCCCGAGGACGAACTCCACGGGCAGTCCCATGATGAGCGAGACCGGCTCGTCGTGGGAGGCGATGATGAGCTCCTTGCCCTCCTGGATCCCGTAGGCGCCGGCCTTGTCCAGGGTGTTCACCAGGGCCATGTAGCGGGAGATGACATCCTCGGAGAGCTCCCGGAAGCGCACGCGCGCGGTGAGGCAATGGGCCTCGTCGACCCCGGCGGCGCGGTGGACGAGGCAGACGCCGGTGTGGACGGTGTGCTCCCGGCCCGAGAGGCTCCGCAGCATGGCCCGCGCCCCGGCGAGGTCGGCAGGCTTGTTGAGCGCGCGGTCGCCGAGCGCGACCGTGGTGTCGGCGCCCAGCACCAGGGCGTCCGGATGGGACTCGGCCACGGCGCGCGCCTTGAGCCGGGCGTTGTGCAGGACCATCTCGCGGGGGTCCGAGGAGGGATCCTCGTGCTCCGTGACGCGGGGCACGAGGACGCGGTGCGGGACGCCCGCGTCGCGGAGGAGCTCGGTGCGGCGCGGGGAACCCGACGCGAGGATGAGCTCGGTCGGGACGGGCGTCACTTGTGCGACGGCTCCCAGCGGGCCACGCGGTCGGCCAGATACCTCACATAGACCTCCTGGTCGTTGAGGCAGGGGATCTGCTCGAAGGACTCGCCGCCGGCGTGGAGGAAGTCCTCCTTGCCCTCCTCGCTGATCTCCTCGATGGTCTCGAGGCAGTCCGCGGTGAAGGCGGGGCACATCACGAGCAGCCGCCGGCAGCCCTCGCCGGGCAGGGCCTCGAGGCGCTTGTCGGTGTAGGGCCGGAGCCACTGCTCGGGGCCGAAGCGCGACTGGAAGGCGAGCTCGACCTGGTCCTTGCGCAGGCCCGCGGCCTGGCGGAACAGCTCGGTCGTGCGCACGCACTGGTGGCGGTAGCAGTTGGCGTGGCTCGGGTTGGCCACCTCGCAGCAGTTGGGCACCTTCGTGCAGTGGGCCTTGGAGGCGTCGCCCTTGCGCAGGTGGCGCTCGGGGATGCCATGGTAGGAGAACAGGACCTTGTCGAAGGGCTTGTCGAGCCAGGGGCGGGCGGAGGCGACGAGGGCGCCGATGTAGGCGGGGTCGTCGAAGTAGGGCTGGAGCATCCGCCAGCGGATCCCGGGGGCGCGGCGCAGGAGCTCCTCCTGGAACTTCACCACCACGGTCTCGTAGCTCGACATCGCGTAGTGCGGGTACTGCGGGAGGACGAAGATCTCCTCGGCGCCGAGCGCCTTGACCCGCTCGACCGCCTGGGCGCAGGAGGGCTCGCCGTAGCGCATGCCGGTGATGACGGGCAGGCCGCAGGCGGCCTCGAGCTTGGCCCGGAGCTTCTCGGTCGTGACGAGCAGGGGCGCGCCCTCCGGGGTCCAGACCGTGCGGTAGGCCTCGGCCGACTTGCGGGGGCGGGTGCGCAGGACGATGCCCTCGAGCAGGGCGAAGCGGAAGGGCGCGGGATAGTCGATGACGCGCTCGTCGCCGAGGAACTCCCGGAGGTAGGTCCGCACGTCGCCGACGGAGGTCGACTTCGGGGAACCGAGGTTGAGGAGGACGACCGCGCGCTTGCTCATGTAAGGTCTGGGATGGGAGGCCGGGGGAAAGTCAATCGCCCGAGCCGACGACCGCGCCCACGACCGCCGCGACGGTCTCGATGCGCGCCTCCGGGGTGATGCCGTGGCCGAGGTTGAAGATATGGCCGGGGTCGCCGGCGTTGTCCGCGAGCACCGCGAGCGCCGCCGCGGCGGCCGCCGCCGGCTCCCGCGTCATCCACTCGGGGTCGAGGTTGCCCTGGAGGCAGATCGGGCGGCCTGAAAGGGCGCGGACGCGGGACAGCGGGAGCTCCCAGTCGACACCGAGGACGGGGACGCCGGTGGCGGCGAGGGCCGCGGCCGCGGGCGACTTGCCCTTGGCGTAGAGGATGACCGGGGCGCCCGACGGCAGCCGGGCCAGCACCTCGCGGATCCAGCGCAGGGACCAGCGCTCATAGTCGGCGCCGTCGAGCAGCCCCGCCCAGCTGTCGAAGACCTGGATGCAGTCGGCGCCGGCGGCGAGCTGGCGACGGAGGTACTCGGCGACGGTGTCGGCGAGGATCGCGAGCAGGCGCTCCAGCGCGGCCGGCTCGGAGCGGGCCAGGGCGAGCGTGCGGGTAAAGCCCTCGGCGCTCCCGCCGTCGACCAGGTAGCAGGCCAGGGTCCACGGGCTGCCCGCGAAGCCGAGCAGCGCCTTGTCCTCGCCGAGCTCCTTGCGGATGAGGCGGAGGGCGTCGGTGACGTAGCCGAGACGGTCGGCGGCGCCCTCCGGGGAGAGCGCGCGGATGTCGGCCTCGGAGGCGAGCGCACGGTCCATCTCGATGCCGCCGCCCTCGCGGAAGCGGTAGGGCACGCCGAGCGCCTCCGGGACGACGAGGATGTCGCTGAAGAGGATGGCGGCGTCGAGGGGGAACCGGCGCAGCGGCTGCAACGTCACCTCCGTGGCGAGCTCGGGCGTGCGCACCATCGTGACGAAGTCATGCCGCGCCTTGAGGGCCCGGTACTCGGGCAGGTAGCGACCGGCCTGGCGCATGATCCAGACGGGCGGGCGGCCGTGGGGCTCGCGTCGCACCGCACCCAGGAAGCGCTGGCGGGAGGTCATGGCGCGAGCATCCCGGGGACGGGCGCCTTGGCAAGCGGGGAGGCGGGGCTCAGGCCCACTCCCGCGGCTTGATGAAGTCGAGCAGCGCGGCCTCGGGTGTGCCGGGCTCGGGCCGGTGGTCGTAGGCCCAGCGTGCCCGCGGGGGCATCGACATCAGGATGGACTCGGTGCGGCCGCCGGACTGGAGGCCGAAGAGCGTCCCCCGGTCCCAGACGAGGTTGAACTCGACGTACCGGCCGCGGCGGATCTCCTGCCACTCGACCTCGCGCGGGCCATAGGGGGTGTCCTTGCGGCGGCCGAGGATCTCGCACAGCGCCGGGCCGTAGGCGGAGCCGACGCGGCGCGTGAGCGCGAACGCGCCGTCGAAGCCGCCCTCGGAGAAGTCGTCGAAGAACACGCCGCCGACACCCCGGGCCTCCTGGCGGTGCCTCAGCAGGAAATACTCGTCGCACCACGCCTTGAACCTCGGGTAATGCGGGCCGGCGGCCTCCTTGGCCGCGCGGTGCCACGAGCGGGCGTCCGCCTCCTGGCCGTAGAAGGGCGTCAGGTCGAAGCCGCCCCCGAACCACCAGACGGGGTCCGGGCCCTCCGTGCTGAAGAAACGCACGTTCATGTGCGAGGTCGGGCAGTGCGGGTTGACCGGATGCTGGACGACCGAGACCCCCATCGCGCGCCAAGGGCGGCCGGCGAGCTCCGGCCGGTGCTGGGTGGCCGAAGGCGGGAGCTTGGTGCCCCGGACATCGGAGAACGCCACCCCGCCCTTCTCGATCACCTTGCCGCCCGAGAGGACGCGCGTGCGACCGCCGCCGCCCTCGGGCCTCTCCCAGCTGTCGGTGCGGAAGGCCGCGCCGCCGTCGACCGCCTCGATCTGGGCGCAGAGGGTGTCCTGCAGGCCGAGCAGGTAGTCGCGGACGGCGGCGATATCCATGTCGCCAAGGATGCTCCCGCGGGCGGGCCCCGGGGTCAACCCGCGGCTCCGGGGCCCTGGTCGGTTGCAGCGAGGCTTCACGCGGCCTTAAGGCGGGCTGTTTGGCTCGCCACCGGGCCGGGCGGCGGTTGGCTCGTGCCATGACCCCGCGCCAGCGGCTCGACATCCTCCTGCTCGTCCTGGGCGCGGCCGCCCTCGCCCTGCCCTGGCTGGCCTGGGCGAGGCTGCGTTGGCTTGAGCGCCGCAGCGGCTCGCGGCTCCTCGTGCGCGGGGTCAACGGCGACCAGGCCGCCCGCATCGTGCTGCTGCGCGGCGAGCTGGCGGAACTGCCGGTCGACGAGACCCTGGACTTCCTCGGCGACGGCTACGCGGGGCACCTCCCCGCGGTCAAGCTGGCCCATCGCACCTACTTCGGCCGGACGCTCTTCGCCGCCGCCCGCGCGGCGCGCGCGGCCGCCCACGCCCTGCAGCACCGGGACGGCGAGGGCGGCGTGCGCCGGCTCGGGCGCCTCGACGCGCTCGGCGTGCTGTGGGGCAACGCCTGGCCCTTTGTCCTCGTCCTCGTGCTGGCCTTCCCGGGCAGGATGAACGGGCTCCGGGCCTTCGCGGCCTTCGCCGTGGCGATGGCCGTGGCGCAGGTGCTCGCCCATGTCACCGTGGCGGACGCCGCCCGGCGGGGCAGGCGCGCGCTCGACGAGGCGCGCTTGCTGGACGGGCACCCCGCGGCGGAGGTCGACGACGCCTTCGAGGCCGCGCGGCTCGGCCATCTCTCGGCCCCCGCGCGGCAGACCCTCTGGGGCGCGCTGCGGCGGAGGGACGCCTGAGCGTCACTTGGCCGGCACGGGCGGGGCGACCTTGGGACGGCCGCGCTCGAAATCGGCGACCGCGGCGGCGCGGGCCGCCTCGAGGGGCTTGCCGCGCCCCTTGAGGAGGCCGAGGCGGAAATTATGGAAGGCGGCGAGCAGCGCGTCGGGCACGGGCTTGCCGTCCTTGCCGACGGTCCAGCGCGCGGGACCCGCCAGGCCGTCGACCATGCCGTCGCTCCAGGATTGCAGCACGGCCTTGTCGGCGTCGCGCAGCCCGGCGAGGCGCAGGCCGAGGGCCTCGATGGCGCGGTCGCGGGCCTTGCCCTTGAGCGCGTCGGCGGCGAGGGCCTCGGCGCGGATCGCCTGGAGGACCCCGAGGTGGCCGTCGGCCATCACCTGCAGACGCGTGGCGAGGGTGACCGCCACGGCGGGGCCGTAGGGGACCTTGAGGTCGGCGCGGCGGGCGACCTCGGACCGGACGACGCGAAGGAGCTCGGTCCGGGAGGCGCCCTTGGCCATGAGCCGCTCGACATTGGCCACGAGCAGCGCGTCGCCGACCACGCGGGCGACCGAGTTGCCGACGTCGGACCGCGCCTTGGGGTCGCCGCCGCCGAGCGTGGCGAAGTCGGTGGACGCCGACAGGCGCTCCGCCTCCTCGAGGCGGGCGTTGGGCGTCAGCAGGGACTCGTCCATGCGCGCCAGCGCGCGGCCGAGCGCCGGAGGGTCGTCGGCGAGCTCCGCCAGGCGCTTCCAGGCGCCGAGTTCGTAAGGGTTCAGCGCGAGCAGCTCGCGCAGGGCGCGCTCCTGCGCCTCCGCGGGGAGCGACTTGGCGCGCCAGGCGAGGATGCGGGCGCGGATCCATCGGTCATGGCCGAGGTTGAGGCCGCCGATGAGCGCCTGGCAGCTGACGGCGCCGTTCTCGAGCCAGGGGAAGGCCGAGGGCAGGCCGGTGCCGACGCGCGTGACATCGATGCCGGCGATGCTCTGGCCGACGCCGAACGTCCACACCCCCTTCTTGGCATCCCATCCATAGTTGACGAAGGCGCGGTGGCCGGGCTGGCCGCAGCCGCGGGCCGGCACGCCGAGGGTTCGGCGGAAGGTGTCCGCCATCGTCGAGAGCCGGCCGCAGACGCCGCCGTCCTCCCAGATGCGCGGTAGCGAGTGGGGATGCCAGGGGCTCGCCTTGTGCGTCACCTCGGGCTTGCGCGCGTAGTCCCACGAGTACCGGCCGTAGCCGATGATGCCGGCGGGCTGGCCGGGAACGCGTCCCCAATAGCGCTCCCAGACCCAGTCGCGCTCGCGCTCGGGCGGGGTGTCCCGGAACCACACCAGCAGCGGCCAGGGCGCGCGCGCCATCGGGAAGATCGGCCAGGCCTGCTTGGCGCCCTCGGGCGCGGGCGTGTCGAGGCGGTCGACGAGCCATCGGATGTGGGCGACCTGGCTCGAGGCGAGCCGCGGCGGGTAGGTGCCGGAGGCATGGGCGACCTTGGTCCAGAAGCCGGACTCCCGCGCGTCCTTGGGGTCGACGCCGGCGGCGGCGAGCGCGGCGGCGCCGTCGGCCATCACTCGGACATAGGGCGTGCCCGAGGTCCGCATCCAGTCGGCCACCTTGGTCACGGCGGCGGAGTAGGCGGCGGGGGCGACCTCGGCCTGCGTCCTCAGCGGCTCGGCGGAGGCGACCGCGACGCCGAGCAGGAGGTGGGCGTAGCGGTCGGCCTGGGCGGGCGACACGCTGCGGCGCAGGAGATCCAGGTTGGCGGCGTGGCCGGCCGGCATCGGATGGCTGGCGAAAAGGAGGCCGGCGTGGACCTCGGGATGGCGCCCGACCCACGCCCAGAAATCGGGGGTCAGCGGGGCGGCGGCGCGCGCGGCCGCGTCGGCCTCGGCGACGAAGCGGTTGGCCGACTCGTCGGCGAAGCGCGGCAGCTCGGCGTCGGCGGCCGCCCAGGGGAGCAGCATGAGGGTGAGCAGGCGGGCCGTGGTTCGGAACATGAGCGGAACAAAGCACACCTTGCCGGAAGTTCCAAGAACTCCAGGAAAGGGCCTCCGCTGGTCGGGCTGGGGGGATTTGAACCCACGACCCCTTGCACCCTAAGCAAGTGCGCTAGCCAGACTGCGCTACAGCCCGATAGCGGAGACCCACGACCATCCCGACCCGGGGGCGGGAGTCAAGGGGGAACGAGGAGAATGGCCCGGAAGGTTGCCTCCGGGCCCCCGCCCCCTCCCCTGCCCCCGTGCGCGGCGTCAAGAAAGCCCATCTGCCCAGCAAGGTCTGCGCGACCTGCGGGAGGCCCTTCTCCTGGCGAAAGAAGTGGGAGCGCTGCTGGGAGGAGGTCCGGCATTGCTCCGACCGCTGCCGGAAGGCCCGCCGATGAGCACGGTGAGGCTGATCCTCGGGGACCAGCTCGACCCCGGGCACCCTTGGTTCGACAAGGTCGACCCCGAGGTGACCTACGTCCTGATGGAGGTCCGGTCCGAGACGGATTACGTCCTCCACCACGCCCAGAAGGTCCTGGCGATCTTCGCCGGCATGCGACGGCTGGCCGACCACCTTCGCGCCGCGGGCCACCGGGTGCGGTACTTCCGGATCGGCGACGCGGACAACGCCCAGGACCTCGCCGGCAACCTGAGGACGGCGATGCGGGAGCGCAAGGCGCGGCGCCTCGAGCACCAGGAGCCGGACGAGTGGCGCGTCGACCGGGTGCTCGCCGAGTTCCGCGCGTCGTGCGGCGTCGAGGCCGCCATGGTCCCCTCGGGGCACTTCCTGGACGCGCGCGACGGCGTGGCGCGGCACTTCGGCGCGGACCGAGGCCGCTGGCTGATGGAGTCCTATTACCGGGCGATGCGCCGCCGCACGGGCCTGCTGATGGACGCCCAGGGCGAGCCCGAGGGCGGCAAGTGGAACTTCGACCACGACAACCGGAAGCCCTGGAAGGGCGACCCGCCCGCGCCGCGGCCGTGGGACGGCTCGGCGGACCTGCGCGGGCTCTGGAAGGAGATCGAGGACGCGGGCGTGCGGACGTTCGGCGAGCCGGCGGCCGAGGCCTTCCCCTGGCCGCTGGACCGCAAGGAGGCGCTCGCGCACCTCCGGGCCTTCGTGAAGCGGGGCCTGCCGGACTTCGGCGACTATGAGGACGCGATGCACACCTCGAGCGACCGGCTGTTCCACTCGCGCCTCTCGCACGCCCTCAACCTCAAGCTGCTGCGGCCCCTGGAGGTCGCGCGGGCGGCGGTCGACGCCCACCGGGCGGATCCGGGACGCATCCCGCTGGCGGCGACGGAGGGATTCGTCCGCCAGATCATAGGGTGGCGCGAGTACATCCGCGGCGTCTACTGGGCCAGGATGCCCGGCTACGCCGATTCGAACGCGCTCGGCCACGAGCTTCCCCTCCCGTCGTGGTTCTGGACGGGCAAGGTGCGGATGAACTGCCTGCGGCACGCCATCGGGCAGTCGCTCGCCACCGCCTACGCCCACCACATCCAGCGCCTCATGGTCATCGGGTCGTTCTGCCTGACGGCGGGCGTGCGGCCGAGGGACGTCGACCGCTGGTTCCTCGGCGTCTACATCGACGCCTTCGAGTGGGTCGAGCTGCCCAATGTCATCGGCATGAGCCAGCACGCCGACGGCGGGTTCCTCGCCTCGAAGCCCTACTGCGGCGCGGCGGCGTACGTGAACAAGATGTCGGACTACTGCAAGGGCTGCGCCTATGACCCCAAGGACCGCCTAGGCCCCCTGGCCTGCCCGCTCAACGCGCTCTATTGGGACTTCTGGCTGCGGCACGCCGACCGCTTCGCGAACAACCCGCGCATCGGCATGGCCGTCCGCCAGGCCATCGGCATGCCCGAGGCGGAGAAGCGCGCGGTGCGGGCCAAGGCCGCGTCCCTGCGCGCCGACATCGAGTCGCTCTGATCAGCCGCGGTTGCGGCCCCAGCTTCGCTTGCCGCCGGGACCGGGGCGCCCCTGGCCGCCCGAGCCGGGCTGGCCGGGACCGCCGCCCTCGCGGCGGCCGCCGTGCCACGCGCCGGGACGCGGCGCCTGGGGGCGGGACTCGCGCTGGCGCCGGTCATGGCCCGGTCCGCGGTTGTGGGGGCGGGGCGCGGCGTCGGGCGCGGGCGCGGCGAAGGCCTGCTTGGTGGCCGCCTCGTAGTCGAAGCCGGGGGCCCGGCAGGCCTTGGGCAGGGGCTTGCCGACGAGGCGCTCGAGCTTGCGCAGCTCGGGCAGGTCCTCCGAGGTGAGGAAGGTCACCGAGTTGCCGGTGGCCTGGGCGCGGCCGGTGCGGCCGATGCGGTGGACGTAGTCCTCGAGCTGGTCGGGGAAGTCGAAGTTGACGACGTGGGTGATGCCGTCGACGTCGATGCCGCGCGAGGCGATGTCGGTCGCCACCAGCACGCGGATGCGGCCCGAGCGGAAGCTCTCGAGCGCGCGCTGGCGCTGGCTCTGGGAGCGGTTGGCGTGGATGGCGAGGGCCTCGACGCCTGCGCCCGCCAGCTTGCGGCAGATGCGGTCGGCCCCGTGCTTGGTCCGGCTGAAGACCAGGACGCTGTCCCAACCCGGCTGCTGCAGGAGGTGCGCGAGCAGCAGCTGCTTGAGGTTGTGGGGGCACTCGTAGAAGGCCTGCTCGACCGTCTCGGCGGGGTTGGAGCGGCGGCCGACCTGGACGAGCTTGGGCGAGCGCTGGAACTCGGAGGTGAGCTGCTCGATCTCCTTGGAGAGGGTGGCCGAGAACATGAGCGTCTGGCGGTCGCGCGGGAGGGCGCGGACGATGCGGCGGATGGAGGGCAGGAAGCCCATGTCGAGCATGCGGTCGGCCTCGTCGAGCACGAGCACCTCGAGGTCGCGGAAGTCCCCATGGCCCTGGCTGGCGAGGTCGAGCAGGCGCCCGGGCGTGGCCACGAGCAGGTCGCAGCCCTGCCGGAGCGCGGTGATCTGGGGGCGCTCGCCGACGCCGCCGAACACGACGGCGACGCGCAGGGGGAGATGGCGGGAGTAGGCGCGGACGTTCTCCTCGATCTGGACGGCGAGCTCGCGGGTGGGGGCGAGGACCAGGGCGCGGACGGAACCCGGGGCGGCCTTGCCCTTGGCCAGGCGGGTCAGCAGCGGCAGGGTGAAGGCGGCGGTCTTGCCGGTGCCCGTCTGGGCGATGCCGATGACGTCGCCGCCCTCGAGCACGACGGGGATCGCCGCCGCCTGGATGGGCGTGGGATCGGTGTAGCCCTGCTCGGCCACGGCCTTCTGGACGGCCTCATGCAGGCCCAATTCGGAGAAACGCATGGGACAGCGTGACCTCCGCCGCCCGCGAGGGCGAGCGCAATCGGGCTCAGCGCCGCGGCAGGTCGTCGCTCTCGACGGGCTCGACGCGCGCGAGCTGGTCGGGCTTGCGGCCGCCGCGGAGCACGCGGACGAGGCACCAGGCGAGAAGGGCGGCGACGCTCCCCACGGAGACGATCATGAAGAGGAATCCGGCGGTGGTCATGGCGTCAGCGGGCGGCGCGCGACCAGCGGCGGCCGGCGAGATGGATGAGGAGCGCGGCGAGGGCGACGAACGCCGCGAGGAAGAGGACGACCAGGCGGGCGACGGGGCTCGCGGGCGCGGTGTCGGAGCCGATGAGGTCGACGACGGGGCCCGTCGGCGCGAAGGCCGGCGACGTCAGGCTCAGGTTCCAGCCGGCGAGGTTCGTGAGGAGGAACATCACGAGGATGACCGTGAGGTAGGCCGGGGTGACCCAGCGGATGACCGGGCGGAAGAAGGCCGGGATGCCGATCTCGGCGCCGCGGTGCGCCTCCTGCCAGCCGCGGTCGGTGCCAAGGCCGAGGTTGAAGACGTAGACCAGGAGCGTGCCCTGGAGGAAGATGCCGATGTCGCCGATCCAGAAGTCGACCGTGCCGAGGGCCTTGAGGTCGCGGCTGAACCAGAGGACGAGCGTGCAGCCGACGGCGGTGATGAAGCCGAGGAGGGCGACCGATCGGCGGCGGCCGAGGCCGAGCCCCTCCTCGAGGAAGGCGATGCCGGGCTGGAGCATCGAGAGGGACGACGTGATGGCGGCGATGAAGAGAAGCAGGAAGAAGCAGCCCCCGAAGACATGGCCGTAGGGCATCAGGGCGAAGACCTGGGGGAGGACGTTGAAGCCGAGGGCGAAGGTGCCGCCCGCGACCGCGGAGGCGCCGAGGAAGGCGAAGGCGGCGGGCACGGTGATCATGCCGCCGAGGCCGACCTCGCAGAACTCGTTGGCCGCGCTCGAGGTCAGGCCGCTCAGCACGACGTCGTCCTTGGGACGCAGGTAGCTCGCGTAGGTGATGATGACGCCGAAGCCGACGGAGAGCGTGAAGAACACCTGCGAGGCGGCCTTGAGCCAGACGGCCGGGTTGGCCAGGCCGGCGGCGACGTCCTTGGGGTTCCACATGTGCCCGAGGCCGTTCCAGATGCTGAGCTCGGGGCGCGACGGGTCGGGCGTGCCGAGGGTCAGGACGCGGACGAGCAGGACGAGGGCGAGCAGGATGAGGAGCGGCATGCCCCACTTGCAGACGAGCTCGATGCCCCCCGAGAGGCCGCGGTAGATGATGGCGAAGTTGAGGAGGAAGACGGCGGCGAAGAACGCGACCGCGCCGCCGCCGGCGAGCAGGTGGCCGTCCGAGCCCTGCCCGGTGAAGTCGGCGAAGAAGCCGGCGAAGGCCTCCTTGCCGGAGAGGTCGAGGTTGCCCGCGAAGCTATGCCAGGCGTAGCCGAGGCACCAGGACTCGATGACGACGTAGTAGAAGTAGACCCCGACGGGGACGACGAAGCCGAGGAGGCCGAGATACTTGCCCCAGGGCCTGCCGAGGATGGCGTGGAAGATGCCGGGGGAGGAGTTGAAGCCCCGGGCCCCGCCGAACCGTCCGAGCGTCCACTCGACCCAGCAGATGGGCAGGCCGACAAGCAGGAGGGAGACGAAGTAGGCGATGAGGAAGGCGCCGCCACCGGTCTCCGGGTGAGCGACGAGGCCGGGGAAGCGGAGGAAGTTGCCGAGGCCCACCGCGCTGCCGGCGACGGCCATGATGACGCCGAGCTTGGAGCTCCAGGCTTCCTGGGGGCGGGAAGACATGGCGCAACCTAGGCGGCCGCGGCGCGCCGTGGCAACCTCCTAAGCGGGCTCAGGCCTTGGGCTTGGGCTCGTCCTCGGCGACCTTGATGCGGAGCTCGCGCAGCTGGCGAGGGGCGACGGGACCGGGGCAGTCGGCCATGAGGTCCCTGCCGTTCTGGTTCTTGGGGAAGGCGAGGATGTCGCGGATGGAGCTGCGGCCGGCGAGCATGGCGACGACGCGGTCGAAGCCGAGGGCGATGCCGCCGTGCGGCGGCGCGCCGTAGGCGAAGGCCTTGAGCATGTAGCCGAAGCGGCTCTCGACGAGGTCCTGCGGGATCTTGAGCACGTCCTCGAAGACGCGCTTCTGGACGGCGGGGTCGTGGATGCGGATGGAGCCGCCGCCGAGCTCGACGCCGTTGAGGACGATGTCGTAGTGCTGGCCGCGGACCTTGGCGGGGTCGCTGGCGAGCAGGGGCTCGTCCTCCCGGACCGGCGCGGTGAAGGGGTGGTGGGCGGAGACATACCGCTTCTCCTCCTCGTCCCAGAGCATGAGGGGGAACTCGATCACCCAGAGGAAGTTGTATTGGTCGGGGCGGAGCGTCATGCGGCCGCGGGCGCGCAGGAGCTGGGCGGACTCGAGGCGGATGCGCCCGAGGATGGTCGACGCCTGCTCCCAGGGGGCGGCGGCGAAGAAGACGATGTCGCCGTCCTCGATGGCGAGGCGGGCCTTGAGCTCGGCCTTCTCGGCGTCGGTGAAGAACTTGACGATGGGGGACTTCCACTCGCCCGCCTCGCACTTGATGAAGGCGAGCCCCTTGGCGCCGGCCGCCTTGGCGATGGTCTCGAGGTTGGTGAGCTCGCCCTGGGTGATGTCGGCGAGGCCCTTGGCGTTGATGGCGCGGACGACCGAGCCCTCGGCGTTGGCGGCGGCGGCGAATACCTTGAAGGCCGAGCCCTTGAAGAGGTCCGTCAGGTCCTGGATCTCGAGCCCGAAGCGGGTGTCGGGCTTGTCGATGCCGAAGCGGTCCATCGCCTCGCGGTACGACATGCGGGGGAAGGGCGTGGGGATGTCGACCCCGAGGGTCTCCTTCCAGGCGCGCTTGAGGACGGCCTCGATGAGCCGGTACATGTCCTCGCGGTCGATGAAGGACATCTCGAGGTCGACCTGGGTGAACTCGGGCTGGCGGTCGGCGCGAAGGTCCTCGTCGCGGTAGCAGCGCGCCATCTGGTAGTAGCGCTCGACGCCGGCCACCATGAGCATCTGCTTGTACTGCTGGGGCGACTGGGTGAGGGCGTAGAACTCGCCGGGATTGACGCGGCTGGGGACGAGGAACTCGCGGGCGCCCTCGGGCGTGCTCTTGAAGAGGGTGGGCGTCTCGATCTCGAGGAAGCCCTGGCCGTCGAGCTCGGCGCGGATGGCCCGGGCGGCCTGGGCGCGGAGCTTGAGGAGGCCGAGGTTGCGGGGGCGGCGGAGGTCGAGGAACCGGTACTCGAGGCGCAGGTCCTCGTTCACCTTGTCGGCCTTGTCGTCGTCCATCGGGAACGGCAGGTCGGCGCAGGTGTTGAGCACGACGAGGCCGGCGGCGGCCACCTCGACGGCGCCGGTGCCGATCTTGGGGTTCACGGTCTCGGCGGTGCGGGCGCGGACGACGCCGGTGACCTGGATGACCGACTCGGTCTTGAGGCGCTGGGCGACCTCCTGGATGCCCTCGGCCCCGGGGTTGAAGACCACCTGGGTCACGCCCTCGCGGTCGCGGAGGTCGATGAAGGTGACGCCCCCCAGGTCGCGCTTGGTGTCCACCCAGCCCGCGAGGGTCACGGTCTTGCCGGCGTCGGCGGGACGGAGGGCGTTGCAGTTATGGGTGCGGGACATGGGAAGGGGATGCGGAGAGGGCAGAAGGGGCGGAGGGAAAAAGGATAGAAAGGATGAAAGGGACGAAAAGATGGAGGGACGAGGTAAGATAATCGAGGACGGGGGTTAAAGGATAAAGGTGGGGCCGGGGAGGGTGGCCCCACCCTCCCCTTCCGCCGCGGCGGCGACCGCCGGAACCGCCTACCAGGGCTCGTCGTTGAGCTGCTCCGAATCGCACTTCGGGCAGAGCTGCTTCGTCCCGAGCACCCGACCTGCGGTGTAGAAGCCGCCCGCGACCGGGCTGATGGCCCAGTAGAAAAGCTCGGCGAGCAGGCTGCCGTCCTTCTGCACCTTGGGCTCCTCGAAGCGGTGCTTGCAGCGCAGGCAGGTGTAACGGAGATGGCCGGCGGGCTTGGCGGGACGCGCCGACGGGGTCGCGGGGCTGGGCGACGGCGCTACGGGCGCCGCGGGCGGGGCGGCGGGACGGGGCGCGTCGAAGGTGGCCCCGACCCGTTCCCAGCCCTTCATGCCCTCGCGCCACCAATGGTCGGTGCGGCGCACCTCGCCGAGGGCCACGAGCGCGGGCACGGCGTGCTCCTCATGGACGCCGATGACCGAGCCGTTCCTCGCGATGTGGATCCGCGCCATGGTGCTTTGGAACTCTTGCAGAAAAGCCGGTGATGGGAATACCAAATGGAAGCGAGGGAAGTCGGTGAGGAAAGGGATCAAAGGGATTGAAGGGAGCAAGGGACAGAAGGGATAGAAGGGATATAAAGGATAGAAAGGATACAAAGTGGCGATGGAGGGGCTAACAGGTGCGAGGCGGTGGACTCGGACGGGGAGCGTCCTCATAGAGTCAGGGAGGGGCCGACAGGGTCATCCGTTCAACCCCATCGCCCACCGGTTAATGGGAATTTTCTCAATCCGCCGACGCATCCTCTTACAGTCCCTTTTATCCCTTCTATCCTTTATATCCTTTATATCCCCTACCCCCCATCATCTATGCCATGATCCGTATTCATCCCTTTAATCGGCCTCATTCCTCTCCTTGGCCAATTGGAGATTCCCCCCGCCCCCGGCGGCGCTATCCTCACGAACACCCTCCATGCGCCCCGCCCTGCTCCTGTTGGTGGCCTCATTCCTCTCGGCCCAGGCCGCCGAGACCCCCGCCAATGGCCGGATCACCTCGGTGACCGTCTACGCCGACCGCGCCGAGGTCGTGCGCGAGGCGACCGTCCGGCTCTCGGCCGGCGAGCAGACCCTCGTCTTCGACAACCTGCCCGGCGCCACGGACCTCGGTTCCCTCCGGGCCGAGGGCACCGGGGCCTTCACCCTCGTCGACATCCGGCCCGACACGGTGCAGACGGTCGATGTCGCCAATCCCAAGGTGAAGGAGCTCCAGGAGCGCCTGCTCGGCCTTGAGACCGCGACCGAGGAGAACCGCCGCGCCGAGGGCCGCGTCGAGTCCCGCCGCGCCGCGCTCGGCAAGGTGCTCGACCGCGTCACCACCGCCGGCAAGGACTCCCCCGCGCCCGATCTCGACCCCGCCAAGTGGGGCGCGCTGGTCGACTACCACGCCGCCAAGCTGGCCGACCTCGACAAGGAGTCGATGGCGCTCAAGGCCAAGGGACGCGACCTGCAGAAGGAGACCGACCTCGTCCGCCGCGAGCTCGGCGCCCTGCAGGCCGGCGCCCGCAAGGTCCGCCAGGTAGCCCGCGTGACGGTCGACGCCAAGGCCGACGGCGAGGCCGTCCTCCGGCTCTCGTACGTCGTCCACGGCCCCTCGTGGGGACCTTCCTACGACATCCGCGCCGACGTCGCCGCCAAGACGCTCGATGTCGCCTACCACGCCACCGTGCGCCAGTCCACCGGCGAGGACTGGAAGGGCGTCTCGCTCCGCCTCTCCACCGCCCAACCCTCCATCCACGGCCGAGAGCCGGAGCTCGACCCTTGGTTCATCGCCAAGCAGGAGCTCGTCGCCCTCGGCGGCGTCGCCATGGGGGAGGTGCGCCGCTCCGCCGCCAAGGCCCAGATGTTCAACGCGATGCCCGCCGAGGCCACCGCCGACGCCAAGGCTCCGGCCGCCGAGGCCGCGGCCGTGCGGGTGGTCGCCGGCGGCGTGGCCGCGGTGTTCGTGGTCGAGCGCAAGGTCGACATCCTCGCCGACAACAAGGCGGTGCGCGCGCCCCTCGACCGTCGCGCCTACCCCGCGGTGTTCCGCCACACCTGCGTGCCCAAGCTATCGCCCCATGTCTACCTCAAGGCCAAGGCCGCGAACACCTCGGACCTGCCCTACCTGCCGGGCCCCGCGGCCATCTTCGTCGACGGCGCCTACGTCGCGGGATCCGAGATGGAGCTCGTGCCCGCCGGCCAGGAGTTCTGGACCTACCTCGGCGCCGACGCCTCGGTGAAGGTCGAGCGCCGGCTCCTCGCCGACCGCACGGAGATCTCCGGCCTGATCGGCAAGAAGACCCTGAGCACCGTCCGGGACCACGTGTTCAAGGTGAGCAACGGGAAGGTCGCCCCCATCGAGCTGGTCATCTGGGACCAGCTCCCGATCTCGAACCACGAGGAAATCAAGGTGACGCTGGACGCGCCGGAGCTGCGCGCCGACAACCCCGACCTGAAGGTCGACGAGGTCAGGCGCCTCGAGTGGCGCCTCGACCTGAAGGCCGGCGAGAAGCGAGACCTGCCGTTCCGCTTCACCGTCTCGCGGCCCGAGGACGTCGTGGTGGTGGGCCTCTGATCCGCCCCGGGGGACCGGCGACGGATGTCCCTTGCCAGCCCCCGGGCGGCGGTTTGGCTCGACGGCGTGCCGGACCCCAAGCCCACCACGGTCGAGGCCTACCTCGGATCGCTCCCCGCGGCCCACCGCGTCACGGCATCCGCCATCCTCGGCTTACTGAAGGCGGAGTTCCCCGACCTGGAGCTCCGGCTGGCCTGGAACGTGCCGCATCTCTACCGAGGCAAGGACCCCGTCGCGGGGCTGTCCGCCGCCAAGGCGCACCTGTCCTTCTCTCCCTGGAGCGCGGATGTCCTCGCGGCGCACCGCGGACGGCTGGGGAACCTCGAGGCGACGGCCAACCTCATCCGCGTGCCACCCGGCTGGAAACCCGACAAGCCGCTGCTTCGCTCGCTGGTCCGCGCCCGCCTCGCCGAACTTCGAGACCGATGAGAATCCCGCTTGCCACCCTGGCCTTGTACTTGCTGCACGGCGCCGCCGCCTCGGCGCTCGAGATCCACGTGGCGCCGGCCGGCGACGACCGCGCCGACGGCTCGGCCGCGCGCCCGCTCGCCACCCTCGCCGAGGCCAGGGACCGCGTCCGCGCCTCCGGCCGGCTCGGCAAGGAGCCCGTGGTGGTGAGGCTGGCGGACGGGATTCACTTCCTGAGGGAGCCCTTGAGGCTCGGCGCCGAGGACGGCGGGTCGGCGGAGCACCCGGCGATCTGGCGCGCGGCCAGCGAGGGCCGCGCGATCCTCTCGGGCGGCATCGACCTGGGGTCCGCCTGGCGCGACGAGGGCGGCGGCGTGTGGTCGGTGGCCGCCCCGCGCGACGTCGCTATCGACGGGCTCGAGGTGGACGGCGCGCCGCAGGTCCTGGCGAGGTATCCCAACCTCCGGCCGGAAGACCGGGAGACCCCTTTCCGCGGCGCCGCCGAGTCGGCCGAGATCCATGCGCGCGGCCGAGGCTGGGCCGATCCCGCCGGCGGCTTCATCCACGCGCTGCATGCCAAGCTCTGGGGCGGCCATCACTATCGGATCCTCGGCAAGGGCGGCGACGGCGCCCTCCGGACCGAGGGCGGTTGGCAGAACAACCGCGGAGGGGCGCCGCACCCCAAGTTCCAGATGGCCGAGGGCGTGCGCGAGGAGCTCGACGCGCCGGGCGAATGGTTCCACGACCGCAAGGCCGGCAAGGTGCTGTGGATGCCGCCCGCCGGCTCGGCGAAGGGCCGCGCCATCGGCGCCGCGCTCCCCTCGCTGGTCGAGATCCGGGGCGAGCCGGGCAAGCCCGTCGCCCATCTTCGGCTCGAGGGGCTGGCCTTCCGGCACACCGCGCGGACCTTCATGGAGACGCGCGAGCCCCTGCTGCGCTCGGACTGGACCTTCCACCGCGGCGGCGCGGTCCTGGTCGAGGACGCGACGGACATCGCGGTGACGGACGGCGACCTGCGGGGCCTCGGCGGCAATGCCATCGTCGTCTCCGGCCACGCCCGCCGCGTCCTGCTGCGCGGCCTGCTGATCAGCGACGTCGGGGCCTCCGGCGTCGCCTTCGTCGGCCGCCCCGGCTCGGTCCGGAACGCCCTGATGCATTACGACCAGCGGCTGCGCGTCGACCAGCTGGACCGCGCGCCCGGCCCGAAGGGGGACGACTTCCCGTCCGACTGCGCCCTGGAGGACAGCCTCATCCGCCGCGTCGGGCAGGTCGAGAAGCAGGGCGCGGGCGTCCAGGTCGCCATGGCGCGGCGCATCGCCCTGCGGCATCTCACCGTGCACGACGCGCCCCGGGCCGGCATCAACTTCGGCGACGGCACCTGGGGCGGCCACCTGATCGAGGGCTGCGACGTCTTCGACACCGTGCTCGAGACGGGCGACCACGGCTCGTTCAACTCCTGGGGCCGCGACCGCTACTGGGGCGCGGCGTCCGACGACGATGTCGCCCGCGAGCCGAGCCTGCCCTTCCTCGACGCCCAGGAGCCGGTCGTCATCCGCCACAGCCGATGGCGCTGCGACCACGGGTGGGACGTCGACCTCGACGACGGGTCCTCGAACTACGAGATCCACCACAACCTCTTCCTGCGAGGCGGGCTCAAGCTCCGCGAGGGCTGGCGCCGAAAGGCCTGGAACAACGTCTTCCTGAACTGCGGGCTGCATCCGCACGTCTGGCACCGCGGCAGCGGCGACGTCTTCCGGCGCAACATCCTGCTCGACCGGCACGCGCCGATCGGGATGCCCGGCGACTGGGGCAAGGAGATCGACGGGAACCTGTTCGCCCGGCAGGAGGACCTCGAGGCGTCCCGCCGCCACGGCGTCGAGGCGAACTCCGTCGCCGGCGACCCCCTCTTCGTCGACCCGGCGCGGGGCGACTTCCGGGTGCGCCCGGGCTCGCCCGCCCTGGCGCTCGGCTTCGAGAATTTCGCCATGGACCGCTTCGGCGTCCTCAAGCCCTCGCTGCGGGCCGTCGCCGCGACGCCGCTCATCGACCCGCCACGGCTGCGGCGCCCCTCGCAGGCCTCGGACGCGCCCCCGGCGCACTGGCGCGGCGTCCCGCTCGCCGCCCTCGAGGGCGAGGCCTTCTCCGCCTACGGCGTGGCGCGCGGCTCGCGGGGCGTGGTGCTCGGACCGATACCCGGCGGGCACCCCCTCCTCGCCCTCGCCCCGGCCGGACATCTCCTCGTGACACAGGTCGGCGACGCCGTGGTGGGCACCCCGGAGACCTTCCTGGCCGCGGCGCGGGCGGGCGGGCGGGCGCTGACGGTGGTGCGCAGCGACATCCAGGCGCCGACGCGCGTGGTTCCGGACCATCCCGCGCTGCGACCCTCCGACATCCGCGCGGAGACGGCGCGAGACCCGGAGACGCTCGGGCTGCGCCCGGGCACGCGGCCGAGGCACGCGGTGACCTGGGAGGCGCGTCCGGCGCCCGCCAACGGCCCCGCGCGCGAGCTCGGCGACGGCCGCCTGTCTCGCGACTACGGGCCGGTCTTCGCCAACGGGACCAAGGGCCTCTATCGGGCCGACCTCGGCGAGGCCAAGGAGGTGGTCTCGGTGCGCGCCTGGAGCTTCCGCCAATCCCCCGCCCGCCAGCCCCAGCGCCTCGCGGTGCTCGGCAGCGACGCGGCCGAACCGGGATGGGACGCCTCGCAGTACCGCTGGCTCGGCGAGATCCGGGCGGAACCCGGCGACGGCGACTGGCTGGCGACCGAGCTGCGCATCCGAGGACGCGTGCGCTGGGTGCTGCTCGTGCCCGAGAGCCCGGTCACCGAGGAGAACACCGTCTACCAGGAGATCGAGGTCGGGCCCTGAGCCGGCTCAGGGCGCCAGGAAGCGGGCGGCCGTCGCCGTGTAGAGGGGGATGCCGACGATCAGGTTGAACGGGAAGGTCACGCCGAGGGAGAGCCCGAAGTAGAGGGACGGGTTGGCCTCCGGCATCGCATGGCGGAGCACCGCCGGGACCGCGATGTAGGAGGCGCTGGCCGCCAGCACCATGAGCAGGGCGCCATCGCCCTGGGACAGGTCGAGGAACACGGCCAAGGCCAGGGCGATGACGGCGTGGACGAGCGGGGCGACCAGGGCGTAAGCGATCACGAGGGGCGACTTGCCCCGGACCTCGGGCAGGTTGCGCGCCGCGTTGAGACCCATGTCCAGCAGGAAGAAGGCCAGCAGCCCCTTGAAGAGCTGGCCGGTGAACGGCTCCATCGCGACCTTGCCCGCCTCGCCCGAGACGACGCCGACCACCATGGCGCCCAGGAGCAGGAGCTGCGCGCCCTCGGTGAAGGACTCGCGGAGGATGGCCCCGGCGCCGGACGAGGGCGCGAGGCCGCCTTGGGTGCGACGCAGGCGGTTGGCCAGGATGACGGCGAGGATGATGGCCGGGGACTCCATGAGGGCCATGGCGGCCGCCATGTGGCCGCCATAGGCGACGCCCTGGGTCTCGAGGTGCTGCGTCGCGGTGATGAAGGTGACGGCGCTGACCGAGCCGTAGGTGGCGGCGAGCGCGGCGGCGTCGAAACCCGAGACCAGGCGGCGGAGCACGATGTAGCCGAGGACGGGGACGACGAGGGCCAGCAGGATGGCGGCGCCGAGGCCGGCCACGATCTCGCCGGTGAGGCCCGACTTGGCCAGGGCGAAGCCGCCCTTGAGGCCGAGCGCCATGAGCAGGTAGAGGGAGAGGAAGCGCGAGACGGGCTGCGGGATCTCGAGATTGGACCTCACCAGGCCGGCGAAGAGCCCGACGCCGAAGAAGAGGATGGCGGGGTCGAGGAAGGGTCCCATGCACCGAGGGATGCAAGCCCGGCGGCGGATGAGAATCTTTTTTTCCGCTCAGCGGGCGCCAGGGCCAGGGGAGCCCGGGCGGACCGCCGGACCCGGTTCGCCCGGCGGCGGCTTCCCGTCGAGGTCCGGGACGGAGATGATGCGCGGCGCGGCCCGGTCGGGGTCGGCGACGACGAAGGAGAGGTGCCTGCCGCTCTCCGCACGCACCCAGGTGGTGCGGACGAAGGGCTGCGTCCGCCGGCCGTCGAGACCCGGCTCGAGGTCGAGGCGCGCCGCGAAAGGCAGGCCGGGCGCCACGGGAGGCAGGATCGCCCTCGAGGAGCCCGGAGCGACGACCTGCGGGGGCGCGTCACCAAGCGCGACATGGAGGGCCCTCGGCTGGAGATTGAACCAGACCAGGACGCCCTCCGAACCGACCCTCGGGGGAAGGGAGACCGGCTCGGCGCGGAAGCCGAGCGAGCCCGGGCCGGCGAGCAGGATGAGCAGGAGGTCGTCCTTGCCCGCCGGGATACGGGCCACGGGAGCGTCGGCAGGCAAGGGTTCGCGGCTCGACGGCCTTTGCCGCGCCAGGCGCAGCTCGAGCGCCTGCTCGCCGATGGCGAGGCGCCGCGAGGAGGGCGAGAGGAGGGGTAGGTCCAGCTCACCCTCCACCCCGGGGCCGACCAGGAAGATCCTGGCCGGCGGCGATTCCGGGCCCTCCAGGCGAAGGAGCCGGATGTCGCGCGCGGCGGCGGCGAGGGGAATCGACAGGAGAATGGCGATGAGTCGCATCAGAGCTCGTGGGGGGACAGCCACCGGAAAGAGGCGACGCGGTAGCGGCGACCGAGGACGACGTTGGGCAGGCCGGTCGTGCCCGCGGAGACGGCATCGCCGAGCGGCGGCTCGTGCGCCGGGACGCGCGCGTCGACATACTCGGGCGTCCTGACCAGGACGAGCTCGCACCAGGCCGAGGCGGAGCCGCCCGCCGAGGACGCCGAGCCGTGCGCCCGGACGACGACGGTGTCGTCGCGCACCGTGATGATCGGGGCGAGCGGACGGAGGACATCGGCCTGGCGGGGCCAGCCGGGAAGGCCGAAGTTGGAGTTGCCCTCGGCGGCCCGCGGGTGCGCGTAGTCGCCGTCGGCGCGCGTGAACTCGCCCAGGGCGAGGAGGGGGCGGCCGTCGGGTCCGGGTCCGAGGAGCTGGGTTCCCCCGAAGTCGGAACGGGAGGAGGTCGTCTTGCCGAAGCCGGCCGCCGACTTCGCCAGCTCGGACTCGACCCGGCGCAGGGCCATGCCGACGGCGCCGGTCAGCGAGGGGTCGGTGGCGGTGCCGTCCGCCTCCGACAGGCGTCGATTGACGAATTCCGAGAGCGACAGGAAGGGGCCACGGAGGCGGATCTGGGCCACGATCTCCGCGGCCAGGCGGTCCAGCTGGTCGTCGGTGAGCGAGGCGAAGCCCGCCACGGCGCGCGACGGGTCGCCCGCCGCGGACGAGCGCTCGCCCGACACCTGCATGCGCGGCAGCGGGGCGGTGGCGCCCGCGGGCGCGCTCTCGGAGGTGACCGAGGCCGAGCCGGGGGCGAGGACCGGCACCTCGCGCGACCGGAGCGAGCCGAGGATGGCGCGCCAGGCGGCGACGGAGAGGCTGTTGACGTTGAACTGGTCCGTGACGCGAAGGTGCGCGGCGACGCGCAGGAAACCGACTGGGATCTCCGGCGTCGCGGAGCCGCCGAACGGGTCGCCGAGGACGTCGACCGCGAAGCCGGCGGCCGTCGACACCGGCGCGTAGGCGGTGTTGGGCAGCGGCGCCGTCCCGTCCACGAACCCGTCCCACGCGGCCTTGATGCTGATCATGACCGCGGGGTCCCAGCGGTGCTCGTTCCCGGGCGTCGGGCGCAGCACGGCGCGGTCGGCGGGGCGCGGCGCCAGCGAGGACACGAACCAGTCGTCGAGCAGCACGTGGTTGAGGCAGTAGCTGTCGTCATGCTGCATGTGCGCCGCCGGGATCATGTCCCTCGGCTGCCGGACGCCGTCCTGCGTGATCCACGGGCCGACCGCGTCGTCGGGGGGCAGGACCGGCGAGGCATCCGCGTTGCCCACCAGGTTGGTCATGTAGGGGGGCACGGGGTTGGTGAAGCGGAGGTCGCAGGACTGCAGCTCGATGATCGAGACAAGGGGGCGGACGGGCAGCTCGGCGATGATCGCGCGGGAGAGGCCGGTCGCGGCGTCAAGGCCGGTCACCACGTAGCCTTGGCCTCCGTCGGACTGGGGGATGCCGACGTCGGTGGGCCCGGTCAGCTCGCGGAAATCGAGGTCGAAGGGTGCGTTCAGGAGATTGAGCGAGCCCGAGTAGGTGAAGGCGGGGTTAGAGGCGCTGAAATAGGACATGTTGACGACGTTGAAGCCGCCGCTCGAGTAGCGGATCTTGTTTCCGACCGGCAGGTTGGCGTCCGAGGCCACGTTGGACGACGCCCACGGGAACACCGTCATCTCGAAGGCGCTCTTCCGGCCGAGCTCGGTGTAGTTGGTGAAGGGATTGGCCTGGAGGAACCCCTTGGACACCGTCCGGACGCCGGTGCGGGAGGAGTACTGGGCGACGCCGTCGTTGGAGAGCCGGGCGCCGAAGGAGAACGCGCCGAAGAAGCGCGGCGAGGCCCGGAGCGCGGCGACGCCCTGCGACCAGGGCGCGGGACGGTTGGCGCCGTAGAGCTGCTCGAAGAGCGCGTCGGTCAGGCCCTCGAAGCTGTAGCGCACCGGCGCCTCCTCGGCGTTCGCCGGGACGAAGTCGAAGTAGATGCCGTTGCGGTAGGCGTCGCCCGAGGCGGCCGACAGGGCCTTGCGCAGGCGGAAACCGAGGAGCGAGTCGGGCGCGACCGCGACGCCGGTGTCGAGCAGGATGCCCGCGTTGGCCGCGGCGACGTAACCGGGCGCGAGCACCTGCTGGGGGATGGCGACGCCGGGGCGGTAGGACGGGATGGCGCCGCCGGTCGGGGCGATCGAGAAGATACGGGTCTGGCCGGGCTCGAAGGCGATGGGAGCGTCGCCGACCACGCAGCCGAGCATGCCCCCCTGCGCCCATTGGCTGAGGTTGCGCGTGATCGTGGAGGTCGCGCCGGCGGAATCGGTCACCGTGACGTCGAAGCCCATCGGCATGTAGATGGGATAGGTCTTGGTCAGGAAGGCCGGGACGGTCAGGCGGACATTGTAGGGATTCCAGAGCGTGACCACCGGTTGCAAGAGGATCGCCGGGTTGTCGCCGACGGCGCCGCCGGCGAAGACGAATTGGTAGCGGGCCACCAGGGGATGGCGGTGCACGCGCTCATAGAGGCCGTAGAACCTTCCCGCGGCCGAGGCGTTGTGCCCGCCGTCCCGGGGCGTCGGCGGCATCATCTCGAGAGGGCCGGAAAGCCCGGCGGAATCGCCGGAGACGACATACTTCCGATAATGCAGGGCGAAGTCGGTCAGGTAGGCCCAGCTCCGGATCGGCGGGAAGGAGGAAAGCTGGAAGTATCCTCCGAAGGGTGTGCCGCCGTCGCCGGCCATGGAGCCAAAGAGCGGGCTGCGCGCCTCCTGGCCGCCGGCGGAGCCGTAATCCGACCACCAGTACAGAAGCGTGTGACGGCGGCGGTTGCCGGCGAGGGAGTGGGTCTCCCTCGAGCGCAGCAGCCGATCGGGAAGGGGGCGGAGGAAGGCGAGGTCATGACCGGGCGCGGCGGATGTCGTGCGGCGCTCCGTGGCAGGGCGGACGCGGAACAGGGGGAGCGCCACCGACCTCGAGTCATCGAGCTCGTTCATGAGGTCCCAGGTCTCGGTCAGCAGCGATAGGTCCTTGCGCAGGCCGCCGGTCGCCGAGTTGGTCAGCAAGCCGTCGGCGAGGAAGGTGACGTCATGGAAGCCGGCCCTGGTCAGCGGCGCGGGCGTCGCCTCGGTGAGCGCGCGCGACAGGCGCGAGACATCGGCGGGAAGCAGGGCCAGGGATTGGCGGGAGGGCGTGGCGGGCGCGGGCTCCGTCGGCTCGCCGAAGCCCAGTGCGACGACATCGGGCCTGCCGAAGGTGGCCAGGCGCTCGCTGAGCGCGCGCCGGTTCGAGGTGGCTACGGATGCGGGAAAGGCGACGCGCACCTTCTGGTTCTCGCCGCCGACCCACCAGGCGAAGGACCCCCTCGAGGCGTCGGCCGTCAGGGGCGAGGTCCCAGAGGCCGCGACCGGGCGGCCGTCGGCGAAGGACAGGGGCACGAGGTGGACCTGCTGGGTAGCGACGGCGGCGGTGCCGGGGCCCACCAGCGGCACCGTGGTCCCCGAGGCGATGGCCGCGCTCGGTCGCGGGGGACGTGATGTCTCGTTGGCGGCCAAGGGCACGTTGCCATAGCCCCAGCCCGACGAGATCAGCCAGCCGAGGAAGCGGCCCTGCTTGGGATCGGCGGGGTCGTAACGGCGGAGCTTCGCCGAGTAATCGGGCTTCTGGGGACGCCCTGCATGGCGGCTGCCCGGACGTGAATCATGGTTCAACCCCTCCCAGCTGCGCCACGCGCCAAGGATGGGGTATTCATAGGGATCGGAACCGGGCGTGGTGACGGACGAGGCCGTCGGCAGGTCGTACAGGGAAGCGGGGGCGGAGATCCGCGTGTCGGGCCCTAGGGATTGCTGGACGGCGGATTGGGCGAGTCGGGCGGCCGCCAGGGCGTTCAGCCTCGCCGCCAGGGCCGACTGGCGGCCGGCCGCGGCCATCGACTCGATCCGAAGGAAAGCGGCGAGCGACAGCACCACCAGCACCAGCAACGCCATGACGGCGAGGGATAGGACGAGGGCGAATCCCCGTCGACGCTCGGTCAATGGCGCGACCACTGGAAAAAATTTATGCCCAGCTTCGGCGGTCTTGCCAAGCAACTTCAACGGGGTACGGGGACGGCCACGGGGCGCCCGTCCTCGCGGTGGCGGGGCATCAGGGCGCCTCGGTCCGCAAGCTCCCGCGCGAGGACACCGGCGAGCTCGCGCACCTTGTCGGGCCGGCGCGCGGCGAGGTCGTCCGCCTGGCCGAGATCCCGCGAGAGGTCGTGGAGCTCGAGCCGGCCCGTCGCGTGGTGATGGGTCAGACGCCACGTGCCGAGGCGCAGGGCGCTGAAGGGCCCCTGTCCTCCGTAATTGTTCGGGAAATGGAAGACGAGGGGGCGGTCGGCCGGCAACCGCGGCCCCCCCGTGAGATGGGGGACCAGGCTCGCGCCGTCGACGACCTGGGGCAGCGCGACGCCGCGCGGGACGCCGGCGGCCTCCAGCGCGGTGGGGAACAGGTCCTCGATCGTCATGGGCGCGGCGTCGACGATGCCGGCGGGCACCCTGCCCGGCCAGCGGATGATCGCGGGGACGCGGTCGCCGCCCTCGTGGCAGGAAAGCTTGTGGCCGCGCAGCGGCAGGTTGCGCGGCACCTCGGCGGGCGCGCCGTTGTCGGAGACGAGGATGACCAGCGTGTCGCGGGCGACGCCGAGCCGGTCCAGCAGCGCGAGGAGGTCGGCGAGCGACTTGTCGACGCCCTCCACCATCGTGGCGAGCGCGAGCTCGCGCCCCTTCAGGCCGGCGGCCTCGTGGCGAGCGGCGAAGCGGGGATCGACCTCCCAGGGAGCATGCACGGCATAATGGGAAAGATGGAGGAAGAAGGGCCTGCCCTCGGCGACGGCGGCCTCGACGGCGGCCATGGCCTCGAGCGTCAGGGCCTCGGTGAGGTGCGTGCCCGCCGCCTTGTGCCGGTCCAGCCCCGGCACGTCCCAGACCTCGGTGTCGCCGCGCCAGCGGGCGCCGTAGCCCTTCTCGCCGTGATAGCTGCCCGGCCCGCCGGCGGCGTGCCCGGCCACGTTGATGTCGAAGCCGAGGTTGCGCGGGTCCGCGCCCGGGGTGCCGATGGCGCCGAAGTGCGCCTTGCCGACATGGATCGTGCGATAGCCGGAGGCGCGCAGCAGGTCGGGCAGGCAGCGGGCGACGGCGGTGCGGGGCGTGCCCGGGGAGGGCGCGAGCCCGTTGAGGGGCCAATCGGGCATCTCCAGGGTCGGATGCGGCTGGTCGGGCGAGCGGTCGCGACGCAGGGTCCAGTTGGTGACGCCGTGGCGCGCGGCGCTCATGCCGGTGAGCAGGCTGACGCGCGAGGGGCTGCAGACCGCGGAGGCGTGGAAGTCGACGAGCTTGGCGCCCTCGGCGGCGAGGCGCTCCATCGCCGGCGTGCGATGGCGGCGGTTGAGGGGCGTGACCTCCGAGTGGAACGGCACGGAGGTGTCCTGCCAACCCAGGTCGTCGACCAGGAAGACTATGATGTTCGGCCGTCGCGACGGCTCCCCGGCGGGCGCGAGGCCGGCGAGGAGCAGGATCGACAGCAGGGCGAGCGTCCTTGCCATGACCATGCATGGACCGGGAGGGCCGCCGAGCCAAGCCTTGCCCTCCGGCTGGGCGCGGGTTCGATGGGAACATGCCCGCGTCGACGCCCCGCACCGCCATCGGCTCGCTGGTTTTCCCCGCCTTCCCTGGCGCGGATGCGGCCCGGCTGCTCGCGCTGCAGCACCAGCTGTCCCAATCGGAAAGATGGGCGCCGGAGCGCCTGCGCCGAGGACAGGCCGCGCAGCTGGACCTGCTGCTCCGGCATGCCGCCGCGACGACGGCGCATTATCGCGGCCGGGTCGCCGCCGCCCTCGCGCTGCCGGCGGATGACCTGGAGGCGAGGCTGGCCGCCATACCCGTCTCGACGCGACAGGACCTGCAGGCGGCGGGGGCGGGCCTCTGGTCGAACCGGCCGCCCGCCGAGCACGGCAGGCCCTCGGAGGCGACGACGACGGGCTCGACCGGCGAGCCGCTGCGCTTCGCGCGAACCCGGGCGACCAACGCCGTCTGGCTGGCCAACGCCCTCCGGGAGTACCTGTGGCAGGACCGGGACTTCTCGCTCAGGCTAGGGGGAATCCGGATGTTCCCGAGCCAGGCGGGCGAGCCCACGGAGGAGGGCATCCGCGGCAAGGACTGGGGCCCCAGCGTCTCGGCGATCTACCCGACCGGACCGTCCGTTTTCCTCAGCTCGAGCCTTTCCTGCGAGAAGCAGCTGCGGTGGCTCGCGCGCGAGCGGCCGGACTACCTGACCAGCTACCCGTCCAACCTCCTCGCGCTCGCCGACCACGCCGAGGCCGCCGGCATCGCGCTGCCCGCCGTCCGGGAGCTGAGGACCATCGGCGAGACGGTGTCGGACGAGGCGAGGGCGCGCATCGAGTCGGCGTGGGGCGCGCGCGTCACGGACTGCTACACCTGCGAGGAGGCGGGCTACCTCGCGCTGCAGTGCCCTGCCGGCGGCCGCTACCACGTGATGGCGGAGTCCGTCATCCTGGAGATCCTCGGCGACGACGGGAGACCCTGCGCGCCCGGGCAGGAGGGGCGCGTCGTCGTGACGCACCTCACCAACTTCGCCACGCCCTTCATCCGCTACGAGCTCGGGGACTACGCCGTCGCGGGCGAGCCGGGGGCGTGCGCCTGCGGGCGGACGCTGCCCACGCTGACCCGCATCCTCGGCCGGCGCCGCAACCGGCTCACGCTGCCGGACGGCACCAAGGTCTTCCCGACGTTCGGCATATGGACGATGGGCAAGGAGTTCGCCGGGGCCGGCGTGAGGCGGATCCGCAGCATCCAGCGCTCGACCACGGCGCTGGAGTTCGTGCTGCTGAGCGACCGGCGGCTGACCGCCGCCGAGGAGGCGCGGCTGAGGGAGATCGCCTCGGCCAAGTCGGCCGCCGGCTTCGAGATCGCCATCAGCTACAGCGACGACCCGGGCTTCTGGAAGGCCGGCAAGCACGAGGCCTTCTTCAGCGACCTCGGCTGAGGACGGTCAGAGCGACCTCAGGTAGGCGGCGATGTCGGCCACGGCCTGCTCGTCGAGCCCCATCTGGGCCGGGGACATCATGAGCGAGCGGCCCAGCGGGGCCAGCTCGCGGACGCGGGAGCGGGGCACGGTCTGGACGACGCCGCCCATCGACTTGATGATGACCGGGTCGGCATTCGAGAGCAGGATGCCGTTGATCTCGACGCCGTCGCGCGCGACCAGGCGCCAACCCTCGTAGCCGTGGGTGATCTCCGCGCCGGGCTGGGAGATGCCGAGGATGATCGTGGCGAGCGACTGGTTGCGGCCATAGCTCGCGAGGTCGGGCCCGTACTCCACCCCGGCGGCGCCGACCTTGTGGCAGGCCAGGCAGACCGCCGCGCGCGCCTTGCCCCGGGCGACGTCGCCGGTCAGGCGGGCGATGGCGTCGACCGGCGCGAGCGGGCGGGCGCCGGCGGGCTCCGGCGGGAGCGGCGCGGGCACGAGCGCCACCTTGTCGGGGTCGTGCAGCCCGCGCGCCCTGAGGAGGCCGTCGACATCGAAGCGGCGCCATAGGTTGCCCTTCCGGTTCATGAGCCACCAACGGGCGAGCTCGCGGTGCGGGAAATCCGCGCGCGTGGCCAGCTCGACCATCGCATGGACCGCCGCCTCGGCGTCGGTGAAGCCGAGCCCGGCGAGGGCGAACCTGGCCTGGGTCTCCCCCAACTTGCCGGAAAGCAGGCGCTCGAGCACCGCCGGGACGGCCTGGGCGGGGCGGAGCCGCCAGACGATCCCAGCGAAGGCGGGCGACCAGGCGGAGGGCGGGGCGCCCATCTCCCTGGCGATGGCGGCGAAGGCCTCGGGCTCGCGCCCCTCGCAGGCGAGGCCGAGCGCCTCGAGGTAGGTGCGGTCGGAGCCGTCGAAGCCCCTGGCGAGCGCCACGATGACGCCGATCGCCTCGGGAGAGCGGATGTCGCGCAGGAAGACCGCGACCTCGCGGCGCAGGGCGGCGGAGGGGTCGGCGGCGAGCCGGCGGGCGAGAGGGAGGTCGGCAAGACCGGCGGCCCGCAGTGCGCGGAAGGCGACGCGGCGGCGGTCGGCGTCGGGCGAGGCCAGCTCGGCGCGGACCCGGGCGGCGCCGGCATCGCCGAGCTGGGCGAGCAACCACAGCGCGCGCGCGGCGACATACGGGTTGGGGTCGGAAAGCAGCGGGGTGACGAGCGGGACGGCCGCGGCGCCCCTCGCCCTGAGCCGGGCGAAGCCGGCCCCGCGGACGTTCACCGCGGGGCTGCGCAGGGCGAGGACCTGCCCCTCCGGCGTGTCCAGGTCGATCCGCGGGACCTTGGGACGGAACCCCTTGGGCGCGATGCGGTAGATGGTGCCCGCGACGCGGTCGTCGCGCGTGCCGTGGCCGCCGACGCCCGGATCGAACCAGTCGGCGACGTAGAGCGCGCCGTCCGGGCCGACCGCGATGTCGGAAGGACGGAACAGGGTCGGCGTCTCGCCCGTCGGGCGCCCGCCGAGGAAATCGGAGCCCGCCCAGCGACGCTCCTTGTTGGACGTCAGGAAATCGAAGCGCTCGAGGCGGAAACCGGCGCCGTCCGGCTTGGGGAAATAGCCGAAGATCACGTTCTTGCCCGCCTCGCAGGCCAGGAGCATGCCGCGCCAGCGCTCGCCGAGCGCGCCATTCTCATAGAACACCACGCCCGTCGGCGAGCCGCCGCCGTAGACATCGCCGGCCGGGAGGACGCCCGGGTCCTCCTGCCGCCAGGTGGCCTGCTCGACGGTCATCCCGGGGCGGCGGTCGGCCTCCCAGGCGCGAAGGCCGTCGGCCGAGGCGAAGCCCAGGTTGGCGCCCTCGAGCAGGTAGGTGACGCGGCAGGCGGGGAAGTCGTCGTTGTCGCTCTGGAAGACGTCGCCGAACGAGCTCATCGCCTGCTCGTAGCTGTTGCGGAAGTTGTGGCCGACCACGCGCACCCCGGTCCCGTCCGGGTTCATGCGGATGGCGGCGCCGCCGATCCACACGCGGCCGTCCGCGCTCGGCTTGCCGGCGGCGGACTGGCTCATGTAGGGGCTGCCGAAGCGGAAGACCTTGCCGTCGCGCGCGGTGAACTCCGCCCCGCAGTTGCCGAAGTTGAGCAGCCAGAGGCCGTCGGGGCCGACGGTCACGCTGTGGAGGCTGTGGTCGTGGTTGCGTCCGGCGAAACCGGTGAGCAGGACCTCGCGGCGCTCGCGGGAAGGGTCGAAGCGGCCGTCGCGGTCGGCGTCGTGGTAGACGAGCAGGTCCGGCGGCTGCGACACGACGACCTTGCCGTCGATGGCGGCGACGCCGAGAGGGGAGAGGAGGAAGGGTTCCTGGACGAAGGTCGAGCTCCGGTCGGCGCGCCCGTCGCCGTCGGCGTCCTCGATCACCACGATGCGGTCGCCCCCCGGTCGGCGCCCCTCCTTGCCGCGGTAGTTCACGCCCTCGGCGACAAGGAGCCGCCCTCGCTCATCGAAGTCGATGTTGGTGGGGTTGTGGAGGTCGGGCGTGGTCGCCCAGACCGTGATCTCAAGGCCCTCGGGCAGCACGAAGAGGTCGGTCGGCACGATGGGCTCCCCGAGGAGGAGGGTCTGCATGTCCGGCGCGGCGGTCGTGACGAAGAAGCGGGCGCTGGCCGGCGTCGTCCTGCCCTCGCGGATGGCGCCGCCGTCGTCGAGCGCGACCCGGGCGCGGAAGCCGACGACGCCGGGCGGCAGGTCGAAGGCGATGACGGAAGGGGCGTGGGCGCCCAGGCCGCGGACGACCTTGCCCGCGACGCGGAGCGGCCCGCCCTCCGGGTTGGCGTTGGGCGCGAGCTTGCCCCAACCGGTCCGCCCGGACTTCCAGGGGAGCGCGACGAGGTCCCGCGACGAGCCGTCGGCCATGATGAGCACCGGGTCGACCCAGGCGACCCAGTCATGGCTGTCGCCGTCGATGTCATGGGCCGCGAGATGGAGCTCCCGGGCGCCGCGCAGGTCGGCCTCGATCGGCACCAGCCGCTCGCGATCCGAGGCGACAAGCAGGCGGGAGGCCGCGGCCGGCTTGGCGAGGGCCGCAAGCGGCACCAGCAGGGCGAGCAGGGGGGCGATTGCGCGCATGTGGGAAATGCCAACGGGGGCGGCTCCCGCTGGCGAGCCCTTTTGACCTCCCCAAGCCGCCGAACTGTCCGGTTGATTCCCGGGCCCGGCGCGCCTAACAGGGGAGCATGCCCCGACTCGCCCTCACCCTGGCCATCCTCATCGGCGCCGCGCTCCAGGGCGCCATCGACTCGAGGCAGCTGCCGGAGATGCCCGACCCGGTGGGCCGCGCCGCGACCGTGGCAGGGCTGTCCGAGGGCGCCCTGGTCGTCGCGGGAGGGACGAACTTCCCCGCGGGCATGCCCTGGGATGGCGGCAAGAAGGCATGGCACGCCGACATCTTCCTGCTCGAGCGCGCTGACAGCGAGTGGCGCCGGATCGGCGAGCTCCCCCGGCCGCTCGGGCATGCGGTCGGCCTGCAGACCGGACGGGGCATCATCGTCGCCGGCGGCGCCGACGCCGACCGGCACCATGCCGATGTTTTCCTGCTGCGGCAGCGCGGCGGCAAGGTCGAGATCGAGCCCCTCCCCGCGCTTCCTCACCCCTTGGCCTACGCCTCCGGCGCGATCCTCGGCGACCTGGCCCTCGTCGTCGGCGGGACGCGCTCGCCCGACGCCACGGTGGCCGAGAACCTGCTGCTCGCCTTCGACCTCCGGGACCCCGCGGCGGGCTGGCGCGCGCTGTCGCAGCTGCCCGGACCCGGCCGCATCATGCCCGCGGTCGGCGTGCGCGACGGCCGGTTCTTCGTCTTCTCCGGCGCCTCGCTCGCGGCGGACGCCGAGGGGAAGCCCGCGCGCACCTACCTCAAGGACGCCTGGAGCTTCCGGCCCGACGAGGGCTGGCGACGCCTCGCCGACCTTCCGCGCCCCGCCGTCGCGGCGCCCACGCCCGCCATTCCGATCGGCGCGGCGCACCTGCTGGTGGTCGCCGGGGACGACGGCTCCAAGGTCGGCTTCCAGCCGCGCTCGGCCCATCCCGGGTTCGGCACCCGGACGCTGCGCTACCACACGGTGACCGACACGTGGACCGAGGCGGACGACCTGGGGTCGGCCCGGCCCGTCGCCGTGGCGCCCGTCGCCCAATGGAAGGGCGAGTGGGTCATCCCCGGCGGCGAGGTCCGCCCTGGCGTCCGCACCACGCAGGTCGTGGCGATCAAGCCGAGGATGGAGCGCGAGCCCATGGGCTGGGTCGACTGGACCGTGATGGTCGTCTACCTCGGCGGCATGGTCGGCATCGGATGGTGGTTCATGAAGAAGGAGGCCGCATCGACGACCGAGGCCTACTTCCGCGGCGGGCAGACCGTGCCCGTCTGGGTGGCCGGCCTGTCGATCTTCGCGACGATGCTGTCGTCGCTGACCTTCATGGGCATCCCCGCCCGCGCCTTCCAGACGGACATCTCGTGGTATGCGGGCCAGCTCACGCTCCTCGCCGTCATCCCCATCGTCTCGCTCTTCTACCTGCCCTTCTTCCGGAAGCTGGACCTCACCTCGGCCTACGAGTACCTCGAGAGGCGGTTCGGCCTGCCCTGCCGGCTGTTCGCCTCGGCGTCCTTCATGCTGCTCCACCTGGGCCGCATCGCCATCGTCCTCTACCTGCCCGCCCTCGCCCTGGCCTCGGTCACGGATGTCGGGGTGGGCATGTCCATCGCGGTCATCGGGGTGCTCTGCATCATCTACACCCTGATGGGCGGTATCCAGGCGGTGGTCTGGACGGACGCCGTGCAGGCGCTCGTGCTCATGGGAGGCGCCCTGCTCTGCCTCGTCCTCGCCATCGCGCGCTGCGACGGCGGCCTCGTCGGCATGCTCGAGACGGCCTCGGCCGACGGCAAGCTGCTCGGGTCGATGACCTTCGCCGACCTCGACATCTCCGACGCCACCACGTCGTTCTGGGTCATCGTCGTCGCCTTCGGCTTCAACTCGCTCATCTCCTACACCTCGAGCCAGGACGTGGTGCAGCGCTACGTCACGACCAAGGACATCGGCGCCGCCCGGCGCTCGCTCAACGTCAACCTGTGGATGTCGCTGGCCGGCTCCCTGCTCTTCTTCCTCCTCGGGACGGCGATGTACGCGTTCTACAAGACGCACCCCGCCCGCCTCGACCCGGCGATGGCCGCCCCCGACGCCATCCTGCCGTTCTTCATCCTGCAGGAGCTGCCGACGGGGATCTCCGGCATCATCATCGCCGCGATCTTCGCGGCCTCGCAGTCGACCGTCTCCTCCTCGCTCAACAGCCTCGCCACCTGCTACGTGAAGGACCTGGACGCCCGGGTCATCCGGCCCGGACGCGAGGACGCGGCCTACCTCCGGTCGGCCCAGTGGGTCGTGCTCGGCGCCGGCCTCGTCTCCGTGGGCATCGCCCTCTACATGGCCGCCTCGGGCATCGACTCGGCCTTCAAGCAGTTCAACACCCTCATCGGGCTGGCAGCCGGCTCGCTGGGCGGGCTCTTCGCCCTAGGGGTGTTCACCCGGCGCGCCAGCTCCCGCGGCGCCCTGGTCGGCGCCGTCGTCGGCTTCGTCACGGTGCTGGCCCTGCATCACCAGAAGGCGCCGGTGACCGGCATCCTCTATGGCGCCATCGGCTTCCTGACCTGCATGGTGGTCGGCTATCTGGCGAGCCTGGCCCTGCCGGGTGGCGGCGACCGCGGGCTTTCCCTGCGCGGAGCGGCCAAGGACTGAGGGAACCCTCCCAGGCGGGCGCTGTCGGGATGGGGGCCATGCGACCCCTGCCCCGACGCGACTTCCTCGCCACCACGACCCTCGCCGCCGCCGCCCTGGCCGCCGCGCCCGCCCTCGGGCAGGCAGCCGACGCCGGCAAGGCCCGCCTCACGGTGGGCCTCATCGGTTGCGGCGGCCGGGGCAACGGGGCCCTCGCCGACTTCGTCGCCGCCGCCAAGATCCTGGGCCGCGAGGTGACCGTCACGGCGGTGGGCGACGCGTTCGGGCCGGCCGCCCAGGGAGCCGCGAGGCGCTTCGGCGTCGACGCGGCCAAGGCCTTCTCCGGCTATGACGCCTACCGCAAGGTCATCGCCAGCGGCTGCGACTTCATCGTGATGGCCGCGCCGCCCGCCTTCCGCCCGCTGCACTTCACCGCGGCGGTGGAGGCCGGCAAGCATTGCTTCATCGAGAAGCCCGTGGCCGTGGACGCGGTCGGCGCCCGGGTCATGCGCGCGGCGGGCGAGCGGGCCAAGGCCAAGGGCCTCGGCGTGGTCGCCGGCACCCAGCGGCGCCACCAGGCGGGATACCTGCTCAACAAGGCCCGGATCGACGCGGGCGCCATCGGGGAGATCCGCGGCGGCACGCTGCACTGGAACGGCACGGTTCCCTGGATCAAGCGGCGCAACCCCGGCGAGAAGGCCGCGGACTACCTCGCGCGCAACTGGCTTAACTTCACCGAGATGTCGGGGGACCACATCGTCGAGCAGCACGTGCACAACCTGGACGTCGCCATCTGGTTCCTGGGCCGCAACCCCGTCTCGGCCGTCGGCTACGGCGGCCGCGCGCGCCGCGAGACCGGCAACATGTTCGACTTCTTCAGCGTCGACTACGACTTCGGCGGCGGCGTCCACATCCACAGCCAGTGCCGGCAGATCTCCGGCACCTGGAGCCGGGTGGGCGAGCTCTTCACCGGGGCGTCCGGCGAGGCCTTCGGCGCGGGCAAGGTGAGCGGCCGGAAGGTCGACGTCCCCGAGCCGCGGCTCGAGTCCGAGAACCCCTACGTGCAGGAGCACGTGGCCCTCATCAAGGGCGTGCTCGCGGGGACGCCCCCCAACGAGACCCAGGCCGTGACCGACTCCACCTTGGCGGCGATCATGGGACGCCTCTCGGCCTACACCGGCGAGCTGGTGCGCTGGTCCGACCTCGTGACGAACGAGAAGTCCCCCTGGTTCGCCCAGGCCTGCAGCCCCTCGGCCGCGGACTTCGAGAAGGGCGAGGTCGCCCTGCCCGAGGAGCGCCCCCCCGTCCCCGGCAAGGCCTGAGCATTGGCACCTGGGTAGGATAAGGATTTCAACCTAGCCGACGGATGGCTAGGCATTCGGGCGATGCGCGCCGCGCGTTCCCTGCTGATCCTCCTGGCCATCAACCTGCTCCTGGCAGGGTTGATCTGGTTGGTCTGGCGGAGCCTCCAGCAGGCGCGGGCCATCGAGCCCGCCATCGATCCCGTGCCGGCGAGGGAGGCTTCCCCGGCGCCCGCCCGCGTGCCTCCCCGAGCCGCCCTCGACCCGGCTCCCACCCCCGCAGCGCCGGTCGCGCCCGAGCCTGCCAAACCGGTGCAGCCGCCCGAGCCCATCCCGGTGCCGGTCACACCGCCGCCCGTGGCCGCGGCCGGCCCGACCCGCCCCGCGGAACCGCAGCAAGCGCCGCTCTCCCGGGGCCATGCGTATGCGGGCCTGCCGCGGGCCGCCGGATACCCCAACGCCCTCTCGCTCCTCGTCAACCGGGCCTACACGGTGGGCTACGACGAGGCCAGGCGCAACCCGGCCTGGTCCGCCTACCGGCTGCCGGCCGAGGCGCTTCCGCAGAGGTTCCCGAGGCCCTCGCGCTTCAGGGCCGACGCGCGCACCCGCGCCCAGGTTCGCCATGACGACTACACGGGCACCGGCTATGACCGCGGGCACCTGACGCCCAACCATGCCATCGCGACGCGTTTCGGGGCGACCGCCCAGGAGGAGACCTTCCTCATGTCGAACATCATCCCCCAGGCGCCCGAGCTGAACCAGGGCCCTTGGCGAGCGCTGGAGGCGACGCTCGCCGACCGCACCGCGGTCGCGGCCGGGGAGATATGGGTGACCGTGGGGCCCGCCTATCGCGCCGGGACCCGGCGCCTCGCCGCGGGTCCGGCCATCCCTACCGACTGCTGGATGGTGGTGGCCGACGAGACCCCGCGGGGACCCCGGCTGCAGGCCTTCCTCATGCCGCAGTCGACGCCGCGGTCGGCCGACTTCCGCCGCTTTGTCACCAGCGTCGACGCGGTCGAGCGCGCCGCGCAGCTGGACCTCTTCCATGAGCTGCCGGATGCGACCGAGAACCGCATCGAGGCGGAGACGCCCCCGGTTTGGATCGACGGGAGCTGAGCCAGCGGCCTGCGCAAGCCGGGCCCGCAGGCCCAGCGGAGCCTGCGCTCAGGCCTTGCGGCGGCGTCGGGCGACGACCGCAAGCGCGAGGGCGCCGAGCACCATGCCGTAGGTGGAAGCCTCGGGCACGGGGACGGCGAAATAGCCGACCGAAAGGGCATAGGCCTCGCCGGCCCCGAGACTCCAGAAGGACTGGGACCAGCCGCCGTCGTTGACGGCGACCGAGGAGATGCCCTTGGACCAGAGGATATTGTGGGCTTGGTTAAGCTCGCTGGCCCAGAAGGCGAAGCTGGTCGAGCCGGTCAGGACGATCGGCGTCTCGAAGGTGAAGCGCACGGTGCGCGCGACGCGGCCGGAAGTGGGATCCGTGACGAAATCGGTGAGAAGCTCGGCGCCGTTGGCCTGGGCGACCAGTTCCTCGGACGGGGTGAAGATCTGGAGACGGAACTGCGACCCGGTGAAATTCGACCAGGCCGCAAGGGAGGCGGTGGCGGCGTAGCCGATATCGACATACTCGACGCCGTAGGCGGCGGCGGACCCGGTCGTGACAGTCAGCCACGGCGAGTTGGTGCCCGAGGTGGGGGAGGCGTTGATGTCGAAAAAGGGCGTCGCGACTTCCTGGGCCTGGACGGCTGCAGCGGCAAGGAGGACGGGGGCAAGACGGAAGGTCATGGAGGAATCCCATATGATGAGGACATCCGGGCACCCGGGGTCAAGCCCAACCGAATAGCCGGCTCCCAAGCAGGGGGCTCATTCACACTCGACCCTTTTACGCCCCAAATCACTGTTAATGCCATGCGCGTGTCCGACCCCGCCGTGCTCGATCGCCTGCGCGCCATCGCCGGCGCCGCCAACGTCCTGACCTCCCCCGAGGACACCCTGCCCTACGGTTTCGACGGAACCGCCGCGCTGAAAGGCCCCCAGCCGGTGGTCATCCTTCCCGGCTCGACCGAGGAGGTGGCGGCCGTCGTGCGGCTGGCCGCCGCCGAGGGCATCCCCATCGTGACCCGCGGCTCGGGCACGGGCCTGAGCGGCGGGAGCGTCCCCTCCGAGGGCTGCCTCGTCCTCTGCCTGGTGCGGATGGACAAGGTCCTCGCGGTCGACCCGGCCAACCTGACGCTCCGGGCCCAGGCGGGGGCGATCACCGCCGCCATCGACGCGGCCGCCCAGGCCCACGGGCTCTTCTACCCGCCCGACCCGGGCTCGATGAAGATCAGCACCATCGGCGGCAACGTGGCGGAGAACAGCGGCGGCCTGCGCGGCCTGAAGTACGGGGTCACCCGCGACTACGTGATGGGGCTGGAGGTCGTCCTGCCCGACGGGTCGGTCGCGCGCCTCGGGAACGCCTGCGTCAAGGACGTCGCCGGCTACTCGCTCAAGGACCTCTTCATCGGCTCCGAGGGCACCCTCGGCGTCGTCACCGAGGTGCTGCTCAAGCTGCTCCCCAAGCCCGCCGCCCGGCGGACGATGCTGGCGACCTACGGCAGCATGGAGGCGGCGGCCGACACGGTCTCCGACATCATCGCCGCCCGCATCATTCCCTGCACCCTCGAGTTCCTCGACCGCGTCACCTTGGGCTGCGTCGAGGACTACGCCAAGATCGGCCTGCCGCGCGATTGCGAGGCGCTGCTCCTCATGGAGACGGATGGGCACCCGGCGGCGGTGGAGGACGAGGCCCGGCGGATGACGGAGATCGCCCGCGCCCGCGGGGCCCGCGAGGTGCGCGTGGCGGCCGACGAGGCCGAGGCGGCTCGGCTCGCCACCGCCCGCCGCAGCGCCTTCTCGGCCCTAGCTCGCGTGCGGCCCACGACCATCCTGGAGGACGTCACGGTGCCGCGCGACAAGCTCGCGGCCATGGTCGGCCACATCGCCCGGGCCGCCGCGAGCCGCGGCCTCAAGGTGGGCACCTTCGGGCACATGGGCGACGGCAACCTGCACCCGACCTTCCTGACGGACGAGCGGGACGCCGACGAGATGGCGCGGGTGCACGACGCCCTCGAGGAGATCGTGACGCACACCCTGGCGCTCGGCGGCACCATCACCGGCGAGCACGGCGTGGGACTCGCCAAGAAGGCCTGGCTCCGCCGCCAGATGGGCGACGCGAGCCATGACCTGATGCGCTCGGTGAAGCGCGCCCTCGACCCCCGCGGCCTCCTCAACCCCGGCAAGATCCTCGACTGAGCCGATGCGCCCCTCGCTCAAGCTCCTCGACTACTCCATCCTCCAGCAGTGCATGCACTGCGGCATGTGCCTGCCCGCCTGCCCGACCTACGACGCCACCAAGCGCGAGCGGCACAGCCCGCGCGGGCGCATCGCCCTGATGCGCGCGGTGGCCGACGGCGACCTCGCGCCGACCAAGGGCTTCGCCGACGAGATGAGCTACTGCCTGGGCTGCCTCGCCTGCCAGACGGCCTGCCCCGCCGGCGTCGACTACGCCGGCCTCATCGAGACGGCCCGCGCCGAGGTCGAGTCGGCCGGACTTCCCCGCGGCGCGTCGGGCCGCCTCTGGCGCGCGCTCACCCTCCGCGGCCTGTTCCTCCGCCCGCGCCTCCTTCGCGTCGTCGGCCGGACGCTCGGCTGGATCCAGCGCCTCGGCCTGCAATCGGGCGCCCGGCGCCTGAGGCTGGTGCGCCTCCTGCCCGGCGACCTCCGCCGCCTCGAGCCGCAGTGCCCCGTCATCGCGCCGCGGTTCTCCCCCGCGCTCATCCGCCCCGTGGAGCGCCCGGCCGCCGTCCGCCACCGCGTGGCCCTCCTGACAGGCTGCGTGCAGGACCTCGTCTTCTCGCAGGTCAACCGCGACACGGCCGACGTCCTGCTCGCCAACGGCTGCGAGGTCGTCACCCCGCCCGTCCAGCCCTGCTGCGGCTCGCTCCATGCCCACAACGGCGAGCCGGAACCCGCGCAGCTGCTGGCGCGCCGGATGATCGACCTCTTCCCGCCGGAGACCTTCGACGCCATCATCAGCAACGCCGGGGGCTGCGGCAACCACCTGCGCCGCTACGCCAAGCTCCTCGCCGACGACCCCGCCTACGCCGGGCGGGCGCGGGCCTGGGATGCCAAGGTGCGCGACATCCATGAGTGGCTGGCCGAGATCGGCTGCCGCGCGCCGCAGGCCGGGCTCGGCGAGATGACCGTCACCTACCACGACTCCTGCCACCTCGCCCACGGGCAGAAGGTCGTCCGCCAGCCGCGCGACCTCCTCCGCCTCATCCCGGGCCTGAGGCTGGTCGAGCTGCCCGAGGCCAATTGGTGCTGCGGCAGCGCGGGCATCTACTCCATCACCCAGCCGGAGCAGTCCGAGGCGCTGCTTCGACGCAAGGTCGGCCACATCCGGTCGACCGGCGCCACGGTCCTCGCGACCTCGAATCCCGGCTGCCACCTGCAGATCGAGCGCGGCCTGCGCGAGGCAGGCGCCCCGGTCGCTCTCCTCCAGCCGGTCACCCTGCTCGCGCGGGCCTACCGGGCGGAGCGGCGGGACTGAGGCCGACGCTCAGGCCAGCTTCAGGCAGGCGACGCCGCCCAGGATGAGGGCGACGCCCACCCAGTGCAGGAGCAGGGCGGCCTCGCCGAAGACGGTGACGCCGACGAGGAAGGTGCCGGCTGCGCCGATGCCGGTCCACACGGCGTAGGCGAGCCCGAGAGGGACGCCGCGCAGGGCCAGCCAAAAGAGCCCCATGCTGACCAGGATGCAGGCGATCGAGAGCGCGGGCCCGGCCAGCCTCCAGGCCGGCTGGGACTGCAGCTTCATGCCGATGGGCCATCCGATCTCGAACAGGCCGGCGAGCAAGAGCCAGGTCCATGCCATTTCCTTGGTCATGGCGCCAAGGTCGCCGGCGAATCGGAAATCGCAAACGCGAACGGCGGCGGGCGGCACCAATCGGGTGTTCCCAACGCCGTGGGCATGGTTAGGATAGGCAACATGCTCGAATACACCGTCAAGGCCCGGCGGCTCGACGCCCATGGGAGCGAGATCCTGGTGAAGGACGCGCGGCTGCTGGCCGACACCGATCCCGCGGGTAGGCGCGACGCCCCCAACCCGGCGGAGCTCCTGCTCGCGGCGCTCGCCGCCTGCATCCTCAAGGGAGCCGAGCGCGTGCTGCCCGCGCTCAAGTTCGGGTTGCGCGGCATGGAGGTGACCCTGCGCGCCACCCGGCAGGACAGCCCGCCCCGGCTCCTTGGCATCGAGTACGAGATCACGGTGGACACGGATGAGCCGGACCGGCGCATCGAGCTCCTGCATGCCAACATCCGGAAATACGGCACCATCTCCAACACCCTCGCGCTGGCCATCCCGGTGAACGGGACCATCCGAAGGGCCTAGCGACGGCGGCGGGCGGCGAGCAGCACCAGGCCGAGGCCGGCGAGCTGCGCGAGGACGAAGCCGGCGACATCCTCGGGGCGGATGCCGGCGAAGGTGGCGGTCAAGGACCGGGCGAGCGTGACCGCGGGGTTGGCGAAGCAGGTCGACGAGGTCGCCCAATAGCCGGCCAGGATGACGAGCGGCACGAGCGCCTCGGGGCGGGCGGCGGCGTTCCCGCGGCAGCCGCGGATCGTGGCGAGCAGCGCCACGGTCGCGACGACCTCGCCCAGCCAGAGGCCGGCGGAGGCGCGGGGCTGGATGCCGGCCTGGAGGATCGGCAAGCCGAACATCGCATGCGCGAGGAGGACGCCGAGAAGGGCGCCGAGCAGCTGCGAGGCCATGGTCGCGACGGCGCGGGGGCCGTCGATCTCGCGGCCGGCCCAGGCCATGGCGGTCACGAGCGGGTTGAGGTGGGCGCCCGAGACCGGGCCGAGCAGCGAGATGAGGACGGCGAGGGCGGCCGCGGTGGCGAGGCTGTTGCCGAGCAGCGCCACCGCGAGGTTCCCCGGCGACAGGGTCTGGCCCATGATGCCGGAGCCGACGACGACGGCGAGCAGGGCGGCCGTGCCGGCGAGCTCGGCGAGGAGGACGCGGGGCGACGCGCTCATCGGGCGTCCCTCAGCCCCGAAGCGTAGGCCCCGAAGACCCGCCGGATCTCGTCGCGGACGCGTCGGAACTCCGCGCGCACCTGCTCCGGCGTGCCCGTGGCATGCGCGGGGTCGTCGAAGCCCCAATGGTGGCGGCGGACCTGCCCGGGGAAGGTCGGACAGACCTGGTCCGCGTTGCCGCAGACGGTGATGACGGTGTCGACCGGCGTGGCGAGGAACTCGGACAGGTGCTTGGACCGATGGGAAGAGGCGTCGATGCCGATCTCGGCGAGGACGGCCAGGGCCTCGGGATGGACGTATCCCGCCGGCTTGGAGCCGGCGCTCGCCACCTCGATCAAATCGCCCGCCGACTGACGCAGAATCGCCTCGGCGAGGTGGCTCCGGCAGGAGTTGCCGGTGCAGAGGATGAGCACAAGGGGCTTGGGCATTGGACCGCCAAGGGTGGAAGACGAACAACCGCGAGAGCAAGTGTGGGACTGTTACAATTTCGAGCGGGCTTGGATTTTTCCAGGCCGCTCGCCTGAGGCACAAAAAAGCCCCGCGGGCGCGGGGCTCACTTGCCGGGGGTGGCTATGAACTCACTTGGCAGCCTTCACCCGACGACGCACCGCCACGGCGGCCAAGGCCAGACCGCCCAGGATCAATGCATGAGTGAAAGGCCCGGGGATGGGTGCGGCATCAACCATCGGCGATCGTCGACCTCACCGCCCCGCCCTCGGGTCGCGGCAGCCGGAGCTGCTGTTAGGAAAGTGCGTCGGAAACGAATCGTGCCAGGGGGGCGCTTAAGTTTTTGACATTGTCCAAATCTCCCTATGGGTAATGGGCGATGCGCGACCCCGAGTCCGTCCTCCGCGAGCACCAGCTGCCGGTCACGGCCCAGCGGGTCGCCGTGCTCCGCGAGGTCGGCCGCAACCCGCATGCCGACGCCGAGGCCATCGCCCGGGGGGTTCGCCGGCAGCTCGGCTCCATCTCCCGGCAGTCCGTCTACAACGTCCTTACCGTCCTCACGGAGCGCGGCATCCTCCGCCGCATCCAGCCGGCCGACTCGGCCGCGCGCTACGAGGACCGCATCGGCGACAACCATCACCACCTGGTCTGCCGCGCTTGCGGGCACACCGAGGATGTCTGCTGCGCCGTGGGCCACGCGCCCTGCCTCAAGGCAAGGGAACACCATGGCTTCCGCATCGACGAGGCTGAGGTCATCTACTGGGGCCTCTGCCCCAAGTGCCAGGCCGGCCGCCGCTGACTTCCCAGACGCGCCACCCTCGCCCCCTTCACCCCTTCACCCAACACCACCATGTCCGACATCAGCAAATGCCCCGTGATGGGCCACCTGGCCCCTCCCAACCGCCACACCGCCGCCGGCGGGATGACCACCAAGGATTGGTGGCCCAACCAGCTCAACCTGGCGATCCTTCGCCAGAACTCGGAGAAGAGCGACCCGCTCGGCGCCGACTTCGACTACGCCGAGGAATTCAAGAAGCTCGACCTCGAGGCGGTGCGCAAGGACCTCGCCAAGCTGATGACCGACTCGCAGGACTGGTGGCCCGCGGACTACGGCCACTACGGCCCCCTCTTCATCCGCATGGCCTGGCACAGCGCGGGCACCTACCGCGTCCATGACGGCCGCGGCGGCGCCGGCTACGGCACCCTCCGCTTCGCGCCCCTCAACAGCTGGCCCGACAACGCCAATCTCGACAAGGCCCGGCGCCTCCTGTGGCCCATCAAGAGGAAGTACGGCAACCGACTGTCCTGGGCCGACCTCATGGTGCTCACGG
>CAYYLJ010000002.1:1448-128501 GCA_964472585.1 uncultured Enterobacteriaceae bacterium | reverse complement strand
CGGCGGCGGCGGATGCCGCCGCCCCGCCTTCACTTCCCCAGCTTGGCGAGCAGGGCCGCGGCCTCGTTCTTGAGGCGCTCCTCCTGGACCGCGGTCTCGCGGGTGACGCGGGCCAGCAGCGCGCCCAGGTCGGCGAGCTGCTTGCGCAGGACCAGGGCGTCGCGACGCACGTCGGCCGAATCCGACCGGGCGGCGAGCTCGGCCGCCTGGGCCTCGTACTTCCTCAGGCGGCCGGCCAGGCCCGCCTTCTCCTCCGGATGGAAGCGCAGCAGGTGCCAGGCGACGCGGCCCCTGTAGCCGCCCTCGGCGAGGGCGCGCAGGTAGGCGAGGTGGGTGAGCCCGCCCGCGCCCTTCTCGTGCTGGGCGCGCAGGGCCTCCTCCTTCTGGCGATGGGCGGGGTTGCGCTCCCACTCGGGACGGTCCTTGCGGTCGCGGGCCCGCGAGCCCGAATCCCGCGAGGGCTCGGCCTTGGCGGCGGGCGCGGCGCCGTCGCGACGCATCTCGTCGTAGGCCTTCCAGAAGACCTCCTCGTCGATCTTGGCCTCGTGGCGGCAGAAGGAATCGATGCGGCCGGGATCGATGCCGCGGGTGCGGTCCCCGAGCGCCGCGGCCAGGTTGCGCAGGATGGCCTTGGTGTCGGCGGGCGGCGTCTCCTTGGCGAAGGGGTCGGCCTCGGCATCCTCCTTGGGCTTCTCGGGTTCCGCGGGCTTGAGGAGGAGCTGGCGCTCGTTCCAAAGCGCGGGGCTGTTCCCCTTGATCCAGTCGAGGTCGAGCGTGTCCCAGCCGACGGTGTAGACGCGCTCGCCGCCCTTGAGGCGGAAGGCGAGCTTGTCGGCGGCGACCTCGACGACCTCCGCCTCGATGATGTTGCCGTTGGACTTGCTGCGCAGCCGCACGGGGTCGGCGGCGAGGGCGGCGGCGAGGAGGAGAGCGACCAGCGAGGCGGGAAGGGCGCGCATGGGGGTATGACCCTAGGATAGCGTCCCGGGTTCCGACCTCAAGCCGACCCGAGGGTCACTTGCCCGACTTGGCCTGGAACTTTGGCAGGAGGTAGTCGCCGCAGGATTCCAGGGAGGCCAGCTGGGGATAATCGGCCTCGGGCACCTCGATGCCGTGCTTCTTGCGCAATTCCATGACGATATCGAGGAAGTCCATGGAGTCCAGGGTCAGCTGGTCGCGGAGGCGGACCTCGTGCTTGAGGGTGCTCAGGTCCTCATCCGGGGCGATGTCCCGGATGATCTCGAGCACGATGGACTTAACCTCTTCCTTGGTCATGGGCTGGGCAGGCAATGAAGATAGGGGGGCGGCCTCAGGCAACCCCATATTTCCGCACGATCAGGACGGAATTGATGCCCAGCATGCCGAAGGAGTTGTTCAGGATGGTGTCGACCCGCCCGAGGGCCTCCGGCCGGTTCAGGACCAGCCCGGGAAGGGCGCACTCGGGGTCGAGGTTGTCGACGTTGATGGTCGGGTGGACGACCCCGTCCTGGAACGAGGGGAGGTTGCCCGCCAGCTCGAGGGCGCCGGCGGCCCCCATGCAGTGGCCGATGAAGCTCTTGGTGTTGTTGATCCGGGTCCCCGGGCTGTCGCCGAAGACCTCGCGGAGGGCGACGCATTCCTGGATGTCGCCCTGGGCCGTCGCCGTCGCGTGGGTGGAGACGACGTGGATGTCGCGCGGGGCGAGGCCGGCCCGGGCGAGAGCGAGCCGGACGCACTGGGCCTGGCGGTCGGGGTTGGGCAGGACGGCGTCCGTGGCGTCGGAGTTGATGCACCAGCCGGCGATCTCGCCGAGGATGCGCGCGCCGCGGCGCAGGGCGTCGTCGAGCCGCTCGAGCACGTAGATCGCGCCGCCCTCGGAGATGACGATGCCGTTGCGGTCGCGGTCGAAGGGGCGCGAGGCCTTGGCGGGGTCGGCGTGGGCGGCGAGCGCGCCCTGGTTCTTGAAGCCCGCGAAGATGCCGAAGGTGTGGATGGACTCCGAGACGCCGCCGGCCAAAGCGAGGTCGACCTCGCCGAGCTGGAGCATCTGGGCGGCCTGGATGAGGCCCGCGTTGCCGGCGGCGCAGGCGGCCCCGATGGTGTAGTGCGGCCCGGTGATGCCCAGGTTCATGGTCACCTCGCCGGCGGGGTTGTTGGCGACCGTGCGCGGGTTGTGGTGGTGGGTCCAGTACTTGGTGTCGTTGCCGAACTGGGAGATGTTCCAGATCTCGTTCTCGGTCTCGACGTTGCCGTGCTCGGTGATGCCGAGATAGACGCCGGTGCGCGCGCGGTCGACCCTCTCCCAGTCCAGCCCGCTGTCGGCCAGCGCCTCGCGGGCGCAGTAGATGGAGATGGAGCCGACGCGGGTGCCGTTGCGGATCTCCTTGCGCTTCTGCCAGCGCGTGGCGTCGAAGTCGCAGACCCCCGCCGGGTGCCGCCCCATGTGGCGGACGTCGATCTCGGCGATGCGGGCCTTGCCGGCCAGCAGGTTCCCCCGGAACTCGGCGAGCGAGTTGCCGTTGGGGGCCGTGAGACCGAGCCCGGTGATGACGATGCGGGGCAGCTGGGACATCCGAGAGGGGACGCCTCCGACCAAGCACCGACCCCCGGCGGAAGTCAAACACCGGGGCGAGGCCGCCGCCTGTCCTTGCCAAGCGCCCCGGCCCCGCTTCGATGGGAGGCGATGGGCAAGTCCCTACCCTGCTCCGTCTGCGGCGCCACCGCCACCGTCCACCTCACCCAGATCGTCCAGGGCAAGGTGACGAAGGTGCACCTGTGCGGGGGGTGCGCGGAGAAGGGCGGCGCGGGGGACCCCGCCGTCTTCCAGCTGGCGGGCGCGCTCTCGGGTCCGGGGGAGGGCGCCGGGCTGAGCTGCCCCGCCTGCCGCATGACCGACGCGGAGTTCCTGCGGCGCGGCCGGCTGGGCTGCCCGGCGTGCTGGGAGGCGTTCGCCCCGGCGCTGGCCCCGCTCGTCGCCAAGATGCAGCGCGGCGGCTCCCACGTGGGGCGGTCGCCGCACGCGGCCACCGACCCGGCCGAGGTCCGCCGCCGCCTCGAGGCGGCCAGGGCGGAGATGGCCGAGGCCGTGAAGGCCGAGGATTACGAGGGGGCGGCGCGCCTGCGCGACCGCATCCGCGAGCTGGAGGGCCGCCTGGGCTGAGGCCGCCATGTCCGTCCACGACATCCTGTCCTCCGAGAGCGAGCTCACCCACATGCTGGGGGCCCAGCAGGCGATCGTCCTCTCGACCCGCATCCGCCTCGCCCGCAACCTCAAGGGGCACCCGTTCCCCGGCTGGGCCAAGCCCGCGCAGCGGGCCGAGGTCGCCGGCCTTTGCCTCGGCGCGCTGGGCAAGATGCCCAAGTTCCGCCGGGGCCACGAGCTGAGGATGGACGACCTCGGCGAGCTGGAGCGCGCGGCCCTGGTCGAGCGCCACCTCATCTCCAAGGAGCTCTCCGGCGGCAAGGGCGGCGCCGCCCTCATCAGCCGCGACCAGACGGTCTCCGTCATGGTCAACGAGGAGGACCACCTGCGCCTGCAGGTCGTGCGCGGCGGCTGGCACCTGCGCGCCGCGTGGCACCAGGCCGAGCAGCTCGACGACGCCCTGGCCGCGGCGCTGCCGCTGGCCTACGGCGAGCAGCTCGGCTTCCTGACCGCCTGCCCCACCAACGTGGGCACCGGCCTGCGCGCCTCCGCCATGGTCCACCTGCCCGGCCTCTGCCTGGCGGGCCACATGGACAAGGTCGCCCGCGCCCTCGGGCAGGACGGGCTGGCGGTCCGCGGCTGGCTGGGCGAGGGCTCGGACGCGCTGGGCAACGTCTTCCAGGTCTCCAACCAGCAGACGCTCGGACTGTCGGAGGACGCCATCCTGCGGCACCTCGCGGGCTGGGTGCGCCACGTGGTCGAGCAGGAGCAGAACGCGCGGCACGTGCTGCTGCAGAACGAGGGCGAGCGCTTCGTGGACCGGATCGCCCGCGCGCTCGGCCTGCTGCGGCACGCCCGGCTGCTGACGAGCGCGGAGGCGATGGCGAGCCTCTCGCTGCTGCGCATGGGCTGCGACATGGGCGTGCTGCCCGAGTCGCACCGGGCCTCGGTCGACCGCCTCATGATCGAGGGTCAGCCGGGGCACGTGCAGCTGCGCGCCGGCGGCGAGCTGGACAGCGACGGCCGCGACCGCCGCCGCGCCGCGCTCATCCGCGAGGGCCTGGCGGGGCTGCCGGAGCCGGACATGCCGGCCTGAGGCGCCTCAGCCGAGGTGGGGCTTCCCGCCGTCGAGGTCGTCGAGCAGCTTGCGGATGCGCATGCCCTTCTCGGCCGAGTCGTCGAGGACGAACCGGAGCTCGGGCGTGCGCTTGAGCGTGACGGCCTTGCCGACGAGGGCGCGGAGCTCGCCGCGGACGGAGGCGAGCAGGCGGGCGGCCTCCGCCTCGTGCTCGGGGCCGCCGACCACCGCGTAGCGGATGCGGGCCTGGGCGAGGTCGGGCGCGACCACGGTGTCGGTCAGCGTGATGCGCGCGGCCTGCTGGCCCCAGCGCGCCCGCAGCTGCGAGGAGACCTCCCGCTGCAGGAGCTCGGCGACGCGGACGAGGCGGTTGGACATCCTCAGAGCTTCGGCCGGACCTCGAGCACCTCGTAGCACTCGATGCGGTCGCCGACCTGGTAGTCGTCCGCGCCGGAGACGCGGGCGCCGCACTCGAAGCCGGCCTTGACCTCGGAGGCGTCGTCCTTGAAGCGCTTGAGCGTCTCGAGGGAGCCGGACTGGACGACCTTGCCGCCGCGCACGAGGCGGGCCTTGGCGGAGCGGCGCAGGAGGCCCTCGGTGACCATGCAGCCGGCGACGGTCGCCTTGCTGAGCTCGAAGACGGCGCGGACCTCGGCGGAGCCGAGCGCGTTCTCGCGCAGCTCGGGGTCGAGCAGCTCGGCCATGGCCTCCTTCACCAGCTCGATGAGCATGTAGATGATGTCGTGGGCGATGACGCGGATGCCGGCGCGCTTGAGCAGGGGCTGGACGCCGTTGTCGACCTTGGTGTCGAAGGCGACGATGGCGGCCTTGGCGGCCTCGGCGAGGGCGACGTCGTTCTGCGTGACGGGGCCGACCGAGCCGCCGACGATCTCGAGGCGGACCTTGTCGGAGGCGATGGCCTCGAGGCAGCCGCGGAGCGCCTCGAGCGTGCCGTTGACGTCGGCCTTGAGGAGGACGCGGAGCACCTTCTCCTTGTCCGTGGCCAGGGCGGCCATGAGCTTGTCGAGGTCGCTCATGCCGGGCTTGCCGACGGGGACGGACGCGGCGCGGGACTGCGCGTCCTCGGACGCCTTGCGGGCGACCTGGGCGGCCTCCTCGGCGATCTCGCGGGCCTCGCGGTCGTTCTTGACGGAATGGAAGCGGACGCCGGGAGCGGGGACGTCGTCCCAGCCCAGCACCAGGGCGGGCGTGCCGGGGGCGGCCTTGTCGAGGCGCTTGCCGCGCTCGTCCATGAGGGCGCGGACCTTGCACCAGGTCTCGCCGCAGACGAACGCGTCGCCGGGCTTGAGGGTGCCCTTCTGGACGATGACGGTGGCGGTGGGGCCGCGGCCGGTCTCCTTCTGGGACTCGATGACGACGCCCTGCGCGGGGCAGGTCGGGTTGGCCTTGAGCTCGAGGATGTCGGCCTGGAGGAGGATGGACTCGAGGAGCGCGTCCATGCCGTCGCCCTTGAGCGCGGAGACGGGGCAGGTGACGACCTCGCCGCCCCAGTCCTCGGGGGCGATGCCGCGCTGCTGCATCTGCTGCTTCACGCGGTCGACGTTGGCGCCCTTGGCGTCCACCTTGTTCACGGCGGCGACGATGGCGCGGGCGTGCTTCTGGGCGAACTTCAGGGCCTCGTCGGTCTGCGGCATGAAGCCGTCGTCGGCGGCGACGACGAGCACGGCGACGTCGGTCACGCTGGCGCCGCGCTCGCGCATCTTGGCGAAGGCGGCGTGGCCCGGGGTGTCGAGGAAGGTGACGGTGCGGCCGGCGTATTCCTTGTTGGGCCCGGCGTAGGCGACGTTGTAGGCGCCGATGCGCTGGGTGATGCCGCCGGCCTCGCCCGCGGCGACGTTGGCCTTGCGGAAGAAGTCCAGGAGGGTGGTCTTGCCGTGGTCGACGTGGCCGAGGACGCAGACGACGGGCGGGCGGGGCCTCTGCAGCTCCGGCGCGTCCTCGTCGATCTTGGGCTCGGCCTTCTTCACGGGCTGGACGCCCTCGCCGCGGTGGCGGATCTCCAGGGTGTAGCCGTGGCGCGCGGCCACCTTGATGGCGTCGGCCTCGTCGACCACCGCGTTGACGGCGACGACCTTGCCGAGGGCCATGAGGTCGCCGACGACCTGGAAGGGCTTCAGGTTGAGGGCGATGGCGAAGTCGCGGACGACGATGGGCGGGCGGATGGTCAGGGCGCCCTTGCTGCCGGCGGCGACGGGCGCGGCTCCGGCCGAGGGGGCGACCACCGGGATGGGCGGACGGACGATCGGCGGCGGCGCCACGGGGCGGCTGGGGGGCGGCGGCGGGACGGAGCGGACCGTGAGGGGCGGCAGGTCGCCGCGCTGGGGCGTCGGCGGAAGCGGCGGCGCGGCGGGACGGGTCGGGGGCGCCACGCGCGGGGCGACCGTGGGCAGGGGAGTGGCGCGCAGGGAAGGGCCGGCCGGGGGCGGGACAGGAGCCGCGGGGGCCGCGGGAGCGGCGGGCTTGGCCGGGGCGGCCGGGGCGGGCGCCGCCGCCTTGGGGGCCTCGGGCGCGGCCGCGGGGGCGGGTTCCTCGGCGGCGGGCTTCGGGAGCTTGGGGGCGATGAACGCCATCAGCTCATCGCGATAGAACTTGCCGCAGGTGGAGGAGGCGGCGGGCTTCTTGCCCTCGCTGTAGACGGAATCCTTCCAGGAGGGGAACGCGTCGACGAACTCGTCCACCCACGCGAGCAGCTGCTTGACCTCCACGCCGAGCTCCTTCGCCACGTCGCTGAAGCGCTGGGTGGCGGGGGACTTCTTGGCCGGGGCGGCCTTCTTTTTCTTGTCGGTCATGTATGCGTTAGAGGGAGGAAAGGGATGGAAGGGACTAAGGGATGGAAGGGATGAAAAGGAGAGAAGGGACCAAGGGATGGAAGGGATAAAAGGGATGAGGCGGGCTGAATTGAGGGGCTCGGGGATTCCTGTCTTAGTTCCTTTTTATCCCTTCTATCCTTTGTATCCTTTGTATCCTTTTTATCCTTTGTATCCCTGCACCAGTCAGGCGCCGGAGAGCATCAGCCGCGCGCCTTCTCGGCGGCGGCGAGGATGGCGGAGGCCTCCTCGGCGGCGAAGCCGGCGGCGACGAGGTCGTCGGCGGTCATGCCCTCGAAGCCGCCGAGCTCGGTCACGCCCATGCCGGCGAGGCGGCCGGCCTGGTCGGCGGTGAGGCCGAGGCGCTCGGCCAGCTGCTGGGCGCGGAGGCCCGCCTGGGCCTCGACGGACTCGGGGGCGTGGATGGACTTGGCGATGTCGAGGCGCCAGCCCATGAGCTTGGAGGTGAGGCGCGCGTTGCGGCCGCCCTTGCCGATGGCGATGCGCATGTCGTCCTCGGAGACCTCGAAGTGGATCTGGCGGTTGCGCTCGTCGACGTGGACGTTGCGGGGCTTGGCGGGCTTGATGGCCTCCTCGAGGAGCTTGAGGGGCTCGGGCATGTAGCGGATGATGTCGACCTTCTCGTTGTTGAGCTCCTTGACCAGGTTGCGGACGCGCGAGCCGCGGGCGCCGACGCAGGCGCCGACGGGGTCGACCTTGGGGTCGCGGGTGTCGACGGCGAGCTTGGTGCGGTAGCCGGGGTCGCGGGCCATGGCGGCGACGAACACGGTGCCGTCGGCGATCTCGGCGACCTCGAGCTGCAGGAGGCGGGTGACGAAGGCGGGGTTGGCGCGCGAGAGGATGAACTCGGGGCCGCGCTGGGTGATGTCGATCTTCAGCAGCAGGGCGCGGATGCGGTCGCCGGTGCGGAAGTCCTCGCCGGGGCTGCGCTCGCGGTAGGGGAGGATGGCCTCGGCGGTGCCGAGCTCGACGATGACGTTCCCGCGCTCGACGCGGCGGACGGTGCCGGTGACGATGTCGCCCTCCTTGTCCTTGTACTCCTGGTAGACGTGCTCCTTCTCGATGGCGCGGAAGCGCTGGTTGATGAGCTGCTGGGTGGACTTGGCGGCGATGCGGCCGAGCTCCGAGACGGCGATGGGCTTGCGGATGAGGTCGCCGACCTTGGGGTCGCGGGCGTACTTGGCGGCCTCGGAGGGGTTGATCTCCCTCTTCTCGTCGGAGACGGAGTCGGTCACGCGGAAGACGACCCAGGCGTCGAGCTTGCCGGAATCGGGATCGGCGAGGACCTCGATCTCGTGGCCCTGCATGACGGACTTCTCGACCGAGGACCGGATGGCCTCGACGATGAGGGCGCAGGCGTCGGGTCGGGAGATGCTCTTCTCCTTCTCGAGGTACTGCAGGAACGGCTTGATGTCTTGGCTCATGGCGCGGACGGGAGTTTGGGTGTGAGAAAAGGCGCGGGGGACAAAAAAGGCGGGCCCGGGACGGAGCCCACCTTCGTTAAAAGGCGACTGGGGGAGTTATCCCATCCCCGGGGCCCGGTGTCAAGGCCCGAGGACGGGGCGGCGTCTCACTCCAGCAGGCCGACCTCGGCGGCGCTGACATGGGACTTCTCGAGGGCGCGCAGGCCGGTGAAGCGGAAGTAACGGAGCTTGGCCGGGGCGGCGAAGGTCACGGCCTGCTCCTGCGGGTTGGCGCGCAGGTTGCCGAACTCGCCCTCGGCGAGGACGGACCAGGTCGCGCCGTCGAGGCTGCCCTCGAAGCGGTAGCGGTCGGTCATGCCGTGGCGGGTGCCATCCTGGCGGGGCACGTAGAAGAAGCCCTTGGCCGAGCGCTCGCGGCCGGTGTCGACGACGAAGGACTGGGGCGGGGCGAGCTCGCCCGACATCGGGTGGGTGTGCCAGAAGGAGGAGGGGTCGCCGTCGATGGCGCGCTCGACGGGGGCGCCCTTGCCGCCGTCGGTCGAGGACACGACCTTCCAGCCGACGGGCTTGCGGCGGGCGAAGGCGGCCTGCGGCCCGCGGGCGCCCTCCGGCTCCTTGAAGAGGGAGAACTCGCTCAGGCAGGGGACCGCGAGCGAGCCGACGACGCGCAGGCGGAAGCGGTCGGAGGTGACGGCCGGGAAGCGCAGGATCCGCTGGTGGCCGATGGTCGTCGCGTAGGCGACCTCCTGCCAGTCGCCGCCCACCCAGGCGTCGAGGGCGAAGGCCTCGACGCGCTGGCCGAGGGGGGTGTACTCGCGGACGCGGACGACGTCGACCGTCGCGGGCGCGGGGAGGGTGACGACCGCCTCGGGCGTCAGGTCGCCGTCCTCGCCGCACCAATAGGTGTCGCGCTCGCCGTCGGTCAGGGCGGCGGCGGCGAAGCGGGCGGAGCCGCCGCGGCGGGTGGCGGACTCCGCCTTGGCGCCGCGGGCGTGGTCGACCTTGAACATCGCGTCGAGGTGGGCGCGGAGGGCGCGGAGCGAGGCGACGTCGCGCTCATGCAGGCGCCCCTGCGGCGTGGGCGGGATGTTGAGGTTGAGCGCCTGGCCGCGGCCGACCGAGGCGAAGTAGATCTCGGACAGGGCGCGGAGGTCCTTCACGCGGTTGTCCTCGTGGGCGTGGTAGAACCAGCCCGGGCGGATGGACACGTCGCACTCGGCGGGACGCCAGACATTGCCCTTGGGGGAACCGACGTTGAGCTCGCGCGGGTCATAGTCGGCGGGGATGCCGGTGCCGGCATAGGTCACCGCCCAGCAGGTCTCGGCGGCGAAGCCCTTCTCGTTGCCGACCCAGCGGACGTCGGGACCGCCGTCGCCGAAGACGCTGGCCATGGGCTGGTGCTTGCGGATGAGCGCGCGGACCTCGTCCCAGGGATAATAGTCCTTGGGGATCTGCCGGCGCTCGCGGGCGCCGCCGTAGTAGCCGTCGCCGCCGTTGGCGCCGTCGTACCACATCATGAAGAGGTCGCCGTAGCGGGTGAGCACCTCGCGGTTCTGCTCGACGAACACGCGCTTGTAGCCCTCGCGGCCGTACTCGGGATGGTTGCGGTCCCAGGGCGAGACATAGATGCCGAGCTTGAGGCCGTGGCGGCGGCAGGCCTCGGCCATCTCGCCGACGATGTCGCCCTTGCCGCCCTTGTAGGGCGCCTTGCGGATATTGTGCGGGGTGGTGTCGGTCGGCCACAGGCAGAAACCGTCGTGGTGCTTGGCGACGACGACCAGCCCGCCCATGCCCGCCTCCTTGGCGGTGCGCGCGATGCCGTCGGCGTCGAAATGCTCGAGCTTCATGATCGACGGCGACTCGTCGCCGTAGCCCCACTCCTTGCCGGTGTAGGTGTTGAGGCCGTAGTGGATGAAGCCGTAGTACTCGACCTCCATCCAGGCGAGCTGGCGGGGGCTGGGCGTCGGGCCAAAGGGCTTGGGCGGCTCCGCGGCCGGGAGCGAGGCGACAATCAGGGCAAGGAGGGCGGCGAGGGGGCGCATGGGGATCGGGAGAGGAGGAGGGGGATGAGGATGGGGATGGAAAGGATAGAAAGGAGAAAGGGATTAAAAGGATGCTAAGGGGGCTGAGGATGTCGGGGGATTAAGGGATAAAAAGGACGAAAAGGGACGAATAGGGGCGAAGGGGTGTGAAGTGCATACAAGCACCACGACCCATGGGTTCCCTGCCCCTTCCATTAAGCGATTAAGCCATCAGCCGGCCGGCGCCGTCAGGCGCCCCGTGAAGCCGTGAAGCCGCAACCCGTGAAGCCGTCGCGCAGGTTCCTCTTGCCCCGGCGGGCGAGGCGGCGACCCTGCCCTGCCATGAGCGGCGACAAGGTCATCTTCACCATGACGGGCGTGACGAAGTCCCACGAGCGCAAGCCCGTGCTCAAGGACATCAACCTCTCGTTCTTCCACGGCGCCAAGATCGGCCTCCTCGGCCTCAACGGCTCCGGGAAGTCGACCCTGCTGCGCATCATCGCCGGGACCGACACGGAGTTCGACGGCGAGATCGCGCGCGTGCCGGGCTACTCCCTGGGCTACCTGCCCCAGGAGCCCGAGCTGGACGCCGCCAAGACCGTGCACGAGGTGGTGGCCGAGGCCGCCTCGGGACTGCGGGCCCTGCTCGACGAGTACGACGACACCTTCGTCAAGGTCGGCGAGACCGACGACCCCAAGGAGCAGGCGCGCATCCTGGAGCGACAGGCCGCCATCCAGGAGGAGCTCGACGCCAAGGGAGGGTGGGACCTCGACGCGCGCCTCGAGATGGCGCTGGAGTCGCTCCGCTGCCCGCCGGGAGACGCGCCCGTCGCGGGGCTGTCCGGCGGCGAGCGGCGGCGCGTGGCCATGGCCCGGCTGCTGCTGCTCGAGCCCGACATCCTCCTGCTCGACGAGCCGACCAACCACCTCGACGCCGACACCGTGCAGTGGCTCGAGCAGCACCTCGCGCGCTACAAGGGCACGGTCATCGCCGTCACCCACGACCGCTACTTCCTCGACAACGTCGCCGGCTGGATCCTCGAGCTCGACCGCGGACGCGGCATCCCCTGGAAGGGCAACTACTCCTCGTGGCTCGCCCAGAAGCAGGAGCGGCTGGAGATGGAGAACCGGCAGGCGGACGCGCGCACCCGGGCGCTCGCCCGCGAGGGCCAGTGGGCCTCCCAGTCGCCCAAGGCGCGCATGGCCAAGAACAAGGCGCGCCTCGCCGCCTACGAGCGGCTGCTCGACGCCGACCAGCAGGAGCGGGAGCGGACGGCCGAGATCTGGATCCCGCCCGGCCCCCGGCTCGGCGGCGCCGTCATCGAGGCGCGCGGGCTGATGAAGGCCTTCGGCGACCGCGTGCTCATGGAGGACGTGGCGTTCTCGCTGCCCGCCGGCGGCATCGTCGGCGTCGTCGGCCCCAACGGCGCGGGCAAGACCACGCTCTTCCGCATGATCGTCGGCCAGGAGCGGCCCGACGGCGGCGAGCTGCGCCTCGGCGACACCGTGAAGCTGGCCTACGTGGACCAGTCGCGCGACGCCCTGCCGGCGGAGAGCCCCGTGTGGTCGGCCATCTCCGACGGCGAGGAGGTCGTGCACCTGGGCAAGGTGCCCGTCGCCGCCCGCACCTACGCGGCGCGCTTCGGCTTCGTCGGCGACGTCCAGCAGCGCAAGGTGGGGCTGATGTCGGGCGGCGAGCGCAACCGCGTGCACCTCGCGCGCCTGATCAAGTCGGGCGCCAACGTCCTCCTGCTCGACGAGCCGACCAACGACCTTGACGTGAACACCATCCGCGCGCTGGAGGACGCCCTCGAGGGCTTCGCCGGCTGCGCCGTGATCATCACCCACGACCGCTGGTTCCTCGACCGCGTGGCCACCCACATCCTCGCCTTCGAGGGCGACAGCAAGGTGGTCTGGCACGAGGGCAACTTCGCCTCCTACCAGGAGGAGCGGCGGAAGCGCCTCGGCGAGGACGCCGACCGGCCGCGCCGCCCGAAGTACCGCCGCCTGACGAGGTGACCGGCGCGGGGCTTCACAGCGGCACGGCTTCGCGGCTTCACAGCGGCACAGAAGCGCGGGGCGCCGCATCGGGCAGGGGCGCACCAGGATGCATTTCCTGCCCCTTGGAGTCCCACGCCCCACCCCACCTGCCCTTTCGTTTTTCGCTCTTCGTTTTTCGTCCTTTGCCTGCCGCGACCCTGCGAAGCCGCGCCCCTGCGAAGCCGTGAAGCTGCCCACCGTGAAGCCGCGCCCCGCGGAGGGGGCTAGCCGAGCAGCCTCGGGTCGATCTCGTGGTTGCCGTGGACGGCCTTGACGTCGTCCAGCGCCTCGAGGGCGTCGATGAGCGCGAGGAGCGACTTGGCGGTCGCGGCGTCGGTCACGGGGACGAGGAGGTTCGGCACATAGGCGAGCTCGCTCGACTCGGGCTTGATGCCCTTGTCCTCGAGCGCCTTGGCCAGGGCGTAGTATTCCGAGACCGGGCAGAGCACCTCGTAGTGGTCGCCGTGGTTGACGACGTCCTCGGCGCCCGCGGCCAACGCGAGCTCCATCAGGGCGTCCTCGCCGATGGCGGCGGCGCCGATGAGCACCTGGCCCTTGCGCTGGAAGCCGTGGGTGACGGCGCCGGCCTGGGCCATGTTGCCGCCGTTGTCGTTGAAGGTGTGGCGGACCTCGCCGGCGGCGCGGTTCTTGTTGTCGGTCGTGACCTCGACCACGAGGCCGACGCCGCCCGGGGCGTAGCCCTCGTAGGCGAACTCCTCATAGACGGCGCCGGGGAGCTCGCCCGTGCCCTTCTGGATGGCGCGCTTGATGTTGTCCGTCGGCATGTTGGCCGCCTTGGCCTTGTCGAGCACGGTGCGCAGGCGCGCGTTGCTCTCGGGGACGCCGCCGCCGGCCTTGGCGGCGAGCGTGATCTCCTTGGAGAGCACCGAGAAGATCTTGCCGCGGCGGGCGTCGATGACCGCCTTGTGCCGCTTGGTCGTGTGCCACTTGCTATGTCCGCTCATGGTCTTGGGGGGTGGTAAGGGGGACTCAGGCCTTGGCCGGATCGGGCTCGCCGCGCCTGAGGAGCCAGGTCTGGGCGATCTGCAGGACGTTCTGGAAGGTCCAGTAGAGGGTCAGGGCCGCCGGCATCGTGTAGCAGATGATCGGGAAGATGAGCATCATGATGGTCATGACGGTCTTCATGGTCTCGTCCTGGTTGGGCATCGGCGTCATGCGCATCGAGTACCACATGGTGGCGCCCATCAGGAGGGGGAGCGGGTTGAGCGGGAGGGGGCCGAGGTGGGCGACGGTGTCGGCCTTGGCGAGGTCGGCGATCCACAGGAAGCCCTCGAGGCGCATCTCGGGCGCGGTCTGGAAGGCGGAGTAGAGGCCGAAGAAGATCGGGATCTGGATGAGGATGGGCAGGCAGCCGGCGAGCGGGTTGATGCCGTTCTCCTGGTAGAGCTTCATGAGCTCCTTCTGCATCTTCTCGGGGTTGTTCTTGTGCTTCTCGCGGAGCTCCTGCATCGGCTTGGCGAACTGGGCCATCTTCTTGGAGGCCTTGAGCTGGGCCGAGGTCAGGGGCCAGGTGAGGAGCTTGATGATCAGGGTGAGCAGGAGGATGGACCAGCCCCAGGAGACCGCGCCGCCGAGGGTGAGCAGCCAGTGGACCCCGCCGAGGAGCGAGAGCAGGAGCTTGGCCATCCAGGCGATGCCGATGAAGCCGAACAGCTTCACGAACTGGAGAGTGTCGACCTGGCCCTCGGGCAGGGCGGCGAGGCGGGAGTAATGCTTCGGGCCGACGTAGAGCGTGCCCGAGACGGTGCGGGAGCCGTCGGCGCCGACGAGGCCCTCCCACGAGGCGAGGGCGCGGACGGCGCGGTGGTTGTCGGCCAGCGTCACGGGCAGGGCGACGACCTCGGAGCGCGCCCCGCGCTGGGCGGGATCCGGGCAGATCGAGGCGACGAAGTACTGGTTGGCCGCGGCGACCCAGCGATGGACGCCGCCGGCGGGCACCAGCGGATACTCCACCGAGGCCTTGTGGGCGAAGAACCCGAGGAACCCGGCGCTGTCGGTGAACTCCGAGAGGCTGACGTGCGAGACGTCCTCGGGGTCGGCCACGAGGACGGTCTGGAAGAGGTTGGTGGTGTCGGCGGCCTCGGGCTGCCAGGCGCCGGTGGAGAGCCAGAACTTCGGCGCGGAGCGGCCCGCGGGCGGGGTGAGGGTGACGGCGAACTCGACGCCATGGGGGTCCGCCGCGCCCTCGCCCTCGGCGTCCGTCCGCAGGCGATAGGCCCGGACGACCTTGGTGCCGTCGGGAAGCGCGCCCTGGAAGCGCGTCCAGCCGTCGACCGGCGGCAGGGCCGACATCGCCAGCCTCACCGCGACGGGCTTGGCGGTCGCGGGGTCGGGGATGTGGATCTCGAGCGCGGCGTCGGGAGAGCCCGCGTTGAAGCGGAAGGGCGTCTTGTCGTCGAGCGTCGTGGCGTGCCGGAGCAGGGCCGCGTCGACGATGCCGCCGCCGTGCGAGGTGAGGCGGAGCCGGAGGACCGGATTGGCGAGCTCGGAGATGACGGCGGGCTGGAAGGCGGGGTCGGGCGCGAGCGCGGGCACCACGGGGGCCGCGGGCGCGGGCGCGACGGGCGCGGTCGCGACGGGGGTGCCGGGCGCGGGGGCGGGCGCGGCGGCCGGGACCGGGGTTTGGGCCGCCTGGTAGGCGGCGGTGGCCTTGGCGTTCCAATAGAAGGCGCCGAGGGCGCCAGCCAGGAAGATCGAGCCGAGTGCCAGATGCTTGCGGTCCATGAGAACCCCACGGACTAAGGCCCGGAAGCCCCTCGGGTCAAGGGCGGGCGAGCGGGATCAGCTGCCGGGCTTGGTCGCGGGCAGGGCGGCCAGCTCCGGCGGCAGCCGGTCGGCCGGGTAGGTCGGGAAGCTGAGCTCCAGGAGGGCGACAAAGGGCACGGAGAAACGGGTCTGGCCGGCGGACCGGTCGACGAGCGAGGCGACGGCCACCGGGACGGCGCCGGTGGGGGCGAGCAGGTCGAGGCATTCCTGGGCGCGGCCGCCGCGGGTGACGACATCCTCGGCGATGAGGACGCGCTCGCCCTTGGCGAAGGCGAAGCCCCGGCGCATCACGAGGCGGTCGTTCTCCTTCTCGGCGAAGACAAAGCGCGCGCCGAGCTGGCGGGCGAGCTCCTGGCCCACGACGAGGCCGCCCATGGCGGGGGCGAGGACGGTGTCGCACGGGTAGGCGGCGAGACGGGGGAGCAGCAGCTCGACCAGGCGCGTGACCTTGTCCATGCGCTGGCAGACCTTGGCGCACTGGAAGAAGTGCCCGCTGTGCAGGCCGGAGCGGAGGACGAAATGGCCGGTCAGGAGCGCCTCCGACTCGCGGAAGATGCGCAGGACCTCGTCATCGGTGGATGGGGGCATGGACGGGAGCGAAGCAGACGGCGGACGAAAAACGAAGGACGAAAAGCGGGGCCGTCAGGCCTACCTTCCCTCCAGGTGCATCCGATGGAGGACGCGGTGGACGACCGGGGTCAGGAGGAGCGAGACGGTGCTTAGCAGGGCGACGCCGCTGTAGAGGGCGTAGAGCGAGGCGAAGACCTTGGCACCGTCATCGGCAAGGATGTCCACCGGCCCCATACCCCCGAGGATCATCGAGGCGTTCAGCAGCGCGTCGACCCAGCCCAGGCCGGCGAGGTGGCGATAGCCGAGCACCCCGATCAGCAGGGAGACGCCGATGAGCAGGGCGGCCGCCAAGGCATAGGCCGCGAGGCGCCTGAGGAAGCGATGCCGGGGGGCCAGCGGTTGGCTGCGATGCTCGAGACGCATGGAGGCAGGTTGGTGGCAAGCGGCACCGGGGGCAAGGGGCATGGGACGCGGGAACTTGCAGGAAGGGGACGGGTTGGATAGGACGACCACCATGGCCCGTCTCCTTCTCCTCCTGCTTTCCGGCCTCGCGGCCGCCGCCGGGGCCAAGCCCAACATCGTCTACATCCTGGCCGACGACCTGGGGCCCGGGGACATCGGGCCCTTCGGCCAGAAGCTCATCCCGACGCCGCGGCTGGACCAGATGGCGCGCGAGGGCCTGTGCTTCGACCGCGCCTACGCCGGCTCATCGGTCTGCGCCCCCTCCCGCACCGCCCTGCTGACCGGCCTGCACACGGGCCATGGCCCCATCCGCGCCAACAAGGAATACCCGACCGGCCAGCATCCCCTGCCCCCGGGGATTCCGACGGTGGCCAAGTCCCTGAAGCGCGCGGGTTATGCGACCGGATGCTTCGGGAAGTGGGGCATGGGCTACCCGGGCTCGGGCTCGGAGCCGCTGGACCAGGGCTTCGATCGTTTCTTCGGCTACAACCACCAGGTGCACGCGCATGAGTACTTCCCGGAGGCGCTCGACGAGGGCCGCGGGCAGAAGAACGTGCCGCTCGCCAAGGGGGAATACGCCCATGGCCGGATCATGGACGAGGCGCTGGCGTGGACGCGGGAGCAGGCGAGGTCGGGCAAGCCCTTCTTCCTCTTCCTCCCCGTCACCCTGCCCCACGGGAGGCTGCAGGCGACGGAGGAGATGCTGGCGCCGTTCAAGGACAAGTTCGGCGACCACCCCAGGCCCGAGAAGGCGCGGCTTTACGCCGCGATGGTCCACCGGCTCGACGCCGACGTCGGCCGCGTGATGGACCTCCTGAGGGAGCTGGGCGTGGAAACGAACACCTTGGTCGTGTTCCTCTCGGACAACGGCTGCGACCCCGCCTATGGCCACGAGCCGGGCTACTTCCGCGGGCGCGCCGGACTCAGGGGCGACAAGCGCTCGCCGCACGAGGGCGGCATCCGCACCGCGCAGATCGCCTGGTGGCCCGGCACGGTGGCGGCGGGCGGGCGCACGGACCATCTCACCGCGGCTTGGGACCTCTTCCGCACGGCCGAGGAGCTGGCGGGCGTCGCCGTCGCCACGCGGCTCGACAGCCGGAGCCTGGTCCCCCTGCTCACGGGCAAGGGACGCCAGGCCCAGCAACCGCTCGTCTTCTTCGAGTTCCATGAGGGCGAGACCTGGCAGGCGGTCGTCTGGCAGGACGGCGCCAAGGCCATCCGCCGGAAGATCCTCTCCGAAAAGCCATCCCCCATCGAGGTCTACGACCTAAGGTCGGACCCGGCTGAGCAGCGGAACCTGGCGGCGACCCGGCCCGACCTCGTGCGCCGCGCGGAGAAGGCCTTCGCCGCGGAGCACACCCCGAACCCCGACTTCCCCCTGCCGGGCGAGCCCGGCTGGAAGGAGAAAAAGGCGGGCAAGCGATGACGCCGGAGCGCGCGAGGTCCTGGCTGATGGTCGCGATGGTCGCGGGGGTGGCCCTGCCCTTCCTGCTGCTGGGCGTCCTGCATGACAACGCCGACCCGCGCGAGGGCGCGACGGCGATACCGGGAGGGACCTTCCTCATGGGCGACGGCGGGCACCACCCCGAGGAGGGGCCGGTCCACCGCGTGACCGTCCGCGGCTTCCGGATCTCGCGCACCGAGGTGACAAACCGGCAGTTCGCGGCCTTCGTCCGGGCGACGGGATACGTCACCGACGCCGAGAAGCCGGTCGACCCGCGGGCGTTCCCGAACGCGCGGCCGGAGGACCTGCTCCCCGGCGCGATGGTCTTCCGCGTCCAGCCCGGCCTGGACGCGACGATGTGCGGCGTCGGCGAGATGCCTTGGTGGCGCTTCACGCCGGGCGCCGACTGGCGCCACCCGGAGGGACCCGGCTCCTCGATCGACGACCGCATGGGCCACCCCGTGGTGCAGGTGACGTACCGCGACGCCCTCGCCTATTGCGCCTGGGCCGGCGGCCGCCTGCCCACGGAGGCCGAGTGGGAATGGGCGGCGCGCGGGGGGCTCGAGGGCAAGGCCTACGTCTGGGGCGACGAGGAGCGGCCGGAAGGGCGGATCCTGGCCAACCATTGGCAGGGCGGCTTTCCTTCCAAGGACCTGGCCGAGGACGGCTTCCATGGCACGGCGCCGGCGGGAAGCTTCCCGGCGAACGGCTTCGGGCTGCGCGACATGGCGGGGAATGTCTGGGAGCTCACCTCGGACTGGTACGACCCCGCGGCCTACCGGGGACGCGCGGACGCCGTGGACCCGCGCGGGCCGGCGATGGGCGCCGACCCGGCGGGCACCGGCTTCGGCCAGCGCGCGATGCGCGGCGGCTCCTGGCTGTGCGACCGGACCTATTGCTTCCGCTTCCGACCCGCGGCCAGGCACGGCGTGGACGAGATGACGGCGACCAACCACACGGGCTTCCGGGTGGCTTGGGACGAGGCGCGCTGAGCGCGCGCGGACTTCAAAGGACGGAATCCAAGGTGCAGGAAGGCGGCCGGGACCGAGGCAGCCTCCGGACTTTGAAATCCGTCCTTGGGAATCTACCCTTCCCTCAGGCAGTGCAGGTTCGCCATCGAGATGCCCGAGAGGATCGCGCCCGTGATGCCGAGGAAGCCCTGGTCGGCGCCGATGAGGAAGAGGTTCGAGAGGTGGGTGCGGCCGTCGCGCCGCTTCTCGGTCGCGCCGTAGATGGCGCCGTCGATCCGCCCGGTGTAGCGCGCGACGGTGGTCGGCGTGAACATGTCGGTCGCGACGAGCGCGGCGTCGTGCGCGGCGTCGGGGACGGCGGGCAGGTGGGCGCGGGCGACGCGGTTGAGGCGGCCGAACCAATCGGCCTTCGCCGAGGCGTAGTCCCCGGGTGACAGCGCCTTCCAGGCGGCATGGTTGGCGAGCGAGGTCACCCGCAGCCACCCCTCGTCGAGCCCGCGCCCCGGGCCGTAGTCATAATTGTTGGGGATGCAGATGACGCCCGAGCGCGGGTCGACGAGGCCGTCCGGCGAGCGGTAGTCGAGGCGCTCGCCCTCGCAGAAGAAGACGATGGTGTCGCGCCAGCCGAAGCCCGCGAAGGCGTCGGCGCGGTAGGTGGCGATGGTCTCGGCGTAGCCGAGGCGGCCGAGCGAGCCCGCGGCCGCGTCGGCGGGCTGGTCGTCGCAGAGGCGGAGCGTCTCGGGCAGGCCGGCGCAGGAGAGCACCTGGGCCGCCCGCACCGTCGTCCCGTCGTCCAGCTCCAGCTCCGCGGCGCGGCCGGCCTCGGCGCGGATGCGGCGCACGCCGCAGCGCATGCGGCGCTCGACGCCGTGCTCGCGGAGGCGGTCGACGAGGGCGCGGAGGATGACGCGCACGCCCTCGAGCGGGCGGCCGAAGCCCTCGCGGTAGAGGGCGCGCCAGAGGATGGCGAACTGGCGCAGCTCGATGTCGCCCTCGTGCGCGCTGCCGTAGTAGCAGGCGGGCAGCAGGAGCATCTCCTCGAGGACGGGCTCGCGCAGGCGCTCCGCGAGCCAGGCGCGGGTCATGCCCGGGGGCGCGTCGAGCGCGTTCTCGTCCATCGCGCGCAGCTCGGCGTCGACCGCCCGGAAGGCGTCGATGCGGGCCGGGAACTCGCGGGCGACCTCGGACTCGAGCACCGCGAAGTCGTTCGTCATCCGCAGCTGGCGCCCGCCCAGCGCGATGCGGGAGCCGAGCTGGGGGGCGAGGTCGAGCTCCTCGCGCCGGATGCGGAGCTGGCGGAGGAGCTTGGCCAGGGGCGTGCCCTTGGCGCCCTCCGGGACCCAGTTCGTCATCGCGTGAAGGCCGACGTCGTATTTCCGACCGGCCTTGGCGTAGAAGGAATTGAGTCCGCCCGGCGCGTTGTGGCGCTCGAGCAGGATCACGCGCTTGCCGAACATGCCGAGGCGCAGGGCCGCCGCCAGGCCGGACATGCCGGCGCCGATGATGGCGACGTCGTGGGTGGTCTCGGGCATGGGATCAGGGAATGAAAGGGGATTGAAGGGATGGCAGGGATAGAAGCGACTAAGGGATAAAAGGATAGAAAGGAAAAAGAATGGGGGGTGATGATGAAGATGGCGGAGAGGCAGCGCATGAACACCCCGTTTCCCATTTCCCGACCTACGCAGCCAGGGGCCTGATATCCTTTTTATCCCTTAATCCCTTCCATCCTTTTATCACTTCCGCCCATTTTATCCCTTCTATCGTTTTGATGCGCTCAGCCGCCCCGCCGGGCGCGACGCGCCCGGCGGGGCCTATGACACACCCCGACCTTGCCCGGCTTGACGGCCGTGTTACCGTCAGAGGCGTTCTCCCCAGTCCCAAGCATCACGAGCAAGACCGGCCCTGCCGGCGACTTGCACCAACCGAGCCCAGGAGGGCCACGGTGGTAGCCGAAGACCCCTCGCGGGCCTTCGGGATGAGGATCCCCCAAGGATCAACACCCACTCCCCGGCCGGAAGCCGTGATGCGACAGGAACCCCCTTCCCATCACCGCCATGATCCAGCCCAACATACCCGCCCCGCCCGAGCTCCTCTCGCTGCGCCTCACCGGCAACGAGAACCACCACATCTGGAACAACAACGGCACGTGGTGGGCCCATTACACGGTCTACCTGCCCGACTACACCGCCCGTCGAGTCCGGCGCTCCCTGCGCACCCGCGACGTGGCCGAGGCGCGTCGCCGCCGCGACGCCCTTCTGGCGGGCATCCCCGCCGCGCGCTGAGGGAACGACCGGGGCGGGCGGCTGTCGGGACTCCCATGCGCCCCCGGCTGCTGCCCGCCCTCGTGCTGGCCCTGATCCTCATCCTGACCGCCGCCCTGGCGCCCGGAGGCCAGCCCAACATGGTCGTCATCCTGACCGACGACCAGGGTTGGAATGACACCTCGGTGGACCTGGGCCTGCCCAAGGATCCGGCGCGCAACGCCCACTTCCGCACGCCCGCCCTCGAGCGCCTGGCCCGCGAGGGCGCCCGTTTCCGGGAGGCCTACGCCACGCCCGTCTGCACCCCGACGCGCGTCAGCCTGCTGACGGGGCTCGGCCCGGCGCGGCACGGCGTGACGAACTGGACCCTGCGCCCGGGGAAGGACCTCGGCGTCAGGACGAGGTCCCTGGCCCTGCCGGACTGGAACTGCGACGGGCTGCAACCCGGAACCTATGAGGGAAAGCGCGGGTTCGCGACGGACGTCACCCTGCCCTTCCTCCTGCGCGCGGCCGGCTATCGCACCATCCACGTGGGCAAGGCCCATCTCGGGGCGGTCGGCACGCCGGGCGCCGACCCGCTCAACCTCGGTTTCGACGTCAACATCGGCGGCTCGGCCGCGGGGCAGCCGGGCAGCTTCCTCGGCACGCGGAGCTTCTCCGATGGCAAGCCGGGGCGGGAGCTCTGGGACGTCAGGGGGCTCGAGGCCTATCATGGCAAGGACATCACCCTCACCCAGGCGCTGACCGACCGGGCGATCGCCGAGATGGAGCGGGCCAAGGCCGACGGGAAGCCCTTCTTCCTCCACCTCGCGCACTACGGCGTGCACACGCCCATCGAGCCGGCCGCCGCCTTCGCCAAGGACTACGCGGGCGCGGCGCTCCCGCCGCGCGAGCGGGACTACGCGACGATGGTCGCCGACGTCGACGCGGGCGTCGGGCGCGTGCTCGACGCGCTGGACCGCCTGGGCCTGGCGCGCGACACGATCGTCGTGTTCCTCTCCGACAACGGCGGCTACGCCCAGCGCCTGGGCGGCTTCCTGCCGCTCAACGCGCCGCTGCGCAGCGGCAAGGGATCGGCCTACGAGGGCGGGCTGCGGACACCCCTCATCATCCGCTGGCCCGGCGTGGCGCGGCCGGGCAGGCTGGTGACCGCGCCCGCGAGCGTCACCGACCTCCTCCCCACGCTGGCGGCGGCCGCGGGCCTCGCGGTGCCCGCGGGGCTGGATGGCGCCGACCTGGCGCCGTCGCTGCGGGGCGAGGCGGCGACGAGGCCCGACATCGTCTGGTACTATCCCCATGCCTGGGGCGGGAAGGGCCCCGGCATCGAGCCGTTCGCGGCGCTGCGGCGCGGCGACCTCAAGGCGATCCACTTCTTCGAGGACGCGCGCACCGAGCTCTACGACGTCGTCGCCGACCCGGGCGAGACGCGGGACCTCGCGGGCGAGCGGCGAGCGGAGGCGGAGCGCCTGCGCGACGACCTCCTGCGGGCCATCAGGGCCGGGGGGCGGGAGACGCCCCGCCGGCTCTGACGCGGCCGATCACTCCTTGCCGTTGGGCTCGCGGTGCCGCTTCACCTTGACCAGGCGGTGGCGCCGGCGGAGGGAGCGGTCGAGCTTGTCCATCAGCAGGTCGATGGACTTGTAGAGGTCGTCGCTCTCGACCCGGACCACGATGTCGGGGCCCGCCACCTCGATCTTGGCCTGCGCCGCGTACTCGGAGGCGCGGTCCCTGGCGCGGCCGTGGATGAGCTCGAAGTGCACGCGCAGGATCTTCGGGTCGTGGCGGAAGAGCCGCTCGGCCTTGGACGCGACGTAGGACTTGATGGGCGGGGTGAGGTCCATGTGGACCCCGGAGACGACGACGGACGCGTTGCTCATTTGGGTTTGTTGGTTTTGGTTGGGTCCCATGGAGACGCGCCCCCTGGACGGACGAACTGCCGAGTTCCTGCGATCCTTCGCGGTCATCGTGATCACGGGCGGTTCGTCCGGCATCGGGCGCGCCCTCCTCGGGCGCATCGACCAGTATGCGCCAAACGCGTGGGTGGGCAATGTCTCCCGGTCGATTCCGGAGGGCTGGGCCGACGGCCCACGGCGGCGACACCTGGCGGCCGACCTCGCCGAACCCGCTGCCATCGAGGGGGTTGCGGCCGCATTACGGGAACTGATGCCGCGCGAGGGCAGGATGCTTCTCGTGAATAACAGCGGGTTCGGGGCCTACGGGGAGTTTCCGGCGCCCGGCCTGCCCCACACGCTGCGGATGATCGACGTCAACGCGCGCGCCCCGGTGCACCTGACGGGCCTGCTCTGGCCCGGGCTCCTGGAGCGCGGCGGCATGGTGGCCAACCTCGCCTCGCTCGCCGGCTACCAACCGGTGCCGCTGATGGCCACCTACGCCGCCACCAAGGCCTTCCTCCTGAACTGGAGCGTGGCCCTCGACGAGGAGGGGCGCGCCCGCGGCGTCCGCTCCGTGGCGATCTGCCCGGGGCCGGTGTCGACCAACTTCTTCCGGGGCGCGGGCTTCAGCGCGCCGACCGGGCTGCCCGGGCAGACCGCGAGGGACTGCGCCGACGAGGCCCTGCGGGCCATGCGCGACGGCGCGCCCGAGCGCGCGACGGGCTGGTCCAACCGCCTGCTCGGCGCCCTCTCGGCCCGACTGCCCAAGGCCTGGGCGGCGGCGGCGGGGCGCCGCGCCATCGAGCGCAAGCTGGGGCGGTCCGCGCGCTGATCAGCGCGCGGCGGCGAGCAGCTCGCGGGCGTGGGCCAGCGCGGACTTGCTCGCGCGGTCGCCGAGCATGCGCGCCAGCTCGCCCAGGCGAGCGTCGCGGTCGCCGTGGACCGCCGCGAGGGAGACGGTCGTCGACGCGTCGTCCTGCTCCTTGGTCACGACGAGGTGCTGGCGACCGAGGGCGGCGACCTGGGGGAGGTGGGTGACGCAGACGACCTGGTGGCGGCCGCCGAGGCCGGCGAGCTCGCGCCCGACCTGCGCGCCGACCTCGCCGCCCACGTTGGCGTCGACCTCGTCGAAGACGAGCACCGGCGTCCGGTCCGAGGCGGCGAGCACGGTCTTGATGGCCAGGAGGACGCGCGCCGCCTCGCCGCTCGAGGCGATCTGGGTGAGCGGCAGCAGGTCCTGCCCGGCGTTGGGGCGGAAGAGGAAGCGGACCGCGCTGTCGCCGGTCGCGGAGAGCGGGGCCTCGGCGACCTCCACCCGGAAGTCCGCCTTGCGGAAGCCGAGGTTGCCGAGGAGGCGACGCACCGACTCGCCCAGGCCCTCGGCGGCCTTGGCCCGCGCGCGGCGCAGCCCGGCGGCCAGCCGCCGCAGCGCGGCCTCGGCGGCGGCGGCCTCGGCCTGCATCTCGGCGAGGCGGGCGTCGGCGCCCTCGCTGCCGGCGAGGCGGGCCCGGAGGGCGTCGCGCTTGGCGCGGACCGAGGCGGCGTCGGGCCCGTGGCGGCGGCGCAGGTCGAGCCACGCGTCCATGCGGCGCTCGAGGTCGGGCGGGACGCCGCCGCCGGCGAGCGCGCGGGCGGCCCGGGCGAGGTCGGCGCGGAGGTCCTCGGCCTCGGCGGCGAGCGACTCGAGGCGGGCGCGGGAATCGCCGAGCGAGGGGTCGATGCGCGCGGCCTCGGCGAGGGCGCGGAGCGCCTTGGGCAGCGCGGGCCCGAGGCCCTGCCCGCCGAGCGCGGCCTCGGCCTGGGCGAGAAGGCCGAGGAGCTCCTCGGACCGGGAGGCGACGGCATGGGCGCGCTCGAGCTCGGCCACCGCGTCGTCGGAGAGGTCGAGCGCGTCGAACTTCTCGAGCTGGGAGCGGACGAACGCGGCCTCGTCGTCGGACAGCCGCTCGGCGCCGCGCAGCGCGTCGATGCGGGCGTGGATGCCCCGCCAGGCGGCGTGGGCCTCGCCATAGGCGGCGAGGGCGCGGCCGTGCGCCTCGCCGGCGTGGGCGTCGAGCAGCTCGAGCTGGACGCCGTCGCGCAGCAGGCGCTGCGGCTCGCCGGGGCCGTGGAAGTCGATCCACCGCTCGCCGAGCCGGGCGAGCTGGGCGAGCGTCGCGGCGGCGCCGTTGACGGTGATGCGGCCGGCGGCCGAGGCGGAGACCGTCCGGCGCAGGAGCAGGAGGCCGTCCTCGCACGGCGGCAGGTCCATCTCGGCCAGCAGGGCGTCGACGGCGGGGTCGGCCAGCTCGAGCTCCGCCTCCACGACCGCGGCCTCCGCGCCCTTCCTCACGACGGACTTGGGCGCGCGGTTGCCCGCGAGGAGCGAGAGCGCCCCGAGCAGGACGGACTTGCCCGCGCCGGTCTCGCCGGTGACCACGGTGAAGCCGGGCCCGAGCTCCAGCTCGGCGCGGTCCATGAGCGCGAGGTCGCGGATGACGAGGCGGCGGATCATGGGGCGGCGGGGCGCTCGCCGAACAGGGCGGAGCCGACGCGCAGGCAGGTGGAGCCGGCGGCCACGGCGGCCTCGAGGTCGCCGCTCATGCCCATGGAGAGCTCGGGCAGGGGCGCGCCCGCGGCGGCGGCGAGCCGGTCGCGGCAATCGCGCAGGGCGTCGAAGGCGCGGCGGGCGACGTCGGGGTCGTCGCTGAGCGGCGCGATCGCCATGAGGCCCTCGACGCGCAGCGCGGGCTGGGCGAGCGCGGCGTCCAGCAACGCGGGGGCCTCGGCGAGGTCGCAGCCGAACTTCGCGGGGTCGTCGCCGGAGTTCACCTGCAGGAGGACGGGCAGGACCTTCCCGGCCTCGGCGGCCATGCGGCCGAGCCGCGCGGCGAGGTCGGCCCGGTCGACGGACTGGACGCGGTCGAAGGTGGCGACGGCGAGCTTGGCCTTGTTGGACTGGAGGTGGCCGATCAGCTCCCAGCGCAGGTCGGGCGGCGCGGCGGGTCGCTTCGCGGCGGCTTCCTGCACGCGGTTCTCGCCGACGGCCCGGAGCCCCAGCCTATGGGCGAAGAGCGCCGCGTCGACGGGATGGGTCTTGGTCACCGGCAGGAGCGCGACGGAGGCCGGATCGCGACCGCAGGCGGCGCAGGCCGCGCGGATGCGTTCCAGGACCGCCTGGGCCCGGCGCTCGAACTCGGGATAGGTGACCATCTGTTTACTATCAAAACCGCCCCGTACCGGGTGTCAAACGCAGGTTTACCTCGGTCGCATAAGCGGGTCTTACTTGCGCGGCATGAATCCATTAGGCAGCATTATCCCGCGATGCACATCGAGAACTTCAAGATCTTCTGCGACCTGGTGGACAACCGGAGCTTCTCCAAGGCGGCGCGCCTCAACGGCATCACCCAGTCGGCGGTGAGCCAGCAGCTCCGCGCGATGGAGCGCCATTTCAACGTGCTCATCGTCGACCGCGGCCAGAAGCAGTTCTCGCTCACGCGGGAGGGCCATCGCCTGCACGAGGCCGCGCGCGAGATCCTCGCGCACTACGAGGGCGCCCGGGGCGAGCTGCAGGAGATGCGCAAGGTCGTGAGCGGCTCGATCCACGTCTCGACCATCGTCTCCATCGGCCTGCACGAGCTGCCCCCTTACCAGAAGCGCTTCCTGCAGGAATACCCCCACGTCAACGTGCGCGTGGAGTACCGTCGCTCGAACCTCGTCTACGAGGACGTGCTGACCAACGCGGTGGACATCGGGCTCGTGGCCTACCCGCAGAAGCACCGGCAGCTGGAGATCATCCCGTTCATGGAGGACCAGCTCGTGCCGATCTGCTCGCCCAAGAACCCGCTGGCCAAGGTCGGCGAGATCGGGCTGGCCGACCTGCAGGGCTGCAAGTTCATCGGCTTCGACCAGGACATCCCGACGCGCAAGGCCCTCGACGCCTTCTTCCGCGAGCAGCGGCTGGAGCTCGAGCCGACGATGGAGTTCGACAACATCGAGACCATCAAGCGCGCGGTGGAGGTGGACGCCGGCGTGGCGCTCGTCCCCGAGGACACCATCCGCCAGGAGACCGAGCAGGGCTCGCTCGTGCAGCTGCGCCTGCGCGACCGGCGCATCGCGCGCCCGCTCGCCATCATCCACCGCAAGGGCCGGGTGCTCTCCCCCGCCCTGCGGCGCTTCATCGCCCAGCTGACCTCGGGCCGCGCCCCGGAGCCGGCCTGATCACGCCCGCGGCCGCGGCGAGCCGCGGGCCATGGCGAGGAAGGGCAGCGCGAGGCCGCCGAGGAAGGCGGCCCCGGCCCAGAGCAGCGCCTGGTCGGGCCGCTCGGCGGCGAGCCCGGCGGAGGCCGCGGCCCACGCGAGGAGGGCCCCGATGAGCGGCTCGGCGCGATGGCGCAGGGCGGCCACCACGAGGGCGTGCGCGCCGACCAGGCCGGAGACGAGCGCGCCGAGGGCGACGGGCCCGATCAGCCCGCGGGCGACCGAGGCGTGGGCGGCGCCGAGCGCCACGACGAGCAGGGCGAGCGCGAGGGTGGTGGAGACGCGGAAGCCGGCGGGGACGCGGGCGAGCGAGCCCAGGTGCGACCGGAGGTAGAGCAGGCTCGCGAGCGCGGCAAGGACGAGCGAGCCCGACCAGACGACGATCCAGCCGTCGAGCGGGAGGCTCCAGCGCTCGATGGCGGCCTGGGCGAGGCAGCACTTCGCGAGGAGCAGCCCCCAGATCCCCGCCAGACGGTCGAGGGCGGCGGACTCGCGATGGGCGCGCTCGAGCGAGAGGCGGAGCTCGGCGTCGGCCGATTCCGGGAGCGAGGTGGCGGGGACGGGGTCCATGTCAGGCGGACCAGAGGCCGAGCCGGCGGATCGAGGCGGCGGTGCGGGGGTCGAGCTCGCGCTCCCAGCCGGCCGCGCCGTCGCGGATGCGGGACGCCAGGGTGCGCGGCTGGCAGGCCAACGCCGCGGGCGAGGCGTCGGGGAGCGCCTCGAGGGCCCGGGTGGCCACGAGGTGCTGGAGGAGGCAGGCGACCTCGTGGCGGAGGCGCAGGGAGCCGAGCGTGACGACCTGGTCCTCGGGCACGGGCTCGCCCTCCGGGAAGCAGACGCGGCGGGCCACGGGGTCGGCGTAGAGCCGGTTGAGCTGGGCGCCGGCCATGGGGTAGACGAGCAGGCGGACGCCGCCCTTGAAGAGCCGGCCCAGGGCCTCGAGGAGGCCGCCCTCGAGCTGGGAGTAGTTCTCGGTGTTGAGGATCTCGACCAGGTTGTTGATGCCGGCGACGAGCGTGACGGCGCCCTCGGTGTGGCGGCGGAAATAGGCGGGCAGCCGATAGTAGCCGCGGTAGGCGGTGAGCAGGCAGGGCAGCCCGAGCTCGTTGGCCAGGCGGGCGCGGGCGACGAGCTCGGCCTCGGTGCCGGGGTCGTCGCGCAGGCTGATCTCGAGGAGGCGAAGGGGGTCGCCGCCCGCCGCCTTGGCCCCGCGGGCGATCATGTCGAGGTTGACCAGGGAGACGGGGCGGAGCGAGCCGCGCGCGACCAGGATGTCGCGATGGTGGAAGGCCTCGCCGGGGACCTCCGGCTGCCCCGAGGCGCCGAAGAGGACGGCCTCCGTGAGCCCGAGGCGGACGAGGCGGACGGCGGCCTGGGCGGGGTCGATGTGGGAGAGGGCCGGGCCCTCGGCGTGGAACCAGTCGACCTCGACCCGGTCCGGCCCGACGCCCTCGAGGAGGGAGCGCAGGAAACCGTCGACCGTGGCGCGGTCGTTGAGGGCGGCGTGGAGGAGGTTGACACCGACGAGCCCCAGCGCGTCCTGCTGGCGCGCGGCCGCGGCGTCCCAGAGGCGCAGATGCAGGTGGATCTCGGAGGGCGCGGCGCCGGGCTCGTGCTGGAAACGAAGGCCCATCCAGCAATGGCCCTGGCCCCGGCCGTCGCGCGGCGTGGTGGCGACGGTGTCGGCCAGCACGAAGAACCGCGTGGAGGCGCCGCGCTCGGCGGCGAGGCGGCCGACCAGCAGGTCGTACTCGTGCGCCAGCATCTGGCCGAGGCGCTCGCGGGAGACATAGCGGCGGGGATGACCGTAGATGGCGTCGCTGATGCGCATGTCGTAGGCCGACATGCTCTTCGCGACCGTGCCGGAGGCCCCGCCGGCCTTGAAGAAGTGGCGCACGACCTCCTGGCCGGCGCCGATCTCGGCGAAGGTGCCGTAGACGGACCCGTCGAGGTTGATGGCGAGGGCGCGGCGCTCGGCGACCTGGCGGTCGGGGCCGGGGACGGGCGGCGGGCTATCCATGGGCCCCACTGTGGCGGGGACGGACCGGGAGGCAAAGGGGTTCGTCGTTTCGGCCCGGAAACGGAGGGGAAACGGCGGGCCCGGCGGCATATGCGATTGGACAGGAGGGCCCCCGCCGCTAGCCTAGGGCATCATCCGCCATGAAAGCGTTCTTCCAAGGCATCCTGTCCTCCGCCCTCGGCTTCGGCCTCGCGCTCGGCGCCGGCCTCGTGTTCCTGCTCGTCCTGGTCGCCGCCCTCGGCTCCCAGGGCGAGAAGCCCATCGCCAAGGGCAGCTACCTCGTCATCGGGAACGGCCTGACGATCACCGAGGCTCCCGACGACGGGATGCGGACGCTGGGCTCCCTGCTCTCGGGCGGCCAGGGCGAGACGGTGGACCTCTACCGCGCGCTCGAGGCCATCGACCTGGCGGCCAAGGACGGCGCCATCGCTGGCGTCCTGATCGCCGACGGGCTGGGCGCCGGCCTCACGGCGCGCCGCGAGATCCGCGCGGCCCTCGCCGCCTTCCGCGAGTCGGGCAAGCCCGTCGTCGCCTGGACCGAGGGGGCGAGCGTCGGCTCCTACTACCTGGCGGCCGCGGCGGACACGGTCGTCCTGCACCCGATGGGTGAGGTCAGCTTCGCCGGCCTGGCCTCCTACAACACCTACCTCGGCAAGACCCTCTCGGACCTCGGCATCGGGGTGCAGGTCACGCGCGTCGGCAAGTACAAGTCGGCGGTGGAGCCCTTCACCCAGGACCGCATGAGCCCCGAGGCCAAGGCGCAGAGCCAGGAGATGATGGACGAGATCTGGTCCCGCCTCGTGGCCGACGTGGCGGCCGACCGCAAGCTGCAGCCGGAGCGGCTGCGCCGCATCGGCGCGGAACCGGGCCACTATCCCGCGGCCGAGGCGCTCAAGCTCGGGCTGGTCGACAAGGTGATGCACCGCGACGAGGTCGTGGCGCTCCTGCTGGGGCGCGGCGGCAAGGCGGACGCGGACGGCTCGTTCCGCCACGTCGGCCTGGCCCGCTACGCCCAGAAGGTCCGCCTGCCCCGCGGCTCGGGCGACACGCTGGCGGTCGTCTACGCCGAGGGCGAGATCGTGGACGGCATGGGCGGGCCCGGGATGATCGGCGGCGACCGCCTGGCCGGCACCCTGCGCCGGCTCAGGGCGGACGACGACGTCAAGGCCGTCGTGCTCCGCATCGACAGCCCCGGCGGCTCGGCCTTCGCCTCGGAGCTCATCCACCGGGAACTGGAGCTCCTGTCCGGGAAGGGCGTCGCCGTCGTCGCCTCGATGGGCGACAGCGCCGCGTCGGGGGGCTACTACATCGCCGCGCCCGCGCGCAGGATCCTCGCCGACCCCCTGACCATCACGGGGTCGATCGGGGTCTTCGGCCTCCACTTCAACTATGGCGCCCTGGCGGGCCGCTTCTCGGTCGGCACCGACGGCGTGAAGACGTCGCCCTTCGCCGACCTGCTCGACAACCATCGCCCGGCCAGCGAGGCCGAGATGGCCGTGGTCCAGGCCTCGGTGGACGCGGTCTACGAGACCTTCCTCGGCGTCGTCTCGCGGGGTCGCAAGATGCCCCGGGAGGCCGTCCATGAGGTGGCGCAGGGGCGCGTCTGGACCGGCGCCCAGGCGCGGAAGGCCAAGCTGGTCGACCGCTTCGGCGGCCTGCGCGACGCCATTGCCGTCGCGGCGGAGGAGGCGGGGCTGAAGCCCGGCTTTCGCCTGACCGAGACCCCGGCGCTGGGCGAGGCCAAGGCCGGGCTGGCCGAGATGCTCTTCGGCGAGGACGAGCCCGCGCCGATCTTCGCCGGCGCGGCGAAGGACCCCGCGATGGAGCTGCTGCGCTCCCAGTGGAAGGCGCTCGAGGGGCTGCGCCGGCTGAACGACCGGCGCGGCGTCTATCTCCTGGCCCCGGTGGGCGGCGTCGAGGCGCGCTGAGCGGCGACCTCGGCCTGGATGGCGCGGGCCTCGGGGAGCATGGCCTCGAGTTCCCGCACGCGGTTCTTGTCGGAGGGGTGGGTGGAGAGGTACTCGGGCACGCCGCCCTCCTTGGACGCGGCGAAACGGCGCCAGAAGGCCAGGGCCGCGGCCGGGTCGTAGCCGGCCCGGGCCATGTAGGCCATGCCGATGCGGTCGGCCTCGTTCTCATGCTCGCGGCTGTAGGGCAGCAGGACGCCGAGCGTGGCGGCGGCGCCGTAGGCGAGGAGCACCTCCTGGCGGCGGGCGGCGGGCTTGTCGGCCATGGCTTGGTCCACGGCGACGGCCCCCAGGGCGGCGAGCAGCGAGTGCGAGACGCGCTCGGCGCCGTGGCGGCAGGCCACGTGGGCGACCTCGTGGCTGATGACGGTCGCCAGGTCGCCGTCCGTCGGCAGCAGCGGGAGCATGCCCCGGTGGATGCCGATGCGGCCGCCGGGCATGGCGAAGGCGTTGGCCGTGGGGTCGTCGACGAGGATGATCTCCCACCGCTCGGGCGGGGGCATCGAGGGGTCGCCGTAAGTCGGGCAGGCGCGGGCGGCGACGATGATCCGACGGGCCACCGCGCGGATGCGCTCGAGCGCGGCGTCGTCCCTGGCCCGCGGCATCTGGGCGAAGGCCGCGCCGGCCTCGCGCGCGAGCAGGGCGTCGTCGACCAGGATGAGCTGGCTGCGCCCGCCTCCGGGGACGGATTGGCAGGCGGCCAGCAGGGCGGCGACCGCGGCGAGGGCGGCGGCGCGCAGGAAGGTCACGGCTTGTCCTTGGAGGGGGCCGGCGCGGGGGCGGCGACCTCGGGGGCCACCTCGCCCTCGGCGGCGTAATACTTGCGGTAGGACTCGTCGTAGCTGTCGGTGTAGAACGAGGCCATCCGGGTCACCATGGAGTTGAGGACGGCGCCGACGATGGGGACGCCGGCCTCGCGCAGGCGGGCGATGCAGGAGAGGGCGTTGCGCTTCTTGACCATGCTGAAGCGCACGACATAGAGGACGCCGTCGGCCAGCGACACCATGTGCAGGGCGTCGGAGACGGCGCCGAGGGGCGGGGAGTCGATGATGATGCGGTCGTAGCGGTTGCGGAGCTCGGCGATCAGCTCGGCGAACTTCGGGCTGTTGATGACCTGGGTGGGGTTCTTGCAGGTCGAGCCGACCGGCAGGATGTCGAGGTTGGGCTCGATGCCGCGGATGATGGCCTGGTCGAGGGTGATCTCGCCGTTGAAGTACTTGCTGATGCCGGCGTCCGAGTCGATGGCGAGGGAGGCGGCGACGTTGGGGAGGCGGAGGTCGCCGTCGAGGACGAGGACGCGCTCGCCGTGCTGGGCGAAGGTGAGGGCGACGTTCGTCGAGACGAAGGTCTTGCCCTCGCCCGGGCGGGTCGAGGTGGTGAGGATGACCTTGGCGCCGGCGGCGGCGGGATTGATCTTCATCACCGAGTGGATGGCGCGCAGGGACTCGATGGCCATGCGGTCCTTGTTCTGGCGGCCGAGCAGGGCGCGGTCGGGGCCGTAGGCGTTGCGGACGCGCGGGATGGTGCCGAGGAGGGGCAGCCCGATTCCACCCTCGATGTCGGAGGCCGACTTGATCCGGTCGTCCATCACGCCGAGCAGGATGACGAGGCCGAGGCCGAAGGCGGCGCCCAGGCCGAGGCCGACGACGACGTTGAGGTAATAGTTCTTGTTGATGGGTCGGTCCGAGACGGAGGGCTGGTCGAGGATGCGGACGGAGGTCGAGGTGCCGGTGGTGGAGGTGCGCAGCTTGGCGTCCTCGTAGCTGAGCTTGAGGCGGGCGAGGAAGTCCTCGCTCAGGCGGATGTCCTTCTCGATGCGCTCGAGCTCGATGTTGGCGTTCTGCAGGCGCGCGATCTCCTGCTCCTTGGCCTGGAGGGCGCGCTCGACGGAGGCCTTGCGCTGCTCGGCGGCGCCGCGCTGGCTGTCGATGCGGGAGACGGCGACCTCGGCCGAGGCGACGAGCTCCTTGCCGACGGCCGCCAGCTGCTCGCGGGTGAGGCGGAGGGCGGGGTGGCTCTCGGTGTACTTCTCCTCCATGGTCTGGATGGTGACCTGGAGCTCGGTCTGGCGGTTCGCGAGCTGGGCGACGCGCTCGTCGGACTTGACGAGCGGGATGAGGGTGAGGTCCTTCTTGGCCTCGCGGTGCTCGGCGATCTGCTGCCAGACGATGGCAAGCTCGTCGATCTGCCGGCGGACGTCCTCGCGGTCCTTGATCAGGCTGGCGCGCTCGGAGCCGAGGGTGTCGGTGCCGCGGGCGATGGAGAGGAGCTTCTCGCGCTGCACGAGGTCGTTCTTCTCGCGATACAGGCGGGAGAGGCGCTCCTCGAGCGACTCGATCTCGACGCGCGCCTTCTCGACCAGGGGGTTGGTGACCGTCAGGCGCTCGTCCTCGCTGTTCTTCTGGATGGCCTCGCAGAAGAGGCGGGCGAGCTGGCGGGCGAGGTCGCGGTCGGGGTGGGTGAACTGGACGTTCACCACCAGGGTGGCGCGCTGCGGCGCGATGCCGCGCTGGCGGGCGAAGACCTCCTGTGAGGTCAGCGGGCCGGAGAAGATGTTGCCGCCCTGGTAGGGCTCGAGCACGGCCTTGCGCTCGCTCGCGGTGAGCCGGCGCTCGACCGCCTCGATGATGGCGGTGCTGCGCATGACCTCGACGGCGGTGTTGAAGTCCTCCGTCGACATGATGGCGTAGATCTCCTCGCCCGCCCCGCGTCCGGCGATGTTGGGGGCGAACTTGTAGACGCGGAGGCGGCCGTTGGCCTGGTACTCGGGGGTGGCGTTGACGGTGTAGATCAGCGCCGCGGTGACGAAGACGAGGATGGAGAGAACCACGTACCACATCCGCTCCCGGACCATGACGAGGTACTGCGAGAGCGGGTTGGCCTGCTGGCCGTAGCCGTAGCCGTAGCCGGCGTAGCCGCCGTACTGCCCGTACTGCCCGTACTGGCCGTAGGCGCCGTAGCCGCCCACGCCGCCGTAGCCGCCATAGCCGCCGCCATAGCCGTAACCGGGTTCCTTGCCTGAGCTGGGTTTCTGGGCGGACATGGGATCAGATGCGGCTCTCGCGGACGAAGATGTGGTCGTCGTCCTCGAGGATGACGTCGGGGGCCTCGCCGAGGTCGATCTTGCGGACGTCGACCTCGATGGTCACGCGGGACCCGTCGGGCTGCTTGCGCCGCAGGACGACCGCGGAGCGGTTGCCGCCGCGGAGGATGCCGCCGGCCGAGGCCAGCGCCTTCTTGAGGGTGAGCGTCTCCTCGGGCGGGATGACGACGGCGCCGGTGCGCCCGACCGAGCCGTCGACATAGATGCGCCGCTCGGCGTAGCCGCGGATCTCGAGGGTGACGACGGGGGCCTTGAAGAAGGTGGCGAAGCGCTTGGCGAGGGCGGCCTGGGCCTCGGAGACGGTGAGCCCGGCGATGGTCACGATGCTGTCCTTGCCGAGGAAGGGGATGTCGATGGTGCCGTCGGGGTTGATGCGGCGCTCGACGAAGGTGTCGGCCTCGTTGATCACGCCGACGCGCACGAAGTCGCGGGCACGCAGGCGGTAGGAGTTGCGCTCGGCGCCGGCCTCGGCGGCGGCCTCGGCGGCGGCGGGCGAGCCCTCGGTCGCGAACTCGGGCGCGTCGTTGGCGCAGCCGGCGAGCAGCAGGGCGAGGGCGGCGATGAGGGGGCGAGCTTTCATGGGTCGCTTGGTCACCAGCGGAGGGCGGCCTCGAGGCTGACGCGGTTGACGTCGTAGTCCGAATCGAGGTTGGTGGTGTAGGAATAATTGGCCGAGAAGACCCAATGGGTGTCGGGCGCGTAGGAGGCGCCGATCACGGCGTTTGCGGAACGGATGTCGATGCGACCCGTGGAGACGCCCTGGCCGAGCACGTTGGACTCGGAGTAGGTCGCGCGGAAGAAGGTGCGGAAGGCCTCGGAGTTGTTGTAGTTGAGATCATAGCCGACCCGGAAGGAATCCGAGAGGCCGCCATTGGGCGCGGCGGTGGCGTCCTGGGCGACCAGGAGGCCCTGGTTCAACTTGTCGGTGACGGAGTGGCCGAGGCGAAGGGAGAAGGAGGGCGAGGTGCTGGAGTAACCGGACAGCTGGTAGGTCGAGCGCAGCACGCCGACGCGCAGCTCGCAGTCGAGCTTGTCGGTGGCCATGTAGTTGAAGGTGAGGTTGGCCAACTCGCGCTCGATGGTGTCGATGATCCCGGCGGTGAAGGGACGCGCCTCATAGAGGTCGGACTCGCCGTACTCCAAGGCAAGGCCGACCGAGAGCTTCTCACTGTACTTGTAGCGGACTTCGAGCGGCACCGCCCAAGAATCGTACTCGCGGAGCCCGAATGTGTTGAAGGGAGGATCGACCAGGGGGTCGACGACGGGCAACGCCACGGGGTCGTAGCGGTTCGAGCTGTGACGTGCGCCAACGCTGGCATTGGTCTTCTCGGTGAACTGATAGACCGCCTTCAAGGACTGGCCGTAGGTCGTCTGGCGCAGCAGGGTGCCGTCGATCGTGCCGCCTCCGGCAAGCTCGGACTCCTCGGGGGTGTTGCGGGCGGTCTCGGCGTAGGAGGCGGAGGCCTCGATGCGGAGCGGGCCGCCGCCGTCGTAGGTGGCGGCGAAGTCATAGGCATCCTGCTCGTCGTCGAGGCTGCGCAGCTGCTTGTCGAAGAAGGTCCGGTAGCGGCGGGATATGCCGAAGCTGCCGCTGAGGGGCAGGTCCTTGCCGTATTGGAGCTCCAGCCCGGGGATGAGGTCGTAATAGGCGCCGTCATCGGGAAGGTTGCCGGGTCGGCCGAGGAAGAGGTTGTCGTCGTACTCCACGCGGGCCTTGGCCGTGAAGTAAAGGTCGAGCTCGGAGCCGATGCGCACCATGGGGGAGTCCAGGAACTCGCCCCGCAGGACGGCCGCGGCGGCCAGCAAAGCCGTGGGTAGGGCAATTCTCGTGCCGTTCATGTCTCCATTCCATACCACCCCCTCGTTCTGGCAAACAAAAAGCCCCTTTTTCGCGGGCGAAAAAGGGGCGAAAGGGCCTGATTTTCAGGTCACTTCTGGGTGACAGGAACGACCTTGAGGCGGCGGTACAGCGGGAGTCCGGTGCCGGCGGGGACGAGGTGGCCCATGATCACGTTCTCCTTGAAGCCCGTGAGGTTGTCGACCTTGGCCATGGTGGCGGCGTCGGTCAGCACGCGGGTCGTCTCCTGGAAGGAGGCGGCGGAGATGAAGGACTCGGTCTCGAGGGAGGCCTTGGTGATGCCGAGGAGGATGGGCTCCGACTCGGCGATCATGCCGCCGCGGCCGTGGATGTCGCGGTTCTCCTCGATGAGCAGGGTGCGGTCGACCTGCTCGCCCCAGAGGTGCTCGGAGTCGCCCGGGTCGGTGACGCGCACCTTGCGGAGCATGCGGGCCACGATGATCTCGATGTGCTTGTCGTTGATGACGACGCCCTGGGTGCGGTACACCTTCTGGATCTCGGTGATGAGGTAGTCCTGCACGCGCGACTGCCCGAGGATGTCGAGGATGTCGTGGGGGTCGATGGCGCCCTCGGTGAGGGGCTGGCCCTGCTTCACCTTCTCGCCCGCGGCGACGACGATGTGCTTGCCGTGGGGGATGAGGTGCTCCTCCTCGCGGCCGATGGCGTCGGCCACGACGAGCTTCTTCTTGCCGCGCACGGAGGGCTCGAAGCGGACGGTGCCGTCGATCTTGGCGATCTCGGCGGCGTCCTTGGGAGGGCGCGCCTCGAACAGCTCGGAGATGCGGGGGAGGCCGGCGGTGATGTCCTGCGTCTTGGCGGCCTGGCGGGGGATCTTGGCGAGCGAGGAGCCGGCCCTGACCGCGTCGCCGTCGCCGACCTCGACTCGGGCGCCCGCCGGGATGGCGAAGGTGGCGACGGGCTTGCCCCGGCCGTCCACGACCTGGATCTGGGGATTCTGCTCGTCGGAGTGCTCGATGACGTACTTGAAGACCGAGCCGGAGTTGTCGCGCTCCTCCGTGAAGGTGACGCCGGGGATCATGTCGACCAGGCGGACCTTGCCGTCGGCGTTGGACAGGATGGGGGTGAAGTTGGCGTCCCAGCGGCAGATCACGTCGCCCTTGGCGACCTTCTTGCCCTCCGCGGGGAGGGCGGAGCCGGCCAGCACGCGGTACTCCTCGAGGACCTCGCCCTTCTCGCCGAGCACCCGGACCTGGCCGTTGCCGTTGAGGACGAAGGCCGCGCCGTCGAGGGCGACGGTGTTGAGGTCGACGTGCTGGATGCGGCCGCCGAAGCGGGACTTGAGCTCGGGGGTCTTGAGCTGGGCGACGCCGCCGATGTGGAACGTGCGCATCGTCAGCTGCGTGCCGGGCTCGCCGATGGACTGGGCGGCGATGATGCCGACCGCGGTGCCGCGCTCGACCAGGCGGCCGGTCGAGGGGTCGAGGCCGTAGGCGCGGGGCGGGATGGCGTTGACGCGCATGTGCGTCAGCGGGGAGAGGATCTTCACGCGCTCGATGCCGGCCTTCTCGATGCGATGGACGGCGGCCTCGTCGATGAGGGCGCCGGCCTTGACCAGGACCTCCGAGGGGTTGAGCGGGTCGATGACGTCGTCCGCGGCGCAGCGGCCGAGGATGCGGTCGGCGAGCGGGAGCAGGACCTCCTCGCCGTCGAGGATGGCGGACTTCCAGACGCCGTTGGGCAGGCGGACGGCGGCGTGGTTGACGCCGGCGTCGCGGAGGCGGGAGATGAGGTCCTCGGTCAGGACGTCCTCGGCCCGGGCCAGCGGCTTGGCGCCGGCGGGGTTGGCCACGTCGGCCGCGAGGTGGCGGCCCAGGGCGAGGTCGCCGAGGGGCACGATCTCGGACTCGGGCGGGCCGACGGTGTCGTCGGTCACGATGACGTCCATGGCGACGTCGCAGAGCTTGCGCGTCATGTAGCCGGCGTCCGCGGTCTTGAGCGCGGTGTCGGACAGGCCCTTGCGGGCGCCGTGGGTCGAGATGAAGTACTCGAGGACGGAGAGGCCGTCGCGGAAGGACGAGAGGATGGGGCGCTCGATGATCTCGCCGGAGGGCTTGGCCATGAGGCCGCGCGCGCCGCAGAGCTGCTTGACCTGCGCCTTGTTGCCTCGGGCGCCGGAGTCCATCATCGCGAACACGGGGTTGATCACCCAGCGGCCGGGATGGCGGGGGTCGCCCTTGCGGGGACCGGCCTGGCGGGCCGACTCGGAGAGGGTGGTGTACACCGCCTGGGCGATGCGGTCGGTGGCGGAGTTCCAGATCTCGACGACCTTGTTGCGGCGCTCCTCCTCGGTGATGGAGCCGTCGGCGATGTCCTTGCGGCACTTGGCCACGCGGTCGGCGGCCTCGCGGACGACCTTCTCCTTGTCCTTGGGGAAGATCATGTCGCTCACGCCGATGGAGATGCCGGCGCGGGTGGCGGTGCGGAAGCCGGTCTCCTTGAGGGCGTCGAGCACGGGCACGGTGGCCTCGCCCCCGACCTTCTTGTAGGTGCTGAGGATGAGGTCGCCGACCTGGGACTTCTTGACGGTGAAGTTCACGAAGCCCAGCTCGCGCGGCCAGATGGTGCTGAACAGGACGCGGCCGATCGTGGTGGTGATGACGGCGGACTTGGGGTCGCCGTAGAGCGTCTCGCGGCCCCGGTCGGGGTTGCGCAGGCGGATCCACTGGTGGAAGTGGAGCGCGCCCTCGGCCTCGGCGAAGAGGGCGTCCTCGACGGAGTTGAAGAGCGGGAGGCGGTCCTCCTTGGCGGGCTTGGCGGAGGGCTCGTAGGTGAGGTAGTAGGCGCCCAGGACGATGTCCTGCGAGGGCGTGAGGATCGGCTTGCCGCTGGAGGGCGAGAAGATGTTGTTGGCCGACATCATCAGGAGCTTGCACTCCATGATGGCCTCGAGGGAGAGGGGGACGTGGACGGCCATCTGGTCGCCGTCGAAGTCCGCGTTGTAGGCCGTGCAGACGAGCGGGTGCAGGCGGATGGCGTCGCCCTCGATGAGGACGGGCTCGAAGGCCTGGATGGAGAGGCGGTGCAGCGTGGGCGCGCGGTTGAGGAACACGGGGTGGCCCTTGGTGACCTCCTCGAGGAGGTCCCAGACCTCGGGGCGGCGCTCCATGATGTACTTCTTGGCCGAGCGGACGGTGTGGACGAGGCCGAGCTCCTTGAGGCGCTTGATGATGAAGGGCTCGAAGAGGGTCAGCGCCATCTTCTTGGGCAGGCCGCACTGGTTGAGCGTGAGCTCGGGGCCGATGACGATGACGGAGCGGCCGGAGTAGTCGACGCGCTTGCCGAGGAGGTTCTGGCGGAAGCGGCCGTGCTTGCCCTTCAGCATGTCGCTGATGGACTTGAGCTGGCGGTCGCGGTCCTTGACGGGCTTGCCGTGGCGGCCGTTGTCGAGCAGGGCGTCGACGGCCTCCTGGAGCATGCGCATCTCGTTGTGGATGATGACGTCGGGCGTCTTCATCTGGATGAGCGACCGCAGGCGGTTGTTGCGGTTGATCACCCGGCGGTAGAGGTCGTTGAGGTCCGAGGTGGCGAAGCGGCCGCCCTCGAGGGGGACGAGCGGGCGGAGATCGGGGGGGATGACCGGCAGCACGGTGAGCACCATGTGCTCGGGGCGCTTCTTGGACTTGAGGAAGCCCTCGACCACCTTCATGCGGCGGGCGACCTTCTTCTTGATCTGCTTGGACTTGGTGTTGCGGAGCTGGTCCCGGAGCTCGGCCACGGTGGCCTCGAGGTCCATCTCGCGGAGCAGGAGCTGGAGGGCCTCGGCGCCCATGCGGGCCTTGAAGGCGTCGGGGCCGTACTTCTGGACGGCGTCGCGGAAGGCCTCCTCGTCGAGCAGGTCCTTGCGCTGGAGGCCGGTCTGGCCGGGGTCGACCACCAGGTACTTCTGGTAGTAGATGACCTGCTCGAGGGAGCGGGTGGTCATGTCGAGCATGAGCGACAGGCGGCTCGGCATGCTCTTGAGGAACCAGATGTGCGAGACGGGGATGGCCAGGCGGATGTAGCCCATGCGCTCGCGGCGCACGCGGGAGACGGTGACCTCGACGCCGCACTTGTCGCAGGTGACGTCCTTGTACTTCACCTTCTTGTACTTGCCGCAGTAGCACTCGTAGTCGCGGACGGGCCCGAAGATGCGCTGGCAGAAGAGGCCGTTGGGCTCGGGCTTGAACGAGCGGTAGTTGATGGTCTCGGGGCTCTTGACCTCCTTGAGGCCCTTGGCCTTGCGGTTGCCGTACTCGTCGGTCTCGTCGAGGAGCTGGTCTCCCGTCCAGGCGACGATCTCCTCGGGCGAGGCGATGGCGATGCGGACGGAGTCGAAGGCCTGCTCGCGGGACTCCTCGGCGGTGAACTCGGGCGTGTGCTCGGGCTGGATCATTTGTTTGAGGGGTTGTGGGGTTGCGGGGCGTCCGGGTGTCAGTTGGCGGCGGTGGCGCCGGACTGGAGGCGGACGTCGAGGCACAGGGCCTGCATCTCCTTCATCAGGACGTTGAAGGACTGGGGCGTGCCGCTGACCAGGGTGTTCTCGCCCTTGACCAGCTGCTCGTAGATCTTGGTGCGCCCGGCGACGTCGTCGGACTTGACGGTGAGGAGCTCCTGCAGCGTGTAGGCGGCGCCGTAGGCCTCGAGGGCCCAGACCTCCATCTCGCCGAAGCGCTGGCCGCCGTACTGGGCCTTGCCGCCGAGGGGCTGCTGGGTGATGAGGCTGTAGGGACCGGTCGCGCGGGCGTGGATCTTGTCCGCCACGAGGTGGTTCAGCTTCATCATGTAGATGTGCCCGACGACGACGTCCTGGTCGAAGGGGTCGCCGGTGTGGCCGTTGAAGAGCATGGCCTTGCCGGTCTCGGGCAGGCCGGCCTCCTTGAGGTACTCGCGGATGCGGGTCTCGGGGATGCCGTCGAAGATCGGGGTGGCGACCTTGAGGCCCAGCTTGGAGCAGGCCCAGCCGAGGTGCGTCTCGAGCACCTGGCCGACGTTCATGCGCGAGGGCACGCCGAGGGGGTTGAGGCAGATGTCGACGGGGGTGCCGTCGGGCAGGTAGGGCATGTCCTCGACGGGCACGATGCGGGCGACGACGCCCTTGTTGCCGTGGCGGCCGGCCATCTTGTCGCCGACCTGCACCTTGCGCTTGGTGGCGATGTAGACCTTGACGTTCTTGATCGCGCCGCCCTCGTCGATGCCCTGCTCGATGGCCTCGACCTTGCGGGCGCGCTCGGCGTCGAGCTCGTCGAACCGGCGGTGGTAGCCGTCGAGGATGCCGCGGATCTTCTGCTTCACCGGGGAGTCGTTCATCTCGATGGTGCGGGAGACGGACGCGAGGCGGCGCAGCAGGGTCTTGGTGATCTTGCGGTTGGCGGGGATGATCTCCTCGCCGGTGTCCGAGTTGCGGACGTCGAGGGGGATCTTCTCGCCGAGGAGGAAGTTGGAGAGGGTGTCCGTCATCTCCTCGCGGAGCTTGGACTCGAGGGTGCGGTGCTCCTCGTTGACCTTCTTGAGGGCGCGGCGCTGCTCGGCGGCGTCGAGGCGGCCGTCGTCCTGGTCGGTGCGGGACGAGACCTTGACGTCCATGACGATGCCGTAGGTGCCGGAGGGCACGCGGAGGGAGGTGTCCTTCACGTCGCGGGCCTTCTCGCCGAAGATGGCGCGGAGGAGCTTCTCCTCGGGGGCGAGGTCGCCCTCGCTCTTCGGCGTGATCTTGCCCACGAGGATGTCGTCGGGGCGGACCTCGGCGCCGATGCGGATGACGCCGTCGCGGTTGAGGTTGCGGAGCGCGGTCTCGGAGAGGTTGGGGATGTCGCGCGTGATCTGCTCGGGCCCGAGCTTGGTGTCGCGGGCGGTCACCTCGAACTCCTCGATGTGGACGGAGGTGAAGGTGTCCTGCTTGAGCAGGCGCTCGGAGAGGAGGATGGCGTCCTCGAAGTTGTAGCCGTTCCAAGGCATGAACGCGACGAGCACGTTGCGGCCGAGGGCGAGCTCGCCCCTGTCGGTGGCCGCGCCGTCGGCGATGACGTCGCCCTCGCGGACCTTCTGGCCGCGGGTGACGACGGGCCGCTGGTTGAAGCAGGTCGAGTTGTTCGTCTTGAGGAACTTGCGCAGGTCGTAGACCCAGAGGCCCTTGTCGGGGTTGGAGCGGAGCTTGCGGTTGTCGAGCTGGGCGGCGGTGACCTCGCCGTCCTTGGTCACGATGACGCGGCGGGCGTCGACCGAGGCGACGATGCCGGGGCCCTCGGCCACCACGACGGTCTTGGAGTCGAGGGCGACGCGGCGCTCGAGGCCGGTGCCGACGAAGGGCGCCTCGGGCACCACCAGGGGCACGCCCTGGCGCTGCATGTTGGAGCCCATGAGCGCGCGGTTGGCGTCGTCGTGCTCGAGGAAGGGGATGAGGCCGGCGGCGACGGACACCACCTGCTGGGGGGAGACGTCCATGTAGTCGACCTCCTGGGGGTCGAGCTCCTGGATGTCGTCGCCGACGCGGCAGGTGACGGGGCCGACGAGGCGCCCGTCCTTCTCCACCTCGGAGTTGGCCTGGGCGACCTTGAACCGCTCCTCCTGGTCGGCGGTCATGTACTCGACGCGGTCCGAGACCTTGCCGCGGACGACCTTGCGGTAGGGCGCCTCGATGAAGCCGTAGGGGTTGATGCGCGCGAAGGTGGAGAGCGAGTTGATCAGGCCGATGTTCGGGCCCTCGGGCGTCTCGATCGGGCAGATGCGGCCGTAGTGCGAGGGATGGACGTCGCGGACCTCGAAGCCGGCGCGGTCGCGGTTGAGGCCGCCCGGCCCGAGGGCGGAGAGGCGGCGCTTGTGCGTGAGCTCGGACAGGGGGTTGATCTGGTCCATCAGCTGCGCGAGCTGGCTGCGGCCGAAGAACTCGCGGATGGCGTTGCCGAAGGGCTTGGGGTTGACCAGCTTCTGGGGGGTCAGCGAGTCGACGGACTGGTCGTACTCGTTGATGCGGGCCTTGACCGTCTTGACGACGTTCTTGAGGCCGGAGCGGCACTGGTTGGCGAGGAGCTCGCCGACGTTGCGGACGCGGCGCGAGCCGAGGTGGTCGATGTCGTCGATGCGGAGCTTGCCGCGGCGGAGCGCGAAGAGCTGCTTGGTGGCGGCGACGATGTCGTCCTTGTCGATGGTGCGCGAGCGGAGCTCGGCCTCGGCCTCCTCCTGCTTGCTGCGGAAGGACTTGGAGTCCTCCGCGGCGCGGTGGGCGAGCTTCTGGTTGAGCTTGTAGCGGCCGACGCGCCCGAGGTCGTAGCGGAGGGGATCCTGGAAGAGGCGGTGCATGTGCGCCTTGGCGCTCTTCGTGTTGACGGGCTCGCCGGGGCGGAGCTTGCGGAAGATCTCCTTCACGGCGTCCTCCTCGTTCTTGATGCCGTTGCCCTCGGTGTCCTTGCGCAGGGCCAGGATGATGGCGCCGCCGTCGGGCTCGGTGTCGTAGACCGAGACGCGGGCCTTGGGGCCGGAGGCGGCGAGCAGGGCCTTCAGGGTGGCGGTGTCGAGCTTGTCGTACTGCTTGGCGATGGGCTTGCCGAGGGCGACGTTGACCTGGTCGTCGGCGAAGACGAGGCGGGCCTGCTCCTCGGGCGAGAGCTCGAGGGCCTGCCGGACGGTGAGGTCGCGCTGGGCGTAGAAGAGCGAGAGGATGTCGCGGTCCTGGTTGTAGCCGAAGGCGCGAAGCAGCGTGGTGAGGAGGAACTTGCGGCGGCGGCGGCGGCGGTCGAGGTAGACCCAGAGCAGGTCGTTCTGGTCGAACTGCACCTCGATCCAGGTGCCGCGGTCGGGGATGATGCGGAAGGCGTGCAGGAGCTTGCCGCTGGTGTGGGGCGCCTCCTCGAAGGCGATGCCCGGGGAGCGGTGGAGCTGGGAGACGACGACGCGCTCGGCGCCGTTGATGATGAAGGAGCCGCGGTCGGTGACCATGGGCAGGTCGCCCATGAGGATCTCCTCGTCCTTGAAGGAGCCCTTCTCGACGAGGCGCAGCTTGAGGAGGAGGGAGACCGCGTAGGTCGTGCCCTCGCGGATGCACTCGACCTCGCCCATGCGCGGGGGCGTCAGGGTGTAGTCGAGGTACTCGAGGCGGAAGTTGCCGTTGTTGCTCTCGACGGGGAAGACCTCCTTGAAGACGGCCTCGAGGCCGGCGTTGGCGCGCTGGGCCGCCGCGACGTCCATCTGGAGGAACTCCTGGAACGACACGATCTGGTTCTCGATCATGTTCGGCGGAGGGATGACCTCGCGGAGCTTGCCGAAGTTCTTGCGTTCGTTGGACATGGCGGGAAGGGCGTTGGGCGGGCGTTGGGAAATTGGGTTGCCCCGTGTGCGGACGGGGCGGCCGTTGGTGAATCAGCGGGGGGCGGGTCGGACCCGTGGGTCCGGCCGCGCCCCGCGTGCTCGCGCGCGCGGGGGCGCGCGGAAGGTCACTTGACCTCGACGGTGGCGCCGGCGGCCTTGAGCTTGGCCTCGATGTCCTTGGCCTCGTCCTTCGAGACGCCTTCCTTGACGGGCTTGGGCGCGCTCTCGACGAGGTCCTTGGCCTCCTTGAGGCCGAGGCCGGTGATGGCGCGGACCTCCTTGATGACGTTGATGGCCTGGGCGCCCTTGTCCTTGAGGATGACGTCGAAGGTCGTCTTCTCCTCGGCGGGGGCGGCGGCCTCGGCGGCGCCGGCGGCCACGGCCACGACGGGCGCGGCGGCGGAGACGCCCCACTTGGCCTCGAGGTCCTTGACGAGGGCGGCGATGTCGATGACGGACTGGGCGCTCAGCCACTCGATGACCTGTTCCTTGGTGATGTTGCTCATGTTGGTGTGTCCTTGAACGGATCGCGACCCGCGAGGGTCATTTGAGGGCCGGGGCCCCGATCCAGGGTTCGTTGGTGTGTTGGTTTGGGTTTGGGTTGGGTTCCCCGCCCCGCCCGCGCCGACCTGGCGCGCGCGCGGCGGAAAGGGTCAGGCGGCGGGCGCGGCGGCCTTCTCGGCCGCCTCGTTCTTGGCCACGAGGATGCGCACGACCTGGGTCGCGGGCGTGGAGAGGAGGGCGAGCAGCTGGGCCCGGATGACCTCGAGCGAGGGCAGCTTGGAGAGGGCCTCGATGTCCTTCGCGCCGAGGAGCTTGGCGTCGAGCACGCCGGCCTTCACCTCGAGCTTGGAGAAGTCCTTGAAGAACTTGACCAGGACCTTGGCGACGCCGGAGGGGTTGTCGCCGCCGGTCACGAGGGCGGTGTGGCCCGAGAGGTGGGCGGAGAGGTCGGGCAGGCCGGCCTGCTTGGCGGCGATCCCGAGGATGCTGTTCTTGACCACGTGGTACTCCGCGCCGAGGGGGCGGAGGTGGGCGCGGATGTCGGTGGCGTCCTTCACGGTGACGCCGGTGAAGTTGGCGACCAGGAGGTACTTGGACTTGGCGAGGTGACCGGCGACCTCGTCGACGAGGAATTGCTTTTCGGCGCGCATGGCGGTGGGTGCTGGGTGGGTTTCGGGTCGGGTCGTGATCAGGCGGCGGGCGCGGCGACGGCGCGCAGTTCGATGCGGATGCCCGGGCTCATGGTGGAGCTCAGGGTGACGGACTTGACGAAGCGGGGTCCGACGAAGCCGGAGGGCTGCGACTTGGCGAGGGCGCCGAGGGCGGCCTCGACGTTCTGGGCGAGCTTCTCGGCGGGGAAGGACTTCTTGCCGACGACGATCACGACGTTGGCGGTCTTATCCATCTTGAACTCGACGCGGCCGGCCTTGACCTCCGCGATGGTGCGGGGGATGTCGTCGGAAACGGTGCCCGACTTGGGGTTGGGCATGAGGCCGCGGGGACCGAGGACGCGGGCGACCTTGCGGACGTCCTTCATCGCGGGGGTGGTGGAGACGGCGACGTCGAAGTCCATCCAGCCGCCGAGGACCTTGTCGATGAGGTCGTTGAGGCCGGCGGCGTCGGCGCCGGCGTCGAGGGCCTGCTTGGGGTTCTCGGTGAAGACGATGACGCGGATCTTCTTGCCCGAGCCGTTGGGCAGGGAGACCGTGCCGCGGACCATCTGGTCCGACTGCTTGGGGTCGACGCCCAGGCAGGCCGAGATCTCGACGGTCTCGTCGAACTTGGCCGAGGGCATCTTCTTGAGGATCTCCGCCGCGGCGGCGACGGAGTGGTCCTGGGCGAGGTCGGCCACCTTGGCGGCGGCGACGTAGCGCTTGGAGGGATTGCGGTTCATGGCGACTTGGGGTCTCCTGCGGGTAGCAGTATGGGGTGGGTTTGGGTTGGGTTGGAAAGGGTCAGCCGACGACCTCGATGCCCATCGAGCGGGCGGTGCCCTCGATCATGCGGGCGGCCTGCGCGGGGTCGGCGGCGTTGAGGTCCTTCTTCTTCAGCTCGACGATCTCGAGGATCTGCTTGCGCGTAACCTTGCCGACCTTGTCGCGGTTGGGGACGGCGGCGCCGGACTCGATCTTGGCGGCCTTCTTGAGGAGGACGGAGGCCGGGGGCGACTTCAGGATGAAGGTGAAGGACTTGTCCTGGAAGACGGAGATGATGACGGGGAGGATCAGGCCGGCCTGGTCCTTGGTGCGGGCGTTGAACTCCTTGCAGAACGCCATGATGTTGACGCCCTTGGCGCCGAGCGCGGGGCCCACGGGAGGGGCGGGGTTGGCGGCTCCGGCGGGAAGCTGGAGCCTGATTTCGCCGACGACTTTCTTGGCCATGGTGGTTTAAGCGGTTGTTGGGTGGAAGGGGATCAGTTGCGGTCGTCGCGCTCGACCTGCCAGAACTCGAGCTCGACGGGGGTGGGGCGGCCGAAGATGTCGACCGAGACCTGCAGCTTGCCGTGGTTGACGTCGGCGCTGTCGACGGTGCCCGAGAGGTTCATCATCGGGCCGTCGGTGATCTTGACGCGCTCGCCGACGGCGAAGGTCATCTTGGGCAGGACCTTGTTCTGGTTCTCCTCGACCTGCTCGAGGATGGAGCGGATCTCGGCCTCCTTGAGGGCGACCGGGTTGTCCCCGCCGATGAGGCCCATCACGCCGTCGAGCTGGCGGAGGAAGCTCCAGGTGTACTCGTCGAGCTCGCCGTCGGCGGTGCCGAGGCGGGCGCGGAGGAAGAGGTAGCTCGGGTAGAGCTTCTGCTTGGTCTGGCGCTCCTTGCGGTTGCGGGTCTCCTTGACCGTGCGCTCGGGCATCAGCACCTGCTCGATGGAGGCGCGGATGGCGTCGTCCGTGGCCATGGCGCGCTCGATGTTGCGCTTCACCTTCGCCTCGTTGTTGGAGAAGGTCTGGAGCGTGTACCAGAGGGGCTGGTGGGAGACGGGCGGGCGGTTGGATTCGGACATGGGCGGGGGCCTCTCAGCGGACGAGCGAGGTCGCGTATTGGACGAGGCCGGAGAGGGAGAGGTCGCAGAGCACGACGACGACGCCGGCGAGGGCGACGAGCGCGATGACGACCAGGGTGGAATGGACCAGCTCCTTGCCCGTCGGCCACGTCGCCTTGACGAAGACCTCGTTGATGGTCTCGTTCCAGAGGGCTCGGAGGTTGCCGATGAGGCGGAGCATGTCGCGTGGGTGGTGGAGGTGGCAGGACGGGTGGGAGTCGAACCCACAACCAACGGTTTTGGAGACCGCTACTCTGCCAATTGAGCTACCGTCCTAGTCGGGGGAGGGGGAAGCGACGGTGCCGCAAGGGCCCTTCCGGGCCCCGCGGCACCCCGCGGTTGGGTGTCAGGCGAGGGTCACTTGACGATGTCGAGGATCTGGCCGGCGCCGATCGTCTTGCCGCCCTCGCGGAGGGCGAAGCGCTGGCCCTTCTCCATCGCGACGGCCTTGCCGAGCTCGATGGTGATGGTGACGTTGTCGCCGGGCATCACCATCTCGGTGCCGGCGGGCAGCTTCACGGTGCCGGTGACGTCGCAGGTGCCGAAGAAGAACTGCGGGCGGTAGTTGTTGGTGAACGAGGTGTGGCGGCCGCCCTCGTCCGCCTTGAGGACGTAGATCTGGGCCTTGGCCTCGGTGTGGGGCTTGATGGTGCCGGGCTTGGCCATGACCTGGCCGCGCTCGACCTGCGCCTTCTCGATGCCGCGGACGAGGAGGCCGACGTTGTCGCCCGCCTGGCCCTGGTCGAGCTCCTTGCGGAACATCTCGACGCCGGTGACGGTGGTCTTCTGGGTGTCGCGGAGGCCGACGATCTCGACCTCGTCGCCGACCTTGACGACGCCGCGCTCGATGCGGCCGGTCACGACGGTGCCGCGGCCGGTGATGGAGAAGACGTCCTCGACGGACATCATGAAGGGCTTGTCCACCTCGCGCTTGGGCTCGGGGATCTCGGCGTCGAGGGCGTCCAGGAGGTTCTGGATGGCCTGCTCACCCTCGGGCTTGGCCTCGAGGGCGGCGGTGGCGGAGCCGCGGACGATCTTGGCGTTGTCGCCGTCGTACTGGTACTTGTTGAGCAGGTCGCGGACCTCCATCTCGACGAGGTCGATGAGGTCGGGCTCGGAGAGGTCGACCTTGTTGAGCCAGACGACGATCTTGGGCACGCCGACCTGGCGGGCCAGGAGGATGTGCTCGCGGGTCTGGGGCATGACGCCGTCGGCGGCGGAGACGACGAGGATGGCGCCGTCCATCTGGGCCGCGCCGGTGATCATGTTCTTGACGTAGTCGGCGTGGCCGGGGCAGTCGACGTGGGCGTAGTGGCGGTTGTTGGACTCGTACTCGACGTGCGAGGCCGCGATGGTCACGGTCTTGGTGGCGTCGCGGACGGTGCCGCCCTTGGTGATCTCGGCGTACGAGCGGTTCTGGGCCAGGCCCTTGCGGGCCTGCACGGCGACGATGGCCGCGGTCGTGGTCGACTTGCCGTGGTCGATGTGACCGATGGTGCCCACGTTGACGTGGGGCTTGGTGCGGTTGAACTTCTCTTTGGCCATGTGCGTGCGGTTGGGTTGGAGGGTTAGGGTGGTGGTGTGGTGGAAGGTGGTGCGGTCGAGTGGAGCCCCCGAGCGGATTTGAACCGCCGACCTCGTCCTTACCAAGGACGCGCTCTACCAACTGAGCTACAGGGGCGACCTGCCCGAAGGAAGGGGGTTGATGAGGCTTCGCCCGAGCACCGTCAAGCGGAATTTTGACCGAGATTTCACAGGCGGGCCAAGGACACGCCGAGAGACTTCAAGGGCCGACTTCCACCCTATAGGCGCCGGGGGGCAGCCAAGAGGCCCAAGGTTGCTTGGTCGCCCACTGCAAAAGGGCCTCGTCGCGATCGGCGACCCCGGTCCCCGCCAGCAAGACGGGGGCGCCTTGCAGTCCAAAAGCATCGATTCCAAGGCCTAAAGTGGGAAGATTTTTATAACTTAAATCGTTTATAAATAGAGACTTAACTAAACTTTCATCCTCCAAAGGGCGCTCGATGACCAATCGGCCATCCAAGGAGGTGGCCCTAAGGATGGGGGCTCGGGCCAGGGGCAAAGCCCGGGGTACCCTTTCTCCGATGGTCTCGAGGGGGCGATCCAGCTTGGGGAAGGGGTCTGTCATCAGGGGCTCGGCGGGATCGACCGAGGCCAGGGGGAGCTTGAAGGCGCCCTCGGGGGAGGCGACGAAGTCGGGGGGTATCGGGGGGAAGGGGGTCGCCTCGGGCATGGAGCCGTCAGCCCCGCCGGCGACCGGACGCACCGGGGGGGTGACCAGGAAGGCCGGGTCGGCGAGCCGGGCGCGGTCGAGCCAGGCGGAGTCGTCGGCCAGCATCCTGAGACCGGGAGAGGGGTCGGGCTGGGCGGGGCCGGGGGCGACGGTGCCGGGTCGCAAAAGGGCGAGGAGCAGCCCGACGGCGACAAGGACCATCCAAGCCGCGCGGCGCGGGGAGCTAGGGGCGCCGGCGGCCATGGTTCAGAAGCCCTTGGGGCGCTCCACGACGGGAATGCGGAGGGACAGCGCCTTGCCGTCCCTGATGACCGAGACATTGGCCTGGGTGCCCGGCCGGAGGCCCGATATGATGAGGCGAAGGTCGCTCCAGTCCGAGGGCTGGTAGCCGTTGACCGAGGTCACGAGGTCCCCCTCCCGCAGGCCGCCCTTCTGGGCGGGCGAGCCGGGCTCGACCTGGATGATGCGGCAGGCCTGGCCGCGGGCGACGCCCGCGGCGACGGCCTCCGCGAAGGGCACATCCTCGCCGGTCGCGCCGAAATAGCCGCGCACGACGGTGCCGCGCTCGATCAGGGACTCCGCGATGAAGCGGGCGAGGTTGCCCGAGACGGCGTAGCCGATGCCGGCGCCGTCCGCCCGGACGGCGGTGTTGATGCCGACCAGCCGGCCCTCGGCGTCCACCAGCGCGCCGCCGGAATTGCCCGGGTTGATCGGGGCGCTGGTCTGGATGAAGTCCTGGTAGTCGGGCCCGCCGCGGAGGGTGAGGTTGTTGCGCCCGAGGCCGGAGACGATGCCGGAGGAGACGCTGAGGCCGACGTCCAGGGGGTTGCCGACGGCGAAGACGGCGTCGCCGACGCGGAGCTGGTCGCTGTCGGAAAGCCGCAGGTGCGGCAGGTCCTTGGCCTCGACCTTGACCACGGCGATGTCCGTCCGGGAATCGGACCCGACGAGCGTGCCGCGGAGGTCGCGGCCGTCGGCGAACTGGACCATCGCCACGCGCGAGACCACCTGGCCCTGGGCGGTGACGACATGGTGGTTGGTGATGATGTACCCGGAAGGGTGCACGACGACGCCCGAGCCCAGGGCGATGGGGACGAGGAACTTGCCCGTGGCGGGGTCGCGGCGGACGAGGCGCGGGTTGGGGACGGGGACGCGGCGCAGGTCGCCCTCGCCCACCTCGAGCGCCAGGCGGACGCTGACCACCGCGGGCGTGACCCGCGACAGCATCTCGGCGTGGCTCGCGCCCGGGCGGGTGCGGTCGAGCGGGCGGGTGTCGACGGCCAGGGGGACGCGCTCGCGGGCGGCGAGCGTCCCGGCGACCAGCGCGAGGGCGAGGATTCGGACGAGTGCCATGGGGCCACCCTACCCCGCCCCGCGGGCGAGGCAAGCGGTCAGCGGGTCCCGGAGGCCTCGGCCTCCCCGCGCTCGCGGTTGAAGCGCATGGAATAGACCCGGGTCACGCCCTTCTCCTGCATGGTGACCCCGAAGATGGCGTCGGCCGCGGCCACGGTGCCCTTCTTGTGGGTGATGACGAGGAACTGGGAGTGGCGGGTGAACTCGCGGACGATGTCCGTGAACCGGCCGACGTTGACGTCGTCCAGGGGCGCGTCGAGCTCATCGAGCACGCAGAAGGGCGAGGGCTTCACCATGTAGATGGCGAAGAGGAGGGCCACCGCGGTCATGGTGCGCTGGCCGCCGGAGAGGAGCGAGATGCCCCGGAGCTTGGTGCCGGGCGGCTGGGCGATGATCTCGATGCCGCTATCGAGGACGTCCTCGGCCTGCACGAGGTGGAGGTCGGCCCTGCCGCCGTTGAAGAGGCGCTCGAAGGTGAAGGCGAAGTTCTTCCGGACCTGCTCGAAGGTGTCGGTGAAGAGCTGGAGCGAGGTCGCGTTGATCTCGTCGATCGCCTTGGTCAGCTCCTCCTTCGACCTCCAGAGGTCGTCGCTCTGGGTCCGAAGGAAGTCGTGGCGCTGGCGGAGCGAGGCGTACTCCTCGACCGCGACGAGGTTGACGGCGCCCATGCCGGCGAGGCGCTCGCGCAGGGCGGCGATCTCCCGGACGAGCGGGGGCCAGTCGGTCGCGTCGAGGGCGCGGAGGTCGTCCTCCGACGGCTCGCCGCGCGCGGGGCGCGCGGGGGCGGCGGCGGGGGCCGCGCCCTCCTCGGCCTCGTCCTCGTCCAGCTCGCCCAGGCCGGGCGACGGCTCGAAGGGCTCGTCGGCGAGCCAGAGCTGGCGGCGCCAGTCGACGGACGCCACGTCCACCTGGTGCTCGGCGAGCACCTTCTCGGAGATGAAGGCGCACTGCGAGGCCGCCTCGGCCAGCGAGACCTCCAGGCCGCGGAGGCGCGTCTCGGCGTCGCGGCGGGCCTCGCGGCCGGCGGCCAGGCCCTGCTCCTCGGCCTCGAGCGCGGCCTCGCGGGCGGTCTGGGCGGCGCGCTCGGCCTCGAGCGCGGTCTCCGCGGCGGCGGCGCGGCCCTCGGCCTCGGCGGCGCGGCGGGCGGCCTCGGCGGCGCCGGCCCGCAGGGCGGCGACCTGGGCGTCGCCACCCTCGGCCTCGCGGCGGCGGGACTCGAGGCGGACCTCGGCCTCGCGGCGGCGCTGGGCGAGCTCGGCCACGGCGCGGTCGGCGAGCTCGAGCTGCTGGCGGCGCTCGGCCAGGCCGAGCCGGAACTCCGCGAGCGAGTCGCGGGCGCGGTCGGCGGCGGCGCGGCTGCCGGCCAGGGCGGCCTCGGCGGCGGCGATGCCCTCGCGATGGCGCTCGATGTCGAGCTCCTTGCCGGAGAGGGCGCCCTTCGCGCGCTCGAGCCGCTCGGTCGCGGCGGCCTGGGAGGCCTCGAGCTCGGCGACCTGGCGCTCGTCGCGGGCGATGCGCTCGTCGGCGGCGGCGAGGGCGGCGCGGGCGGCGCGCTCGTCGGCGGCGGCGACGCCGTGCTCACGGGTGGCCGCCTCGAAGGCCGAGCGGCGCTCGGCGCGCTCCGTCTCGTTGGCGTCGAGCTCGGCCTGCAGGGCCATGGCGCGCTCGTTGAGGGCGGTGAGCCGGTCGTTCTCCTCGGTCAGGCGGGCCTTGCCCTCGCGGATCTCGGCCTCGCGGGAGAAGACGCCGGCGGGGGCGGCCTCCTCCTTGGCGCGGCGGCCGGCGAAGACCAGGCCTCGGCGGTCGACGAGGTCGCCGGCGGGCGTCGCGACCTGGAGGAACTCGAAGCCGGGGTTGGCGCGCCACCAGGCGAGGAACTCGTCGACCGAGTGCGCGAGGAAGCAGCCGGAGAAGAGGCCGGCGACGAGGGGCGCGGCGGCGGCGCCGCGGGGACGGACCGCCGAGGCGGCGGGGCGGAGCCAGGCGGGAAGGCCGGCGGGCTCGGCGCGGGCCGGGGACGGCACGTGCAGCACGGTGCGGCCGAGGTCGCGCTCGGCGAGGCGTCCGACGACGGCGGGGAGGAAATCGGCGCTGTCCAGGGCGACGGCCTCGCTGGCCTGGCCGAGCAGGGCCTCGAGGGCGGGCGAGAGCGACGGGTCGGCGACCTCGACCAGGGCGGAGAGCGCGGCCGCCTTGCCCGCGGGCACGGCGTCGCCGAGCTCGCCGCGGAGGAGGGCCTTGGCGCCCTCGGAGAAGCCCTCCAGGCGGGCCTGCATCTGCTCGAGGAGCGAGAGGTGGGCGGAGCGCTTGGCCACCACGCGGTCCTGCTCGGCGATGGTCTGCTGGAGCGAGCGGAACTCGGCGAGGAGCTCCTTGCCGCGGTCGGCGGCGGCCTGCTCGGCCGCGCGGGCGCCCTCGGCCTCGCCATGGAGGCGGGTGACGACGGCGGCGCAGTCGGACGCGCGGCGCTCGGCGGCGACGCGCTCGTCGCGCGCCTGGTAAAGGGCGTCGGCGAGGGCCGCGCGGCGCGCCTGGAAGCTGCGCAGGTCGACCTCGAGGTTGGTGACATCGGCGCGGTGCCGGGTGATCTCGCCCTCGGCGATGAGGAGGTCCTGCCGGCGCTGGCGCAGGGCGGCCTCGCCGGCGGCGACGGCGCGCGCGGCCTCCTCGGCCTCGAGCGCGCGGCCGCGGTAGGCGCCGTCGGCCTGGCTGACCTCGCCCTCGCGGGCGGCCTTCTCGGCGGCGCCGCCCGAGAGGCGCGACTGGATCTCGGCGAGCTCGGCCGACAGCGCGTCGGCCTCGAGCCTGGCCTCGGCGACGCGGGCGGCGAGGTCGTCGGCGCGGAGGCCGGCGGTGCGGCCCTCGGCGTCGGCGGCGTCGCGCGCGGAGCGCAGGTCGTAGAGCGAGCGCTGGGCGGCCTCGAGGCGCTCGGCGGCGGCGGCGCGCTCCTCCTTGGCGAGGGCGAGGGCGGCCTCGCGGCCGGCGAGGGCCTCGCCGAGCCCGGCGGCCTCCTCGCGGGTCGACTGGGCGGAGGCCTCGAGGCCGACGACCTGGGCGCGGCGCTCGCCCCACTGGCGCCCCTGCCAGGCGAGGTCGAGGTGCGTCAGGCGGTGCCGGAGGCGGCGGTAGCGGAGCGCCTTGGCGGCCTGCCGCTTGAGCGAGGCGATCTGGCGGCCGACCTCCTCGACGACGTCGGTGGCGCGCGCGAGGTTCTGCTCGACGAGGGCGAGCTTGGCCAGGGCCTCCTTGCGCTGGGCCTTGTAGCGGGTGATGCCCGCGGCCTCCTCGAAGAGGTAGCGGCGCTCGGCGGGGTTGGCGGAGAGGATCTGGTCGATCTGCCCCTGCACCATGAAGGAGTAGGACATGCGGCCGACGCCGGTGTCCATGAACAGGCGCTGGATGTCCTTCAGCCGGCAGGGCTTGCCGTTGATGAAGTAGTCGCTCGTGCCCTCGCGGTGGAGGCGGCGCATGACGGCGACCTCGGCGAACTGCGTGCCGAGCTCCTTCTCGCAGTCGGCGAAGGTCAGCTCGACCTCGCAGATGGGGAGGGCCTTGCGCTGGTCGGTGCCGCTGAAGATGACGTCCTGCATGGACGTCCCGCGGAGGGACTTGGCGCTCTGCTCGCCCAGGACCCAGCGGATGGCGTCGACGATGTTGGACTTGCCGCAGCCGTTGGGGCCGACGACGGCGGTCATGCCCGGCCCCAGGCCGATGCGGGTGCGGTCGGCGAAGCTCTTGAAACCTTGGGCGACGATTTCCTTGAGGTACATCGGCGGGGTGCCGGGCAGACTTGCCCCCGCCGGAGGGGGCGGCAAGCGCCGAGTGCCCCGCGCGGCGGGCCCGGTTTCGGGGTTGACCCCGGCCCCGCCCTGCCCTTTCGCTCAACCCTCATCCACATCCATGCCCGTCGAAATCAAGATCCGCAAGGGAGAGGCCGTCGACAAGGCCCTCCGTCGCCTGAAGAAGAAGGTCGACCGCGAGAACATCATCAAGGACGCGCGCGCCAAGCGCGGCTTCGAGAAGCCCACCACCCGCAAGCGCCGGAAGAACAAGGTCAAGGCCTTCAACGCCTACCTGCGGAAGAAGTGGGAGCACAAGTGAGCGCGGCCTGACGGCCCGCCCCGCGAGACCCGGCCCCAGGCCGGGTCTTTTGTTTGGGGAGATTGAAAGGACGAGGGGGACTGAGGGAGGGACGGAAGGAAGGGATAAAAAGGATAAAAGGGATAGAAGGGATAAAAGGGATGAAATGATAGGAAGGATTAAAATGGATCCTCGCTGCCCCATGAATCTGGTCCGGCCGCGTCTCGCCCTCCTTCCATTCGCCCCCAATCATCCCTTCTATCCCTTCCACCCTTTCCATCCGCCGGCCTTTCAGGAGGCAAAAAAAGACCGCCCCGAAGGGCGGCCCGTCGAGACCGGCGGCGGCCGGCCTCAGCGCAGGAAGAGCAGCTCCTGGTAGGTGGGCAGGGGCCAGTGGGCGTCGGCGACGATCTCCTCGAGGGCGTCGGCGGCGGCGCGGACCTTGAGCATGGCGGGCAGGACCTTGTCCACCGCGTGGCGGGCGGCGTCGTGGGTGCTGTCGTGCGACTCGGCGCGGAGCTTGTCCAGGGCGTCGAGGGCGGAGGACAGCTGGTCGGTCAGCTTGGCGAGCTCCGCGAGGGCCTTGCCGGCCGCCTTGCCGCCGGCGGCCCTGAGGGCCTCCTGGGCGGCGGCGAGGTCGCGGGCGTAGGCGAAGGCGGCGGGCAGGATGACCGTGCGGCCGATCTCCGAGGTGAGCTTGGACTCCGTGCCGACGGACAGCACGTAGGAGTGGGTGTAGATCTCCTCGCGGGAGACGAGCTCGCGCCGGGAGAGGACGCCCTGGCGCTCGAACACCTCGATGGTGCGGGCGGAGGCGATCTCGGGCAGCGCGTCGGGGGTGGTGCGAAGGTTCTTCAGGCCGCGGCGCTCGGCCTCCTTGTGCCAGGCCTCCGAGTAGCCGTTGCCGTTGAAGATGATCCGGCTGTGCTTCTGGAGGACCTCCTTGACGACCTTGGAGAGGGCGGCGTTGAAGGCGCCCTTCTTGCCCTTGGTCTCGGCCTCGAGGCGCTCGCACATGAACTCGATCGAGTCGGCCACGATGGTGTTGAGCGCGACGAGCGGGCCGGCGATGGAGAACGAGGAGCCGACCGCGCGGAACTCGAACTTGTTGCCGGTGAAGGCGAACGGGCTGGTGCGATTGCGGTCGCCGGCGTCCTTGGGCAGGACGGGCAGCGAGTCGGTGCCGAGGTGCATGGTGCCGCCGGCCTTGGAGGTCTTGGCCGAGCCGCTCTTGCGGAGCTGCTCGAAGACGTCGGCGAGCATGTCGCCGAGGTAGATCGAGATGATGGCGGGAGGCGCCTCGTTGGCGCCGAGGCGGTGGTCGTTGCCAGCCGAGGCGACGGTGGCGCGGAGCAGGCCCTGGTGGAGGTCGACGGCGCGGATCACGGCCGTGGCGAAGGCGATGAACTGGGCGTTGTCGTGGGGCGTGGAGCCGGGCTCGAGCAGGTTGCCGACCTTGGCGCCGCCGAGGGACCAGTTGACGTGCTTGCCGGAGCCGTTCACGCCCGCGAAGGGCTTCTCGGCCATGAGGCAGGTGAAGCCGTGCTTGGCCGCGACGGACTTGAGGACCGTCATCGTCAGCATCTGGTGGTCATGGGCGACGTTCGCGGTCTCGAAGATGGGCGCGACCTCGAACTGGGCCGGGGCGACCTCGTTGTGGCGGGTCTTGATGGGGATCCCCAGCTTGAAGCACTCCAGCTCGGCCTCCATCATGCAGGCGAGGACGCGCGAGGGGATGGTGCCGAAGTACTGGTCCTCGAACTCCTGGCCCTTGGCGGGGCGGGCGCCGAAGAGCGAGCGGCCGCAGGTGTGGAGGTCGGGGCGCAGGTGGTAGAGGCGCGAGTCGATGAGGAAGTACTCCTGCTCGGGGCCGGCGGTGGCGGCGATGTAGCCGGGCTCGGCGTTGCCGAAGAGCCTGAGCAGGCGGCGGGCGGCGCGATTCAGCGCGGCCATGGAGCGCAGCAGCGGGGTCTTCTTGTCGAGGGCCTCGCCCGTCCAGGAGACGAAGGCGGTGGGGATGCAGAGCGTCGAGCCGTTCTCGGTGTCGAAGATGTAGGCGGGCGAGGTGACGTCCCACGCCGTGTAGCCGCGGGCCTCGAAGGTGGCGCGGAGGCCGCCGTTGGGGAAGGAGGAGGCGTCGGGCTCGGCCTGGATGAGGGCCTTGCCGGCGAACTGGGCGAGGGTGCCCGAGCCGGAGGGCTCGAAGAAGGTGTCATGCTTCTCGGCGGTGAGGCCGGTCAGCGGGTAGAAGACGTGGGCGTAGTGGGTGGCGCCGCGCTCCAGGGCCCAGTCCTTCATGGCCGAGGCGACGATGTCGGCGACGCTGTTGTCGATCTTGGCGCCGTTCTCGATGGCGTTCTTCAGGGACTTGAAGACGCCCTTGGGGAGGCGCTTCTCCATCTTGTCGAGGGAGAAGACATTCTGCCCGTAGACGGCGTCGAGCTTCTCGGACCGGAAGTCGAAGGTCCCCTTCAGGCGGGGCTGGCTGGCGATGCTGGAGATCGCGTTGTGACGGGCGGGATGGTTGCTCATGGTGGATTTGGGAAAGCTACGGGATAAAAGCACCCCCTGTGCCAACTTTAGAACAAAACTCGGCTTTGACTAAAATTAGGCAATAAGAGCTTTTGTGCCTATTTTTAGGCAAAAAAGCCCGTCGGAAAGTAGGCAACTTAACGCCGCTCCTTGAGAAGGTCGCGAATCTCGGTGAGGAGCTGCTCCTCCTTGGAAGGGGGCGGGGGCGTGACCGGGGCGGCTGCCTTGCGGGCGCTCAGGGTGTTGGCGAGCTTGACCAGGCCGAAGACGACGGCGGCCGTCACGAGGAAGCCGAGGACGGCCGCGAGGAACTTGCCGTACTTCACGCCCTGCCACTGGACCTTCTCGAGCTCGGCGACGCCGAGGGCGTCCATGGCCGGCTGGAGCAGGAGGGGCGTCACCATGTCGCCGATCAGCGAGGTGACGATGCCGTTGAAGGCGGCGCCGATGATGACGGCCACCGCCAGGTCGAGGACGTTGCCCCGGAGGATGAAGTTGCGGAACTCGGCGAGCATGGGAGGGGATCAGCGCCAGCGGTAGACGAGGCGCAGGAAGTAGGTGTTCTGCAGCTTCTCGTCGGGGTCCTCGGAACGGTAGTCCTGGGTGATGCCGACGCGGAGCGCGAGCGGGGAATCCTTGATCAGGAACTCGAAGGACGACTCGTGCCGGATGGTGACGTCGGCGAAGTCCTCGAGGGAGGGGACGGCGTCGACGCCGATGCGGAGCTTGCCCCAGGCGAGGTCGCGCTCGAAGGCGAGGCCGAGGTCGAGGGCGGCGGAGCGGGTGTCCTCCATGCCGGAGCCGTCGGTCTCCTCGACGCGATAGCCGAGACCGGCGCGGACGTCGAAGCTGCCCTTGGCGTCCTCGACGAGGCGATAGCCCAGGCCGCCGGTGCCCAGGGCGATGAGGTCGAGGTCGCGCACGCGGTCATAGCCGGCGTCGGCGCGGACGTACCAGAAGGTGGCCTTGGCGAGCGTGCGCTCGTAGCTGGCCTTGCCGAGGAGGTCGTCGGCGGACTTCTGGTCGCCGGTGGTCGTGCTGTTGCCGCGGAGGCTGGCCACGGTCTTGTCGACGGAGGCCGTCTCATGCTCGGCGCGGACGCCGGCGCTCAGCGCGGTGCCGTTCTCGCGGCCGGAGCGGCCGCCGAGGTCGAGGTCGGCCTCGTAGGCCCAGCCGGCGGGAGCGGCAGGAGCGGCCGGAGCGGCCGGAGCGGCGGGGGCGGGCGCGGGAGCCTCCTGGGCGACAAGGCCGGCGGCGACGAGGAGCAGGGCGAATCGGGGTGACATGACGCCATCGAAAGGATGGCGGGCAAGGTTGCCAACCGAGAAAACCTCGCGATGAATTGGGCAATGCAATTGGACGCGGTCATCCTCGGCGCGGGGCCCGCCGGCCTCGGCGTCGCCTCGGCCCTGGCGGCCCGTGGCGGGTCGGTCCGCGTGCTCGAGCCTTCCGACCGGGCGGGCGGGGCGGTGAGGACGGCCCGCGAGGACGGGTGGACGGTCGAGCTCGGGCCGCACACGCTGCAGCTCGACGAGCCGGGCGACGCGGCGATCCTCGAGCAGCTCGGGCTGGGAGGGGAGATGCGGGACGCCGACCTCGCGGCCGCGCGGCGCCTCGTCGCCTGGGGCGGCGAGCTGCATGCCCTGACCGCGAGCCCGCTCTCGCTGCTCCGCTCCCGGCTGCTCAGCCTCGGCGGCAAGCTGCGCCTGCTCGCGGAGCCCCTGGTGCCGCGCGGCGGCGAGCCGGGCGAGAGCCTGCTCGGCTTCGCCGGGAGGCGGTTCGGCGCCGAGGTCGCCGACCGGCTCATGGACCCGATGGTCAACGGCATCTTCGCCGGCGACCCGGGGCGCCTGGTGGCCGAGCACGCCCTGCCCTCCCTCGTGGCCCTCGAGCGCGAGCACGGCTCGGTGCTGCTCGGGCTCGCGCGGCGCAAGGGACCGCCGCGCCGCGTGGTCGGGTTCGCCGGCGGCATGGCGCGGCTGGCCGAGGCGATGGCGGCCGCGCTGCCGCCGGGGGCGCTGAGGCTCGGGGCCGAGGCGACGCGGCTCGCGCGCGGGCCGGAGGGATGGGACGTGGCCTGGCGCGAGGCGGACGGCACGGAGCATGGCGCCAGGTGCCGGCACCTCGTCGTCACGGCGCCCCCGTGGGCATGGGCCTCCCTGCCCTTCGACCATCCGCCGGCGCGGCTCCTGGCCGAGGCGGAGCGCGTGGCGGCGCCCCCGGTGGCGCTGGTCGTCAGGGGCTATGACCGCGCCCGCGTGGCTCACCCGCTCGGCGGCTTCGGCCTGCTCGCGCCGCGCAAGGAGGGTCGCAAGGTGCTCGGCGTGCTCTTCCCCTCCAGCGTCCTGCCCGGCTGCGCGCCCGAGGGCAAGGTGCTGCTGTCCTGCTTCCTGGGCGGCTCGCGGTCGCCGGAGCTCGGGACCCTCGACGACGAGGCGCTGGGCGCCGTGGTCGACCGCGAGCTCGGCGAGCTGCTGGGCGCGGCGGGCAAGCCGGAGCGCCAGTGGATCGCGCGCTGGGGCCGCTCCATCCCGCAATGCCACAGCGGGCACGCGGCCCTGCTGGAGGCCCTGGCCGAGGCGGAGCGGACGGAGCCCGGACTGGCCTTCGTCGGCTGCTTCCGCGGCGGCGTCTCGCTGATGTCGACGGTCCGGCGCGCGCGGGCGCTGGGCTCAGCGCTGGCCGTCGGCTGAGGGCTCCGGAAGGGTGCGGACGAGCCAGAGCCCGGGCAACAGGAGAAGGGCCCCGGCCGCGTAGACCCACTGGTGCGTGCCGGTGTGGAAGAACACGTAGGCCGCGGCGACGGGGCCGACGATGCGGGCGAGGGCGCCGGCGGAGCGAAGGATCCCGAGGTTGCGGCCCTGCTCGTCGGGCGGGGAGTAAAGGGAGACCAGCGAGGAGAGGCTGGGCAGGATGAGGCCGGTGGAGAAGGCGAGCAGGCCGGTGGCGGCGAAGAACAGCGGCACGAGGCCCGCCTGCGCGGGAGCGCCGGGCGGCGGGTACGGGATTAACGCGATGGCGGCGAGGGCGACCGCGCCGGTGACGAAGCCGAGCGTGGCGACCGCGCGCTCGCCGAAACGCCGGACGGCGAAGCGGCCGGCGAGGCCCTGGGCGGCGACGAGGCACAGGCCGTTGGAGAGGAAGAGCCAGGCGTTGTCGCGCGGCGCATAGAGGAACAGGGCGGCCGTGAGGAACACCACGGTCGTCTCCATGCCGGTGAAGGCCACCTGGTAGGCGAGGTTGGCGAAGGAGGCGCGCCGGACGCCCCCGGCGGGGGCGCGCAGGAGACCGAGGAAGCCCGAGCGGCCGTCGGCGCTCCGGTCGGCCGCGCCGAGCGTCTCGGGGAAGAGGCGCCACACCAGCGCGAGGTTGGCCACGGCGAGGAAGGCCGAGACCAGGGCGGCGCCGGAGAAGGGGTGGAGGGCGAGCGCGGTCGTCGGGTCGGGATCGTGCGGAAGGACCCAGACGGAGGCCAGGCCGCCGATGACCGGCCCGAAGAGGAAGCCCAGGCCGATGGCGACGCCGACCACGGCCATGCCCTTGGCGCGCTCCTCGCGCGGGGTGATGTCGGCCGCGGCCGCCGAGGCCACGGCGATGTTGCCGGCGAACAGGCCGCAGAGGGCCCGGGAAAGCACGAAGATCCAGAAGTGACCGGACACGACCCAGAGCAGGTAGGCAAGGACGTTGCCGGCGAGGGTGGCGACGAGCACCGGACGCCGGCCCACCCGGTCGGACAGCCCGCCCCAGATGGGGGAGAAAAGGAACTGCAGGAGCGAGAAGGCGGCGCTGAGGACGCCGCCGAGCAGCACGGCGACCAGCTCCGGACGGGGCTCGCCGCCCGCCAGCCAGCGCGCCGCGTCGACCAGCCCGCCCATGATCGTCCCGGGACCGCCCTCGCTGGCCAGATAATGCCCGAGGAGGGCCGGGTACATCGGGATGATCACGGCGAACCCGACGATGTCCATGAACACCGTGAGAAAGATCAGGCCGAGCGCGCGGCGCCGGAGGGTGGGAGCATCCGCCATTCCGGCAAGGTGGGGGCGGCGGGAAGGGGGGCAAACCCCAAAGAGCGACCGCTTGCCGAGCGGCGGCCAAGGGCTAGGATGGGCGCATGGGACGCAACTGGCTACTGGCGATCGCGCTCGCCCTCATCGCCCAATCGCCGGCCGGCGGCGCCGCGGAGGACCCGAGGCGCCTGGTGCTCGAGCACCCGCTCGAGGATTTTGGCGACACCGGCTATGGGCGCGCGGCCGAGGCGGTCCTCGCCGCCTTCGAGTCGCGCACGGCGACGCGCCTGGCGCCGGGACCGCGCGGCAAGGTGGCGATCAAGGTCGCCACCCTTCCCGGGCCCGGGCTCTCCACCCCGAAGCCGCTCGTCCGCGCCGTGGCCGAGGCGCTGCGTCGCCGGGGCTTCGCCGAGGGCGCCGTCGTCGTCTGCGACGCCGAGTCCGCCGGCCTTCGCCGCGCGGGATTCCTGCCTTCCAACCCGCGGGAGCCGGCGCGCTTCGGCGATCTCCCCGTGCGCGCCTGGGACCGCGAGGCGCGGACCTGGGCGAGCGAGGCCGCGTGGGGCTTCGCCAACCCCGTCCCGCCGCCCCCGGGCTCGGGATTGCCCGAATGGAACGACCCGCGCACGAGCCTGCTGCCGCGCCCCCTCGGCGAGGAGGTCGACTTCTGGGTGCACCTGCCGGTGCTGACCGACTCGCCGGAGCTCGGCGTCCACGGCGCGGTCGCCGACGCCTCGCTCGGCAACGCGACGAACACCGCGCGCTTCGCCGGCAACCCGCGCAACGCCGCGGTGGCCGCGGTCAGCATGGCGGCCTGGCCGGCGCTCGACAACCGGCGCGCGCTCACCCTGTTGTCGCTGGAGCGCTATCAGGTGCGGGGCGGGCCCGCCTTCGACGCCGGCTGGATGCGGTCGGAGCCGCGCCTGTACGCGAGCGCCAACCCCCTCATCCTCGACCATCTCGGCTGGCTGCGCATCCGCGCGGCGCGCGGCGAGCCGGCCACGGCGCCCGAGCCCGCGCTGTTCCAGGCGGCGGCGGAGGGCGGCGCCTCGCTGGGCCCGGCCCGGCCCGCGGAGGTCACGCTCGTCCGCCTCGGCGACCGCTAGCCGGCCGCGGCGCGGCGGGTCAGCGTCCCGCTCAGGCCTCGGACGAGGCCTCGGCGACCTGGCGGGCGACCGCCTCGGCCAGGGCGACGGTCGCGGCGTCGAAGCGCGCGGGAAGCGGGCTGTCGAGGTCGAGGACGCCCAGGAGCCGCTCGCCGCGCAGCAGCGGGACGACGAGCTCGCTCCTCGAGGCCGCGTCGCAGGCGATATGCCCGGGAAAGGCCGCGACATCCGGGACGTTGACCGTGGCGCGGCGGGCGACCGCGGCGCCGCAGACGCCGCGGCCCGGGCCGATGCGCGTGCAGGCGGGGCGGCCCTGGAAGGGCCCGAGGACGAGGGTGTCGCCGCGCAGCAGGTAGAAGCCGGCCCAGTTCAGCCCAGGCAGGCGATGCCAGAGGAGCGAGGCGGCGTTGGCGCAGTTGGCGACGAGCGACGGCTCGCCGGCGAGCAGCGCGGCGAGGTCGCGGGGGAGGTCGGCCGCGTCGCCCGCGGCGGCGTCGGCGTGCGCCACGTCAGAGCGCGAGGCCCAGCGCCTCCGAGGCGGTCGCGCGCTCCTCGAGGAGCTCCTTCTCGGTGAGGGCGATCTTCTCGCGGGCGAAGGCGTCGACCGCCAGGCCATGGACGATCTCCCAGGAGCCGTCGGCCTTGGTGCGGATGGGGAAGCCGAAGAGGACGCCCTTGGCCACGCCGTAGGAGCCGTCGGAGAGGACGGCGACGGAGTGCCAGTCGCCGGCGGGGGTCGGGAAGTGGAGGCTGCGCACCGTGTCGAGCGCGGCGTTGGCGGCCGACGCCGCGGAGGAGGCGCCGCGGGCCTTGATCACGGCCGCGCCGCGCTGCTGGACGGCGGGAATGAAGGTCTCGCGCAGCCAGGCGTGGTCGGCGATGGCCGAGGTGGCGGGCTTCCCGGCGACGGTCGCGTTGGCGAAGTCGGGGAACTGGGTGGCGGAGTGGTTGCCCCAGATGGCGACGTTGCGCACGGCCGAGACATGGACGCCGGCCTTGGCGGCGAGCATGGCCTTGGCGCGGTTCTCGTCGAGGCGGGTCATGGCGAAGACGCGGTCGGCGCCGAGGCCGCCGGCGCGGAGCGCGATGAGCGCGTTGGTGTTGCAGGGGTTGCCGACGACGAGGACGCGGGCGGTCGGCTTGGCGGCGCGGGCGATGGCCTGGCCCTGCCCGACGAAGATCTTGCCGTTGATGCCGAGCAGGTCCTTGCGCTCCATGCCGGCCTTGCGGGGCACGGCGCCGATGAGGAGGCACCAGTCGGCGTCCCTGAACCCGGCGTCGAGGTCGCCCGTCGTCACGACGTCCGCGAGCAGCGGGAACGCGGCGTCCTCGAGCTCCATCTTGACGCCGGCGAGGGCGTCGAGGCCGGGCCCGACCTCGATGAGGTTGAGCGCGACGGGCTGGTCGGGGCCGAAGACGGCGCCGGAGGCGAGGCGGAAGATGGCGGCGTAGCCGATGTTGCCGGCGGCGCCGGTGACGGCCACTCGGATGGGAGCGCGGGAGGACATGGGACGGACATCCAAACGCCTCCGCCCCGCGCAGGGGAAGCGCAAAACGGTCAGAGCGGGAGCTCGCCCTGGGCGGCGTCGCTCCCTCCCGGGGAACCCATGGCGAGGAGGTCGGCGATCCGGCCCCGCGGCGGGGCGAGCCGCAGGACCGCCAGCGCGGCCGCGAGCGCGTCGAAGCCGGCGCAGTGGGGGCGGCGGCGGCCCTCCGGGCAGAGCGCGTCCGCCGCCGCGGCGAGCTCGCCGGCGAGGCCGAGGGCGGCGACGACCTCCCCGAGGGAATGGCCGGGCAGGCCGGGCAGGCGGGCGCGGGCGAGCGCCAGGGAGTCGACCCAGGGGCCCCACTGCGCCTCCGCCACCTCGGTCTCGGACACGGCCGGGACGGCGGCGGGATGGGGCCAGGTCGCCGCGAGCAGGGAGGCCTCGACGGAGGCCTGGTGCGAGGCGAGGAGGCCGGAGCCGCGCAGCTCGTTGAAGAGGGGCCACTCGGCCGAGAAGGGCCGGCGCCCCTCGAGGTCGCGGTCGGTGAGCCCGTGGCAGCGCGTCTCGGCGCCGGGCACGGGCGAGCTCGGCGCGCAGAGGGCGGTGCGCAGGCCCACCAGGCGGCCGCCCAGCAGGGTCGCGACGCCGTACTCGACCACGCCCGTCCGGCGGCTGCCCTCGAAGTCGACGACGTGCAGGGGGATGTCGGCCCAGGGCCGGCGCGGGTCGAGCGGGCTCATCGCCATTCGTGCCTCGGGTAGCGGCCCCGCAGCTCCTTCTTCACGAGCTCGTAGGAGCCCTTCCAGAAGGCGTCCAGGTCGGTGGTGCGCTGCTGCGTGCGGCGCGCGGGGGACTGGATGCAGACGACCAGGGGCACCTTGCCGCGGCAGACGCGCAGCCGGGAGCCCGGGCAGTCGTAGAGCTCCTGGACGGTGGCCTCGATCACCGCCTCGCCGTCGTCGGTGTACTCGATGCGGGCCGGGTGCTTCTTGCGCGGCAGGTCGATGCGCTCGGGGCAGAGGTCCTCGAGGGCGAGCGCCTGCTCGTGGGTCAGCCAGCCCCGCACGGCGGGCATGACGGGGCGGTCGCGGATGTCGCGGTAGGCCGTGGCGCCGGCGCAGAGCTCCTCGACGACCATCCGGCGGGCCTCGGCGTCGAAGGGCGGGATGCCGAGCTCGGGCGCGTGGCGGGAGAGGAAGTTCGCGCGGCGGATCCAGGCGTCGACCGCGGCGTCCCAGCGCTCCAGCTCGAGCCGCCCGGCGAGCACCTCGTCGGCCAGCAGGCGGCTGGCGGCGTCGGACGGGGCGTCGTCGCGCTCGCGGGACTCCAGGACGAGGTCGCGGAACCGGCGCTCGAGGCGCGTGACGACGCGGCGCTGGGCGGGGTCGTAGCGCGCCGCGGCGACCTCGGAGAAGTCGCCCGGGAAGAGCTCGCGCAGCCACGCCTCCTCGACCTCGGTGGCGAGCGAGAGCAGGGTCGTGACCTCGCCGCGCACCGAGACCTCCTCCATCTCGGCCGCGACGAGCAGGCGGGCGTCGCGGACGGCGGTCTCGCGCCGGAGCTCGCCGCGCCGGCCGTGCACGACGGCGCAGCGCAGGGTCCCGTGGTCGAGCCGGACCGCGATGCGGTCGCCGAGCCCGAGCAGGATGCAGCGGCGGACGGCCTCGGGCGGGGCGGGCGTGTCCGCGACCGGCAGGCCCTGCCCCTTGGCCAGCCGGAGGAACTGCTGCGCGGCGCGATGGGCCTGGAGGGCGCCCTGGGCATGGACGCCGAGGCGGTCGCAGGCGTCGGTGTCGAAGCGCAGGGCGGCGGCGCGGTCGAGCAGCGCGAGCCGCAGGAGGAAGTCGGAGCCGGGCGCGGCGCCGACCGCGTCGCGCTCGCGCTCGGTGGCGGCGTCGACGCCGCGCAGGAGGATGTCGCGCCCCTGGGCGAGCCCGGCGACGCGGGCGATCTCGGCGACGCAGCCGAGCTCGCCGGCCGCGAGCAGCATGCGCGCGTGCCGGGGATGCGCGGGGAAGGCGGCCATGCGGCGGCCGAGCGGCGTGAGCTCGCCGACGGGCCCGAGGGCGCCGAGGTCCGCCAAGGTGGCCTCGGCGCGGGCGAGCGCGCGCGGCTCGGGCGGCTCGAACCAGGGGAAGGCCGCGGGGTCGCCCCAGCCGCCGGCGCGCAGCAGCAGGACGGTCTCGCAGAGGTCGACCCGGCGGATCTCCGCGGCCTGCCGGGCGGGCCGCGCGTCGTGGTCGGCCTTGGACCAGAGGCGCACGCAGCGGCCAGGACCGGTGCGGCCGGCCCGGCCGGCCCGCTGCTCGGCGGAGGCGCGGCTGACGGGCTCGGTCAGGAGCGTGTCGATGCCGCGGACGGGGTCGAAGCGCGCGACGCGCGCCAGGCCCGCGTCGACCACCGCGCGGATGCCGGGCAGGGTGAGCGAGGTCTCGGCGACGTTCGTGGCGACGACGACCTTGCGGCGCTCGCCGGGCCGCACGGCGCGGTCCTGCTCCTCGGGCGGCAGCTCGCCGTGCAGGGGGAGGAGGTCGGCGCCGCGGCACTCCGGCGCGGCGGCGAGCAGGCCGAGGGTGCGCGAGATCTCGAAGGCCCCGGGCATGAAGACGAGGATGTCGCCCGCCGGCTCCTCGCGGAGCAGGCGGCGGACCTCCTCCGCGGCGCCGTCCCACGGCCCGCGTCGCGGGTCGCGGGGCTGGGGCGCGTGCTCGATGTCCACCGGGTAGGTCCGCCCGTCGGCGGCGAGCGTCTCCGCTCCCTGCAGCCAGGCGCCGAGCGCCTCGGTGTCCAGGGTCGCCGACATGGCGACGAGGAGGAGGTCCGGGCGGCGCGTCTCCTGGAGGCGGCGCGCGAGCGCGAGGGCGACGTCGGCGTGCAGGTTCCGCTCGTGGAACTCGTCGAAGACGACCGCGCCGACGCCGGAGAGGTCCGGGTCGGACGCCATCTGCCGCAGGAGGAGCGCCTCGGTGACGAACTTGATCCGGGTGGCGGCCGACTCCACGCGGTCGAAGCGGATCTGGTAGCCCACCTCGTCGCCCAGCCGCCCGCCGCGCTCCTCGGCGATGCGGGCGGCGAGGAGGCGCGCGGCGATGCGCCGTGGCTGGAGGACGACCACCTGGCCCCGGACGAGACCGAGGTCGACGAGCATCTGCGGCACCTGGGTCGACTTGCCCGAGCCGGTCGGCGCGCGCAGGATGAGCCGACGGGTGCGGGCGCAGGCCTCGGCGAGGGGGCCGCGGAGCGCCTCGATGGGGAGCCCGGAGCTCATGGGCCGAGGTCGAGCTCGACGATCTCGGCGCGGGGCGCGCCGTCGCCGACCTCCAGGACGGCCACCGTGACCGGCAACCGGAAGCGGCGCGGGCCGGCGGAGCCGGGGTTGACCCGCAGCGTCGCGCCATCCCGCGCGACGAGCGGGACGTGGGTGTGCCCGCTCACGACGACGTCGGCGCCGTGGGCGCCGGGCTCCGGAAGGTGGCCGTGGCGCAGGAGGATGCGGACGCCGCCGACATCGAGGATCCGGTCCGTCGGCAGCCCGGGAAGGTCGTCGCAGTTCCCGCGCACGGCGTCGACCGGGGCGATCCCCGCGAGCGACTCGAGGATGTCGCCCTCGCCGATGTCGCCGGCGTGCAGGATGCGGTCGCACCCGCCGAGCGCGACGAGCGCCTGCGGCCGGAGCAGGCCGTGGGTGTCGGCGATGAGGCCGAGCCGGGTCATGGCGTCAGCGCGGGCGGCGCAGGCCGCCGGGCGGCGGCGGGCGCAGCGAGGTGAACTCGGCGCCGAGCGTCTCCTTGAGCTTGGCGCGCACGCCCTTGGGGATGGACTCGAGGGCACGCTCGAAGTCGGGATGCCCGGGGCGGACGGCGGGCGCGGGGGGCGCGGCGGCGGGGCGCGGGAGCCCGGCGGGCGCGGGCGACGCCGGCGCCTCGGGCCAGGCCTCGGGCTCGGTCTCGGGCTCGGCGGGAGCGCCGGCATCCAGGACCTCGTCGGGCGGGCCGTCGTCCGCGCGGGGCGGCTCGGCGGCGGCGGGACGCGGCGCGGGCGCCGCCGGGGCCGGGGCGGCGGGCGGCGGCGGGGTCCCTATTTTTTTTTGGCCGGGCTCCCGGGGGAGTCCGTTGGCGGCGGCGCTGAGGTCGCGGATGAGGGCGTCGATCGGGCGTTGTCGCGCCACCTCCAGCGACTTGAGCAGGGCGATCTCGAAGGCGGCGCGGGGCGACAGGCCCATGCGGATGCCGGGCTCGGCCTGCTGGAGCGTGTCGAGGATGCGGACCAGCGCGTCGGAGCCGAGCTCCGCGCCGAGCGAGGACGAGCGGCCGCCGGAGCGGACGGCGTCGATGACGGCGCCGCGCACGTGCTGCTGGAGGTCGCCGAGGATGCGCAGGAGGTCGCGACCCTCGCGGGCGAAGGTGTCGGCGAGGCCGAGGACGGCGTTCGCGTCGCCCGAGGCGACGCCCTTGGCGAGCTCCGCCAGCTGGGCGGCCGAGGCCAGGCCGTAGATGTCGAGGACGTCCTTCTCGGCCACCTTCTTGCCGGAGAAGGCGATGATCTGGTCGAGGATGGACTGGGAGTCGCGCATCCCGCCCTGGGCGAGGCGCGCGATGGCGATCAGGGCGGCGCGCTCGGCCTTGACGCCGTCGGCCTTGGTGATGGCCTCGAGCCGCTCGGCGATGAGTTCCTCGGGGATGGGCTGGAACTCGAGGCGCTGGCAGCGCGAGACGATGGTCTCCAGGACCTTGTCGGCCTCCGTGGTGGCGAAGACGAACTTCACCCAGGGCGGCGGCTCCTCGATCGTCTTGAGCAGGGCGTTGAAGGCCTCCTTGGTCAGCTGGTGCGCCTCGTCGACGATGAACACCTTGTGCGCGCCGACGGGGCGGACCTGGCAGGCCTCGCGGATCTTGTGCGCGTCCTCGATCTTGCGGTTGGACGCGGCGTCGATCTCGACCACGTCGAGGAAGGAGCCCTGCTCGATCTCGCGGCAGACGGGGTCGTCGGGGTCGAAGTCCGCCTTGGGGCCGCCGGGGCAGCAGAGCGCCTTGGCGAGGATGCGGGCGGTGGTGGTCTTGCCGGTGCCGCGGGGGCCGACGAAGAGCCAGGCGTGGGCGAGGCGGCCGGAGGCCAGGGAGTTGGACAGCGTGCGGACGATGTGCTGCTGCCCCACGATCTCGCCGAACGTGCGGGGGCGCCAGCGGCGCGCGATGACCTGGAAGGCGGCTTCGGCCAAGGGAAGGGGAGTCAAGCGGGGGGCCGCGGGGGTGTCAACGGCGCCGCCGGGATCATTCCCACTCGATGGTCGCGGGCGGCTTCGAGGAGATGTCGTAGCAGACGCGGTTGAAGCCCTTGACCTCGTTGATGATGCGGGACGAGACCTTGCGCAGGAAGTCGTGCGGCAGGTGGGCCCAGTCGGCCGTCATGGCGTCGGAGGAGGTCACGGCGCGCAGGGCGCAGACATGGTCGTAGGTGCGCTCGTCGCCCATGACCCCGACCGAGCGGACGGGGAGGAAGACGGCGAAGGCCTGCCAGACCTTGTCGTAGAGGCCGGAGCTCCGGAGCTCGGAGATGAAGATGTCGTCCGCCTTGCGCAGGACCTCGAGGCGCTCGCGGGTGATCTCGCCGCAGACGCGCACCGCCAGGCCGGGGCCGGGGAAGGGGTGGCGCCAGACCATCTCGCGGGGGAGGCCGAGGGCCTCGCCGAGGGCCCGGACCTCGTCCTTGAAGAGCTCGCGCAGCGGCTCGAGCAGGCGGAGCTTCATGCGCTTGGGCAGGCCGCCCACGTTGTGGTGGCTCTTGATGGTGGCGGCCGGGTTGCCGTCGATGGCGACGGACTCGATGATGTCCGGGTAGAGCGTGCCCTGGGCGAGGAACTCGACCTTGCCCTTCCGGCGGATCCTGGACACCTCGGCGTCGAACACGCGGATGAACTCGTGGCCGATGATCTTGCGCTTGCGCTCGGGGTCGGTCACGCCGCGCAGGCGGCGGAGGAACCGCTCGGAGGCGTCGACCACCCGGAGGTCGACCTTGAAGCGGCCGCGGAACATGCGCTCGACCTGCTCGCGCTCGCCGAGGCGCAGCAGGCCGTTGTCGACGAACACGCAGGTGAGCTGGCGGCCGATGGCCTTCTGGATGAGGGCCGCGGCGACGGAGGAGTCGACGCCGCCGGAGAGGCCGAGGATGACGTGGGACTTGCCGACCTGCTCGCGGACCTGCCGGACGGCGGTGGCGACGTAGTCGCCCATCACCCAGTCGGGCTCGCAGCGGCAGATGCGGAAGAGGAAGTTGCGGAGGATATCCATCCCGCGCTCCGAATGGGCGACCTCGGGGTGGAACTGGATGCCGTAGAAGCGGCGGGCGGCGTCCTGCACCACGGCGTGCTCGGAGTTCTCGGTGCTGGCGACGGCGCGGAAGCCGCGCGGGAGGCGGGCGACCTTGTCGCCGTGGGAGTTCCAGACGCGGAGCGGGCCGCGGATGCCGCGCAGGAGCTCCGAGCCGGCGCGGAAGCGCAGGGTGCCGTGGCCGTACTCGCGATGGGCGGAGGGGAGGACCTTGCCGCCGAGCATCTCGCCCATGAGCTGGACGCCGTAGCAGATGCCCAGGACGGGGACGCCGAGCGAGAAGACGGCGGGGTCGGGGCGGGGCGAGCCCTTGGCGCGGACGCTGGCGGGGCCGCCGGAGAGGATCACGCCGCGGACGCCGTCGCGCCGGAGGGTGGCGGCGTCGACGCCGAAGGGATAGATGCGCGAGTGGACGCGGCACTCGCGGATGCGGCGGGCGATGACCTGCGTGTACTGCGAGCCGAAGTCGAGGACGGCGATGGTCTGCTGGGACATGGCGTGGGGGGAGGGGCGAGGGTGGCGGGGTTCAGAACCGGAGGCGACCATTGTTCGCGCCGCAGCCGGGGCAAGGGGCCTGCTCGCGGGCGCGGCCGCGGGTGTAGATGCGCCCGCAGCCGGCGCAGGCGAACGAGGAGCGGAGGCGGCGGGGGTCGACGAGCAGCGCCTCGCGCCGGTCGATCCAGGCCCACGCGCCGAGGATCCCGGCCAGGCCGGCCCCGGCCAGGAGGGCGAGGAGGGTGCCGAGGTCGACGGGGATCATGGGGGTTCAAAAAAGGCGGACGCGCCCGCGGGGTCGCGGGCGCGTCCGGCGGGGCCGGTTCGCCCGGACGGTCAGGCCTGGGCCGCGGCGGCCTCGGGCGCCTTGGCCTTGCGGGCCTTGGGCTTGGGCTTGGCGGGGGCGACGTCGTCCTTGCCCACGAGCTCGATCAGCGCGGTCTCCGCGCCGTCGCCGCGGCGGGCGTCGAGCTTGTAGATGCGGGTGTAGCCGCCCTTGCGGCCGGCGAAGGCCGCGACGCGCTCCTTGAAGAGGAGGGCGACGGCGCCCTCGTCGCGGACGCGGGCGATGGCGAGGCGGTAGCAGTGGAGGCGGCCGGCGGCGTCCGAGGCGACGCCCTTCTTGGCCAGCGTGATCACCTTCTCGACGAAGGGACGGAGGGCGCGGGCGCGCGAGAGCGTGGTGCGGATGCGGGCGTGCGTCAGCAGCTGGGCGGCGAGGCCGGCCACGAGGGCGGAGCGGTGCTCCTTCTTGACCCCGAGGACGTGGCGGTGGGTGCGGTGGCGCATGGCAGGTCAGGCGGCGTTCTTGTCCATCAGGCGGTCGAGCCCGGTCATGCCCAGCGAGAGGCCGAGCTGCTCGAGCTTCTGCTTGATCTCGTTGAGGGACTTCTTGCCGAAGTTGCGGTACTTGAGCATCTCCTGCTCCGTCTTCATGGCGAGCGAGCCGACGGTGGTGATGTTCGCGTTGTTGAGGCAGTTGGCGGCGCGGACCGAGAGCTCGATCTCGTTGACCGACATGTTGAGCAGGTTGCGCAGGCGGTTCTGGTCGTCGGCCTCCTCGCGGGCCTTCGACTCGAACTCGATCTCGGGGCCGGCGGCGGCGTTGAACACCTCGAGGTGCTTTGCCAGGATGGCGGAGGCCTCCTTGAGCGCCTCGTCGGGGGTGACGCGGCCGTCGGTGGTCACGTCGAGCACCAGGCGGTCATAGTCGGTCTTCTGGCCCTCGCGGGAGTTCTCGACCGCGTAGCGGACGGAGGTGACGGGGGAGTAGAGGGCGTCGATCGGGATGACGCCGATGACCTGCTCGGCGGCCTTGTTCTCCTCGGCGGAGGACCAGGAGCGGCCGACGCGGACCTCGAGGTCGGCCTGGAAGCGGCGCTTGCGGTCGAGCGTGCAGATGACCTGGTCGGGGTTGACCAGCGAGAGGCCGGCGGGCAGCTGGATGTCGGAGGCCTTCACGGGGCCGGCCTTGTTGACGTCGATGCTGGCGCGGAAGTCCTCGCGCTTCTCGTGGCGGAGGAGGACCTTCTTGAGGTTGAGGACCACCTCGGTGACGTCCTCGACCACGCCCTCGATGGGCTGGAACTCGTGGGACACGCCCTCGATGCGGACGGACGAGATGGCGGCGCCCTCGATGGAGCCGAGCAGGACGCGGCGGAGGGAGTTGCCGATGGTGTGGCCGAAGCCCGTCTCGAAGGGCTCCGCCGTGTAACGGGCGTGGGTGGCGGACGAGCCGGACTCGTCCTTCTTCAGCTTGTTGGGCAGCTGGAACTTGCCGAGGCGCTTGGGCATGGTGCGGGTAAGGTTGGGGGTTAGCGGCTGTAGAACTCGACGATCATCTGGACGTTGATCTCCGAGGGGAGCTCCTCCTTGGCGGGCTCGCGCACGACGGTGCCGCGGAGCTGCTCGGGGGAGGCGGCGAGCCACGCCGGGACGGCGCGGGACTGGTTCTCCTCGGCGCCGCGGGTGGCGAGCTGCTTGGAGGAGGTGCGGTCGCGGACGGCGACCTCGTCGCCGGGGGAGACGGCGTAGCTGGCGATGTCGACCTTGTGGCCGTTCACGCGGACGTGGCCGTGGGCCACGAACTGGCGGGCCGCGGCGCGCGAGGAGGCGAAGCCGAGGCGGTAGATGACGTTGTCCAGGCGGGTCTCCAGGATCCGGAGGAAATTGTCGCCGGCCACGCCGCCGAGGCGCTTGGCGCGGGCGAAGGCGAGGCGGAACTGGCGCTCGTTGAGGCCGTACATGAAGCGGAGCTTCTGCTTCTCGGCCAGGCCCTGGCCGTACTCCGAGACCTTGCGGCCGCGGGTCTGCCCGTGGATGCCGGGGGGGAAGGGCTTGCGCTCCTCACCCTTGGAGGTGGGGAGGATCGCCATGTTGAAGCGGCGATTGATCTTGGTGGTGGGTCCGGTGTAGCGGGACATGCGTGGTGTGGTTTTGGTGAGGTGGCGGTGGAGGGACCCGCCCGGCTTGCCATCCCCGGGCGGTAGGTGTCAGCGGGCCGCGGTCAGACGCGGCGGCGCTTCGGCGGACGGCACCCGTTGTGGGGGATGGGCGTCGTGTCGACGATGGAGAGGATGTTGAGGCCGAGGAGCGAGAGCGCGCGGATGGCGCTGTCGCGGCCCATGCCGGGCCCGCGGACGCGGACGGAGACGTCCTTCAGCCCGTGGGCCATGGCCAGCTTGGCGGCCTCCTGGCAGACGACCTGGGCGGCGTAGGCGGTGGACTTGCGGGAGCCGCGGAAGGCGTGGCGCCCGGCGCTGCCCCAGGAGACGACGTTGCCGTTGGGGTCGGTGAAGGTGACCTTGGTGTTGTTGAAGGTCGCGAGGATGTGGCAGACGCCGACGGTGACGTTCTTCGAGCCCTTGGCGCGGCGCACCTTCACCTCGCCGATCTCCTCGCCGAGGAGGTCCTTGGCGGTGATCTCCTTCTTCTCGGCGGGCGCGGCGGCGTCCGCGGGCGCGGCGGCGTCGGCGGCGGGCGCCGCGGGGGCGGCGGCCTCGGCGGCGGGCTTGGCCTTGCGGGCCGGCTTCTCGGTCTTGGGGGTCTCTTCGCTCATCGTAAGTGGGTGTCAGCGGGTGAGGGTCACTTGGCGGGGGCCGCGGCGGCGACGCCGACGGTCTTGCGCTTGCCCTTGCGGGTGCGGGCGTTGGTGCGCGTGCGCTGGCCGCGGACGGGGAGGCCGCGGAAGTGGCGGAGGCCGCGGTAGGACTTGATGGCCTGGAGGCGCTTGAGGTCCTGCGCGATCTCGCGGCGGAGGTCGCCCTCGCAGCGCCAGCCCTCGCGGACGATCATGTCGACGACCTTGTTGAGCTGCTCCTCGGTCAGCTCCTGGGCGCGCATCTCGGGACGGAAGCCGAGCGCCTGGCAGATGAGCGTGGCGCGCTGCGGCCCGATGCCGTAGATGTAGCGAAGGGAGTACTCGACCTTCTTGTTGTTGGGGATGTCGACGCCGAGGATACGAGGCATGGGTCTGCGGGAGGCGGTTGGAAGGTGGGGGAAAAGGGTCGAAAGTTGGGGACTTTATGGGCCCAAGGGAAGCAAAAAAACGGGGTCAGGGGAGGGTCAGGACCTCCACCCCCTGGGGGGTTATCAGGACGGTGTGCTCGAAATGGGCCGCGTGCGACCCGTCGCGGGTCCGGGCGGTCCATCCATCGGGGTCCATGACGATCTTGGGGGAGCCCAGGGTGATCATGGGCTCGATGGCCAGGGCCATCCCGGGGACGAGGCGGGGGCCGGTGCCCCGCTTGCCCCAGTTGGGGACCTGGGGCTCCTCGTGCATCTTACGGCCGACCCCGTGGCCGACGAATTCCCGGACGATGCCGAGGCCGAGGGGCTGGACGGCGGACTGGACGGCGTGGGAGATGTCCCCGACGGTGCCGCCGGGGCGGGCGGCCTGGATGCCGGCCTGGAGGGCGGCCTCGGTGGCCTCGCAGAGCCGGCGGAGCGGCTCGGCGACCGGGCCGACGGGCACGGTCGCGGCGTTGTCGCCGATGAAGCCGTCCTTGCGCACCACGACGTCGAGCGACACGAGGTCGCCGGGGACGAGGGGGCGGTCGGGCCGGCCGATGCCGTGCACGACCTCGTCGTTGACCGAGATGCAGACGCGGCCGGGATAGGCGAGGCGGCCGACGACATAGCCCAGGCAGGCGCTCTCGCAGCCGTGGAGGCGCATGAGCTCGCCCGCGGCGGCGTCGAGCTCGCCGGTGGTGACGCCGGGGGCGACGCGGGCGCGGAGGTCGGCCAGGACGCGGGCGGCGGCCCGTCCGGCGGCGCGGATGCCGGCCACGTCGTCCGGGCGATCCAGGTCGATCATGGGGGCGGCGCGGTCAGCGCGTCAGGTCGGCCCAATGGCCCCAGAACCAGGCGGCGATGCCGATCACGAAGAGGACGAGGCAGGCGGTGCCGAGGGAGCCCAGGCCTTCCGAGGACTCGCCGGTGGGCGCGCGGCGCTGGGGGACGGGCGTCGCGACGCCACCCACCCTGCCCTTCTTCAGGAAGCCGTCGTAGTGGCTCTGGAGGAGGTAGGTCTCGACCTGGCGCATGGTGTCGAGCGCCACGCCGACGGTGATGAGGCCGCCCGTGCCGCCGAGGAAGCTCGCCAGGCGGCCGGGGAAGCCGAGCTGGAACATCATGATGTCGGGGGTCAGCGCGATGAGGAGCAGGAAGAGCGAGCCCGCGAGCGTGAGGCGGGTCATCACGTGGTCCAGGAACAGCGCGGTGGGCTCGCCGGGGCGCACGCCGACCACGTAGCCGTTGTTCTTCTTGAGGTCGTCGGCGATCTGGACCGGCTTGAACATGATCGAGATCCAGAAGTAGCTGAACCCGAAGATGAGGAGGGAGAGGACGGTGTAGTGCAGCACCGTGGGCTGGCCGAGCGCGTGCCCCAGGTCGGCGAGGAAGGCCACGGTCGGGAAGTTCGCGGCCAGGGGGTTGAGCACCATCTGCGGGAACGCGAGGATGGCGCCGGCGAAGATGACGGGCATGACGCCCGCGTAGTTCACCTTGAGCGGGAGGTAGGTGCTCTGGCCGCCGTAGACCTTGCGGCCGACCATGCGCTGCGCGTACTGGACGGGGATCTTGCGGACGGCCTGGTTGAGGGCGACCATCGCCGCGGTCACGGCGAGGAAGAGCAGCAGCATGCCGACGGCCTTCTCCGGGCCGTTGGCGATGGCGCCGCTGCCGACCTGGGCGCCGAAGGCGGTGGCCACGAAGGCCTGGAAGGCGCCGGGGAGGTCGGCCAGGATGCCGATGGTGATGAGGATGGAGGTGCCGTTGCCGACGCCGCGCTGGGTGATCTGCTCGCCGAGCCAGAGCATGACGACGGAGCCGGCGGTGAGGAGCGCGACGCCGAGCGAGACGAAGAGCGCCTTGTTCTCCATCACGACGATGGTGCCGCGGAAGGTGTCGCCGAGGCCGAGGGCGGCGCCGACGGACTGGGGGTTGCAGAACGCGCCGAGGAGGAGCGAGGACTGGACGAGCGCGATGAGGATCGTCAGGTAGCGCGCGTACTGGGCGATCTTCTGGCGGCCGATGTCGCCCTCCTGCTGGAGGCGGGCGAGCGAGGGCACCACCGCGGTCATCAGCTGGAGGATGATCGAGGCGCTGATGTACGGCATGATGCCCAGCGAGAAGATGGCGCCCTTGAGGAGCGCGCCTCCCGTGAACATGTTGTACATCGCGATGACGCCGCCGGAGGCGGTGTTCGCGTGCGCCTGGTAATGCGCGAGGATGTCGCGCGGGTCGACGCCGGGCAGCGGGATGTTGGCCCCGACGCGGGCGACGAAGATCAGCGTGACGGTCGCGAGCAGCCGCGTCCGGAGCTCGGGGATGCGCCAGCAGTTGGCGAGGGTCTGGAGCATCGCGGGCGCGGCCCGTTCAGGCGGACTCGCCGCCGATCAGCACGACCTTGCCGCCGGCCTTCTCGATCTTGGCCTTGGCGGCCTCGGAGACGGCGTGGGCGGTGACGGTGACGGCGCGGGAGACCTCGCCGTTGCCGAGCACCTTGAGGCGCGCGTCGGCGGAGCGGAGGAAGCCCTGGGCGGCGAGCTCGGCGGCGCCGAGCTTGGAACCCTCGGCGGCCTCGAGGTCGGCGACATTGACCACGGCGAACTCGACGCGGTTGATGTTGCGGAAGCCGCGGTGGGGGAGGCGGCGGTAGAGGGGCATCTGGCCGCCCTCGAAGCCGGGGCGGTGGCCGCCGCCGGAGCGGGCCTTCATGCCCTTGTGGCCCCGGCCGCAGGTCTTGCCGTGGCCGGAACCGCGGCCGCAGCCGAGGCGCTTGTGCCGGTGGGTGGCGCCGGGAATGTGGGGGAGAGCGTGGAGCTTCATGGTCGTTGGGTGGTCGCTTACTGGGCCGAGCGGACGGCGCGGATGGCCTCCAGCGTGCGGAGCTGGGCGAGGCCGTCGAGCGTGGCCTTGACCACGGCGCCGGGGTTCTGCGAGCCGAGGGACTTGGAGAGGACGTCGCGCAGGCCGGCGACCTCGAGGACGGCGCGGACGCCGCCGCCGGCGATCAGGCCGGTGCCGGGCGCGGCCGGGCGGAGCATGACGACGCCGCCGTCGCAGCGGCCGATCACCTCGTGGGGGATGGTGTTGCCGCGCAGGTTGACCTGGGTCATGGCGCGGGTGGCGCGGTCGGTGCCCTTGCGGATCGCGTCGGGGACCTCCTTGGCCTTGCCGTAGCCGATGCCGACGCGGCCCTTGCCGTCGCCCGCCACGACCAGCGCGGCGAAGTTGAAGCGGCGGCCGCCCTTGGTGGCCTTGCTGCAGCGGTTGATGTGGACGACCTTCTCGTTGTAGGGGGACGCGGGGCGGTCGTCGCGGCGGGGAGGACGGGGGCCGCGGCGCTGGCCGGGACCGCCGGGACCGCGAGCGCCGGGACCGCGGCCGCCGGAGCGGGGGCCGTTGGCGGCGCCCTCCGGGGAGGAGGCGGGCGTGGCGGCGGGGAGGGGGGATTCGCTCATGGAAGGCGTGCGGTCAGAAGTTGATGCCGGCCGCGCGGACGGCGTCGGCGAAGGCCTTGACGGCGCCGTGGTAGCTGCGGGCGCCGCGGTCGAGGACCACGGCGGCGACGCCGGCCTTCTTGGCGCGGGCGCCGAAGGCCTGGCCGAAGGCGGCCGCGCCCTTGGCGTTGGGGCGGAGCTTGGAGGCGCGGAACTCCTTCTCGGTCGTGCTGCCGGCGGCGACCGTCCTGCCCTGGTCGTCGTCGATGGCCTGGGCGTGGATGTGCAGGTGGGTGAACTTCACCGCGAGGCGGGGGCGCTCGGCGGTGCCGCGGATGCGGCGGCGGAGGCGGACGCGGCGGCGCGCGGCGAGCGACTGCTTGCGGGCGACCTTGTTGGAGGGCTTGCTCATGGAAGTCGGGTTTAGGCGGTCTTCTTGCCCTCCTTGCGGCGGACGAACTCGCCGACGATGCGCACGCCCTTGCCCTTGTAGGGCTCGACGGGATAGTACTGCTTGATGTCGGCGGCGACCTGGCCCACGAGGTGGCGGTCGGGGCCGGTCACCTCGATCTTGACGTTCTCGGCCACGGTGACCTTCACGCCGGCGGGGATCTTGTAGAGGATGGGGTGCGAGTAGCCGAGCGCGAGGTCGAGCGTGTCGCCCTTGAGGATGGCCTTGAAGCCGACGCCCTCGATCTCGAGGTTCTTCTTGTAGCCCGTGGCGCAGCCCTCGACCATGTTGCGGACGATGGCGCGCGCGGTGCCGTGGAGGGCGCCGGAGCGGCGGTCGTCGCCCGCGGGGCGGACGTGGACCTGGTCGCCCTCGAGGGCGAAGGTGACGCCGTCGAAGGTGCGGGAGAGCTTGCCCTTGGGGCCCTCGACGTTGACGGTCGCGCCGGAGATGGCGACCTTGACCCCGGAGGGGACGGTGACGGGCTGCTTGCCGATTCGGCTCATGGGGAGGATGCGTTGGGTTGGGTTACCAGACCTTGGCGAGGAGCTCGCCCGAGACCTTGCGGCGGCGGCACTCGACGTCGGTCAGGACGCCCTGGGAGGTGGTGACGATGGTGACGCCCATGCCCCCGATGACCTTGGGGACGTCGGCGACGCCGGCGTAGAGGCGGCGGCCGGGGGTGGAGAGGCGCTCGATGCCGGTGATCGCGGGGGCGCCGCCGACATACTTGAGGGTGACCTCGAGGACGGGCTTGCCGTCGCGCTCGGCCTTGCGGGCGGAGGCGACGTAGCCGGACTCGACGAGGGTGCGGGCGACCTCCTCGCGGAGGCGGGACCACTGGGCGGTGACGACGGCGCGCTCGGCCTTGGAGGCGTTGCGGATGGCGGTCAGGAAGTCGCCCAGGGTGTCGGAGGATGCGGACATGTCGGTGAGGGGGTTTACCAGGAGGCCTTGGTCACGCCGGGGATCTGGCCGGACAGGGCGAGCTCGCGGAAGGTGATTCGGGAGAGCCCGAACTTGCGGATGTAGGCGCGGGGGCGGCCGGAGATCGCGCAGCGGTTCTTCAGGCGGACCTTGGAGCCGTTGCGGGGGAGCTTGGCGAGCTTGCGCTGCGCGGCGTAGAAGGCCTCCTCGTCGACCTTGGGGTCGAGGAGGACCTTCTTGAGCTCGGCGCGCTTGGCGGCGTGCTTGGCGACGAGGCGCTCGCGCTTGAGCTGGCGCTGGATGACGGACTGCTTGGCCATGGTGTTTTCTAGGTGTTCGGGTTCAGGCCTGGGCGGCGGCCTCGGCGGCCTTCTGCTGGGCGCGGAAGGGCATGCCGAGGAGGCGCAGGAGCTCGCGGGCCTCGTCGTCGGAGGTCGCGGTGGTGACGATGGAGATGTCGAGGCCGATGTTGGCGCGCTGGGAGCCGTCGGCCTGGGTCTCGGGGAAGATGGTGTGGTCGACGATGCCGAGGGAGTAGTTGCCCTGGCCGTCGAGGCGGTTGGAGACGCCCCGGAAGTCGCGGATCATCGGCAGGGCGATGAGCGTGAGGCGGGCGAGGAAGTCCCACATGCGGGCGCCGCGGAGGGTCACGGTGCAGCCGAGGGGCATGCCCTCGCGGACCTTGAAGTTCGAGACGCTCTTGCGCGCCTTGGTGATGACGGGCTTCTGGCCGGCCAGCTTGGTGATCTCCTTGACGATCTCGTCGCGGGTGGACTTGTCGGCCTCGGCGTCGAAGGCCGAGTTGAGGACGATCTTCACCAGGTTGGGGACCTGGTGGGCGTTGGAGTAGCCGCGCGACTTGCGCAGCTCGGGCGCGACCTTGTCGAGGTAGCGCTTCTTGAGGAAGGGAGTGACGGCCTGGGCCATGGTGGTGGGAATCGGTTAGCGGGTCTTGGCGGGGCGCTTGGCGCGGCGGGCGTCCCAGAGGGAGCCGAGCATCACGTTGGAGCGGTGGATGGGGGCGGCCTTCTCGGTGATGCCGCCCTGGCCGTCCTGGGTGCGCTTGAGGTGGCGCTTCACGAGGTTGACGCCGTCGAGGACGACGCGCTCGGCGGCGCGGTCGTACGAGACGACCTTCGCGCGCTTGCCCTTGTGGGCGCCGGCGATGACGACGACCTCGTCGTTGATCTTGATGTCGGTCTTGGCCATGGCGTTCAGAGGACCTCGGGGGCGAGGGAGATGATCTTCATGAAGTTCTTGCCGCGGAGCTCGCGGGCGACGGGCCCGAAGATGCGGGTGCCGCGGGGGTTGCCGTTGGCGTCCAGGAGGACGACGGCGTTGTTGTCGAAGCGCAGGTAGCTGCCGTCGGCGCGGCGGATGGGCGCCTTGGTGCGCACGATGACGGCGCGGGAGACGGTGCCCTTCTTCGCGGTGGCGTCGGGCGTCGAGTCCTTGATGGAGCAGACGATGACGTCGCCGATGCCGGCGGTGTCGGTGATCTGGCCGATGCGGCGGATCATGGCCACGGTCTTGGCGCCGGTGTTGTCGGCGACGTCGAGGCGGGTGAGGAGCTGGATCATGGTCGTGGGTTCGTCCGGGGGATCACTCCGCGGCGCCGAGGGCCACCTTGGCGGTCTCGGTCACGCGGATGACGCGCCAGCGCTTGGTCTTGGAGAGGGGGCGGGTCTGCATGAGCTCGACCTTGTCGCCGGGCTTGGCGGCGTTGGCCTCGTCGTGCGCGTGCAGGATGGTGCGGCGCTTGACCTCCTTGCCGTAGAGGGGGTGCGGGACCTTGTAGAGGTACGCGACCTTGATCGTCTTGTCGCCGGAGCGGGAGACGACGACGCCTTCGAGCGTCTTGCGGGCGGAGCGGTTGGCTTCGGACATGTTCGTGAGTGGGCTCAGGCCTTGGCGGCCTTCTGGCGGAGGAGGGTCTGGCAGCGGGCGACCTCGCGGCGCAGGGCGCGGAGGCGGGCGGGGTTCTCCAGCTGGCCGCCGGCCTGGCGGAGGCGGAGCTGGAAGGCCTCGTCGCGGGCCTCGCGGACGCGCTTCTCGAGCTCGGCGGCGGCGAGGGGGCGGAGGGAGGCGGCCGGGGCGGCCTTGCCGGGGGTGAACTTGGACATGGAAAAGGGTCGATTAATGGGGGCTAGGGGGCCGGTGTATCAATACTTTTCGAGGACCTCGCGGGCGACGAAGCGGCAGCGGACCTGGAGCTTGGTGTCGGCCAGGCGCATGGCCTCGCGGGCGGCCGCGATGGGCACGCCGTTGACCTCGAAGAGCATCGTGCCGGGCTTGACGACGGCGACGTAGAACTCGACGCCGCCCTTGCCCGAGCCCATGCGCACCTCGGCGGGCTTCTTGGTCACGGGGGTGTGGGGGAAGATGCGCATCCACAGCTTGCCCTTGCGCTTGAGGGCGCGGGAGATGGCGACGCGGGCGGCCTCGATCTGGTTGGCGGGCAGCCGGGCGCGGTCGAGCGACTGGATGCCGAAGTCGCCGAAGGCGAGGGTGTTGCAGGCGGTGGCGTTGCCGCGGATGCGGCCCTTCTTGGCCTTGCGCCAGGCGGTGCGGGAGGGTTGGAGATTGGCCATGGTGGCGTGCGTTCAGGGGGTGGGGGCGGCGGGGCTCAGAACTCGGACTCCTTGGAGCAGATCCAGCACTTGATGCCGAGCTTGCCGTAGAGGGTGCGGGCCTCCGCGAAGCCGTAGTCGATGTTCTCGCGGAGGGTGTGGAGGGGGACGCGGCCGACGCGGGCGGACTCGACGCGGGCGATCTCGGCGCCGCCGAGGCGGCCGCCGAGGCGGAGGCGGATGCCGTCGGCGCCCATGGACATGGTCGTCTGGACGGCCTTCTTCATCGCGCGGCGGAAGGAGATGCGGCGCTCGAGCTGGAGGGCGATGTTCTCGGCCACGAGCTGGGCGACGAGGTCGGGGCGGCGCACCTCGTTGACCTCGAGGGCGATGTCGCCCTCCTTGCGGCCGGCGACCTGGGCGATCTCGACGCGGAGGTTCTTGAGCTCGTCGCCCTTGCGGCCGATGACGACGCCGGGGCGGGCGGTCCAGATGCGGACGCGGACCTTGGAGCCGGCGCGCTCGATGAAGATGCGGGGCACGGCGGCCTGGCGGAGCTTCTCGCGGAGGAACTCGCGGATGCGGTAGTCCTCGCGGAGGAGGCCGGGGAAGGTGCGCTTGTCGGCGAACCAGCGGGATTCCCAGTTGCGGCGGACCGCGAGTCGGAAACCGGTCGGATTGACTTTCTGTCCCATGATGGAGGTGCGAGAGGGGGTTACTTGGCGGCGAGGACCACCTTGACGTGGCTCATCGAGCGGAGGATGGGGTGGGCCGAGCCGCGGGCGGCGGGGCGGAAGCGCTTGATGGCGGGACCCTGGTTGACCGTGGCGGAGGCGACGACGAGGCCGGCCGAGCTCAGGTTGTGGTTGTTCTCGGCGTTGGCGATGGCGCTCGCGAGGGTCTTCGAGATGATGCGGGCGGACTTGCGCGGGATGAAGCGCAGGAGCTGCAGCGCCTCCTCGGCGGGCATGCCTTGGATCTGGCGGGCGACCTCCCGGACCTTCTGGGGGGACATGCGCGCGTAGCGGGTGGTGGCTTGGACGTTCATGAGATGTCGGTGCTTAGATGCGGGGATGGGCGCGGGCCTCGGCGACGTCGCCGGCGAGGATGGACTCGCCGGGGGCGACCGCGAGGACGAGGGCGACGGCGCGGGTCTCGCGGGCCTCGGCGACGACGACGCGCGCGACGGCGCGGCCGGAGCGCGCGACGGCGCAGACCATGCCGGGGCGGAGCCCCTGGGCATGGCCGCCGGCGAGGACGACCAGGTCGGCGTGCGACCCGGCGCGGACCTCGGCGACCTCGGCGCGGCCGAGGGCGAACGCCGGGCCGGGCGCGGCCTCCCCGGCGCCGAGGGCGGCGGCGAGGCAGGCGAGCAGGCTGGCGGCGGTGCGGGTCATCGTCGGGAGGGCGCGGGGATCACTCGGCCTTCTTGGTCGGCGTCGTGTGCTGCTTGAAGGTGCGGGTCGGCGCGAACTCGCCGAGCTTGTGCCCGACCATGTTCTCGGTGACGTAGACCGGGACGAAGGTCTTGCCGTTGTGGACCTCGAGGTTGAGGCCGACGAAGACGGGCGTGACGGTGGAGCGGCGCGACCAGGTCTTGATCGGCTTGCGGTTGCCGGCCTTCTGGGCGGCCTCGACCTTGTCCATCAGGGGCGGGTCGACGAAGAAACCCTTCTTGCGGGAGCGTGCCATGTTGGGGAAGCGGTGCGGGGGTTATCAGGCCTTCTTCACCTTGCGGCCGTTGCGGCGCAGGATGATCTGGCTGTTGGACGCGTTGGACTTGATGCGCGTGGGGAAGTGCTTGGCGAGCTGGCCCCACGGGGAGCGGGGATGCTGGCGGCCGCCGCCGCCCTTGGACTTGCCCTGGCCGCCGCCGTTGGGGTGGTCGACGGGGTTCATCACCATGCCGCGGACGCGGGGACGGCGGCCGAGCCAGCGGTTGCGGCCGGCCTTGCCGAGCGAGCGGTTGTGGTGGTCGACGTTGCCGACGACGCCGACGGTGGCGCGGCAGTCGGCGTGGAGGTAGCGCTGCTCGCCGGAGGGCATGCGCAGGATGGCGCGGTCGCCCTCGAGGCCGAGGATCTGGGCGTAGGCGCCGGCGCCGCGGGCGAGCTGGGCGCCCTTGCCGGGCAGCATCTCGATCGCGTGGATGAAGGTCGCCGGGGGGATCAGGCGGAGGGGCAGCGAGAGGCCGGGGGCGAGGGTCTCCTGGGCGGTGTTGGTGCTCAGGACCGTGTCGCCGACCTTGAGGCCGTCGGGCGCGAGGATGTAGGACTTGGTGCCGTCGGCGTACGCGAGGAGCGCGAGGTGGGCCGTGCGGTTGGGGTCGTACTCGAGGCGGGTGACGGTCGCGGGGGCGTCGAGCTGGGCGCGGCGGAAGTCGACCTTGCGGTAGAGCTTCTTGTGGCCGCCGCCGCGGCGGCGCGAGGTGATGCGGCCGTAGCAGTTGCGGCCCTTGGCGCGGTGGACGCTCTCGACGAGGGTCTTCTCGGGACCGCCGTTGTGGAGGCCCTCGGTGCGGTTCCGGACGAGGAAGCGCTGGCCGGGGGTGATGGGACGTTGGTTGATGATGGCCATGGCGGGGCGCCGGTTCAGGCGAGGGTGATGGTGTCGCCCTTCTTCAGGGTGACGAGGGCGCGGCGGGTGTCGGTCTCGCGGAAGACGCTGCCGCCGGAGAGGCGGGAGCGGCGGACCTTGCCCTTGCGGATGAGGATGTTGACCTTGGTGACGGTCACCTTGAAGGCGGCCTCGACGGCGGCCTTGACCTGGCGGCGGTCGGCGCCGGGGATGAGGTCGAAGACATACCGGCCCTCGGCGGCGAGGGCGGTGGCCTTCTCCGTCAGCACGGGGCGGGCGATGACCTGGGAAGCGGGCTTCATGGCGGGATCAGTTGGAGGCGCGGGTGATGACCTGCTCGAGCGCCTTCTCGGAGATGACGACGGCGCCGTGGCGCACGAGGTCGAGGGCGTTGAGGTTGGTCGAATTGGTGAACTCGGCGCGGGCGACGTTGCGGCTGGCGCGGCGCACGGGCTCGGTCCAGGCGGCGTCGACGAGCAGCACGCGGCGGGCGCCGGGGCTGACCTTGGTCAGGACCGCGGCGAAGGCCTTGGTCTTGGGCTGGGCGACCTCGAAGCGCTCGATGACGGTCAGGCCGCCGGCGGTCGCGAGGTCGAAGAGGGCGCGGCCGAGGGCCTTGCGGCGCTGGGTGGCGGGGATGGCCTTGGACCAGTCGCGGGGGCGGGGGCCGAAGACGACGCCGCCCTTGTAGAGCTGGGGCGCGCGCTTGTCGCCGTGGCGGGAGCCGCCGGAGCCCTTCTGGGGGAGGATCTTCTTGCCGGAGCCGGCGACCTCGCCGTAGTTCTTGGTCTTGGCGTTGCCCTGGCGGAGGTTGGCCTGGTAGCCGACGACGGCCTGCTTGAGCAGCGCGACGGCGGCGTCGCCCTCGAAGGCGGGGATGGCGAAGTCGCGCTCCCCAGCGGGGGAGCCGTCGGCCTTGTGGAACTTGAGCTTCATGTTCGTGGTGCGTGCGGTGCGGGCTTACTTCGACTTCTTGGCCTGGCGGACGAGGACGATCTCGCCGTTGGCGCCGGGAAGGCTGCCCTTGATGAGGAGGAGGTTCTTCTCCGCGAGGACCTGGACGACGCGGAGGTTCTGGGAGGTGCGGCGGACGTCGCCCATGTGGCCGGGCATCCGCTTGCCCTTGAAGACGTGGCCCGGGGTCTGGCGCATGCCGATGGAGCCGACGCGGCGGTGCATCATGTGTCCGTGGGTGTCGGGCTGGCCGGCCATGTCGTGGCGCTTCATGACGCCCTGGAAGCCGCGGCCCTTGACGCGGCCGATGACGTCGACCATCTGGCCGGGGGCGAAGGTGTCGACGGTGAGGACGTCGCCGACCTTGTGGGTGGGCTCCGCGTCCAGGCGGATCTCGGAGAGGTGGGAGACGGGCTCGACGCCGGCCTTGCGGAGGTGGCCGAGCTCGGGCTGCGAGAGGCGGTGCTCCTTCTGGGCGCCGAAGCCGATCTGGACGGCGTGATAGCCGTCCTTGGCCTCGGTCTTGACCTGGGTGACGGGACAAGGGCCGGCCTGCACCACGGTCACGGGGACGAGGTTGTTGTCCCCGTCATAGACCTGGGTCATGCCGATTTTCTTGCCGATGAGGTGGAGTTTCATGGTCGCTAAGAGGCAGGTGGCGCGTCGCGCCGTTGGGCGAGGCCTGCGTTAGGCGGAGGATGTCCTTGCGGAATCGACTGCTTAGGCGCGGGTGGCTCCCCTGCGTTGGGAGGGTTGGGGGTTGAAAGGGGGGTTAGGCGGTGATGTTGACCTGCACGCCGGTCGGCAGGTTGAGCTTCTTGAGCTCGTCGACCGTGGCGCTGTTGGGGTCGCGGATCTCGATGAGGCGCTTGTGGGTGCGCAGCTCGAACTGGTCCATCGACTTCTTGTCCACGTGGGGGGAGCGGTTGACGGTCCAGACCTCGTGGGTGGTGGGAAGGGGCACGGGGCCGGCGACGGCGGCGCCGGTGCGCTTGGCGGTGTCGACGATCTCCGTCGCCGACTGGTCGACGAGGCGGTGGTCGAAGCCCTGGAGCTTGATGCGGATCTTCTGGCGGGACATCGGGATAAGGGGTCGGGGGGTTAGGTGCGGGCGGGGGCGCGGGACGAGGTCTCGACGACCTGCTTGAGGATCTGGGCGGGGACCTGCTCGTAGTTGGCGGGCTCCATGGTGTAGGAGGCGCGGCCCTTGGAGAGCGAGCGGACGTCCGTGGCGTAGCCGAACATCTCGGCGAGGGGCACGCGGGCGTCGATGGTGCAGAGCTGGTTCTTGGTCTCCATGCCCTGGATCTGGCCGCGGCGGCGGTTGAGGTCGCCCATGATGTCGCCCTGGTACTCCTCGGGGGTGACGACCTCGACCTTCATGATGGGCTCGAGCAGGATGGGCTTGGCGTCCTTCATCGCCTCCTTGAAGGCGAAGATGCCGGCCATCTTGAAGGCGAGCTCGTTGGAGTCGACCTCGTGGAAGGAGCCGAAGACGATGCGGGCGCGGAAGTTGATCACCGGGTAGCCGGCGATGGTGCCGTTGTTGGCGGCCTCGAGGATGCCCTCGGTGGCGGGCTTGATGAACTCCTTGGGGATGACGCCGCCGACGATCTCGTTGATGACCTCCTCGGCCTTGGCGCCCTCCTCGCGGCCGACGGGGGGATTGGGCTCGAGCTTGATCTCGACGTGGCCGTACTGGCCGCGGCCGCCGGACTGGCGGATGAACTTGCCCACGCCCTCGGCGGGGGCGTTGATGGTCTCGCGGTAGGAGATCTGGGGCTTGCCCGACTTGGCCTCGACCTTGAACTCGCGCTTCAGGCGGTCGACGATGATCTCGAGGTGCAGCTCGCCCATGCCCGAGATGAGGGTCTGGCCGGTCTCGGGGTTGGAGGTGACGCGGAAGGTGGGGTCCTCCTGGGCGAGGCGCTGGAGGCCGATCGAGAGGCGCTCGGAGTCGCCCTTCGAGTTGGGCTCGATGGCCATCGAGATGACGGGCTCGGCGAAGGTGGTCTTCTCGAGCACGAGGTCCTCCTCGGCGGTGAGGGTGTCGCCGGTGGCGATGTCCTTGGGCCCGATGATGGCGCAGATGTCGCCCGAGTAGGCGACGTCGATCTCCTCGCGGTCCATCGCGCGCAGGAGCACGATGCGCGAGATGCGCTCGTTCTTGCGGGTGCGGGGATTGTAGAGGGCCTCGCCCTTCTTCAGCTGGCCGCGGTAGACGCGGTAGAAGACGAGCTGGCCGACGTGCGGGTCGGACCAGAGCTTGAAGCAGAGGCCGGTGACCTTGGCCTTGTCGTCGGGGCCGATGGTGATCTCCTTGTCGCCGTCGTCGACGAAGGCGCGCTGGGGGCGCATGTCGACGGGCGAGGGGAGGAAGTCCACCACGCAGTCGAGGAGCATCTGCACGCCCTTGTTCTTGAAGGCGGAGCCGGGGATGACGCCGATGAAGTTGAGCGAGAGGGTCGCCTTGCGGATGCCGGTGCGCATCTCGTCGATGGAGACCTCCTGGCCGTCGAGGTACTTGGCGGCGAGGACGTCGTCGAAGTCGGCGAGCGCCTCGATGAGCTTGGTGCGCCAGGCCTTGGCCTCCTCGCGCTGGCCCTCGGGGATGTCGACCGTGTTGTACTTCATCCCCTTGGGGTCGGTCTCGTCGTAGACGTAGGCGACGTTCTTGATCAGGTCGATCATCCCCTTGAACTCCTCGCCCTGGCCGACGGGGATGAAGAGGGGGTGGGCGTTGCCCTTGAGCTTCTGGCGGATGTCGTCCACCGCGCCGAAGAAGTCGGCGCCGGTGCGGTCCATCTTGTTGACGAAGGCGACGCGGGGGACGCCGTACTTGTTCATCTGGCGCCAGACCGTCTCGGACTGGGGCTGGACGCCGGCGACGGCGCAGAACACGGCGACGGCGCCGTCGAGCACGCGGAGCGAGCGCTCCACCTCGGCGGTGAAGTCGACGTGGCCCGGGGTGTCGATGATGTTGATCCGGTGGTCGATGTTGGCGAAGTGGCCCTCCTTCGTGCGCCAGCCCGCGGAGATGGCGGCGGCGGTGATGGTGATGCCGCGCTCGCGCTCCTGCTCCATCCAGTCGGTGGTGGCGGTGCCGTCATGGACCTCGCCCATCTTGTGGACGACGCCGGTGTAGAAGAGGATGCGCTCGGTGGTCGTGGTCTTGCCCGCGTCGATGTGGGCGGCGATGCCGATGTTGCGCGTGTGCTCCAGCGGGAACTTGCGTCCGGGGGCGTTGAGCTGGGAGAGGGGGGAGGACATGGTCGGGACCGTCGGGTAACCGGAAGGGGGATCGGCGGGGGCTTACCAGCGGAGGTGCGCGAAGGCCTTGTTGGCCTGGGCCATCTTGTGGGTCTCCTCGCGCTTCTTCACCACGCTGCCGGTGTTGTTGTAGGCGTCGATGAGCTCGGCGGCGAGGGCGGCGTCCATCGTGGTGCCCTTGCGGCCCTGGGCGGCGGCGGCGAGCCAGCGGAGGGCCATGCTGTTCTGGCGCTCGAGGGAGATCTCGACCGGCACCTGGTAGGTGGCGCCGCCGACGCGGCGGCTCTTGACCTCGAGCTTCGGGCGGCAGTTCTCGAGCGCGCCGAGCAGGAGCTCGACGGCGTTGCCCTTCTCGAGCTTCTCGGAGACCTTGGAGATCGCGCCGTAGACGATGCGCTCGGCGATGGAGCGCTTGCCGCTCTTCATGACGACGTTGATCAGCTGCGAGACCAGGGGCGAGCCGTAGAGGGCATCGGGCTGGTGCTGGCGCTTGGTGGCTCGGCGGCGGCGGGACATGGTGCGAAGTCGGGTCTGGGAAGGAACGGGGCGGGGCTCAGGCGGCCTTGGCGGCCTTCGGGCGCTTGACGCCGTACTTGGAGCGGGAGCGGCGGCGCTTCTCCACACCGGAGCAGTCGAGGGGGCCGCGCACGATGTGGTAGCGGACGCCGGGGAGGTCCTTCACGCGGCCGCCGCGGACGAGCACCACCGAGTGCTCCTGGAGCTTGTGGCCCTCGTCGGGGATGTAGGAGATGACCTCCTGGCCGTTGGTCAGGCGCACCTTGGCGACCTTGCGCTGGGCGGAGTTGGGCTTCTTGGGGGTGCGGATCATCACCTGCACGCAGACGCCGCGCTTGAAGGGCGAGTTGTTGAGCGCGGGCGACTTCGACTTGCCGCGCGGCTGGACGCGGGGCTTGCGAATGAGCTGGTTGATGGTGGGCATGGGTGGCCGGTTTTGCGTGGAAAAGAGCGTTGGGGCATAGGACTCCCGACCCCTCGCGCAAGAGGAAAATGCGGATGTTTTCACATTTTTGTGAGACGGCCGCCCACAGGGGCGACTTTTGATGGCGACAGCGCCCGCGGGAATGCCTACGTAAAACCTCCCGTATGCGCCGTCTCGCCTGCCTGCTTCTCGCCCTCGGCCTGCCCGCCCTGCCCTGCCTGGCGCAGACGGCCGACCCGGCCCCTCCCCCCGCCGCCTCCCGGGGCGACAACCTGGACCCCGAGACCGTGCTCCTCCTGGGCCTACCCGTGACCCAGGGCAAGGAGGCGACCCTCGACTACCTCGCCCGCCTGGCCCCCCGGGTCGAGCTCGTCCACGACCCCGTCCTGCGCAGCGCGGTCAAGCTGACGATCGCCTCCATCCAGGCCGAGCCGGACCAGGCGGCAAGCCTGCGCCAGCGGCATTTGGCCTCGATCGCCGGCTACTTCATGGAGGTCGGGAAGAAGCACCTCGACGAGGGCGACCTACCCACGGCCGTGCAGGCCGCCCAGTTGGCGATGAAATGCAACCCCACCAACCCTAGGGTTAAGCTTTTCTACGCCGACCTGCTGCACCGGAGGTTGGGCAAGACCGAGGAGGCTATAACCTTGCTCACCAATGGTTTAAAGACGTCACCCCCTCTCGACACCGCCGACCGGGCCGTCCTTGAGCGCCTCGCCCAGCTCCTACAAGCCCGTCATCGCGACGCTGCAGTCGTCGAGATTTTCTCCAACCTATTGAAGGATAGCAAGTTGGACGCAGAAACCCGGAATCTTGCCGCCTTCCAGACGGCCACCTCCCTCTATTGGCTAGGAAAGTATCCCGAATCGACCGCCCTCATCGAGCAGTACCAGCTGGACCGCACGGTCAACGGCGTGCTCCTGCTGGCCCTCGCCTACTTCGACGGCGGCAAGGTGCAGCAGGCCATGACCGTCCTGGAGAACCGCGCGGCCGATTTCAGGGGCGCGGAGCGGGACGCGGTCCTCGGGCAGCACGGCCGGCTCCTGATGATCAGCCGGCAACCGCGACAGGCCCTCTCGGTGATCGACGACCGCATCTCGCTGGACCCCCAGAACGGCTTCCTGCGGGTCCAGCGGCTCGCGGCCCTGACGAAGCTGGGCATGGCCGACGAGGCCGACCGCGAGCTGCGCGAGATCCTCCGGCGCTTCCCGACCAACGACGCCGTGCTGCTCGCGCTCGCCAACTTCGGCTCGCAGCGCGGCGCCGCCGGCCTCTGCGAGAACCTCGCCAACCTCGCGGTGGCGCGGGGCTTCGACACCGCGACGTTCTCCGCGCTGCACCTGGAGTCCCTCATCCGCGCCGGCCGCCCCGACCTCGCCATCCGCACCCACCACTCCGTCAACCAGGCGCGCCCCGGGCATTTCCGGTCCAACCAGGCCATGGTGCAGGCGCTGCTGGGCATCGCGCACGAGATCCGTCCCAAGAAGGACGAGGCCGCGCGGCGCGCGGACGCCTCCATCGCGGAGCGCCATTTCGAGGCCTTCCTCGCCGAGGAGCCCGGCCCCGAGGCCTTCCGCTCCGTGGCCCGCCACCTCGTCGACGGCGGCGCGCCCGAGGCCGCCGCGCGCCTGCTCTCGCTGGGCGCGGCCGCGCACCCCTGGCACACGCAGCTCCGCGCCGACTGGGCCAGCGCCCGCGTGCTGGCCGGCCAGGGCGAGGGCCGCGGCACGCGCCCGCCGCTGGCGGACGAGGCCGAGCGGCTGCTCGCGGGGCGGCGACCCATCCCGACCGTCTGGGGCGACCTGCTCGGCTGGGTGCGCTCGGAGTCGGGCCTGGAACCGGCGCGCCGTCGCAAGCTCGAGGCGGCGCTCGAGCCGCTCGTCCGCCCGGACCTTGACAGGGACGCGTTCCTCGGTCGCTGATGGCGCCATGACCCTCGCCGAGAAGCGCGCCGCGCTCGTCGCCGAACTCGAGCCCTTCGCGGACCCGCACGAGCGGTTCCAATACGTCATCGACCGGGCCAAGGGCTCGCCCGGCCTGGCGCCGGAGGAGAAGGTGGAGCCGCTGCTCGTCCCGGGCTGCACCTCCAACCTGTGGCTGCTGCCGACGCTCAAGGACGGCGTGTGCCGCTTCCGCTGCGACGCCGACTCGCTCATCACGAAGGGCGTGGCCACCCTGGTCTGCGAGCTCTACGACGGGGCGACCCCCGCCGAGGTCGCCGCGACGGACGCCGAGTTCCTCGCGGAGGTGGGCGTGACCCAGCACCTCTCGCCCAACCGGCGCAACGGCCTCTCCAACCTCGTCGCCCGCATCCGGGACTTCGGGCGCCGCGCCGCCTCCCCATGAGGGCCACCTGCCTGCTCCTCGCCCTGCTCGCGGCGACCGCCTCCGCCGACGGCTACGCGGTGGCCGCCGCCGAGGCGACGGCCTCCGACCCCGGCTGGGCCAAGGTGATCGCGCGCCTGCGCGAGCGCCACCCCGGTGCCGAGCTCCTCACCTGGAAATCGTCGCCGGTCGAGCTGCGGGAGGCGCTCGGCCGCTCGCGGCCGCGGCACCTGGCGATCGTGGCGCCGCCCGACAAGGCCGGCCGCCGCTTCGTGGCGGCCCTCCACCGCCTGTCCCGCGGCATCGACGCGGACCCCTGGCCGGACGTGCGCTGGGGCATCGTGACGGGGCGGGACGCCGGCCATGCCCTGCGCCAGCTCGAGGGCCCGCGCGGGGTCGTGCCCCGCGTCGCGCTCTCGACCACCGGCATCGACCTCTCGCTGCACGACCGCGGGCTCATCCTCTCCGACGGCTCCAAGGGCCGCTGGCACGAGAAGCGCGGCCCGGGCGACGAGTCGGGCAACCCCGAGCTGCCGCGCAACGCCGCGGCGATGTGGGCGGACTACTTCCGCGCCGAGAAGCCCGGGCTGCTCGTCACCTCCTCCCACGGCTTCCAGCACGGCTTCGAGACGCCCTTCGGGACGGGCTTCGTCAAGGTGCGCGAGGGGACGCTCGTCCCGCTCGAGGGACCGGAGGGCAAGCCGGTGGGCGAGCCGCTCGCGGACGACCCCGCGCCGCGCGTCTACCTGCCGGTGGGCAACTGCCTGGTCGGCCATGTCGACGGCCCCGACTGCGTGGTGACGGCGATGATGGGACGGCTCGGCGTCCGCCAGATGGTCGGCTACACCGTCGTGACCTGGTTCGGCCGCGGCGGCTGGGACCTGCTGGGCACGTGGCAGGGCCAGCCCGGGCGCCACAGCCTCAGCGAGGCCTTCCTCATCAACCAGGCCCGCATGGAGCAGGACCTGCTCCGGATGGCGCCCTCGGCGGCGACCTTCGACCTGCGCCTGCCCGACACCGGCAACCCCATGCCGGAGCCGGCCTTCCGCCGCATCCTGTCGTCGCCGCTCGCGGCGGAGGCGCTCGCCGGCATGGACCCGCGCTCCAAGGAGGCCCAGGAGCGCGCCCGGCAGCTCGTCGGCCTGATCTGGGACCGGGAGACCGTCGCGTTCTACGGCGACCCGGCCTTCGACGCCCGGCTGACGGCGCGCGCGGACGCGGGCTGGTCGGCCACGCTGGCCGAGGACGCCGGGGGCGCCACGGTCGTCGTGCGCTTCGCCGACGCCGCGGCCGCCGCCAAGGGCGCGCCCGACCTCGCCTTCTTCCCCGCCCGGCGGCTGGCCAATCCCCGCCTGGCCGAGGGGCCGGCGGACACCCTGGCCGCGGACGACCTCATCCTCCTCCGGTCGCCCAGGCCGGCCGAGGGGAAGCTCGAGCTGCGCGTGCGGGTGACGGGCGGCTGATCGGCTCGGCTTGCGCCCCCGCGGGTTCCACCTCCAATCAGCCCCATGTCCCACGAAGCCCAGCGCGGTCCCGACCGGGTGCTCCTCGGCCTGTGCGCCTTCGCCCTCACCTGGGCGGCGGTGGTCTTCCAGGCGGGGGGCTTCACCACCTCCATCGGCGCGGGCATGGCCTTCCTCGACTGGCCGCTCTCCAACGGCTCGGTCAACCCGCCCGGCTGGCTGACGGACCTCGACATGTTCGCGGAGCACTCCCACCGGCTCGCCGCGGCGAAGTTCGGGCTCATCGCCGTCGGCCTGGCCGCGGTCCACGCGCTGCGCGAGCGGCGGCGGCCGGTGCGCCTGCTCGCCTTCGCGCTCGTCGGCCTCATCATCGTGCAGGGCGGCCTGGGCGGCCTGCGCGTGCTGCTCGACCAGCTCAACACGGGCGCCGACCACAACCGCGGCGGGGTGGGCTTCGGCATCGCCCACGCGCTGATGGCGCAGCTGACCGTCGCCACGCTCGCGGCGCTGACGCTGACCCACACCCGCGCCTGGCGGCGCGAGGACGCGACGGCCGCCCCGGGGCTGCGCCTCGCCGCGGTCGCCGCCCCGGTCCTGCTCCTCCTGGTCATGGTCGCGGCCGCCGTCATGCGCCAGAACCGCGTGACGCTCTGGACCACGGACGGCCAGGGAATCTTCCTCCCGGCGGTCGGCGAGGGATGGGTCTGGTGGGTGAACGCCCTGCACCGCGCGGGCGCGCTCGTCGCCTCGGCCGCGGTCGTCTGGCTGGTCGTCGCCTGCTGGCGGGCGGGCATCGCGCGCCGGCTGGCGGCGGTCGCCGGCGCGGCCCTGGCCGCGCAGCTGGCGCTCGGCATCCTCGCGGTCGGGCTGCCCGCCAACCCGCACCCGCGCACGATCCATGTCATCGTCGGCGCGGTCCTCTTCAGCAGCGCCTGCTGCCTCGCCCTGCTCTGCCGCCGCGCGCGACCGGCCGAGTCCCGATGACGCCGGCGACCGCCTACCGCGAGCTGACGAAGCCGCGGCTCTCGCTGCTGGCGACGCTGACCGCGGTCGCGGGCTTCTTCCTCGCCGAGCCGGACATCCCGTGGACGGCCGGGCGCCTCGCGGCCATCGGTGTCGGCACCGGGCTCGCGGCCGCCGCCTGCGGCGCGCTCAACCAGTGGATGGAGCGCGGGCCCGACGGGCTCATGCGGCGCACCGAGGGCCGCCCCCTGCCCGTCCGGGCGCTCAGCCCGCGCTCGGCGCTGGCCTTCGGGCTCGGCATGCTGGCCGCGGGCCTCGCGCTGATCGGCCTCGGCGCGAACTTCACGGCGATGGCGCTCACGGCGCTCACGGCCGCGACCTACCTCTTCCTGTACACGCCGCTCAAGACGCGGACCGCCTGGTGCACCGTGGTGGGCTCGCTCCCCGGCGCCCTCCCCATCCTGATCGGGGCGGCCGGCCGCGCCGACGACGGCCGCCTCTCCGCGGCGCCGTGGCTCGGCTTCGCGCTGCTCTTCTGCTGGCAGGTCCCCCACTTCATGGCGCTCGCCGTGCTCTGGCGCGACGACTACGCGCGCGGCGGGTTCCGGATCGCCACGGTCGAGGACCCCTCGGGGGAATCGGCGGCCGCCCAATCGTCGGCCTTCCTGGCGCTGATGGCGGCGGCGACCGCGGCGGCGCTGGGCGCGCAGGGCGCCCACCCCGCGGCCTGGGCGGCGGCGGCGCTGTCCACCGCCGCCTATGTGCGCCTCGGCGCGCGCTTCGACGACCCGGCGTCGCGGGCGGCGGCCGCGCGTCCGTTCTTCCTGTTCTCCCTGCTGCACCTGCCGGTCGTCCTCCTCGCGCTCGTGCTCGACCGGGCGCTGCGCGGCTGAGGCCATGGACAAGGCGGCCCTGCGCGACGAGCTCCGCGCCCGGCGGCGCGGGCTCGGCCCGGCCGAGCTCGGGCGGGCCGAGGCGGGCGCCGCGGCGCACCTGCTCGCCTGGGACGGCTGGCGCTCGGCGCGCGCGGTGGCCCTCCACGCCGCGGTCCGGGGCGAGCTGCCCACCGGCGCCGTCATCGCCGCCGCGCTGGCCGCCGGCAAGCGGGTGGCCCTGCCCCTGTCGGAGGCCTCCCGGATGTCGCTGCGCTGGGTGGGCTCGCCCGGGGAGCTCGTCCCCGACGCGCGGGGCATCCCCTCGCCGCCGCCGGACGCGCCGCGGGCGGACCCCGCCGGGCTCGACCTCGTCCTGGCGCCCGGCGTCGCCTTCGACGCGGCGGGCGGGCGGCTCGGCCAGGGGGGCGGCGACTACGACCGCCTGCTCGCCTCGCTGCCGGCGCGGACCGCGGCGGTGGGCTGGTGCCACGACTTCCAGGTGGTCGGCGAGGTGCCGATGGAGCCGCACGACCGGCGGGTCGGCTGGCTGGCGACGCCCTCCGGCATCCGGCGCGCGACGGGTTGAGCCGGACGCTTGCCAAGCGGGTCGAACCCGCTGCGATGGGGGGTTCGATGCCCGCCCAGCGCCCCGACTCGATCCGCCTCCGCGGCGTCCGCCAGAACAACCTGAAGGGGTTCGACGTCGACATCCCGGTGGGCAAGCTGGTGGTCGTCACCGGCCTGAGCGGCGCGGGCAAGTCGTCGCTGGTGTTCGACACGCTGCACGCGGAGGGCCAGCGGCGCTACGTCGAGACCTTCTCCCCCTACGTCCGCCAGTTCCTCGAGCTCCTGCCCGCGCCGGCGCTGGACGCGGCGGAGAACATCCGCCCGTCGGTCGCCATCCGCCAGGGCAACGCGGTGCGCACCTCGCGCTCCACGGTCGGCACGATGACCGAGCTCTGCGACTGGTTCAAGGTGTGGTTCGCCCACCGGGCGGAACTCCTCGACCCCGCGGACGGCAAGGTCATCCGCCCGGGCGGCCCGGAGGCGGCCTGGGAGCGCTGCCTCGCGGCGATGCCCGGCGAGGAGGCGGTCGTCGGCTTCGCCGTCGCCCGCACCGAGGGCCTGGACTGGGACCGGCTCGCGGCCGAGTTCGCGCGCGCCGGCTACGCGAGGGCCTGGGCGGGCCGCTGGCTCAGGCTCGGCGAGGAGCCGGTGCCCGCCGGCCTGACGGAGATCGTCGTCGTCCAGGACCGCGTGCGCGCCGAGCCGGCGGCGCGCGGCAGGTTCGACGAGGCCGCGCGCGCGGCGTTCCGCATGGGCGCGGGCCGGCTGAGGATCCTCGCGGCCGACGGCGCCGAGCGGCTGCGCGTCTCGGAGTCGCTGGAGTCGCCGGTGGACGGGCGGCGCTTCCGGCCGGCGACGCCCGGCCTCTTCTCGTTCAACTCGCCGCTCGGCGCGTGCCCCTCGTGCCGCGGCTTCGGCCGCACCATCGGGCTGGACTGGTCCAAGATCGTGCCCGACCCCTCGCTCACCCTCGCCGCCGGCGCGGTGGCCCCTTTCCAGGGGTCGGTCTACGGCGAGAGCCAGCGCGACCTCCTGCGCGCGTGCCGGCGGCTCGGCGTGCCGACCGACCGCGCGTGGTCCGCGCTGACCGAGGCGCAGCGGGCGCTGGTGCGCGACGGCGAGCCCGGCTACGAGCCCGGGGAATGGGCGACCAAGTGGTACGGGATCCGCGGCTTCTTCCGGTGGCTGGAATCCACCACCTACAAGATGCACGTGCGCGTCTTCCTCGCGCGCTACCGCGCCTACGAGCCCTGCGCGGCGTGCGGCGGCGCGCGCTTCCAGCCCGAGTCGCTCTGCTGGCGCTGGGAGGGCTCGACCCTGCCCGAGCTGTACCGACTCACCGTCTCGGAGCTGCGGGCGCGGCTCGCCCCCGGGCGCGCGGCGCGGGCGCGCCACCCGGCGGAGCACGCCCTCGAGGCCATCCTCGCCCGCCTCGGCTACCTCGAGGCGGTGGGGCTGGGCTACCTCGCGCTCGACCGCCTGTCGCGGACGCTCTCCGGCGGCGAGGTCCAGCGGGTGAACCTGACCTCCTGCCTGGGCGCCTCGCTGGCGGACACCGTGTTCATCCTCGACGAGCCGAGCGTCGGCATGCACGCGCGCGACATCGGGCGGATGACGTCGATCCTACGCGGGCTCGTCGACCAGGGCAACACGGTCGTCGTGGTCGAGCACGACGAGTCGGTCATGCGCGCGGCGGACTGGCTCATCGAGGTCGGCCCGCGCCCGGGCGCGGAGGGCGGCGAGCTCACCTACGCGGGGCCGCCCGCGGGCGCGGCGAGGGTCCGCGGCTCGGCGACGGGCGACTGGCTCTCGGGCCGCCGCAAGCCGGAGATCCGCCGGCCGAGGCCGGTCGGCGACGGCGCGCCGCGCCTGCGCGTGCGGGGGGCGACCGTGAACAACCTGCGGGGGCTCGACCTCGACCTGCCGCTCGGCCGGCTGGTCGGCCTGTGCGGCGTGTCCGGCTCCGGCAAGTCCACGCTCCTCCACCAGGTGCTCGGCGACCGCGATCCCGAGACGGGCGAGGCCCGACCCGAGGCCTCCGGCTGGGTCCGGCTCGACCGGCCCGTCGCGGAGGTCGCGCTCGTCGACCAGTCGCCCGTCACGCGCACGCCGCGCTCCAACCCGGCGCTGTACACCGGCGCGTGGGACGCCGTCCGCAACTGGCTGGGCAACTCCGAGGCGGCGCGCGCCGAGGGCATGGGCCCGGGCCACTTCTCGTTCAACGCGGGCGACGGCCGCTGCGAGCGCTGCGGCGGCGCCGGCTGGGAGACGGTCGAGATGCAGTTCCTCTCCGACGTCGCCGTGCCCTGCCCCTCCTGCGAGGGGCGCCGCTTCCGCGACGAGGTGCTGCGGCTCAGGGTCGACGGGCGCAGCGTGGCCGACCTGCTCGCGATGACGGTCGCCGAGGCGCGCGCCTTCCTGGGGGAGCGCACGCCCGCCACCGGCCAGCTCGCGGTGCTCGAGGAGGTCGGGCTCGGCTACCTCCGGATGGGCCAGCCGCTCACCACGCTCTCCGGCGGCGAGGCGCAGCGCCTGAAGCTCGTGCGATTCCTCGGCGACCTGGGCAAGCCGGCCCGGCCCCGCGGCAAGCCCGGGCGCGCGGCGGCGGCGCCGGGCGGCGCGCTGCTGCTCCTGGACGAGCCCACCACGGGGCTGCACCGCGACGACGTCGCGCGGCTGCTCGGGCTGCTCCACCGGCTGGCCGACGCCGGCCACTCGCTGGTGGTCGTCGAGCACCATCGCGACGTGCTGGCGGCATGCGACTGGCTGGCGGAGCTCGGGCCCGAGGCGGGGCCGGCGGGCGGCAGGGTCGTCGCCGAGGGGCCGCCCGCGGCGGTCGCCGCGGCGGGCACGCCGACCGGCCGGCTGCTCGCGTCGGACGACGGCGCCTTCGCCCCGCCGGCGAGGGGCGCGGCCGCGGCCCGGCCCGTGGCGGTCGAGCTGCGCGGCGGGCGCGAGCACAACCTCAAGGACGTGTCGCTCGACATCCCGCACGGGAAGATGACGGTGCTCACCGGCGTCTCGGGCTCGGGCAAGTCCACCCTGGCCTTCGACATCCTCTTCGCCGAGGGGCAGCGCCGCTACCTCGAGTGCGTCTCCGCCTACGCGCGGCAGTTCGTCGAGCAGCTGCCCAAGCCCGACCTGGACTCGCTGCGCGGGCTGCCGCCGGCGGTGGCCATCGAGCAGCGGATCACGCGGGGGTCCTCCAAGTCGACGGTGGCCACGGTCACCGAGGTGGCGCAGTACCTGCGCGTGCTGTTCGCGCGCGCGGGCACGCCCCACAGCCCGGCCTCGGGCAAGCCGCTCGTCTCGCTGACCGAGGACGCGGTCGTCCGCCGCATCGCCGCCGAGGCGGCCAAGGCCGGCAAGGGCGGCCTGCTCCTGGCGGCGCCGCTCGTGCGCGGCCGGAAGGGCCACCACCGGCCGCTGGCCGAGTGGGCGCGCGACCGCGGGGCGCGGCGCCTCCGCTGCGACGGCGAGCTGCGCGACGCGGAGGGTTTCGCGGGGCTCGACCGCTACCGCGAGCACGACGTCGACGTCGTCCTCGCGACGCTCGGGCGGGACGGCTCGGTCGCCCCGGAGGGCGGCGAGGCGGGCCAGGGCGAGCGCGCGCTGCGCGCCGCGGTCCGCGACGCCCTCCGGGTCGGCAAGGGCGCCGTGCTGCTGCTGCGACCGACGGGCGCCGAGACCGCCCTGCTCGCGACGACGCGCGTCGACGCGGCGACGGGCGAGGCCTACCCGGAGCCGGAGCCGAAGCACCTCTCGTGGAACTCGCCGCGCGGCTGGTGCCCGGCCTGCCGCGGCCACGGGCGGGCGGTCGAGCGCTTCGCCTCGGACGAGGCGGAGACCCTCCACGAGGACGCCATCGCCGACCGCGTCGGCGAGGCGCCCTGCCCGGAATGCGAGGGGCGGCGCCTCGCGCCCTTCGGCCGGTCGATCCGCCTCTCCGACGGGCGCCGGGCGCTCTCGCTGCCGGAGCTCCTCGCGCTCGCGCCCGACGAGGCGCTCGCCTTCCTCGGGCGGCTCGACCTCGGCGCGCGCGAGCGGGCCATCGCCGCGCCGCTGCTGCCGGAGATCGCCTCGCGGCTCAGGTTCCTCGGCGGCGTCGGCCTCGGGTACCTCGCCCTGGACCGGCCGGCCGACACGCTCTCCGGCGGCGAGGCGCAGCGCATCCGCCTCGCGTCGCAGCTCGGCTCGACGCTCTCCGGCGCGCTCTACGTCCTGGATGAGCCGAGCATCGGGCTGCACCCGCGCGACAACGACCGCCTGATCGCCTCCCTGCGCGGCCTGCGCGACCGCGGCAACACGGTGCTGGTCGTCGAGCACGACGAGGACACCATGCGCGCGGCGGACCGCGTGGTGGACCTCGGCCCGGGCGCCGGGCGCGAGGGCGGGCGCATCCTCGCGCAGGGCACCGCGGCCGAGGTGATGGCCTGCCCCGGCTCGCCCACCGGCATGGCGCTGCGCTCGCCCATCGCCCACCCGATGCGCGGCGCGCGGCGGGACGTGGCGCCGCGGGGCAAGGGCGCGCCGGAGGGATGGATCGAGCTGCGCGGCGCGGCGCTCCGCAACCTGCGCGGCTTCGACCTGCGCCTGCCGCGCGGGCGCCTGACGGTGGTGGCCGGGGTCTCGGGCGCCGGCAAGTCGACGCTCATGTCGGACCTCCTCGCGCCCGTCGCGCGGCACGCCCTCTCGCGCGGCAAGGACGGCGCCAAGGGCGCGGAGGGGGCGGCGCTCGGCCTGGGCAAGGCGGCCTTCGCCGAGCTCACCGGCCTCGGCGGCCTGCGCCAGCTCGTGGTCGTGGACCAGGATCCCATCGGCAAGACGCCGCGCTCCACGCCCGCCACCTACATCGGCGCCTGGGACCTCGTGCGCGAGCGCCTCGCCAAGCTGCCCGAGGCGGCGATGCGCGGCGCGGGCCCCGGGTTCTTCTCCTTCAACACGGACGGCGGGCGCTGCGAGGCCTGCGCGGGCGCCGGGCGCGCCCGGCTCGAGATGAGCTTCCTGCCGGAGACCTTCGTGCCGTGCGAGGCCTGCGGCGGCTCGCGCTTCGGCGCGGTGGCGTCGTCGCTGCGCTGGGACGGACGATCGGCCGCGGACATCCTCGCGCTGACCTTCGCCGAGGCCGAGCAGGCGCTCGGCGCCGACGTCCGCCTGCGCGAGATGTGCGGGCTGATGAGCCGCACCGGCCTCGGCTACCTCACGCTCGGGCAGAGCAGCCCCACGCTCTCCGGCGGCGAGGCCCAGCGACTGAAGCTGGTCACGGAGCTCATCCGCGGGCTGCCCACCTTCGCGGAGCGCGCCCGCGGCAAGGTCCGCCCCAACCTCTACCTGCTGGAGGAGCCCTCCATCGGGCTGCACCCGGCCGATATCCGCCGCCTGCTCGGGGTGCTGCATGACCTCGTCGACCAGGGCCACACCGTGGTCGTGATCGAGCACCACCCGGACATCCTGGCCGAGGCCGACTGGCTGGTGGAGATCGGCCCCGAGGGCGGCTCGGGCGGCGGGCGGCTCCTGCACCAGGGCCCCCCGGAGGGCCTGCTCAAGGTCAAGGGCTCGCCGACGGCCCCGGCGCTCGCGGCCGCCCTCCGAATGGATTTGGAAAGCGGCGGCGCTTCCGTACGAAGGAGGACCCGATGAGCAGCCCGAAGCGCATCCCGCCGCGGAGGCCCCAGGCCTACCGGCCGCCGGCTCCGCGCCGCGACCCCGAGGGGGACGGCCCCCCGTTCTGGCTGCTCCTGCCCTTGGTGGCCGTCGCGGGCTACCTCGCGTGGCAGGCCTACGACGACCGCGTCCAGTCCCACCGCCAGCAGGGATTCGCCTACTCGCTGATCGACGAGATCCTCGACCGACCCCAGGCGCCGCTGGCCCCGGTGGCGGAGGCCCCGGCGCCGCCGGCGGCCCCGGCCCCCGAGGCGCCGGCCGGGCCGGCGGTGGCGCGCGCCGAGCCCGGACCCGCCGTCGACCCCTCGGTCGAGAACGCCGAGGACGACAGCCCCTACCCCTTCATCGGCGCGCCGCTGCGCGACCCCCGCCAGCTCGAGAAGCTCGTCACGGACACCGGGAAGCGCGTGGGCGACGGGCGCTGGGAGGTCCACGCCTCGCGCCTGGAGCGCGGCCTCGTGCCGGCATTCAAGTCGACGGCCCGGTCCAACGGCGCGAAGCGGTACGACCGGCTCTGGGAGAGCCGCTATTTCTCGCTGGGCGTCACCCAGGCCGCGTTCATCCGGCGGGCCACCCCCGAGGCGCTCCGCGCCGTCGCCCGCGAGGAGGCCGACGCGGATTTCCTCCGCGAGCTCATGGCCCGGCCCGACGCCCTGGAGGCGTGGCTCGGCACCGTGAAGCCGCAGGACGACGTGGCCGCGGGTCTCCGGACCTGGGCCAAGCTGTGGCGCGATGACAAGCCCAAGGACCGCTGGGCCTATCTCAACCTGCAGGTCGCCATGGCCGTCGTCTACGACCGGCCGATGAGCTGGCGCCGCCTGGTGAGGGAGGCCCACCCGATCGACCCCCTGAAGCGCTACCGCTGGTACCGCGACCATGACATGGCGCACCGGCTCGAGACGCGCCTGACCCAGCTGCGCCCCGAGGAGCTCGTGTGGGTCGTCGCCGCCGACGTGTCGGAGGAGGAGATGGACTGGGCCCTGAGGGAGCACCGGCGCCTCCGCCAGGAAGGCTGGGGCTGGACCTACGGCTCGATCAAGTACCGCATGGACTTCGTCACCGGCGGCAAGCCGGAGGGGCCCGACTACACCGACGGCTCGCTCGCCGACATCCAGAAGTGCGGCGGCATCTGCATGCACCAGGCGCACTACGCCACGAGCACCGCCCGCGCGGTCGGCATCCCCGCGGCCTACGTCACCGGCGAGGGCAACCGCGGCGGCCACGCCTGGTTCGCCTACCTCGCGGGACGCGACTCCTGGAACATGGACACCGGCCGCTATGGCGACGGCTATTCCTGCGGCCGGACCTCCGACCCCCAGACGGGCGAGGCCGTGCCCGAGTTCGAGGTCGAGCTCCTCGGGGACCGCCAGCGCCGCTCCGGCGCCGCCCAGCTGGCGCGCCGGCTCATCATGGTCGCCGGCATCTACGGCCAGCGCGCCGAGGAGGACCTGCAGCTCGAGACGCTGCGGCAGGCCACCGAGTCGGCCGACCGCCTGCTCGACGTCTGGAAGGCCTACGTCGCCGCCCTCGAGGCGCGCAAGGACACCTCGCTCGCGACCTGGAAGGGCGTCGTGAGGGGCATCCGCTCCGCCTTCGACAAGTGGCCCGACCTGCGGGCGCTCGCCGACGACCTTGAGCTGCGGCACATCGCGCCGACCTGGGACGCCAACGAGGCCATCACCGCCCTGCGCGGCCAATACCACCGCCTCGTCCGCGAGCACCCCGACCGCATGGACCTCGTGCTCCGCTCCATCGAGCGCCAGGCCGCGCACTGGCGGGCGAAGGGGGGCGAGCGGGATCGCATCCGCAACCTCTACCGCGAGGTGATGCGCGAGCACGCCGACCACCTGCCCACCTTCAAGGCCGCGATCGAGGGCTACTACCAGGCGGTCAAGGGAAACAAGGAGGCCGAGACCTTCTTCCTCAACGACCTCGAGCGGACCTACAGCCGCAAGCTGGAGGGCGAGGGCGACGTCTTCCGCATGAAGACGGTGTCGAGCCTGCTCGGGATCATGAAGGGCTATTACGAGCGCTGCGGCCAGGCGGAGCGCTTCCGCCGCCTCGAGCGGGACCAGGAGGCGATCGCCAGGAGATTGGAGAAGCTGAGGAAGCAATGAGCCGGGTCCGCCTCGGGGTGAACATCGACCACGCCGCGACCGTGCGGCAGGCCCGCTACCGCGGCGAGCACCTCTCGCCGCACGCGGAGCCCGACCTCGCCGCCATCGCGCGCGAGGCCCTGGCCGGCGGCGCCGACGGCATCACCGTGCACCTCCGCGAGGACCGCCGCCACCTGCAGGACAGCGACCTGCCCGCGCTGGCGGCGCTCGGCTGCCGCCTCAACCTCGAGATGGCCTGCACGGCGGAGATGGGGCGCATCGCCGCCGGCCTGCGCCCCGCGGCGGCCTGCCTCGTCCCGGAGAGCCGCGACGAGGTCACCACCGAGGGCGGGCTCGACGTCGCCGGCCAGCCGGGCCGCGTCGGCGCCACCGTCGCCGCCCTGCGCGCGGCGGGCATCGAGGTCTCGCTGTTCATCGGCCCGGACCCCGCGCAGGTCCGCGCGGCCGCGGCCGCCGGCGCGCCCGTCATCGAGCTGCACACGGGCGCGTGGGCCCGGGCCTTCGGCGTCGACGCCGCGGCCTGCGCCGCGGAGCTCGGCCGGCTCCGGGCCGCCGCCGCGCTCGCCGCCTCCCTCGGCCTGGTGGTCAACGCCGGCCACGGCATCAGCTACGCGAATGTCCGCGACATCCGCGGGCTCCCCGCGCTCAACGAGCTCAACATCGGCCACAGCATCGTGGCGCGCGCCCTCTCGGTGGGGATGCGCGCGGCGGTGGCGGAGATGCGGGCCGCCATCGGCTGATGGAGGCGCCCGGCAACGTCGTCGGGCTGGGCGCGGACCTCTGCGCGGTGTCGCGGATCGCCTCGGCCCGCGGGCGTCACGGCCAGGCCTTCCTCGACAAGGTGTTCACCCCGGCCGAGCAGGCGGAGTGCCTCGGGCGCGGCGACCCCGACGCCTCCCTCGCCGCCCGCTGGGCGGCCAAGGAGGCGGTGAGCAAGGCGCTCGGCACGGGCATCGGACCGGAGCTCGGGCTGACCTCGGTCGAGGTCACCTGCGACCCGGCGACGGGCGCGCCGCGCGTGCGGCTGGACGCGCTCGGCGAGCGGACGCTGCGCGCGCGGGGCGGGCGGCGCGTGCTCGTCACCCTCTCGCACGACGACGGCCGCGCCCTGGCCGTCGCCCTCGTCCTCGCGTGAGCCCCGGGCTGCTGCCGGTCCTCTCCTGCGCGGCGCTCGCCGCGGCCGAGCGCCGCTGGCTGCGTCGCCATCCGGGCGCGGAGGCGGCGCTGATGGCGCGCGCCGCCGCCGCGGTGGCCGAGGAGACCCGGCGCCTGCTGGGCGGGCGGCCGGAGCGCGTGCTGGTCGCGGCGGGCAAGGGGAAGAACGGCGCCGACGCCGTCCTCGCGGCGCTTCGCCTCGCCAAGGGCCCGCGGGTGACGGTCGTCCTCGCCGAGGGCGCCGCGGCCGCGGGGCTTCCCGCGCGGGCCCTGGCCAAGGCTCGGCGCGCGGGCGCGCGGATCCTCGGGCCGGAGGCCTTGGCCAAGGCGCCGGGCGCGGCCGACGTCCTGCTCGACGGCCTGCTGGGATCGGGGTTCCGCCCGCCCCTCTCCCCCGCCCTGCTCCGGGCGGTCCGATGGATCGGGCGCGCGCGCTGCCCGGTCGTCGCGGTGGACCTGCCCAGCGGGGCCGGCGACGCGACCGACGGGCCGTGCGTCCGCGCCGACCTCACGGTCTCGCTCGGTTGCCTCAAGGCGCCGCTGCTGCGGCCGAGGGTGGCCGCGCGGGCCGGTCGGCTCCGCGTCGCGGACCTCGGCCTGGCGCCGGCGGCCGGCGACACCGCGGCGGCCGCCCCCGCGCTGCTCGCCCCGATCGCGGCGCCGCGGCCGGCGGGCACCGAGAAGCGGCGGCGCGGACGCGTGCTGATCGTGGCCGGGTCGCGCGCGATGCCCGGCGCGGCGCTCATGAACGCCGAGGCCTGCCTGCGTTCGGGAGCCGGGCTCGTCACCGCCCTGGTGCCCGGCGAGCTGCGGCCGCGCGCGGCGACGGCCCTGCCCGAGGCGATGTGGGGCGCCCAGGAATCGCCGGAGGACCTCGCCGCCGCCCGCGCGCTCGCCGCCGCGGCCGACGTCACCCTCGTCGGCAGCGGCCTCGGCGCCCGCGGGCTGCCGCTCGCGCGCGCGATGGCGCGGGCGGCGCGCGGCGTCCTGGTTCTCGACGGCGACGCGCTGCGCCCGGAGGTCGCGCGCGCGGGCAAGGCCGCGGCGGGACGCGTGCTGCTCCCGCACGCCGGCGAGTTCCGCCGCCTCGGCGGCGGCGCGCCGACGCCCGCGAACGCCGCCCGGCTCGCGCGCCGCCTGCGCGCGGTCGTCGTCCTCAAGGGGCCCCTCTCCTGCGTGACGGACGGCCGGCGGACGATCCTCGTGCCGCACGGCGGCCCGGTGCTGGCCCGCGGCGGGAGCGGCGACCTGCTCGCGGGCATGGTCGCGTCGCTCGCGGCGGCGCGCGGGGAGCTCGGGCTCGGGTTGCTCGAGTCGGTGGCGGCGGCGGCGACCTGGCATGGCATGGCGGCGGACGCGCTGGCGGAGGCCGAGGGGGAGACCCCGGTGAGGACCACCCAGCTGCTGGATGGGTTGTCCCCCGCCTTGCGACGGGCGCGGCGCGCGGCGAACGAGGGTGCATGAGCGCCCCGCCCGAATCCCCCGCCGACCAACGCCTCCTGCTCAACGCCCTCCCGGGCGTCGGCCCCGTCACGGCGCGGCGCCTCGCCGAGGCCTTCGGCGGGGACCTCGGGCGCGCGCTGCGCGCCACCCGCGAGGAGCTGATGGCGGTGCCGGGCGTGGGCCCGGCGACCGCGGACGCGCTGCGCGCGGCGCGCTTCGACTGCGCGGGCGAGCGGGCGCGGGCCGCGCGGATGGGCTTCCGCATCCTGGGCGCGGGCGAGCCCGGATGGCCCGAGGCGCTCGGCCATCTCTGGGACCCGCCGCTCGCGCTCTACGCCGAGGGACCGGCCGTCCCGGACGCCCGCGCGGTCGCGGTCGTCGGGACGCGGCGGTGCACGCCCTACGGGCAGGCGCGCGCGCGGGAGATCGCGGCCGGGCTGGCCCGGGCCGGCTGGTGGGTGGTGAGCGGGCTCGCGGAGGGGATCGACCTCGCCGCGCACGAGGGCGCGCTCGAGGCGGGCGGCAGGACGGCCGCGGTGCTCGGGCACGGGCTGGAGCGGACCCACCCGACCTCCGCCCTCCGGCTGAGGCGGCGCATGGTGGCGGAGGGCTGCGTCCTCTCGGAGTTCCCGCTCGGCCGCCCGCCCGACGCGCGCACCTTTCCCCAGCGCAACCGCCTGGTGGCGGCGCTCTGCCGCGCGGTGGTCGTGGTGGAGAGCGACCTCGCCGGCGGCAGCCAGATCACGGCGCGCTTCGCCTCGGAGCTCGGGCGCGTGGTCTGCGCCGTGCCCGGCAGGGCAGACAGCCCGGCGAGCCGCGGGTGCCACGCGCTGATCCGCGACGGGGCCACGCTCGTCGCCTCGGCCGAGCAGGTGCTGGAGGAGCTCGGCGAGGCCCCCGCGAGCGCGGCCGGGCCGGCGCCCGCGGCGGACGACCCGCTCCTCGCGCGCTTCGCCGGGGGCGAGGCCCACGACGCCGCCTCGCTCGCGCAGGCCGCGGGCCTCGACGCCTCGGCGGCCGCGGTGGCGCTGACGCGACTGGAGATCGAGGGGGCGCTGCGCCGGCGGCCGGACGGCCGACACGAGCTCGCGTGATGTCAGCGGAAGCCCTCGCCGGCCGGCGTGGCGGTCGTCGGCGGGAAACCGCGCGCCCAGTCCAGCAGCGCCTTGGGCTTGGCGAGCAGCTCGCGGGAAGGGTTCAGGAAGCGCGCGCGGAAGCCGGTGCCATGGAAGGCGGCGAGGCCGCGGGCGTCGCCGCCGAGGCGACGCGCCTGCCACACGGCGCGGTCGGCGTGCCATCCCTGGGAGACGAAGACGAGGACGGCGTCGGGATGGCGCGCGCGGGCGCGGGCGACGGAATCGATCGTCCGCCAGCCCCAAGGATCGCGGACGACCGGGACCGTCACGCCGCGGCGGCGCAGCTCGCGGGCCATGGCATCGGCCTGCCCGAGATACCCCGACACGATCACCTCGCGGACGCGGCCCGAGGCGGCGAGGCGCGCGGCGGCGTCGAGCCGGGGGTGATAGGGCGCGACCCGCCACCCCTCGTCCTCATCGAACTCATTGCACCCCAGGACGACCGCGACCGCGCCCGGGGGGATGTCGCGGACGTCGTCGGTCACCCGATCGGAAGTCTCCCAGGCGAACCAGAGATGACAGCAGGCGAAGATCAGCGCCCCAAGCCACGCCCCGATGCGGAGCCAAGTCAGGGTCGTCCTAGCCATGGTCAGGTTTGCACAGCCAAAACAGGCAGAAAGCGAACCTTTACGGAAAGATTGCCTAATTTTAGACAATACCTAGAGTTTAACCACCTCGGCACCACATCTGCTTAATTGTGAGCATGGAGACCCTCAAATCAACCCCCGCCACCGCCAAAATCCTGGTGGTGGATGATGACAAGGACCTTCGCTACTCGCTGCGCCGGGCGCTGGCCGGTCGCGGATGGTCGGTGCACGAGGCGGAGAGCGGCGAGAAGGGCGTCGAGGTGGCCAAGCGGGAGCAGCCCGACGCCATCCTGCTCGACAACCGCATGGGCGGCATGTCGGGAATCGAGACCCTGCAGCTCCTGCGCGGGGCGGCGCCGCACGCGATGGTGATCCTGATGACCGCCTTCGGCACGACGCAGACGGCCATCGAGGCGATGAAGTTCGGAGCCTTCGACTACGTGATGAAGCCCTTCGACCAGGCCAAGCTGCTCGCGCTGGTCGAGAAGGCGCTGCAGGCGGGTCGCGACCTGGCCAGCGTCGCCGGGAGCCGCAAGGGCCCGAGCATCGACCCGGCGGACCTCAAGGACGGCATCATCGGCAACTCGGAGCCGATGCAGGCGGTGCTCAAGGCCATCGGGCAGGTCGCCGCCTCGGAGGCGACGGTCCTCGTCACGGGCGAGTCCGGCACGGGCAAGGAGCTGGTGGCGCGCTCCATCCACCGCCACTCCCTCCGCGCGAGGGGGCCGTTCATCGCGGTCAACTGCGCCGCCATCCCGGAGAACCTCATCGAGTCGGAGCTGTTCGGCCACGAGAAGGGCGCCTTCACCGGCGCGACCACGCAGAAGCCGGGCAAGTTCGAGCTGTGCGACGGCGGCACGATCTTCCTCGACGAGATCGGCGACATGTCGCTGCCGACGCAGACCAAGGTGCTGCGCGCCATCCAGGAAGGCGAGATCCAGCGCGTCGGCGGCACGGAGACGATCCGCGTGTCCGTCCGGCTCCTCGCCGCCACCAACAAGGACCTCGAGCAGATGGTCGCCGACCGCCGGTTCCGGGAGGACCTCTTCTACCGCCTCAATGTCTTCCGCATCCGCCTGCCGGCGCTGCGCGAGCGCAAGGAGGACATCCCCCTGCTGGTCGACGCGATGGTCCAGCGGCTGGCCGCCGGCCGCAAGCTGCGCGCCAGGCGCGTCTCCGCCGAGGCGATGGAGCGGCTGGTCAGCCACGACTGGCCGGGCAACGTGCGCGAGCTGGAGAACGTCATCCACCGCGCGGGCGTCGTCGCCAAGGGCGAGGCCATCCTCGCCAAGGACCTGCCCGCCGACCTGCTCGCCCCCCGGCGCGCGGCCGCGCCCCTCCCAGGGCCCGCCGCCGCCCCCGCGGCGGCCCGGGCCCCCGAGCCGGCCGCCCCGGCCGCGCGCGAGCCGAGCCTCGCCGAGCTGCTCGACCGCGTCTACGCCGCCCTGCGCGGCGGCGACGGCCGGGACCTGCTCGGGCGGATCGAGCGGGAGATGATCGGGCGCGCGCTCGCGGAGACCCGCGGCAACCACCTCCGCTCGTCGCTCATCCTCGGGCTCAACCGCTCGACGCTCAAGAAGCGGTTGCAGGAGCCGGGCGACGGCGCTAGCAAGGAGCCATGAGCCGCCCCCTCGCCCTCGTCGCCGCCTGCCTCTGCCTGCTGGGGGCCTCGCCCGGCGAGGACGGCGAGGAGCGCCTCTTCGACGGCAAGTCCCTCGCCGGCTGGAAGGCCTCGTCCGAGGGCGCCGGCGCCTTCGGCGTGGCCGACGGGGTGCTGACGGTCCGGGGCGGGCGCGGCCACCTCTTCCATGTCGGCGCCGACGGCAAGGCGTCGTTCCGCGACTTCGAGCTGACCGCCCTCGTGCGCACGCGCAAGGGAGCCAACTCCGGCATCTATTTCCACACGCGTTTCCAGGACGCCGGCTGGCCGGCGGCGGGCTACGAGGCCCAGGTCAACGCGACGCATTCCGACCGGCGAAAGACAGGCGGGCTCTACGGCATCGCCGACGTCATGGACACCCCCGCGGCCCCGGACGACCGTTGGTTCGAATACCGCATCCGGGTCGAGGGGAAGCGCATCCGGGTTTGGGTCGACGGCAAGCCGACCGCCGACTTCACCGAGCCCGAGGGGTGGACGCCGCCCGCCGGCATGGAGGGACGCCGGCTCGGCGAGGGCACCTTCGCGCTGCAGGCCCACGACCCCGGCTGCGAGGTGGACTACAAGGACATCCGGGTGCGGCGCCTGCGCTGAGCCCGCTCAGCCCGCGAGGACCCGGTCGCACGCCACGATGAGCCGCGCGCGGATCGGCGCGGCGGCGGCGGCCAGCCGGCGCTGCTCGCGCTCATAGGCGGCGCGGCCCTCGGCCGTCTCGATGGCGATCGGCTCGAGCCCGGCGGCGCGGAAGTCGTAGGGGCTCGCCCGCATGTCCACCCGGCGCGCGTCGGCGGCCAGCGCGAAGGCGTCCGCCGCGAGCTCCGCCGGCGCGAGCGGCCCGAGCTTCATCGCCCACTTGTAGAGGTCCATGTTGGCATGGACGCAGCCCGGCTGCTCGTTGTCGACGCGGCCGGCGAGGTCGGGCGAGGCGCGGTTGAGGGGGCGGGCCTCCGGCGTGAAGAAGCGGAAGGCGTCGAAGTGCGTGCAGCGGATGGGCAGGGAATCGACCACCGCGTCGGTGCCCTCGGGGCCGAGCCGCAGGGGCCAGGCGGCGTGGCGGCGGGCCTCGGCGGAGCGATAGACCATGGCCCATTCGTGCAGCCCGAAGCAGGCGTGGTGCGGCGGGCGGGCCGCGACGGCGAGGCAGAGCTCGCGGATGAAGCGGACGCGCGCGAGGGCCTTGTCGCCGCGCTCGGCGACGCCGACGCGGAAGCCGCCATCGGCCGGCTCCCACCAAGCCTCGCCGGCGGGCGCCGCCCCCTCGAGGGTCACGCCCCAGCCGGGGGACCAGCGCGCGAGCGCGGCCGGGCGGAAGGGGTAGTAGGTGAAGAGGAAATCCTCCACCGGATCGGACTGGCCGGAGGAAGCCCGGGCGAGACGGGAGGCGGTGAGGGCGGCCGCGCGCGCGCGGTGCGCCTCGCGGCGGGCGCGCCATTCCCCGGCGGCGAGGAAGATCTCGGCGCCGGCGGCGCTCATTCCCAGCGGCGATGGTGGGCGGCGACGACGACGTACTTCTCGGCCCAGCCCGGCAAGGCCGCCTGCTCCTCGGCGGTCAGGGCGCGGACGACCTTGGCCGGCGAGCCGAGGACGAGGGAGCCGGGCGGGATGACCGTGCCCTTCGTGACCAAGGCGCCGGCGCCCACGATGGAGCGCGCGCCGATGCGGCACCCATCGAGCAGGATGGCGTGCATCCCGATGAGGCAGGCGTCGCCGACCTCGCAGGCGTGGATCATGGCGAGATGGCCGACCGTGACCCGGGAGCCGATGCGCGCCGGCAGGCCGTCGGCGACGTGCACGACCGCCCCGTCCTGGATGTTCGTGCCCTCGCCGACCGACACCGGCTCGATGTCGCCGCGCAGGACGGCGCAGGGCCAGACGCTCGTCCGGGCGCCGAGGGTGACGTCGCCGACGATGACGGCCCGGGGATGCACATAGGCGGTCTCATCGAGGGTCGGCCCCTTGCCGAGATGCCGGGTCAGGCGCGCCGAGAGCTCGTCCGGGGACGGAAAGGGTGCCTGAAAGGGGTTCATAAAGCCAAATTGGCCTACCCCGGCGGGGTGGAAAGGCGAAAACCGCAAAAAACCCCTTGCCAACCCCCCTCCGAGTCCTTTGCTCCAACCTTCCGCCCGCCATGAAGGCCACGATTCTCACCTCCGGTCGCCAGTTCACCGTCAAGCAAGGCGACGTCCTCACCATCAACCTCCTCCCGGAGTCGAAGGAGGGCGACACCATCACCTTCGACCAGGTCGTCCTCCTCGGCGAGGGCGCGGGCATCAAGGTCGGCGCCCCCACCGTCCCCGGCGCCAAGGTCACCGCCAAGCTCCTTGAGAACAAGCGCGGCGAGAAGATCCGCATCTTCAAGCACCGCCGCCGCAAGAACTACTACCGCCGCCGCGGCCACCGCCAGGAGCTCTCGGTCGTGAAGATCGAGTCCATCCAGGGCTGAATTCCCCAACCCCTCACTGACCCCCACCATGGCAACCAAGAAGGGCGGCGGCACCTCCTCCAACGGCCGCGACTCCAATTCCAAGCGCCTCGGCGTGAAGCTCTACGGCGGCGAGTTCGCCAGCGCGGGCTCGATCCTCATCCGCCAGCGCGGCACCCGCATGCGCGCCGGCCGCAACGTCGGCATGGGCCGCGACCACACCCTGTTCGCCCTCAAGGACGGCATCGTGAAGTGGGACCGCGAGCACCGCTCGGTGGCGATCGTCCCCACCGCCTCGACGAGCTGCGCGGTCTGAGGACCCCGGCCGCCCGACAAGACCCCGCGCGAGCGGGGTTTTTTGTTGTCCGGACGGCGGGCGACCCATCGCCGTTTTCACAGTTTCCGGCCAAAGCCTGGGCTGGAACCGCCGCCGACGATCGCTAACGTCGCCCCATGGAACTCCCCGCCATCCTCCGCTCGCCCGACAGGCCCACGGCCGTCGCCCGCATCCTCGCCGGCCTCGGCGCCCTCCTCCTCGCCCTCGGCGTCACGGGCCCCCTGGCGAGCGCGCTGCTCATGACCTTCCGCTTCGAGGATGTCTCCCCGGCGCGCGTCTGGCTCCTGCTGGGCGTCGCGGCGGCGACCGCGACCCTCGCCGTGCTGGGCCGGACCCGCTGGTTCATCTGGTGCGCGGTCGCCATCGTGGGCATCCTCGGGTCGATGGCGTCCTTCGGGGGCGGCGACAGCATGGAGCTCCCCGGCCCGGTCAAGAAGGTCATCAACTGGGTCGCGGAGGGCGCGCTGAACCTCGTGACCTTCCACTACGGCACGCCCTGCCTGGCCCTGGGCATCCTGCTGATACTGGGCGTCGGCGTCTGGCGCTGCCGGGCGGCGCGCTGACCGCTCAGGCGAAGTCGTAGATCAGGACCTTCGTCCAGAAGGGCTTGCAGTTCTCGACGAAGGCCAGGTGGGTCGGATGGACCTGGTAGGCGTCGTGCGCCGCCATGTCGGGGAAGATGAGGTTGAGCCCGAAGGAATAGCTCCGGTCGATGACCGGCCGGTCGGTCGGCGCCACGGTGCCGACGTGGAAGGCGGTGACGCCGGGGATGGTCCCGAGCGCGCGGAGGCGCGTCTCGAACTCGGCGCGCTGGGCGGGGGTCAGGTCGGGCTTGAGCCAGAAGAGGACGACGTGGGAGAGCATGGGAGGGTGGCCGAAGGATTTGACGAAGAAGGGAGGAAGGGAAGAAAGGATGAGCGTCCGTAGCGTCTTTTTGATGGGCACCGCGGGCGGCGGCGAATCAGCAAGGCCGGGCACCCGCGAGGCCCCCGCCCTTTCCCCCTTCGCCGCCGCGATCCTTTTGTCCGCTTCCCATCCCCTTCTTCCTTTCATCCGCCAATCCCTTCTTCCAGCATCCCCGGCGCATGGACCGCCTGATCCCCATCTTCCCCGAGGTCGCGCCCGAGGCGTGGGCCAAGCTGCGGCAGATGGCCGCGCTCCACCGGGAATGGAACGAGAAGGTGAACCTCATCTCCCGGAAGGACATCGAGAACCTCGAGTGGCACCACTACGCCCCCTGCGTCGCCGCCGTGAAGCTGCTCAAGCTCATGCACGGCGCGCGGGTCATCGACGTCGGCACGGGCGGCGGCTTCCCGGGCCTGATCCTGGCCGTCCTCTACCCGCACGCGGACTTCACCCTGGTCGACTCAGTGGGCAAGAAGGCGACCTGCGTCCAGGCCATGGTCATGCAGCTCGGGCTGAGGAACGTCGAGGTCCGCAACGCCCGCGCCGAGACCCTGCGCCACGAGCACGACTTCGTCACCGGGCGCGCCGTGGCCAACCTGACCGAGTTCGTCGCCAACACCCGCCAGCTCGTGCGCCAGGGGGCGAAGCACTCCATCCCCAACGGCATCCTCTACTGGCAGGGCGGCGACACCGAGGCCGAGTTCGCCAACCTCGGCATCAAGCCCAGCCACACCCTCGAGCTCCAGCCCCTGCTCGGGGGCGACGAGAAGTTCTTCCAGAAGCGGATCGTGCTCTACCGCGCCCAGGACTTGGTCCGGGCCAAGAAGCCGCCGGCGCCCGGAAGCGGGAAGTGAGGGGCGGCGCTTGCGGCGCCGGCAGGGAAGACCGCCTTGATGGCTTGATGGTCCGATGGATGGTGCGCCGAGAAGAGGGGCTGATTCCCTGACATGACGGGCGCGGCAAGCTCCGGCCTCCATCCGACTGCCAGCCCCCGGCCCAAACCCCTGATTCCCAGGATTCCCCCTTGGGCCATTGAGCGATTAGGCCATCAAGCCATGAACTGGAATCGCCTATGCCATAGCCCCTCCTTGACGGTGGCGGTGGGTTGGGCAGGGTGAATGGCCATGCCCGCCCAATTGCCGCTCAACCCGGCCGGGGAACGCCTCGAGGCGTTGCTCCGCGAGCGCCTCGTCTACCTCGACGGCGCGATGGGCACCATGCTGCAGCGGCTGAAGCTGTCGGAAGCCGACTACCGCGGGACGCTGCTCAAGGACCACCCCCGGGACCTCAAGGGCAACAACGACCTGCTCGTCCTGACCAAGCCGGAGGCGGTCGAGGCCATCCACCGCGCCTACTTCGACGCCGGCTCGGACCTCGTCGAGACCAACACCTTCAACGGCACGTCCATCGCCCAGGAGGAGTACGGGCTGGCCCACCTCGTGCGCGAGATCAACGCGGCCGCCGTGGCCGTCGCCCGCCGCGCGGCCAAGGCCGCCGAGGCGGCGAGCCCCGGGCGGACCTGCCTGGTGGCGGGGGCCATCGGGCCGACCAACAAGACGCTGTCGATGGGGCGCGACGTCGCCGACCCCGGCAAGCGCGACGTCACCTTCGACCAGGTGCGCGACGCCTATCGCGAGCAGGTCGACGCGCTGCTGGACGCGGGCGCGGACTGCCTCCTGTGCGAGACCGTCTTCGACGCGCTCGTGCTGAAGGCCGCGCTGGTCGCCATCGACGAGGCCTTCGAGGCCCGGGGGAGCCGCGTGCCCCTGCTCATCTCGGGCACCATCACGGACGCCTCGGGCCGCACCCTCACCGGCCAGACCGTCGAGGCCTTCTGGAACACGGTGCGGCACGCCCGCCCGCTCACCATCGGCCTCAACTGCGCCCTGGGCGGCGAGCAGATGCGCCCGCACATCGAGGAGCTCGCCCGCAAGGCCGACACCTTCGTCTCCTGCTACCCCAACGCCGGCCTGCCCAACCCGCTGTCGCCGACGGGCTTCCCCGAGGGCCCGGAGGACACCGCCGCCATCCTCGAGACCTTCGCCCGCGACGGCCTCGTCAACCTTGTCGGCGGCTGCTGCGGCACGACGCCCGAGCACATCGCCGCCATCCGGCGGCGGACCGGGCGGTTCGCGCCGCGCGCCGTGCCCGCGGCGCCCCCCGCCCTGCGGCTGGCCGGCCTCGAGGCGCTCAACCTCGAGGGCGGCGCCGCGGCCTTCGTCAACGTCGGCGAGCGCACGAACGTCGCGGGCTCCCGGAAGTTCAAGGAGCTCGTCGTGGCGGGCAAGTTCCCCGAGGCCCTCGCCGTCGCCAAGCAGCAGGTCGAGAACGGCGCGGCCATCATCGACGTCAACTTCGACGACGGGATGATCGACGGCGCCGCGGCGATGACCCGCTTCCTCAGCCTGGCGGCGGTCGAGCCGGACATCGCGCGCGTGCCGGTCATGATCGACTCCTCCAAGTGGGAGATCCTCGAGGCCGGCATGCGCTGCGTCCAGGGCAAGCCCGTCGTCAACTCGCTCTCCCTCAAGGAGGGGCCGGAGGAGCTCGTGCGCAAGGCGCGCGTGTGCCGGAAGTTCGGGGCCGCGGCGGTGGTGATGGCCTTCGACGAGAAGGGCCAGGCCGCGACGCTGGCCGACAAGGTGCGCATCTGCGAGCGGGCCTACAAGGTCCTGACCGAGGAGGCGGGGATGGACCCGCAGGACATCGTCTTCGACGCCAACATCCTGACGGTCGCCACCGGCATCAAGGAGCACGACAACTACGCCGTCGACTTCATCGAGGCGGTGCGGGAGATCAAGCGGCGCTGCCCCGGCGTGCGCGCCTCGGGCGGCCTGTCGAACGTCAGCTTCGCCTTCCAGGGCAACAACCGCGTCCGCGAGGCGATGCACGCGGTCTTCCTCTACCACGCCATCCGCGCGGGCCTCGACATGGCCATCGTCAACGCGGGCATGATCGAGGTGGTCGAGGAGATCGAGCCGGAGCTGCGGGAGGCGGTCGAGGACGTCATCCTCAACCGCCGCGCCGACGCGACGGAGCGCCTCCTCGCCCTCGCCCCGCGCTTCGCCAAGGACAAGGGCGCGGCCGCCCAGGCCGCGGAGAACCCGGCCTGGCGCGAGGCGCCCGTCGCCGAGCGGCTGCGGCACGCCCTGGTCAAGGGCGACGCCTCGCACGTCGAGGCCGACACCCTCGAGGCCCTGCGGGACCTCGGGAAGCCGCTCGAGGTGATCGAGGGGCCGCTGATGGCCGGCATGCGCGTGGTCGGCGACCTCTTCGGGGCCGGCAAGATGTTCCTGCCCCAGGTGGTGAAGTCCGCCCGCGTCATGAAGGCGGCGGTGGCGGCGCTCGAGCCGGCGCTGCTCGCCGAGAAGTCGGCCGGCGCCAAGCGCGGGACCTTCCTCATCGCCACCGTGAAGGGCGACGTCCACGACATCGGCAAGAACATCGTCGGCGTCGTGCTCGCCTGCAACAACTGGGAGGTGGTGGACCTCGGGGTCATGGTGCCGACGGATCGCATCGTCGAGCAGGCCAAGGCCACGGGCGCCGACTTCATCGGCCTGTCCGGCCTGATCACGCCCTCGCTCGACGAGATGATGGCCGTGGCCGACGCCCTGACGCGCGCCGGCGTCGACAAGCCCCTGCTCATCGGCGGCGCCACGACCTCGCGCGAGCACACCGCCATCAAGATCGCCGGGCGCCACGTCGGCCCCGTCGTCCACGTCGCCGACGCCTCGCTCGTGACGGCGGTCTGCTCGGACCTCGCCTCGCCCGAGAAGCGCGATGCCTACGTGGCCGAGCTCGCCGCGCGCCAGGCCCGCATCCGGGAGGACTACGAGAGGCGCGGCCCCGCCGCCTCCGTGCCGCTCGCCGAGGCCCGCTCGCGGGCGCTGGTCCCCGTCGGCAAGGCGCCGGGCGCGCCGGCCAAGCCCGGGGTCACCGCCTACGCCCGCATCGACGTCGCCGCCGTCGCCGAGATCATCGACTGGACGCCCTTCTTCGTCACCTGGTCGCTCAAGGGGACCTTCCCCAGGATCCTGTCCTCGGACAAGTACGGCTCCGAGGCGCGGAAGCTGCTCGACGACGCCCGGCGCGAGCTCGACGACCTCATCCGGCACGACCGCGTCCGCCTCCGCGCGGCCGCCGGCATCTGGCCCGCCCGCCGCGTCGGCGACGACGTCCGGGTCTACGCCGACGCCGCCCAGTCCCGGGCGCTGGGGGATTTCCATTTCCTGCGCGACCAGGCCGTGCGCCCGTCGACGGACCGGTGCCGCTCGCTGGCCGACCTCGTCTCGGACCTGCCGGGCGACCACCTCGGCGCCTTCGTGGTGAGCGCGGGCCACGAGCTCGACGCCTACGCCAAGTCCTTCAAGGAAAAGGACCCCTACCGCGAGATCCTGCTGCAGGCCCTGGCCGACCGGCTCGCCGAGGGCACCGCCGAGTGGCTCCACCGCGAGGTGCGCACCAGGCTCTGGGGCTACGCGCCAAACGAGCGCCTGACTGTGCAGCAGCTGATCGACGAGGCCTACGCGGGGCGGCGCCCCGCCGCGGGCTACCCCGCCTGCCCGGAGCACACCGAGAAGGGGCTCATCTGGACCCTGCTCGACGCCGAGGCGGCCACGGGCTGCTCGCTCACGGAGTCCTTCGCGATGAACCCGGCGGCCTCGGTCTCCGGCCTCTACTTCGGCCACCCCGGGTCGATCTACTTCGACGTGGACAACCTGCAGAAGGACCAGGTCGAGGACTACGCCCGTCGCAAGGGCTGGACCGTCGCCGAGGCCGAGAAGTGGCTCGCGCCCGTCCTCGGCTACCGGACATGAGCGACCGCGCCAAGCTGGTCGCCGCGGTGGGCGAGGCCGACGCCGACGCCGCGCTGCGGCTCCTCGGCGAGCTGCCCCTCTGCGCGCTGGTCGAGGCGGCCGACGCCTCGGGCGAGGACTGGCCGGAGTGGGCGCGCGCGGCGGCGACGCTGCAGCGCTGGGCGGAGTCCCGCGGCGTCGCCGCCGACGGGCGGCGCAAGCTGGGCTACCTGTCCTGCGCCGCGGAGGGCGCGCGGGCGGTGCCGGCGGCGATGCGCCCGAGGCTCAGCCGCGCGGTGGAGGACTTCCTCGACGCGCACGGCTTCGACCCGGAAGCCTAGGCCCTGGGGCCGGTGAGGCGCGCCAGGAGGCTCTCGAGCGGCCCGCGGCCGAGCAGCCGCTCCCAGAGGATGGCGGAGCCGGAGGCGAGGAGGCAGACGGCGAGCGCGAGGCCGGCCATGGCGGCGGACCCGAGCGTGTCGAAGAGCCCCAGCCCGTAGGAGCCGAACGCCCAGCCGGCGAGCACGCCCTGCGTCACGTAGCAGGTCAGCGAGTTCCTGCCGATCGCGCGCAGCCAGGCCGGGCTCCAGCCGCGCGCATGCGCCAGGCGCAGGAGCACGAGGACGCCGAGGCACTGGGGAACGGCGGCGGCCGCCAGTAGGGTCATGAGCCACGGCGTGGCGGGGGTGCCATGGCCGAGCGAGGCGAGCGCGGCGCCGACCGCCAGGCTGACGGCGAGGGCGGGCGCGGCGAGGACGAGGGCGACGGCGCGGAAGACGGGCCCGTCGGGCCAGCCCCGACGGGCGACGGCCGCGCCCGCGAGCGCGGCGCCGCAGGCGAGCGGGACGTTGAAGAGCGCGACCGCGAACCACGAGGCGGGCAGGTCGGCCAGCCGCTGCCAGGAGGCCTGCAGGAAGGTGCCGCCGAGGTCCGATGGCTCCGGCGTCCCGCCCCAGGCGACGATGAGCGCGCCCAGGATGTGATAGGTGAGCATCGAGGCCGGGATGGCGAGCGCCGCCAGGGCCAGGCGGCCGGACGCCGGGAGGAGGAGCGCCGGCCAGATCAGCAGCGAGATGACGGCGTACGGCAGGAGGATGTCGCCGCTGTAGACGAGCACCGCGTGGGCGAGGCCGAGCGCGGCGAGGGCGGCGGAGCGGCGCAGGTGCCGGACGGCGAAGGCGTCGGGGGCGGCCCGGTCCCAATGGCGGCCGATGCCCCAGCCGAGGAAGAAGGCGAGCAGGGGGAAGCACTTGCCGGCGAGCAGGCCCAGCATCAGGGCCTCCGCCAGCCGGTCGGGCCAGGCGGCGGAGGGGCCGAGGTCGCCGGGCGACCAGCCCATCTCCGGCAGGTTGACGAAGCAGATGCCCAGGACGGCGAGACCGCGGACGAGGTCCGGCCAGTCCTCGCGGTCCGCGGCGACGCTCATGCGAGCGCGACCCGGAGGGCGAGGCCGGCGAGCACGAGCCAGAGCAGGCCGGTGATGCGGTCGACGGCGCGCGCGACCCTGGGCGAGTCGAGGCGCGGCCGCAGCCCGCCGGCGAGGGCGGCGTAGCCCGACATCACGAGGAGCTCGGCGCCGACGGTGCAGAGCAGGAAGACGGCGACGACCGCCGGGGTGAGGTTGTCGACCGGGACCGAGGCCACCTGGATCACGGCGAGCATCCAGGGCAGGGTCTTGGGATTGGTGAGGTTGACCAGCATGCCCCGGATGAAGAGGGCGGGCGCCGAGTCGATGCGCTCGTCCTGCTCGCGCAGGGAGGCGCGGGGGTAGACGAGGAGCGTCACGCCGAGGTGGGCGAACCAGGCGAAGCCCAGCCAGGCCAGGGCCGACGGCACCCAGGGCCAGCGCGTGATCCATGCCGCGGCGGCGAGGGCGGCGAGCGAGACGGGGACCTCGCCGGCCGCCAGGCCCAGGGTGTGCCACATGGCCCGGCGCGGGCCCGAGCGCAGCGAGGTGCCGATGGTCGAGAGCGAGGCGGGGCCCGGCGACAGGCTCGCGACGAGGCAGGCGGCGGCGAGGGTGGCGACGTCCATGCGCCGGGATCAGCGCGCGAGGCGCCGCTCCCACTCCGCGATCCGGCGGGCGACCTGGCGCGGGCCGGGCATGCCGGTGTTCTCCCGGGCGCGCAGGGCGCGGCCGAGGTCGAACACCTTGCGCCAGTCGCCGCGGAAGGCCGGGTCGGCCTCGCGGGCGGCGGCGTCGGGGACGCGGTCGAGGGGGACGCCCAGCCGCTCGGCGGCGGCGACGAGCCGGCCGACGGCGTGGTGGGCGTGGCGGAACGGCATGCCCTTGCGCACGAGCCAGTCGGCGAGGTCGGTGGCGAGCAGCGCCGGGTCGGCCACGGCGGCGGCGCAGCGGCGGCGGTCGACGGCCATGCCGGCGACGGTGCCTTCCATGACCTCGAGGGCCAGGACCAGCTGGTCGTGCGCGTCGAAGACGGGCGGCTTGTCGTCCTGCAGGTCGCGGTTGTAGGTGAGCGGCAGCCCCTTGGCCAGGCCGAGGAGGTGGGCGAGGGAGCCCTGGGCGCGGGCCGCCTTGCCCCGGATGAGCTCGAGCGAGTCCGGGTTGCGCTTCTGCGGCATGAGCGAGGAACCGGTGGAGAAGGCGTCCGGCATGCGCGCGAACCCGAACTCGGCGGTCGACCAGAGGATGAGGTCCTCGGCCATGCGCGAGAGGTGGGTGGCGGCGAGCGTCGCGGCGAAGGCGAACTCGGTGGCGGCGTCGCGGTCGGCGACGGCGTCCATCGAGTTGGCGGTGACGCGCGGGCGGCCCTTGGCGTCGGTGAAGCCGAGCAGGCGGGCGGTCAGCTCGCGGTCGATGGGCAGCGTGGTGCCGGCGATGGCGCCCGAGCCGAGCGGGCACCAGTTGGCGGCGTCGGCGACGGCGGCGAAGCGGGCGCGGTCGCGGCCGAGCATCTCGCAGTAGGCGAGGAGATGGTGGGCGACGGAGACGGGCTGGGCGCGCTGGAGATGGGTGTAGCCGGGGATGAGGACGTCGGCATGCCGGCGGGCCTGGCGGACGAGCGCGGCGATCAGGCCGGCCAGGCGGGCGTCGACCTCGGCGCAGGCGGCCTTGAGGTAGAGCCGCATGTCGGTCGCGACCTGGTCGTTGCGCGAGCGGGCGGTATGGAGCTTGGCGGCGGCGGGCACGCGCGCGGTGAGGGCCTGCTCGAGGTTCATGTGGACGTCCTCCAGCTCCTCCTTCCAGCGGAACTTGCCGGCGGCGACCTCGCGGGCGAGGCGGTCGAGGCCGCGCACGATGGCGTCGCGCTCGCGGCGGGTGAGGATGCCGACCTTGGCCAGCATCGTGGCGTGGGCCTGCGAGCCGCGGATGTCGAAGGGGGCGAGGCGCCGGTCGAAGGACACGGACTCGCCGAAGCGCCGCATGAGGGCGCCGGGGCCGGCGGCGAACCGACCCCCCCAGGTGACCTGCTTTTTCTTGGCCATCGCCAGGGATGACACCGCCGGGGGGCGGCGGTGGCAAACGCAAAGGCGGGCCGGTCAGCGGGCCTCGGCGGGCGCGGCGGGATTGAAGAGGGGCGCGCCCGAGGGCCCGACGGGGCCGGCCCCCGCGGGCGCGGGGGCGGCGACGCCGGGCTCGACCCGGATCACGACCTCGTCGGGGGCGGCGACGCCGAGGCGCTCGCGGGCCTGGTCGCGCACGAACTCGTCGTCGTCGGTGAAGCGGCGGAGGACGGCGTGGCCCTTGGCGACCGCGGCGTCGGCCTCGGCGAGCTCCGACTGCTTGTCGGCCTCGATCTTCTGGAGCCCCGCGAGGCGGGCGCGCTCCTCGCGGAGCGAGACGACCATGAGGAAGGCGGCGGCGAGCAGGACGAGGAAGACGCCCCAGAACAGGAACTGGTCCGTCTGGGGGCTGCCTCGCGGCGGATCAAGGTCGCTGTCCATCCTCGTCGCTTTCCTAGCCCCGCGCGGCCGCGCTGTCGAGGGCGGACCTCAGGCCACCACCTTGGCCAGGGAGCCGCTGAACTCCATGAAGACCCAGACGAGGATGCCGGTGACCGAGACGTAGTACCAGACCGGGAACACCCAGCGCGTCAGGCGGGCGTGCTCCTCGAAGCGCTGCCGGCGGGCGAGCCAGACCGCGCGGATGATGAAGGGGGTCACCAGCACGGCCAGGATGATGTGCGGGATGAGGATCAGGAAATAGAGCCACGAGAGGTCGGCCCAGACGGAGCCCTCGGCCGGGGTGTAGCGGACGTTGGTGATGCCGTGGGAGAGCCAGAGGTTGGCCTTGGAGCCCAGGTAGACGGCGAGGAAGAGGGCCGAGGTGACGAAGGCGGCGGCCATCGCCTTGCCGTGGCCGACCCGGTCGCCGCGGCGGATGCGCAGGTAGCCGACGGTGAGCAGGACGGTCGCGGCGCCATTGAGGCCGGCGACCCAGCGGGAGAAGACTTCGACGTCGGAGGCCATGGGGGAAACCCAAAAGGAGGGCTGGAACAAGGCAAGCCGTACGGTTATCTAAATCTTGTGAACACGCACCCCACCCCCGTCGCCCGCGCCCTCGCCGCCGCCCTGCTCTGCCTGCTCGCGGCCCCGTCCCACGCGAACAAGGTCCCCGCCTCCTCCATCGACCCCAACCGCTATCCCCGCGTCGAGTGGAAGGAGGGCGAGACCCCGGCGGGCAAGGAGGAGCGGATGCGCTGGTTCAACGACGCCCGCTTCGGGATGTTCATCCACTGGGGCCTCTACAGCGAGTGGGCGGGGCACGTCGACGGGAAGCGGGTGAACGGGGCCGGCGAATGGATCATCGAGCAGGCCAAGGGGCAGCTGCCCCTCTCCCGCTACCTGACCGCCCGAGACCGCTTCAACCCCGTCAAGTTCGACCCGGACGCCTGGGTCAGGGCCGCGAAGGAGGCGGGCATGGACTACCTCGTCATCACCTCGAAGCACCATGACGGCTTCTGCCTCTGGGACTCCAAGCACACCGACCACGACGTGGCGTCGACCCCCTGGAAGAAGGACCTCCTGAAGCCGCTGCAGGAGGCCTGCCTCCGCCACGGCGTGCGCTTCTGCCTCTACCACTCGATCATGGACTGGCACCACCCGTGGTACGCGCCCCGCCGCAATTACAACGACGTGGCGCAGGGGCCCACGGACATGCCCCGGTTCGTGCAGGAATACCTCAAGCCCCAGGTCAGGGAGATCCTCGAGCTCTACGACCCCGGCCTGCTCTGGTTCGACGGCGAGTGGGAGTCCACCTACACGCCCGAGATGGGCGAGGACCTCGAGGCCTGGTGCCGGCGCCACGGCCCCGCGGCCATCCTGAACAACCGCGTCGGCAAGTCGCGCAAGGGCATGGAGGGCATGTCGCACGGCTACTCCGGCAACAAGGGCGTGGGCGACTACGGCACGCCGGAGCAGAACATCCCGCCCAACGGCTTCCCCAAGGGCGTGCACTGGGAGTCGTGCATGACCATGAACGACACCTGGGGCTTCGTCTCGACCGACCATAACTGGAAGTCCGACCAGGTCCTGATCCGCAACCTCGTGGACTGCGCCTCGAAGGGCGGCAACTACCTCCTCAACGTCGGCCCCACCGACAAGGGCGAGATCCCCGCCGCGTCCCTCGAGCGCCTCGCCGCGATCGGCGCCTGGATGCGCGTCAACGGCGAGGCCATCAAGCGCACCGAGGCCAGCCCCTTCATCCGCCCCATGCCCTGGGGCCGCATCACGCGGCGGGGCGAGACGCTCTTCCTGCACGTCTTCGACCGGCCGGCCGACGGCAGGCTGGTGCTGCCGCTCGACAACACCCCGCGCGCCGCGTCGCTCCTGGACGGCGGCGCCAAGGTCGCCGCCCGGCGCGACGGCGACACGGTCGTGGTCGACGTCCCCGCCTCGCTGCCCGACCGCCGCGTCAGCGTCATCCGCCTCGTGCTGGACGCCGAGCCTCGCCCTCTCGGCGGCCTGGTCGACGGCCGCGTGCGCGCCGTCTCGGGCAAGGTGACGCTCCTGCCCGACACGGCCGAGCTCGGGCCCGGCCTCGTCGTCGAGAGCAAGTCCGAGGGGAAGCCGAACATCGGCGGCTGGGTGAACGCCGGCGCGACCGTCGGCTGGAAGATCCACGCCCCCAAGGGAACCTATGTCGTGACCGCCGAGCTGGCCTCGCCGACGGCGGGCAACCGGCTCGCGCTCGACTTCGGCTCCGGCCGCAAGGTCGAGGGCGAGGTCCCGGCGACCGGCGACTGGGGCAAGTTCAAGGTGGTGACGCTCGGGACCGTCGAGCTCGACGGCGACGCCGACCTCAAGGTCGTCGCCGGCCCGGTGAAGGGCGAGGGCGTCGCGAACATCCGCTCGCTGACGCTCACCCGCCGCTGAGGGGGCTCAGGCGCCCTCGCGGGGATCGACCTTGCGGCGGGGCTTGGCGGGCGCCTCGCCCGCCTTGCCCTGGGGCGCCTTGGGCGCCGGGGCGGCCTCGGTCCCGTCGGAAGGACCGATGCCGGGAATCCGGATGCCGGGCTGCTCGGCCTGGGCGATGCGGGCGCGGACGCCCTCGTCGAGCGCCTTGCGCTGCTCCTCGGTGGTGATCTCGCCGTCGAAGAGCACCTGGCCGTCGGACGACTTCACGCTGGCGAAGGTCTTGCCGCCTTCCTTGCGGACCTGGACGGTGCCGGCCTCGTCGGCGAAGGTGGAGGAGGACGCGACGCCGGGGCCGCCGGAACCGAGGGAGAAGCTCCGCGAGAAGGTGGTCATGCGGCGACCCTGGATCGCGCCGCTTCCGGAGGCGACCGGCGGGGAGACGGCGCCGCCGGGCGCGCCCTCGAGGTCGGGGATGGGAAGCCCGCGCGCGCGCATCTCGGCGAGCTGCTGGCGGATCTCCTCGGGCAGGCCCTGGGCGCCGGGGCCCACGATGACGACCTGGCCGCCGGGAGCGCCGGGGCCGAGGGTCACGGTGCCGCCGCCGATCATCTGGCTGGGATCGATCTCCTGCCCGTTGACGGTGATGCGGATGCCGGAGGCGTCGGGCGCGACGGCGTCGGCGGTCCGGGCGGCGAACGAGCGGCCCGCGGGACGCCCGGCGAGGGTGACCTCGACCGTCTCGACCTCGTCGCCGCGGACGCGCACCAGCTTCACGGCCTGGCCGGGCTTGCGCGTGCGCACGAGGGTGCGGAACTGCTCGGCGTTGACGAGCACCTGGTCGTCGAGCCGGGTGAGGATATCCTTCTCCTGCAGCTTGCCGGCGGCGGGACCCTCGGGGTCCACGAGGCCGACCACGACGCCGACGCCCTCGGGCAGCTCCATGCGCAGGTCGCGCTCGCGGAAACCTGCGGTCAGGGGCAGGACGTTCACGCCGACGTAGGGGGCGAGGGCCTGGGCGGGCGCGGCGGCCTTGGCCTCGGGCTGGGCGGGCTTGGGCTCGGCGGCGCCGGCCGGGGCGGCCAGGCCGGCGAGCAGGAGCATGTGGAGGGGAAGGTTGCGGAGGGAGCGCATGGGGAGGTCTCGAAGGGAGCGACGAGGGCGGCGGGGTTTGTCTGTCAGTCCGTCTCGAAGGGCACGAGCCCGACGATCTCCTCGTGGGGCGCGTAATGGACGAGCTCGGCGCCGGAGGCGGCGTCGCGATAGGTCGCGGCGTTGTGCCAGCGCACGCGGATCGGGCGGGCGAAGCTGCCCTCGGCGAGCTTGACCGGCTCGAGCAGGGTGACGTCGGCCGGCGCCTGCTCGGCGCGGACGAGCCGGAGGCCGGCGTTGGCGGGCGCGGCCGCGGCCATCATGGCGGAGGGTCCCGCGACGGGCGCCCCGGCGTCGTCGGGCGAGGCCAGGAGCAGGAAGGCGAGCGAGGCGGCGGCGGCGAGCGGCGCCCCCCAGGCGACGAAGGTCAGGACGCGGGGGCGGGGCGCGGTCGAGGCGGCGGCGGTCAGGCGGGCCTCGAGGGCGGGCTCGAGGCGGCGGGGGCGGAGCGCGCGGAGGGCGGCTTCGATGTCGCGGGTGTCGTCGTTCATGAGAGCACGGGGCCGAGGGTCTTCTTCAGGTTCTGCAAGGCATAGCGCCACCGGGAGGCGGCGGTGTTCGGGGAAATCTCCAATTGCTCGCCGACCTGGTCAAAGGTGAGGCCGCCCCACTGGTGGAGAACGACCACCTGCCGCTGCTCCTCGGGCAGGGCCTGGACGGCCTTGGCCAGGAAGGCATGCCGCTCGTCCGCCGGGGGCTCGAACCAGCCGACCAGGTCGGCGTCGGCGGCCACCGCCTGCTCGCGGCGGACGCGGCGGTCGGACTGCCGGGCCAGGTCGAGGGCGGCGCGGCGCAAGGAGGTGACGACCAGGGCGTTGGGCTCGCCGGGAAGGTGCCGCTGGTGGCGCCAATAGCGGACGAGCCCCTCCTGGAGGATGTCGTCGGCATCCGCGTCCGACCTGGCGAAGGAGCGCGCGACCAATCGCAGCCTGGGGCCGTTCTCGGCCAACCAGGCCGCCCAGTCGGCGGGCTCGCTCGACGGCGCGGACATGCTTGTTTGCTTAAGGGAGCGGCGCGCGGGGGGCAATCTGTCTCCCAATCTTTTCCTCGCCATGGGTTGCACCCCGCCGGAAGGCCGTCCAAAATCGACCCATGCACGCTCCCGCGGAGCCCAAGACCAAGGCCGGCCTGTGGACCTCACTCGTCCGCTGGTTCGACGCGGACTACCACCCGCACGGGGTGGAGGCCATGCTCAGCGCCCCGGACCGGGTCGACTGGCCCCGCTGCATCCCCTTCGTCGTCCTCCACCTGGGCTGCCTCGGCGTCATCTGGGTGGGCTGGAGCCCCGCGGCCGTGATCGCCGCCGTCGCCCTCTACTGGGGGCGCATGCTGGCCGTCACCGGGGTCCTCCACCGGTATTTCTCGCACCGCACCTACAGCACGTCCCGCCCCATGCAGTTCCTGCTGGCCGTCTGGGCGGCGACCTCGGTGCAGCGCGGGGCCCTCTGG
>CAYYLJ010000002.1:0-1438 GCA_964472585.1 uncultured Enterobacteriaceae bacterium | reverse complement strand
GCCACCACCACAAGCACTCCGATGAGCCGGAGGACAAGCACTCGCCGGTGCAGGACGGCTTCTGGTGGTCGCACATCGGCTGGATCACCAGCCAGCGCAACTTCCCGACGGACTACTCCAAGGTCCGCGACCTGGCCAAATACCCCGAGCTCGTCTTCCTGAACCGTTTCGACGTCGTCGTGCCCATCCTCTACGCCCTGGCCATGTACGGCCTCGGCGAGGGCCTGGCAGCGGCCGGCGTCGGCACGTCCGGCTGGCAGATGCTGGTCTGGGGCTTCTTCATCTCCACGACCGCCCTCTTCCACGGCACCGCCTGCATCAACTCCATGGCGCACGTGTGGGGGAAGCGGCGCTTCGCCACGGAGGACGACTCGCGCAACTCCTGGCTGCTGACGCTCATCACGCTCGGCGAGGGCTGGCACAACAACCACCACCGCTACCCCACGACGGTGCGGCAGGGCTTCTATTGGTGGGAATTCGACCCGACCTATTACTTCCTGCGGGCCCTGTCCTGGACCGGCCTGATCTGGGACCTCAAGCCCGTGCCCGCCTCCGTGTACGAGGAGGCGGCGCGCGGCGGCGAGGGCTCCTGAGATGCGGCGCGAGCGCGTGGCCATCGTGGGCTCGGGCATCGGCGGCCTCGGCTGCGCCCGTTTCCTGGACCCCTGGCACGAGGTCACCCTGATCGACGGCGACGCGCGGGCCGGAGGACACGCCCACACCATCGAGGTGACCGAGCCGGGCACGGGCGCCCGCCGCCCGATGGACGTCGGGTTCATGGTCTACAACGAGGTGACCTATCCCCTGCTCTGCCGTCTGTTCCGGGAGCTCGGCGTGGCGCCGCGCCCGACCTCGATGTCCTTCTCGGTCCGGCACGACCCGACCGGCCTCGAGTGGTCGGGCTCGTCCCTGAACCACCTCTTCGCCCAGCGCCGCAACCTGCTCCGCCCCCGCTTCTGGTCGCTGCTGCTGCAGATCAACCGCTTCAACGGGCTGGCGGCGGCCGGCTGGAAGTCGCCCGAGGCCGAGGCCACGCCCCTGGGCGAGTGGTGCGCGCGCCACGGCCTGGGGCGCGACTTCCTCGAGCTCTACCTGATCCCGATGAGCTCGGCGGTCTGGTCGACGCCGCCCGACCTCATGCTGGGCTTCCCCGCGGCGAAGCTCCTGCGCTTCTTCCACAACCACGGCTTCCTCGGGCTGCACACCCAGCATCCCTGGCTGACGCCCGCCGGCGGCTCGCGGACCTACGTCGAGGCGCTGGTCGGCCGCCTGCGGGGCAAGGTGCGGCTCGGCCGCCCCGCGGAGGCGGTCCGCCGCGTCGCGGACGGCGCCGAGGTCCGCGTCGGCGGCGAGTGGGAGCGCTTCGACCGCGTCATCCTGGCCACGCACGCGCCCGTCTCGCTCCGGCTGCTGCAGGACGCCGACGCCGGGGAGCGCG
>CAYYLJ010000001.1:0-159498 GCA_964472585.1 uncultured Enterobacteriaceae bacterium | reverse complement strand
CGCGCGGCCTCGACCTCGACGCGGTCGGCGAGGCCGGCCCTGAGGCGCGCCTCGGCGTTGGCGAGGCGATCGCCGACGGCGGCGACGACGCGGGCGGCGAGCTCCTCCTGAACGGCGATCTCGCGGATGTCGACGAGCGCGTCGTCGGCCTCGCGGAAGGCCTCGAGCACGGCCTTGCGCCATTCGGCGGCGGCCTGGTCGACGCGCGCCTGGGCCACCTCGAATCCGGCCTGGTTGCGGGCGCCGTCGAAGATCGGAAGCGTGAGCGAGGGCGTCAGGCTCCAGAAGCCCGAGCCGGCCGACCCGACGCGGGAGGACGGGTCGGCGGCCCAGCCGGCGTCGCCGACGAGCATGAGCCGCGGGTAGAACTCGGCGCGCGCCGAGCCCTCGCGGGCGAGGGCGGCGTCGAGGGAGCGCGCGGCGGCGCGCAGGTCGGGCCGGGCGAGGAGCAGCTCGGAGGGGATGCCCGCGCCGAAGTCGGGCTGACGGGCGAGCGCGGCGGGCGCGGCGACATCGGGCGGCGAGCCGGGCAAGGTCGCGCCGGCGGGCAGGGCGACCAGGACGCGCAGGGCGTTCTCGGCCGCGGCGAGGCGACGGACGGCGTCGAGCTCCTCGGCCTTGGCCTGGGCGGCGGCGAGCCGCGCGGAGGAGAGCGCGTCGCCGTCGACGACGCCGGCCGCGGCCTGGCGGCCCACGAGGTCGGCGTCGGCCAGGCGGGAGGCGAACTCGGCGCGAAGGCACGCCAGCTCCTCGCGGGCGAGGCGGACGGCGAACCAGGCGCGGGCGACGGAGGCCGAGAGCGCGACCTCGGCGGCGGCCGCGCGGAAGGCGGCCGACTCGGCGTCGCCCAGGGCGGCCTCGGCGCGGTCGCCGGCGCGGCCCCACAGGTCGATCTCCCAGGAGAGCTGGATGCCGGCCGAGCCGACGTCGCTGCGCCGCGGCATGCCCGGGAAATCCTGCCCGGTCCGGCTGGACATGCGGCGGGAGGCGAGGGCGAGCTGGGCGTCGAGGCGGGGAAGCAGGTCGGCGTCCACCGCGGCGACGGCGGCGCGCGCCTCGCGCACGCGGGCGGCGGCGCCGGCGAGGTCGGGGTTCTCGCGGAGGGCGCGGTCGACCAGCGCGTCGAGGTCGGCGTCGCCGAAGGCGCGCCACCATGCGGCGGGCGCGCGCTCGCCGGCGGCGGCGAGCCGGGCCTCGGCCGCGAGGGGGGCGAGGTCGGATCGGGCGGACGGGTCGCCCGAGGCGCAGCCGGCGAGGGCGGCGGCGAGGAGGAGCGCGTTACTTCGCATCGGGATCGGTGTCGATGTAGACGTCCATCTGCTGGCCGACGAAGACCTGGCGGTCTTCGGGGCGGTCGAACTGGTAGATGACCTGGAGGACGCGCGTGTCCACGCGTTCCGTGCTGGCGCCGGTGAGCGACGCCTTCGGGATGACGAACGGCTCGATGCGCACAAAGCGGAGGGGGATGGGGCGGGCGGCGGCGCCGGCGCGGGAGGCCTCGCCCTTGAGATAGCCGCGGGCGGGAAGGTTCGGGCGCATGCGCGGCGCCATCTGCTCGTCGATGTCGCAGCGGATCTGCAGGCGGGAGATGTCGCCGACGACCACCGGCGCCTTGCCGCCGGCGGCGACGAACTCGCCGGCCCGGACGCCGACCTGGAGGATGGTGCCGGCGATGGGCGAGCGGACGGTGGCGCGCTCGAGCTGGGCGGCCGCGAGGTCGGCGCGGGCGCGGGCCTCGCGGGCGGCGAGCTCGGCCTCGGTCACGGCGCGCTCCGACACGGCGCCGGTGCCGGCCAGCGGGCGGAGCCGGCGGGCGTTGTCCTCGGCGCGCTCGGCCGCGGCCAGCGCGGCGGCGGCGGCGGGCCGCAGCTCGCGGGTGTCGAGGACGACGAGGGGGTCGCCCGCCTTGACGGCGGCGGAGACCTTGGCGGGCACCTCGGCGACGACGCCGGCGAAGGGGACGCCGACGAGCGTGTTCTCGGCGACGGACTCGACCAGGCCGGAGGCGGCGAGGAGGCCGTCCTTGTCGCGCACGGCGGGCTGGTAGGTCGGCGGCGCGGCGGGAGGCTCCTGGTTGGCCTGCAGCGCGAGCTGGGTCGCGGCGACGGCGCCCGCGAGGGCGAGGGCGGCGAGGAGGAGTCGGAAGGGCGGGCGCTTCATGGTGTCAGTGGGAAGGGGTGTCGAGGAGGGAGGGGTCGTCGACCACGCGGCGGATGCGCCCGTCCTCCATCTCCGCGATGCGGTCGGCGAAGCGGAAGATGCGGTGGTCGTGGGTGACGACGACGACGACGCGGTCGGGCGCGCGGGAGAGCTCGCGGATCATCTCCATGACCTTCTGGCCCGTGTCCTTGTCGAGGGCGGAGGTCGGCTCGTCGCAGATGAGCAGGCGGGGGTCGTGGACCAGGGCGCGGGCGATGGCGACGCGCTGCTGCTGGCCGCCGGAGAGGCCGCCGGGGCGCTCGTCCTCGCGGCCGCCCAGGCCCACCTTGGCGAGGAGGGCGCCCGCGCGGGCCTCGGCCTCGGCGCGGGGCACGCCCTGCACGAGGAGGGGCACCATCACGTTCTCGCGGACGCTGAGGGTCGGGATGAGGTTGAAGGACTGGAAGACGAAGCCCAGGTGCGCGCGGCGGAAGGCGGTGAGCTCGGCCTGGGACAGGCCGTCGAGCCGGCGGCCGAGCACCTCGACCTCGCCGGCGTCGGCGGTGAGGGTGCCGGCGAGCACGGAGAGGAGGGTGGTCTTCCCGCACCCGGACGGTCCCACCAGCATGATGAGCTCGCCGGCGCGGGCCTCGAGGCCGGCCTGCTTGAGCGCCCAGACGCGGGCCTCCCCCGACCCGAAGGACTTGTCGACGCCGCTGAGGCGGATGGCGGGATGGTCAGGCACGGAAGACGGAGGCTGGGTCGACGCGGGCGACCTTCGACATGCCGATCAGGGCGGAGCAAAGGCTGATGCCGAGGACGAGGACGAGGGTGGCGACGAGGACCTGCGGGTACATGACGAACGGCGGCATGCCCTTCTCGATCATGGCGCGGCCGATGCCCTGCGCCATGCCGACCCCGAGGCCGAAGCCCAGGAGGCCGGCGGTCAGGGCCTGCAGGAGGAGCATGCGGAGGAGGACGCCGTTGCCCGCGCCCATCGCCTTGATGGCGGCGAAGTAGCGGAGGTTCTCGAGGACGAACGAGTAGAAAGTCTGGCCCGAGATGGCGATGCCGACGAAGAGCCCGAGGAGCACGGCGGTGCCGAAGGAGAACGGGATGCCGGTGTTCTTCCAGAACCACCAGAAGGTGCTCTTGGCCAGGCTGCGGTCGCCCCATGACCAGAGGTCGGTGTCGGAGGTCCACGCCTTGAGCCCGGTCTCGGCCTCGATGCGGGCGCAGAGCTCGGCGGGCGAGACGCCGGGGCGGGGCTCGACCAGGACGTAGCTGAGCGTGCGGCGGACGCCGGCGGTGTAGGCCTTGGCGCGGTCGTAGGTGGTGTAGACGAAGGGCCCGCCGGTGAAGGCGCGCTTCACCCGGCAGACGCCGACGATGCGGGCCTCGGTGTCGTTGAGCTCGAAGGTGTCGCCGATGCCGAGCGGCCGCTGGCGCACGGTGCCATCGGGCTGCGCCTCGGGCTTGCCGAGGAGGTTGGCGCCCCACTCGTCGATGAGCACGGTGTTCGGCAGCCGGAGGTCCTCGATGCGCCCGACCGAGAGCTCGGAGGGCGCGCCGGCGAAGGTGTCGCTGTCGATGCCGACCAGGGATATCAGCTTGAAGTTGCCGTTGGGCAGTCGCGCCTGGAGGATCGAGGTGTGGAGCGGCGCGGCCCAGGCCACGCCGTCGACGGAGCGGACGCGCGTGACATCCGTGTCGCGCATGGGCTGGGCGTCGTTGACCTGCTCGACCAGCGGGTCGCTCACCCACACGGAGGCGCGGATGTTGACCATCGGCGTGTAGGTCCAGCTCATGATGCCGAAGAACACGGAGCTCTGCTGCGCCATGAGGAGCGCGGAGAAGCTGAGGCCGACGAGGAGCATCGCCAGCTTGGCGCGGTCCCCGAAGAGCATGTTGAGGGCGAGGCGGTACATCGTTCAGGCGGCGCGGAGGCCGGCGGCGCCGTGGGCGACGAGGCGGCGGAGGGTGACCTCGGCGGCGGGGCGGCGGCGGGCGGCTCCCTCCACCATGAGGAGATGGGTGGCGGCGCCGATGACCTGGACCATGCCGGCGCGCAGGGCATCGGGGGCGAGCCGGGGCAGGAGCCGGGCGAGCAGCGCGTGGGTGCGCTCGCGGACGGCCTCTCCCTCGGCCTCGAGCGCCGCCTCCAGCTGCGGGTCGCGGCGGGCGATGAGGGACATCACCAGCCGCAGGAAGAGGAGATTCGAGGCGTCGCCGGCGCGGGCGAACTCGACGAGGGGGCGGAGATGGCAGTCGAGCACGGCCTCGACGGTGGGCCGGCCGCCGCGGGATTCCAGGGCGTCGAGCCGGCGCGCGCGCCGGGAGTCGATGGCCCGGAGGTGGCGGAGGCAGACCTCGCGGAAGAGGGCCCGCTTGGAGCCGAAGTGGTAATTGACCGCGGCGAGGTTCACCTTGGCCGCGCGCGCGAGCTGGCGGATGCCAAGGCCCTCGAGGCCGTGGATGGCGAAGAGCGGGCCAGCGCGCTCAAGGAGGCGCTCGCGCGTGTCGGAGACCGATATGGCCCGCTGGCTCATGGCACCAGCAGGACCAAGGGTCCGGGCCGAGTCAAACGGCCGTTCGAGAAATCAGGCCGCGGGCGCCGAGGGGATGATCAGCTGCCAGGGGGCCTTGAAGAAGGCGGGGCCCCAGGCGGCGTTGGCGGACCAGGCGGCGAGCAGGAGGAAGGCGGCGAGGAACCAGCAGGTGGCGACCTTGCGGGGCTGGTCGGACTTGGCCGAGGCGTGGAGGAGGCCCACGGCGCCCAGGGCGAAGATCAGGTGGAACCACGACACGGGCCGGGGCGTGAGCCAGAGGGCGACAAGCCCGACGACCACGTTGATGTCGACCAGGACGGCGACGATGCGCTGGTAGGTGACCCTGGGCCCCTTCGTGACGGCCAGGATGGCGCCGATGAGCACCAGGAGGAGCAGGGTCGAACCGTAGTGCTTGTGGATCTTGGCGAGGACTTCCATGGGGCCGAACGTGGCTGGACCCCGGCCGCCCGCAAGCGCCATCGGCCGGTTCAGGGCCGCCGCTCGGAGGGGTGGGTCAGATGGAAGGCCCAGGCGCCGGCCAGGGCCCCCGCGAGCTGGGCGGCGCCCACCACGAGGGCCCAGGGAAGGAAGGCGCCGAAGCGGAGGGCCTCGGCGGGGAGGGCCACGGCCGCGTTCTCGGAGCGGAACGCGGACACGAGGTCATGGAAGCCCCAGGCCAGCAGCACCGCGGGGTTCATGAAGGCGGTCCAGGCGCGGAAGGTCTCGAGCAGCCCGAAGAGGGCGAGGCCGACGACCAGGGGCGCCAGTGTGCTGCCCGCGGTTCGTCGGGAGGCGAGCGCGACCAGGGTGACCGCGGCGAGCACGGCCGTCCCGACGCCCTCCGCCACCAGCGTGGCAAACCAGGCGGAGGGGACGGCGCCGGCGGCGGTCTCGGCGAGTCGGCTCGCGTCATGGCCGACCATCAGCCCGGTAAAGAGCGCCGCGACGAGCGCGGCGGCGAGCTGGGTGGCGGCGAAGGCGGCCGCCCATTTCCAGCGAAGGCGGCCGCGGACGGCGAGGGCGAGCGTCAGGCCGGGGTTGAAGGCGCCGGTGGGCGAGGCGGAGAAGGCCCATAGCCCGGCGGCGAGGACACAGGCCGCGGCGAGGGGGTTGCCCATGAGCGAGGCGAGCACCAGCAGGAAGGTGCCCAGGGCTTCGGAGAGGATTCTACCCATGGAAAGGACCCCGGATGGGGGCGGTTGAGGGTCGCCGCAGGGCGGGATGGGCTCAAGCCCGTTCCCATGAACCCAACCATGATCACCACCAAGACCGCCCTCGTGGCCGCGACCCTGCTCGCGGCCCTCACCCTGATCCCTGTCGCGCGCGCCGCCGAGGGGCCCGAGCTGTCCGCCGAGGAGCGGCAGCGCCTGACGGCCGCCCGCCGCGTGGCGTCCGACAAGCCCGAGGTGCTCGCCGCCGAGGAGCAGGCCAAGGCCGACCGGGCGCAGGTCCGGAAGCTCTACCTCGACTACAAGGCGATGCGCGAGAAGTCGGCGGCGTCCGAGGAGGCGCACAAGCGGCTGCTCGCCGAGGCCATGGCCAAGGCGGACCCGGCGGCGCCGGCGCTCATGGAGAAGGAGCGCGCGGCGTTCCGCGCGCGGATGGAGAAGGCCCGGAAGGACGGCAAGGCCGACGATGCGGGCGACGACGCGGGTTGACCCGCGCGGGGCGCGCCGGCCGGGCCGGCCGGCGCGTCAGTCCCGGAGGGCGGCGGCGAGCGCGGCGATGATGGCGTCCGGATCCTCCGCACCGACGGAAAGGCGGATGAGGTCCGGGTCCAACCCCGAGGCGCGGAGCTCCGCCCTGCCCTGCTCGCTCGTCACCTGCTCGAAATGGGAAAGCCAGAGGAAGGGCGCCAGCAGCGTGAAGCCGAGGCCGAAGCTCGGGCCCTTGGGCAGGGCGACGCGGTCGTAGAAGCGCGCGAGCTCGCCGCGGAGGAAGAACGTGATGAGGGATCCCGGCCGCCCGGGACCCCTCGCGACGCGCGCGTAGGCGTCGGCGGTGGGGCCGCGGTCGGGCGAGAGGACGCGGGCGACGGCGGGATGTCCGGCGAGAAACTCGGCGATGCGCCGGGCGCCCCGGTTCTGGGCCTCGGCCACGGCGTCCATCCGCGGGAGCTGCCCGGCGAGCGCGGCGAGGTCGCCATGGCCGAGCGGCTCGACCGTCGCGAAGGCGGCGGCGCGCAGCGCCGCGGCGTCGGGCCCGGAGGGGTGGACGGCGAGGAGGCCCGCCATGAGGTCGCCTTGGTGGCCCGAGTACTTGGTGAGGCTCGTGACAAGGATGTCGGCCCAGGGCATGAGGTCGACGTTCACGAGGCCCGCCGACGAGGGATCGAGGATGGCGAGGGCGCCCTCGGCGCGGGCGAGCTCGCGCAGCAGGCCGAGGTCGGGCGAGGCGAGCAGCGGGTTGTTGGGCAGCTCGGCGACGACGCCGGACACGCGGCCGCGGTGGGAGGCGAAGAAGCGGCGCAGGGCGCCCGCGTCGGCGACGTCGGCGATCACCTCCAGCGTCTCGCCCGGACCCAGCGTCTTGCGCAGGTACTCGGCGGTGTCGACGTAGAGCCACCCGAGCTGGAGCCAGGCGCGGCGGCCGCGGGGGGCCTGGACGGAGCGGACGGCGTCGACCGCGGCGGCGACGGCGCCCATGCCCGAGCCGGCGAGGCGGATGTCCGCGGCGCCGCAGGGCGCGAGCAGCGGGGCGAGGCGGGCGAGGATGTCGGGCGGCGGCGCCGCCGGGCCGGGCGGCACCGACCCGCGGGCGATCCAGGTCTCGGCGTCCCTCGAGGCGAGCCGCAGCCCGGCGTGCCTGACCAGGTGGGCGACGCGCTCGAGCGACGGCGCGTCGACCTCGAGCAGCGCCCAGCCGCCGGCGTCGGCGACGCGCGCGGCGGCCGGCCGGGCGAGCGCGACGGCGCGGTCGGCGGCGCGCAGGGAGCGAAGGGGCAGCGCGCGGGCGGGGTCCATCCCATGGCGGGCGCAGGCGAGGTCGCGGGCGCGGGCGACGAGCTCGTTGAGCACGAAGCGGGGGTAGCCGGCCCGGATGCGGGCGAGCACCGCCGGGTCGCGCCGCTCGTAGCCGATGACATCGGCCAGCGTCGGGAGCGAGACGACGGTGCCGTGAGGGAACGAGGGGAGGACCTCCCCGAGCGGGAGCGCGCGGGGCATCTCAGAGGTCCTCCGGCACGACCTCGTTGGCGAGCATCTGGTCGAGCGTCTGCCGGCGGCGGATGAGGCGGGCGCGGCCGTCGCGGCCGAGCAGCGCCTCGGGCGCCTCGGGGAACGAGTTGTAGTTCTTGGCGCTCATCGCCGCGCAGTAGGCGCCGGCGCCGCCGATGATCGCGAGGTCGCCGGGCGCGCAGCGGGGAAGCGCGCGGGGCGCCAGCGTCTCGGACTCGCCGGGCGCGCACGTGATGAGGTCGCCGGACTCGCAGCAATGCCCGACGACGACGGTCGGCTCGGTCTCGGCCGAGCCGGAGAGGATGGCGACCGGATGCTGCGCGCCGTAGAGCGAGGGCCGGAGGAGCTCGGTCATCCCGGTGTCGAGCTTGGCGAAGGCGCGGGTGTCGGTGCGGACGACGTCGACGACGCGGGCGAGCACGGCGCCGGCGTTGGCCACGAGGAAGGTGCCGGGCTCGACCTCGAGCCGGAGGCGCCGGCCGGTCGCCGCGGCGAAGCGCTCGAAGGCGGCCCGCACGGGGACGCCGACGGCCGCGGGGTCGGTGGCCTTCTCGCCGGCCACGCGCGCCACCTTGTAGCCCCCGCCCAGGTTGAGGGTGACGACCTCGGGGAAGCGCGCGACGAGCGCGAGGCTGAGGTCCGCGACGGCCTGCCAGACGGCGGGGTCGCTGCCGGAGCCGATGTGCGTGTGGATGCGCGCGACGCGCAGGCCGGCGCGGGCGGCGCGGGCCGCGGCCTCGTCGGCCCAGCCGTGCCAGATGCCGAAGGAGGAGTCCGAGCCGCCGACGTTGGTCTTGCCGGTGCCGCCCGATCCCTTGCCGGGATTGAAGCGCAGGCCGATGGCCCGGCCGGGGGCCGCGGCGCCGATCCGGTCCACCTGGTCGAGCGAGCAGGCGTTGACCTCGACGCCGAGGGCGAGCAGCTCGCCGATGTCGTCGGGAAGCTGCTGCGTGGAGAGGGAGATGCGGGCGGGCTCGAAGCCGGCGCGCATCGCGCGGCGCACCTCCCAGCCGGAGGATGCGTCGATGTGCAGGCCCTTGCGATGGAACAGGCGGAGGATGGCCGCCGAGGGCGAGGCCTTCATCGCGTAGCGGACGGTGAGGCCGAAGGCGGAGGGGAAGGCGAGCATGGCGTCGGCCGCCGCCTCCAGGCGCTCCTGGGAGTAGACATAGCACGGCGTGCCGTGCTCGGCGGCGATGCGGCGGGCCTGGTCGGCGGAGAGGAAGGGAGTCTCGGGGGACACGGCTGGGAGGACGATGCGGCGGGTGGCGGACGCTTCCAGCCTTTTCCCGACCGCGCTTGCCGAGGCGGGCGCGAGCCGCACGCTCCGGCCGATGTCCCAGCACGACACCATCGCGGCCCCGGCCACCCCGCGCGGCGTCTCGGCGCTCGCGATCGTGCGCCTGGACGGGCCGGACGCGCCGGCGATCGCCGCCGCCGCGCTCGGCAGGGCGCGCGCTCCCGAGGCCAGGCGCGCGACGCTGGGGATCTGGCGCGACACCGCGGGCCGGGCCGTCGACCAGGTCGTGGTCACCTGCCTGTCGGCGGGCGCCTCGGCCACCGGCAACGCCGGCGCGGAGATCGCCTGCCACGGCAACCCGCGCATCGTGCGCGACCTCGTGGCGGACTGCGTCGCTCGGGGCGCGCGGCTGGCGGAGCCCGGCGAGTTCACGCGGCGCGCGTTCCTCAACGGCAGGATCGACCTGACGCAGGCGGAGGCGGTGGGCGACCTCATCCACGCCGAGTCCGAGCGCGCGCTCGAGGCGGCCCGGCGGCAGCTGGCGGGCGAGCTGGGCCGGGCGGTCGCGGGATGGACGGACCGCCTGCTGCAGTCGCTCGCCACGCTCGAGGCCCACATCGACTTCCCCGAGGAGGACCTGCCGCCGGAGGATCCCGCCGGCCCGCGCGCGCGGCTGCTCGCCCTCGCGGGGGAGCTGGAGTCGGCGGCGCTGACGGCGCGGCGCGGCCGCGCCCTGAGGGAAGGCGTCCGGCTCGCGGTGGTCGGCGCGCCCAACGCCGGCAAGTCGTCGCTGCTCAACGCGCTCTGCGGCGAGGCGCGCGCGCTGGTGAGCCCCGAGGCGGGCACGACGCGCGATTACCTCGAGGCCGAGGTCGCCGGATTGCCGCTGCGGGTCACGGCGGTGGACACCGCGGGGCTGCGCGCGGGCGGCGGCGAGGTCGAGCGCGCGGGCATGCGCCGCTCGCTGGAGCAGGCGGCGGCCGCGGACCTGATCCTCTGCGTGGTGGACGGCGCCTCGCCGCCCCCCGCCCTGCCCTCCGAGCTGCTCGCGCTCCTCGCGCCCGGGCGGGCCGGCGTGGTGCTGAGCAAGTCGGACCTCGGCGAGGATGCGGCGGCGAGCGCCTTCCTGCCCGCCCTGCCCCGCCTGCGCTGCTGCCTGTTGGACGCCGAGGGCGCCATGGAGGCCAGGGCCTTCGTGGGTCGGCTCCTGGAATCGGCGGACCTGGACGCCTCGGACGAGCGCCTGGCCGTGTCGACGCGGCATGCCGAGGCGATGCGCCGGGCGGCGGCCGCGCTCCGGGCGGCGGCCGCGCACCTCTACAAGGGAGCCGGGGCCACGGAACTGGCGGCGACCGAGGCCCGATCGGCGCTCGATGCCCTGGGCGAGATTGTCGGACGGGTGGACAATGAGCGGATGCTCGACAAGCTCTTCGCTTCCTTCTGCATCGGAAAGTGATTCCCTGCGGGGGGTCGCCCCGCCATGTCCAGCCAGCGAAAGGAAATCCGAATCGGCCCGGGCCGACCCTATGACGTCATCGTCTGCGGGGCCGGCCATGCCGGCATCGAGGCGGCCTTGGCGGCCTCGCGGATGGGCGCGGACACCCTGTTGCTGACGGGCAATCTCGACACCATCGGGCAGATGAGCTGCAACCCGGCCATCGGCGGGCAGGCCAAGGGCCATATCGTGAGGGAAATCGACGCCCTGGGGGGGGAGATGGGCGTGACCGCCGATGTCACGGGAATCCATTACCGGCTGCTCAACCGCTCGAAGGGGCCGGCGGTCCAGGCCCCGCGCACCCAATGCGACAAGAAGGCCTACCAGTTCCGAATGAAGCACCGGGTTGAGATCCAACCAGGCCTCACCGTCTTCCAAGCGCAGGTCACCGGACTGATGACGCAGTCCGGTCGGGTGACCGGGGTCCACACCAACCTCGACTTGGATTTCCATGCAAAGACCGTGGTGGTGACAACGGGCACCTTCCTAAGGGGTCTGATGCACATCGGAGCCAATAAAAACGAAGGGGGAAGGCTTGGGGACTTTTCTTCTAAGTCGTTGAGTGGCAGTTTTTTAGAAAACGGAATTGAGTTGGAAAGATTGAAGACTGGCACCCCGCCGCGGATTCTTGGATCCACCATTGATTTTGCCCAATGTGAGGAGCAACCCAGCGACCCCTACCCTTCCCTGTTTGGCTTCTACGACAGTCGTCCGGAGGCGGATTTGTTCCACGTGGAACATTCGGGTCAAACCTTCCTGGGTTGGAAACCAGGGAGCAAGAAGGTATCCTGCTGGATGACCGAGGCGACGGGGGCAACAGGCGCCATCGTGGCCGCCAACCTGCATCGATCGCCTCTGTACGGAGGGGAGATACAATCGGTCGGTCCGAGATACTGCCCATCCATCGAGGATAAGTTCGTCAAATTCGCCGACAAGGATACCCATAAGCTCTTCCTCGAGCCGGAAGGCCTCAATACCAACGAATGGTACATCAATGGTCTCTCCACCTCCCTGCCCTTCGAGGTCCAGCTGGAGATGGTAAGGTCCGTGCCTGGGCTGGAGAACGCCGTCATGATTCGGCCAGCCTATGCCGTCGAGTACGACTTCGCGCCGCCGACCCAGCTCTACCCCACCCTGGAGTCCAAGAAAGTGTGCGGGTTGTTCTTTGCCGGCCAAATCAATGGCACTTCGGGTTATGAAGAGGCAGCCGGCCAAGGATTGGTGGCCGGAGCCAATGCCGGTTCGCAAGCCCTGGGTGGGCCTAAGTTGGTTCTTCGTCGGGATCAGTCCTATATCGGCGTACTGATTGATGATCTGGTTACCAAGGGTACGAAAGAGCCTTATCGGATGTTTACCAGCCGCGCCGAACACCGGCTACTGCTTAACCACGGTAGTGCCGATTTGCGCTGTTTTGAGTCGGCTAAGTCAATGCATTTAATTGATGATAAGAGGTATGAGTTAATTAGACATAAAAATGAATTGGTTTGCCACTGGGTCTCTATGGCAGAGAAAAGCAATATCCAGGGAGGAATTATGGGCGAGGTATTACGGAAGCAGCCGGAAGAGCTGCCTGACGACTTGCCGCGGGGGTTTAACGAACTGAACAACGAGGCCAAGGAGGAGGCGCTTTACCGAATTCGATTCAAGGGCTATCTGGATCGCGAGCATCGCCAGGCAGCCAAGCTTCTTGAATTGGATGATTGGACCATACCCAAAGACTGGGACTACACTTCGGTTAAGGGTCTAAGAAAAGAGGCCTCTATCAAACTTCAGGAAGCTCGGCCGGTGAATCTGGGATTGGCGTCCCGAATTAGCGGGGTCAATCCGTCGGATATCAGTCTTCTCATGATAGCGCTACGGGCAGCACGGCGGTCCTAATGTTCCACGTGGAACAGGGTAGGGTGGCGACAGGGAAACAAGCGTGTTTCATGCGAGTTACAAAATCACTAATCATTATTAATCAATGGTTTGTGTGATTTTAACTTGTGCGTCACTTTTGTCTTATTTACTGGTTCATGTCCTTAAGGGCATTTTGAATAAGGTATGAGCAGCAACCTTGAAAAGCGCGTCCTGGTCGTGGACGACGAGGCGGATGTGACGGAGCTCCTGGAGTACAAGCTCAAGCAGGCCGGGTTCCTGGTTCGCACCGTCAACGACCCTTTGCGCGTGCTGGGCCTGGCCAGGGACCTCAGGCCCGAGGTCATCGTGCTCGATGTGATGATGCCCGAGCTTAACGGCCTCCAGTTGCTCAAGATGATCCGCTCGGATGCGCTGCTCAAGGACACCCCGGTCCTCTTCCTGACGGCGAAGGGCGAGACGGACGACCGCCTGAAGGGCCTGCAGGGCGGGGCGGATGACTATGTGGCGAAGCCTTTCGATGCCCGGGAGGTCGTCCTGCGCATCCAATCGCTGGCCCGGCGGGCGAAGTCGGCCGCCGCCTCGCCCGACACGCGGCTGGCCGCCGGGGCGGTGGTGGTCGACCTCGAGCGGCATGAGGTCACGGCGGAAGGCAAGCCGGTCGACCTGACCGCGACGGAATTCAAGCTTCTGCGGACGCTCGTGGAGCGGAAGGGCAGGGTGCAGACGCGCGAGCGCCTGCTCGAGGACGTGTGGAACTACGCCCCTGACATCGAGACGCGCACGGTCGACACCCACATGCGGCGGCTGCGCGAGAAGCTCGGCCGGGCCGGCGACGTGATCGAGACCGTCCGGGGCGTCGGCTACCGCGCCCAGGGCTGAGCGGCTTCGCGCTCGCGCCGCGGACCATCGCGGCCATGCTGGGCCCATGAGCGACGGCTCGGCGTGGATCCTCCTGGCGGCGGTCGCCATCGCCGCCTTCCTGCTCGGCTCGCGGCTGGCGGGCCACCTGCGCTGGCTGCGCCGGACGCTGGCCGGGGCCGACGCGGGCCCGGCGCCGCGGGACGGCGTGGCCCGTCTGCTCGGGCTGGGACCCGTGTTCGCGGCCGTGGAGTCGCGCGCCATCGCGGAGCGCGACCTCCGCGAGGGCCATGAGCGGAGGATGGGCGAGCTGCTGTCGCGGCTCACTCAGGCGGTGGTGGTCGTCGACGCGCAGGAACGGCTGCGGCTGGCGAACCCGGCGGCGCGCCGGCTCCTCCGCCTGGAGGAGGGCGCGGAGGGCGCGTCGTTCGTGCCGATGGCGCGCAGCGCGGAGCTCATCGACCTCATCCGCCGGGCGCGGCGGGAGGGCGGGGCGGAGGCCTCGCTCGCCCTGCACCGGGCGAACGCATCCGACATATGGATACGCATTTCCGCGGCCCCTTCCGGAGGCGGCGGGCTGGGCGAGGGCTCGGTCGTGATGGTGGCGGAGGACATCACGCAGCTGCGCCGCCTGCAGGTGGCGGAGCGGGAGTTCCTCGCCAACCTCTCCCACGACCTGCGCACGCCGGTGACGATCCTGCGCGGCTACGCCGAGACGCTGGCCCAGGACATGTCGACGCTCGACGAGGAGGGCAGGGCGCGCTTCGCGGGCAAGATCGCCTCGGCCGCCGGCCGGCTGGGCGACCTGCTCGAGGACATGCTCGCGCTGGCGACGCTGGAGAGCGGGGCGGCCCTCCGGCCCGTCCCGGGCGCCCTCGCCGGCGCCGCCGAGGACGCGGTGGAGGCGCTCGAGGGCCGGGCGCGCGCCCTGGGCGTGGAACTGGCCGCGGAGGTGGCCGACCGGTCCGGGGCGACCGACCCGCTCCAATCCCGTCGGGTCGCGCAGAACCTGATCGAGAACGCGCTGCATCACGCCAAGGGGGCCACGCGCATCGTGGCGCGCGTGGAGGGGGACACCCTCGCCGTGTCGGACGACGGGCCCGGGGTGGCCGAGGCGGACCTCGGCAGGATCTTCGACCGCCTTTACCGCGCCGACCGTTCGCGCCGCAAGGGCGGGGCGGGGCTCGGTCTCAGCATCGTCCGCCAGGTCGCCGAGCTCCACGGGGGCTGGGTCAGGGCCGAGCCCAACCGGCCGCGCGGGCTGCGGATCACGGTCCGCCTCGGCAAGGACCCGGAAACGACGGCTCCCGCCTGAGGCGGGAGCCGGAAAGTGGAGCGGGCGAACGGATTCGAACCGTCAACATCCACCTTGGCAAGGTGGTACTCTACCAATTGAGCTACGCCCGCGACTGAGGGGAAAGGACACCTCGGGCGTCACTTGCTGTCAAGCCTTTGCGTCAGGCGCTCGCGGATCGGCGCCGGGGTGGGGACGAAGCTGGCGCGGCGCAGCGCGCTGGCGGCGACGTCGGAGAGCAGCCAGGCGACGGTGTCCTTGTTGGCCGCGAGGCGCTCCTCGGGGACGCAGAGCACGACCGGCAGGCGCAGGGGGTAGTCGCCGTTGTAGATGTTGGTGTCGTCGGGCGAATAGGCGGTGCGCGACCTCCCCTCGCGCCCGTCGGAGACGCGCAGCAGCCGGCCGACGCCCTCGGGCATGGGCGAGGAGGAGACAAGGATGGCGTTCGTGCGCGCGGCGAGAAGCTCCGCCGCCTGTTCGGCGGGCAGCCGGAGCCTGACATTGGAGCGATAGGGTCGTCCGGAGAGGGCGATGCCGTTGAAGAGGGTCGTGCTGGGGTGCGTCTCGTCGCCGGACGTCACGGGCACGATCGGCTCCTGGAAACCGACGCCGGGGACGTCGGACCAGAACTTGAAGTCCGCCTTCTGTCCCGCCCCGAAGATGCCGGCCAGCGTGGCGAGGTCCACCTCCCGCAGGTCGAGGGCGGGGTGGACGTAGACATAGGCGGCGACGGCGCCGAGCGGGAAGGCGCGCAGCCGCTTGCCGGAGGGCAGCCGGTCGAGCTCCTGGCCGTCGCGCTGGAGCACGATCGCGATATCGGCCCTGCCGGAATCGAGGGCCTCGAGGGCGGGGAGCGTGCCGCGGAAATCGATGCGGTGCTTCCTGCCCTCGCTCTCGAAATGGCGACCCAGCTCCGCGCCGAGGGTGGCGGCGAGGGAATCGGTCCCGGCGACGTTGGTCGCCCCGAGGGGGGCGGCGGCGAGGAGGGCGAGGAAAAGGAGGGTGCGCATGATGGGGGATGTGTCAGGCAGGCGAGGGCGTGTCGAGTTCGGGCCACTGGAGGAGCTTCCGGTGGAGGGTGCGGCGGCTGATGCCCATCAGCTCGGCCGCCTTGGTCCGGTTGCCACCCGCGCGTGCCAGGGCCTCGCGGAGGAGGCGGCGCTCGTTGTCCTCGCGGTCGAGGCTGGTGCCGGCCGGCGCGGGGGGGAGGGACGGGGCCGGGACGGCGGAGGCCGGCGAGGCCTGGCCGCGGAAACGCGGGTCGAGGTCGGCGAGGCCCACCTCGCGGCCGGCGTGGAGCACGACGAGGTTCTCGGCGGCGTTGCGGAGCTCGCGGATGTTGCCCGGCCAGGCGTAGGCGGCGAGCGCGGCGGCCGCCGCGGGCGCGAGGCGGGGGGCCTCGGCGGCGTTCTCGGCCGCGAAACGCCGGAGGTAGTGCGCCATGAGCAGGGGGATGTCGTCGCGCCTCTCGCGGAGAGAAGGGAGGCGGAGCGGCACGACGGCCAGGCGGTAATAGAGGTCCTCGCGGAACTTGCCCTCGCGCACCATGGCCTCGAGGTCGCGGTTGGTCGCGCAGACGAGCCTCAGGTCGAGGGCCACGGGCTTGTGGGACCCGAGGCGCTCGATGGAGCGGGACTCGAGGAAGCGGAGCAGCTTCACCTGGGTGGGCGCGTCGATCTCGCCGATCTCGTCGAGGAAGAGCGTGCCGCCGTCGGCGGCCTCGAAGCGCCCCGCTCGACGCTCGTGCGCCCCGGTGAAGGCGCCCTTCTCGTGGCCGAAGAGCTCGCTCTCCAGGAGGTTCGCCGGGATCGCGGCGCAGTGCACGGCGACGAAGGGGCCCTTCGCGCGGCGGCTGTTCTGGTGTATCATCTGCGCGAACAGCTCCTTGCCCGTGCCGGTCTCGCCGGTGAGGAGGACGGTGGCGCCCGAGGGCGCCACCTGGCGGACCTTCTCGACCGCGGCGAGCAGGGCGGGGGAGGACCCGACGACCTCGCCGAGGGCGAACTTGCGGTCGAGCCGGGTCCGGGCCCGGTCCAGCTCGTCCTCCGTCGACCGCGCGCGGAGCCCGCGCTCGAGGACGAGGCGGAGGCGGCGCAGGTCGAGCGGCTTCTGGAGGAAGTCATGGGCGCCTCGGCGCATGGCCTCGACCGCGGTGTCGATGTCGCCATAGGCGGTCATCATGACGCAGACGGGGCGTCCGGGCAGTCGCAGGGCGCGGTCGATCACCGTCATGCCGTCCTCGCCCGCCATGCGAAGGTCGGTGACCACGGCGTCCGGGGGGACGTCGCGCATGATGCGGCCGGCCTCCTCGGCGTCGCGGGCGACGAACACCTCGTAGTCGCCCTCGAGCGCGGCCCGAAGGCCCTCGCGGGTGGATTTCTCGTCGTCGACGACGAGGACGGCGGGGCGCAGCTTCATGCGGTCTCGGCGGAGGTGGCGGCGTAGGCGCGGGCGGCGCGCTCCGCCAGGACGGCGCGCGCGCGGAGGGCCTCCTCCTCGCGGGCCCGCTGGTTGGCGTTGGCGACGGCGGCGAGGTCGTCGAGGTCGGCGAGGTACACGCCCTCGAGGCCGCGGCAGGCGGGGTCGATGTTGCGCGGCACGCCGAGGTCGACGAGCAGCCAGGGGCGGCCGTCGCGGCGCGCGAGCGCCTCGCGGGCGTCCTCGGGGCGGAGCAGGGCGCGGTCGACGGCCGAGCAGCCGACCACGATGTCGTGGTCGTGCGCGCGGCCGAGGGCGCCGCCGAGCTCGGCCGCCGCGCCGCCGAGCTCGGCCGCGACGGCGAGGGCCCGGTCGAGCGAGCGGGAGGCGACGGTGACGGCGGCGGCGCCGCGGGAGACCAGCGCCTGGGCGACGCGGCGGCCGGCGTCGCCGGTGCCGAGGACGAGGACGCGCGCCTCGGCGAGCGGCCCGAAGGCGCGCTCGGCGAGGTCCACCGCCACGTTGCCCAGGCTCACCTGTCCCTGCCCGATGCCGGTGTGGGTGCGCGCCCAGGCCGAGGCCTGGAAGGCGCGCTGGAAGACGCGGTTGAGGACGGGGCCGGTCATGCCGCGCGCGAGCGCGTCGGCGTAGGCCTCCTTGACCTGCCCCGCGATCTCGGCCTCGCCGACCATCTGCGAGTCGAGCCCGGCGGTGACGGCGAAGAGGTGCTCGACGGCGGCGCGGCCGGGCAGGGCGCGCAGGTGCGCGTCGAGCGCCGACGCCCCCTCGCCGACCGCCTCGGCGAGCGCGGCGCGGGCATGGAGCGCGGCGGCCTCGTCGCCCACGGCGTAGCACTCGAGGCGGTTGCAGGTGGCGAGCAGCGCCGCCTCGCGGAGGCCGAGCCGTCGCGCGGCGGCGTAGAAGCGCGCCGCGCCGCCGTCGGGCACGGCGAAGGCCGCGCGAGCGTCTAGGCCCGCCGTGCGGTGCGTGGCGCTGAGGGCGACCAGCGACGGCGGCGACGCGCTCATCGGGGCAGGGCGATCCACAGGGCGATCGCGGCGGGCAGTAGGATGGCGAGGCTGCCGCGGGCGAAGGCCGCGCCGGTCAGCCGGCCGCGGCGGCGGGCGAGCAGGACGACGGCGGCCACGGCCCACGTCAGACCCGAGGCGGCGAGCTTGGAGGGGGCGACAGGGTGGCCCTGCAGCTTGCCGACCACGCCGACGACCAAGGCCAGGCCGAGCGTCCAGACGGCGGCGCCGAGGAGCTGGTGCCCGATGCGGTCCATGGGGACGAGCGGCGGCAGGAGCGCGTAGACGCCGCCGAATCGCCGGCGGCTGAGCGCGTGGTCCTGCAGGAGATAGGCGAGCGCGTTGAGCGCCTGGGCGGAGAGGATGCAGTAGGCGAGGATGGCCGCGGCGACGTGGAGGGTCACCCAGGGTTGGCTGTCTCCCGTCGTCCAGCTGAGCTGGAGGGCGACGACCAAGGCGGCGCCGGCGACGAGGCCGACGATCCAGGAAGGCAGCCGATGGCCAAAGGTGAGGTCGAGGAAGAGCGTGAGCCCGGCGGTCCCCCAGGCGATCCATCCCAGGATACCCGCGGCGCTTCCCAATCCCGCCCAACCCTGGGCGGCCAATCCGGCCGTCAGGATAACCCAGCCGGCGCGGATTCCCCAGCGCGTGGCGTGGCTCAGGGGTTGGAGTTGCCGATGCTTGGCGAACCCGTCCACCAAGGCGGTGGCGAGGAACATGACCAGGGCAGAGCCCAGACTGAAGACGGCAACCGACACGACGATGGACCATGCCTTATGTGGGACAAAATGGCAAGGTTTGTTTAAAGTGCTATATATTATGTGTTTATGAACTTGATTCGCTTCATTTTGAAGCGATGAGGTTGGTCATGGCCTACCATCCTTACGACCTCACCCAACATGCGCCTCGCAGCCCGCGCGTGCGCCTTGGAGGATTTGTCATCCTTCCCCGTCTCCTGGACAAGTGCCGTGCCGAGCTTATCGGCAAGGCAGGGGACTACGAATATGGCTGCTCCCTCGACCGATACTTCCTGGATTTCGTGGGCATCGACCCCGCGGCGCTAAAGGCCGAGGTGGCCAAGGGCAAGGGGGACGGCGAATTGCTGAATTGGATCCAAACCCACGCCCGGAACCCCCGTCTTCCCCATGAGATCGAGGCGTTCAGCGCTTGGCATGAACGTCGTGTGCCCACGACGCCCGAAAAAAGGGCCAAAATGGGCGATATCCAGGGCTCCACTCCGGCCGGGGCGTCCAGGACCGATATCGGCACCTGGTTCGACCTGCTCGACATGGATGACCACGCGAGCTTCGGCGGTAAGGTTTGAGGGAACAGGATTTTTCCCCCAAGGTCTTGAACACTCCCATGCGCTCCCTGCTCACGATCCTCGCCGGCCTCCTCGCCTGCGCCCAGTCCCTCGCCGCCGACCAAGATTGGTCGAAGGTCTTCAAGGAGGGCCTCGTCGACGCCGACGGCAAGCCGGTCGCCGTCTCGACGCTCAAGGGCAAGGTCGTCGCCGTCTACTTCTCGGCCGATTGGTGCCCCCCCTGCAAGATGTTCACGCCCAAGCTGGTCGAGTTCGCGAAGAAGCACAGCGCCAAGCTGGCCGTGGTCTTCGTCAGCTCCGACAACAGCGATGGCGAGATGAAGGGTTACATGAAGGCGGCCGGCATGCCCTGGCCCGCCACGCCGTTCCGCTCGGCCTCCGGCAGCGACCTCGGCAAGAAGCACGGCGTCCGCGGCATCCCCACGCTCCTTGTCTTCGGCAAGGACGGCGAGCTGGTCACCAAGAACGGCCGCAACCTGGCCGAGCTGGAGAAGATCCTCGCCAAGTAAGGCGGTTGGCCGGGGCTCCCTCCATCCTCATGGTCTGCACCGGCAACATCTGCCGGTCGCCGACCATGGAGGCCGTGGCCCGCGCGCGGGCGCTCGAGCTGGGAATCGACCTTCGTCTCGACTCCGCCGGCACGACGGGATGGCACGAGGGCGAGCCGCCCGACCCGAGGACCATCGAGGTGGGCGAGGCGGCGGGTTACGCTCTGGGTGCGCTCCGGGCGCGCAAGGTGCGACGCGAGGACTTTCTCGCCTTCGACCTCATCCTCGCGGCGGACAAGGGGCACCTGCGCCAGCTCGCGAGCATGGCGCCGGGGAACGCCACATGCCGGATGGCGCTTTTCCTGGGCGACGGGGATCTGCCCGACCCCTACTATGGGACAAGGGAGGATTTCGTCGGCGTCCTGGCGGCGATCCGAAGCCGGTTGGCTGGCTGGAAGGGCGACCTCTCGGCGTTCTGAGGGCTTTGCGGTTTGCCACCGGGCCGGCGGCGTCCAGCATCCCCGGCATGTTCCAGGTTACCTTCAGCGACCAGGCCATGGCGGAGCTCAACCGGCTCCCGACCCTGGACCAGATGACCGTCGTGGAGGCGTTCTCGGGCCTGACGGCGGCGGACCTCGCCAAGGGCGGGTCCGACCTGGGCAAGGTGCGGCGCGAGGGGCACACCTACCATCGGCTCCGCGTCGGCGACTTCCGGGTCTACTTCGAGGCCAAGGGCGAGTCGCTGCACGCCCACTTCATCCTCCACCGGAACACCTACGCGGACTTCGCCTTCCGCAGCCGCCTGCCGGTGGACATCGACGAGCCCGCGGTCGAGGCGAACAAGGCCTTCTGGACCTACCTGGAGCAACCCCCGCATGACCGCTAAGCCCCCCTATGCGTCGCCCGAGGAGGCGGCCCGGATCTACCTGCTTCCGAACCTCTTCACCGCGGGCAACATGCTCTGCGGCTTCCTCGCCATCAAGAACTGCATCGAGGCGCGGTTCGTCACGGACGCCGGCGCGGCCGCCGCCAGGGCCGACCACTATGTGTGGGCGGTGTGGTTCATCGTCCTCGCCTGCGTGTGCGACCTCTTCGACGGCCGGGTGGCGCGCGCGTCGGGCCGCCACTCGCTCTTCGGCGCGGAGTTCGACTCCATCGCCGACACCATCTCGTTCGGGATGGCTCCCGCGCTCATGGCCTGCTTCCTGCTCATCCAGCCGGGACAGGCGGAGGACGTGCGCCTCGCCACGTGGCTGCTGGCGTTCGTCTACCTCGTGTGCGCCGGCGTGCGGCTCGCGCGCTTCAACGTGCTGACGAACCCTCTCGTCCCCGGGAACGAGCGGAGGGCGGAGGGCGGCGACTTCGTCGGGCTGCCCTCGCCCGCCGCCGCCGGCACGCTGGCGTCGGTGGTGCTGGTGCTCGCGGGCGCGATGAGGGAGGATCCCGCGGCCCTGGAGCGCAACCGCGAGCTGCTGGGCTGGATCCTGCTGCCGCTGATGCTGCTGGTCTCATGGCTGATGGTGAGCAACATCCGTTTCCCGAGCTTCAAGAAGGTGACCTGGGACGCGCGCGCCAGGGCCCGCGGGTTCGTGCTCCTGATCGTGGCCGGGCTGGCCGGCTATGTGTTCAAGGAGACCGCGGTGCCCACCCTGTTCGTGGGTTACATCCTCCTCGGCATCTACCGTCACTTCTTCCTGCTGAGGAAGGACGAGACGGACCCCGCGCCCGACGACGACGGCATCTGAGCAACCCGTGGCCGGGCTGTGGATAACCCGTGAACCGCCGGACCTGGGCATAAGCCGCGGGTTGTTCACCGTCCGTGCGCAGGACGCGGCGCGGCGCCGGGCTTCCTGCCCAAGGGTTTGCGCAGCCATTCACCGTCCCTCGTCACTGGGACTATGGACTGAACAATAGATAAGATATACCTCAAAGGGCAGGGCGGGCCGGAAACGGACATTGTCGGGTTGCCATGGCGGGCGGACCTCGTCCACCCTCCGGCATCATGAAGTTCAAGGTCAACCGGAACCATTTCTTCAACGGCCTCGCCTGCGTGACGAACATCGTCGGCTCCCGGGTGACCATGCCGATCCTGCAGAACGTCCTCATCGAGGCCGAGGGCGAGACCGTCACCCTGACGACCACGGTCATCGACATCACCGTGAGCTGCAAGGTCAAGGCAGCCGTCTCGACCCCCGGCCGCATCACCCTGCCCGTCAAGCGCCTGGCGACCATCGTCCGCGCCCTGCCCAGCGCCGAGGTCACGGTGGAGCTCGCCGGCAAGGAGCGCGTGAAGCTCAGCTCGGGCACGGCGACCTTCCAGGTCGGCGGCCTGGGCGCGGAGCAGTTTCCCCCGATCAACGGCCTCGATGGCAAGGAGGGCGCGACGCTCGACCAGGAGGCCCTCGGCTCGATCCTCCGCAAGGTCAGCTACGCGCAGTCGACGGACGAGAACCGCTACATCCTCAACGGCGTCTTCTTCGAGTTCGAGGCCGACAAGCTCAACGTCGTCGCCACCGACGGCCGCCGCCTCGCCAAGTCGGAGCTCGCCCGCGCCGGCGGCGCCGCCTCGGCCGGCATCATCCTCCCCGCCCGCACCATCGCGGAGCTCAACCGCCTCCTCAAGTCGGGCAAGGTCACCTTCTCCCACAACGAGCGCCAGGTCGCCTTCGAGATCGAGGTCGGCAAGAACGACGAGGGCTTCGTCGACAAGGTGCTCCTGCTCTCCCGGGTGGTCGAGGGCAACTATCCCAACTACCGCCAGGTGATTCCCAAGGACACCGGCTTCAAGGTGCGCCTCGAGCGCGAGAAGTTCCTGGATTCCGTCGGCCGGGCCGCGCTCATGACCGACGACCGCTCCAACACCGTCCACATCTCCGTCAACAAGGCCCGGCAGACCCTCGAGGTCAGCGCGAAGTCCGCCGCGGGCGAGGCCACCGAGCCCCTCGCGGTCAAGTACGAGGGCGCCGATGTCGCCATCGCCTTCAACCCCACCTATCTCATCGAGCCCCTCAAGGCCGTGACGGAGGACGAGATCGACCTCGAGATCAAGTCGGACACCGACGCCGGCGTCCTGCGCGGCATCAAGGAGCCCTTCCTCTGCGTCGTCATGCCCCAGCGCGTGACGGCCTGAGCGAGGCGCGCGTCCTCAGAGCGCGGGCGGCTCGCAGTCCGGCAGGGCGGCGATGGCCGCCAGGATGCGGCGCGACGCCTCGAGGAACCGCTCGGGATGGCCATGGCCCGGGTCGAGCTCGGCCGCGGACAGGGGCTTGCCGAAGCGGATGCGGATGCGCGCGCCGCCCGTGGGCAGCCACCCGCCGCGGGGCAGGACGTCGCGCGCGCCCCGGATGCGGATGGGGACGACGGGCGCGCCCGACTTGACGGCGAGGAGCCCGGCGCCCGCCTTGGCGGGCAGCAGGGCGCCGTCCGCGCTGCGCGTCCCCTCCGGGAAGATGACCAGCCGGCGCCCGTCGGCCAGGACGGCGAGCGCGCGCCGGATGGCGGCGAGGTCGGCCTCGTCGCGGTCGAGCGGCAGCGCGTGGCAGGCGCGGATGACCCAGCCGAAGACCGGGTTCTCGAAGAGCGTCTTGCGCGCGACGAACGCCACCTCCGCCGGCAGGGCCGCGCCGACCAGCGGGGGGTCGAGCATGCTCTGGTGGTTGGAGGCGAGGAGGCACGCGCCCTCCGGCACCGACTCCCACCCCTCGCACTCCAGCGTGGCGAAGGTCTCGGTCAGCACCCTCGAGCCGGCGTGCACGAGGTGGTAGGCGAGGTTGGAGGAGCGGAGGATCATCCCGCGGCGCGCGCGGCGCGGATCAGGCGGCCGACCTCCCCGACCACCTCGTCCAGGGACAGGCGCGTGTTGTCGATGCGGCGCGCGCCCTCCGGGCAGACCAGCGGCGCGGTCGCCCGCGAGGCATCGGCCTTGTCGCGCAGGGCGATCGCGTCCTTGACGCCCTCGGCGGCCCGTCGCGCGTCCCGCACGGAGGTGTCGGCCTCGAGGAAGACCCTGACTTCCGCGTCGGGCATGACCACGGAGCCGATGTCCCGGCCCTCCATGATGACGCCCGCGAAGCCGCCCCGCTCCGCCAGGGCCGCCATCGAGCGCTGGTAGCCGAGCAGGAAGGCGCGGACGTCCGGCATCGCCGCGAAGGGCGAGACCGCCGCGTTGACCTCGGTCGTCCGCAGCTCCTCGGCGGTGGGCGTGCGGCCGTCGAGCTCGACCAGCGCCGCCGCGCCGGAGATGCGGCAACCCAGGCGCAGGCCGGCGAGCCTCGAGCGCACGCCCGCCGCGTCGGCGGGGTCGGCCCCGGCCCGCAGCAGGGCGAGCGTCACGGCGCGGTAATGCGAGCCGGTGTCGACGTGCATGAGGCCGTGCTCGGCGGCGACGGCCCGGCTGGTCGACGACTTGCCCGAGGCCGCGCCGCCGTCGACCGACACCCGCACGAACCGACCGCGCAGCGCCTCGAGCGCCTCGAAGAAATCCGGGAAGGTCTTGCCCACGCAGGCCGGGTCCTCGATGGCGACCCAGGGTCGGCCGTCGCCGAGCAGGTCGTGGCTGCCGAGGATGCCGAAGCTCATGGCCATGCGGTGATCCTCGTAGGTGCGGATGGCCACGGGCCCGCCCTGCGACGCGCGGACCATGGCCGCGCGTCCGGGATGGATGGTGAGCCGGTCCAGCGTCGGGTCGGCCCCGAGCGCCGCCGCGGTCGGCTCCACGCGCACGCCGAGCCGCTCGAGCTCCGTCGCCATCGCCAGCACGCGGTCCGTCTCCTGGCGCCGCGTGTGGCCGATGCCGCGGATCGTGGTGGGACCCTCCGCGAGGGGGGCGAGCGCGGCCAGCGTGAGGAACGTGTCCGAGAAGGCGTTGAAGTCGAACTCCCCGCCGCGCAACGAGGGCCAGGAACCGGCCACCGCGTCTTCCCCGGCTGGCTCGACCTCGGCCCCGCACGCGCGCGCCACCGCGGCGAAGGCGACGTCGCCCTGCAGGCCGCCCTCGCGGTAGCCCGAGAGCCGGATGCGCGAGCCCGTCGTCGCCGCCGCGGGCAGGGCCACGAAGTAGCTGGCGGCCGTCGCGTCGGGCTCGACGGCGTGGCGCCCGAGCGCCCGGTAGGGACCGGGCTCGGCGCAGGTCCACGCCCCGCCCGCCTCGGCCACCGGCCGGCCGAACATCGCCGTCATGCGCGCCGTCATGGCGACGAAGGGCTCCGAGACCGTGGGACCGGCGAGCCGGATGCGCAGGCCGGGCGCGAGCGGCGCGACCATGATGAGGGCCGAGAGCATCTGGGAGGACGCGGCGGCGTCGCAGGCGACCTCCCCGGCGCGGAGGCCGGAGGTCTCCAGGACAAAGGGGAATCCCTCCGCGCGCGAGCCGTCCGGCGCGGCGAACCTCGCGCCCGCCGCCTCCAGCGCGCGGAGAATCCCGCCCATCGGGCGCGCCCGCATCGCCGGATCGCCGTCCACCTCGTAGCGGCCTCCCCTTGCCAGGCAGAGGAAGGCGGTGAGGAAGCGCGCGGCCGTCCCCGCGTTGCCGACGTCCAGGCACGCCTCCCGCGCCGGGATCCTTCCGCCCAGTCCCTCCACCGTGATCCGCGAGGCCTCGGGCTGCTCCTCGACGCGGAAGCCGAGCTTGCGGAGGGCGGCGCACAGGATGCGCGTGTCCCGGCTGAAGAGGGCGCCCTCGAGCCGGGTCTCCCCCTCCGCCAGCGCCGCGAGAACAAGGGCACGGTTGGTCACGCTCTTCGAGCCGGGGACCCTGGCCCGCCCGCGCGCGGGTGAACGGAAGGGGATGATGAGTCGGCGACCGGACATGGGTTCAGAGGCCCGAGCGGAAGCGCCGGCCCCGCTCCAGGATATCCCGCACGGCCGCCTTGTCGCGACGCCCGAGCGCGGCGCGGAGACCCTCCGCCCCCTCGGCCAGGGCGGCGAGCAGGGGCCCGAGGTTGTCGGCGTTCTCCATCAGGATGGGCACCCAGAGGTCGGGGTCGCCCGCGGCGACGCGCGTCGTGTCGCGCAGGCCGCCCGCCGCCAGCTCCGTCCTGGGCGACCGGGTGCCGAGGAGGGCCGCGAGCACCGAGGCCGCGGCGTGCGGCAGGTGGCTGATCTCGGCCACCGCGGCGTCATGGGCCGCCGGATCCATCCGGTGCACGCGCGAGCCGAGGAGGGACCAGAGGGCGGCCGCCGTGTCCGCCGCGCCGGGTCGGGTGCCCTCCGTGGATGTCACGATGCAGGCGCGCCCCTCGAAGAGATCGGCGCGCCCCTCGGCGGCGCCCCCCTTTTCCGACCCCGCCATGGGGTGGCTGCCGACGAAATTTTCCGGCCGGAGCAGGATGCGCGCGGCCTCGTGGGCGCCGCGCTTCGTGCTCCCCACATCCGTGACCACCGCATCCGGGGAGACGCCCGGGAGCGCCGCGGCCAGGAGCCCGGCGAGCGCGTCGACCGGGCAGGCCGCCACCACGAGATCCGCGCCGGCGCAGGCCTCCGCGGGCGAGCCCGCGGTGTCCGCCCAGGCCGCGGCCGCCCGTAGGCTGCCCGGCGAGCGCGACCAGGCCCGGCGCCGCGTCGCCGGCGACCGCGCGGCGACCGCCTGCAGCACCGAGGCGCCAAGGAGGCCGACGCCGAGGACCGCCACGCATCTGGGAGGGGGGATTTCCAAGGTTGAAAGGGATTTTGTAAGGCACACAGTGCGTCACCGTCCAACGCAAAACCGCCCTCGGTCGGTTCCCCAAGGCATCCGTGAATCCCAAATTTGAGACCCAAGAACCCCAGCGGCGCGCCGACCTGCCCCGCGAGCGGCGGGACATGGCGATGCGAAACCTCAGGGAAAGGCTCATCCTGCCCCTGGCCGCCCTCCTGCTCCTTCTGGGCGTCCTGGCCGCCGCCTGGGTCATCTCCGAGGACCAACGGGCCTCCAAGGGACTGCGCCGGGAGATATCGGAGGAGGAGTCCCGGCGCCTTCGCGAGGAGGTCGACGAGCGCGAGGCCAACTTCACCACCCTCGTTCAGCGCAAGGCGCGCGTGACCGACGAGGACCTCGCCGAGCTCGAGGCGGCCGTCGCCGCCCAGGAGCGCTATATCGAGGCGGTGGGGGTCATCCCGGCCGAGACCAACCGACTCGAGGGGCTCCGCACCAAGCTCCATGTCTACCGCGCGGAGGCGCTGCGCGAGGCCTCGGTGGCCGCGGAGAAGGCCGCCGAGGCCGCCCAGGCCGCCGGCAAGGATGAGGAGGCCAGGACCCGCCTCCGCGAGGCGCTCGCCTTGGAGGCCCAGATCGCGGACAAGTGGATCCTCTCCAACCTCGAGGACAAGGGACGCGTCACCCGGCTGGATTTCCGGCTGCGCCGGCTCGAGGCGGAGCCCCTCTGGCGCAGGGGCCGCCAGCTCGAGGCCGACGCGCGCGCGGCGGCCAAGGCCGGCGACTTCGACGCCGCGGAGGACCTGCTTCGCCGGTCCATCGACCTCGAGCGCGATTTCGCCCTGCGCTATCGCGACGTGAGGGCCACGGAGCATGACCGCGTCGACCGCCTCTCCCGGCTGGCGGAGGACTTCCGATCCCAGGCCGCCAAGGCCGAGCTCGACCTTTGCGTGACCCAGGCCGAGCAGGCCGAGAAGGCCCGGGAGTGGTCGCGGGCGGTCCAGCTCTGGGACGAGGCCGCCCGACGCTCGGCCGACATCGTCCGCCTCTACCCCGGCAGCGCCAACGCCGACGACAAGGCCGCCCTCATGTACGCCCGGCGCGAGGCGCTCGCCCGCGCGATGCCCGACGTCGAGCGCTTCCGCGCCTCCATGGAGGAGGTGAGGGGAAGGCTCCGCGAGGGGGAGATCAGCCAGGCCGGCGCGGTCGCCGCCGCCGCCGCCGCCCGGCTCGAGGTCCTGGTGCGTCAGTTCCCGGAGGCGCTGGTCGCGGACGATCCCGACCGCCGCCAGCTCGCCGTCATCGAGGAGCGCCTCTCCAACCTCGCCATCGTACGGGAGATCTTCGTGACCCAGCTCGTCGCGCTCCCGTCGTATCCCGGCCGGAGGATCCTGCGGACCGAGGTCAACCAGGCGCTCTACCAGGCCGTGATGGGGGCCAACCCCAGCGCCAAGCGCGACCCGGCGCTTCCCGTCGAGTCCATGGACCACGGGCAGGCCAGCGAGTTCGCCCGGCGCCTGGGCTGGCTGACCGGCCTGAACGTCCGCCTTCCCATGCCCGAGGAGCTCGCCGCCGCCCACCAGGCCGACGGCCGCGCCGTGCCCGCCGACGAGGCCTGGACCCTTGACACCTCCGATGGTCGCGTGCGCCCCGTGGCCACCTCGAAGCCGAATCCCGCGGGCATCCACGATCTCATGGGCAACGTCGCCGAGTGGGCGCTTCCCGCGGTCGCGGGGCCGACGGCGCCCGTCGTCGGCGGCGACGCCCAGTTCGTCCCCGAGGGTCCCTACCTGCCGGTGTTCCAGGTTGCCAAGGGCGAGACCTCCCGCCTCCGCGGGTTCCGCGTGGTGGTGACCCCCTGATCCCATGGCCTCTCCCGCCGCCCGCTCCCTTCTCCGGCATCTCCTGCTCGCCTCGGGCTACGCCGTCCTGCTCGCGGCCGCCTTCTGGTTCTCCTACCAGCTCCGCTTCTTCGACGCCTCGATCGAGGGCGCCGACCACCCGGTGGAGGTGTTCCTCGGGCAGCGCGAGGCGCTCCTGCCCTGGGTCGTCCTGCTGAAGGTCGCGCTCCTCTGGGCCGTGGGCCATTTCCGCGGCTTCATCGCCTTCTTCCGGCTGCGCGACGCGATCCAGCTCGCCGGCGTCCTGCTGGTCTCGACCGGCCTGCTCCTGGCCTACGCGCTCGTCGCGCGGCACGGCCTCGACGGGTCGCTGCCCGTCCCCCCCCGCGGCGTCGTGCTCATCGACTTCAACCTCTCGATGCTCCTGCTCTTCTCCGTCCGCGTCGCCATCCGCGCCGCGGTCGAGCGCGGCGCCTCCCGGGCGGACCGGGGACGGCCGGCGGAGAGGGTGGCCATCGTCGGCGCCGGAAGCGCGGGCGCCCAGCTCGCGGCCGAGCTCCTCCATCGCCGCGGCCACGGCCTTAGCCCCGTCTGCTTCCTCGACGACGACCCCGCCAAGCGCGGGCTCGAGGTCCACGGCGTGCCCGTCGCCGGCTCGCCCGCGGAGCTCGCCTCCCACCGCGACCGCCACCGCTTCACCAAGGTCATCCTCGCGCTCCCCTCCGCCAGCGTGCGACGCGTCCGCGAGGTGAACGACGCCTGCGCCGCGCTCGGCATCACCACGCTGGCGGTGCCCTCCCTCCGCGAGCTCGCCACCGGCCGGGTGCGCGCCGCCGACCTCCGCGAGGTGTCGCTGGAGGACCTGCTCGGCCGCGAGCCCGCGCGCCTCGACGACGCCGGCATCGCCGGCATCCTGTCGGACCGGGTCGTGCTCGTCACCGGCGCCGGCGGCAGCATCGGCTCCGAGATCGCGCGACAGGTGGCCGCGCGCCGGCCCGCGCGCCTCATCATCCTCGACCAGTGCGAGGTTCTCCTCTACCAGGTCGAGCAGGACCTCATCTCGCGCGGCTACGGGGCCCTGGTGACGCCGCTCGTCGCCGACGTGACCGACCTCGTCCGGATGGCCTCCGTCTTCGAGAAGTACGCCCCGCAGGTCGTGCTCCACGCCGCCGCGCACAAGCACGTGCCGATGATGGAGTCGCAGCCGGGCGAGGCCCTGAAGAACAACGCGCTGGGCACCGAGACGGTCGCGCGCCTCGCCTCGGAGTCGGGCGCCGAGCGGTTCGTCCTCATCTCCACCGACAAGGCGATCAACCCGACCAACGCCATGGGCGCCTCCAAGCGCCTCGCCGAGATCGCCGTGCAGGCCCTCCAGGCGCGGCCCGGCAACCGCACCCGCCTCATGGCGGTGCGCTTCGGCAACGTCCTCGGATCCAGCGGGTCCGTCATCCCGCTCTTCCGCCGGCAGATCGCGGCGGGCGGCCCCGTCACCGTGACGCACCCCGACGTCACCCGCTACTTCATGACCATCCCGGAGGCCGTCGGGCTCGTCCTGCAGTCGGCCGCGCTGGGCGAGGGAGGGGAGATCTTCGTCCTGGATATGGGTGAGCCCATGCGGATCATCGACGTCGCCCGCGAGCTCATCCGCCTGAGCGGCCTGAGGCCGGACGTCGACATCGAGATCCGGATCACCGGCCTTCGGCCCGGGGAGAAGCTGTTCGAGGAGCTCCAGCACAGCGGCGAGGCCTTCGCCCCCACCGCCCATCCGCGCATCACCCGCTTCCTCGCCAACCCGATGCCATGGGAGTCGCTCGACGGCTTCCTCGCCCGGGTGCGCGAGCTCGTCATGGCCGACCGCGACCGCTGCAAGACGGGGATCAAGGAGCTCGTCCCCGAGTACACGCCCTACCTCGAGTGAGTTCCCGATTCGGGCTTCCCAAAAGGCACGGCCGTTCCCACCTTCCCGCCATGGCACGAGCCCGCAAGCAGCCCACCGTCGGCATCATCATGGGATCCCAGTCCGACTGGGAGACGATGGCCCACGCCGCGGAGACGCTGCGCGCGCTCGGCGTTCCCCACGAGGCCGAGGTCGTCTCCGCGCACCGCACGCCCCTGCGGATGGTGGACTACGCGTCCAAGGCCGCCGGCCGCGGCATCAAGGTCATCATCGCCGGGGCCGGCGGCGCCGCCCATCTCCCCGGCATGGTCGCCTCCCTCACTTCGCTCCCGGTCATGGGGGTGCCCGTCGAGTCGCGCGCCCTCAGGGGCTTGGATTCCCTGCTTTCCATCGCCCAGATGCCCGGCGGCATCCCCGTCCACGCCTTCGCCGTGGGCAAGCCCGGGGCGATCAACGCCGCGCTCGGCGCCGCCGCCATCCTGGCCCTGGGCGATCCCGCCCTCGCCCGGCGGCTCGCCGCCCACCGCGCCCGCCAGACCCGCGCCGTCCTCGCCAATCCCATCCCCGGCCGCAAGGGCCGGCGCTGACCGATGGAGGCGCCCCTTCCCCCGGGCTCGTGGATCGGCATCCTCGGCGGAGGCCAGCTCGGTCGCATGAGCGCCGAGGCCGCCCGGAGGCTCGGCTACCGCGTCCGCACCTACGACCCCTCGCCCGACGCCTGCGCGGCCGCGGTCGCCGACGAGCATGTCACCGCGGCATGGGATGACGCCGCGGCGCTCGACCGCTTCGCGCGCGGGTGCGGCCGCATCACGCTCGAGTTCGAGAACATCCCGCCCGCCGCCGTCGAGCGCCTCGCCCGTTCCGTCCCCTGCCATCCCTCCGCCGCGGCGCTCGCCACCTGCCAGAACCGCCGGCGCGAGAAGATCTTCCTCCGCGAGGCCGGCATCCCCTGCGCGCCCTTCGAGGTCGTCGCCTCCGAGGCCGAGTTGCCCGCGGCGCTCGCCCGGATCGGCCGGCCGGCCGTGCTCAAGACCGCCGACTTCGGCTACGACGGCAAGGGACAGGCCAAGATCTCCGGCGAGGGCGCCGACCTCGCCGCCGCCTGGTCGCGCATGGGTGGCGCCGCCGCGGTGCTCGAGGGATGGGTCCCCTTCGACCTTGAGATCTCGGTCCTGGTCGCGCGCCGCGCCGACGGCCGCGCCGTCGCCTACGAGCCCGCCGAGAACTTGCATCGCGACCACATCCTCCATCTCTCGCTGTCCCCGGCCCGCATCGCCCCGGGGCTCGCCGAGCGCGCCAAGGCGCTCGCCCTCGAGGTCGCCTCGCGCCTCGGGCTTGTCGGCCTCCTCGGCGTCGAGATGTTCGTCGTCGGCGACCGCATCCTCGTCAATGAGCTGGCCCCCCGGCCCCACAACAGCGGCCACCAGACCCTCGACGCCCACGCCACGAGCCAGTTCGAGCAGCATATCCGGGCCGTCTGCGGCCTCGAGCCCGGCGACCCCTCCCTCCTGCGCCCCGCCGCCATGGTCAACCTGCTGGGCGACCTATGGAAGGGAGGCCGCGAGCCCGATTGGTCGGCCGTGTCGCGCGACCCCTCGGCCCGACTGCATCTCTATGGCAAGGGGCGCCCCGCTCCCGGCCGCAAGATGGGCCATGTGACGGTGACGGCGGCGACGGTGGACGAGGCCGCGAGCCGCGCCCAGGCCATTCACGACGCCCTCTCGGCCTGAGCCGTCAGTCGAGCAGGTCCGGACGGCGCAGGAACCATGCCGTGGGCGGCTGCGCCATCATAAGGAAGAGAAGCGTCGCCTGGAAGATGGGAGGCTTCGCCTTCATGCCCTTGGCCTGGGCCAGGTAGTTCTTGGCCATGACCTCGCTGATCATGGCGAAGGCGAAGACCACCGCGACGACCGAGAGCAGCCCGAGCCAGCGCGCCCAGTTGTCACCGCGCATCAGGCGTTCCCACGGCAGCAGCAGGAGGCCGCCTGCCGTCACGAACAGGGCGCAGTCGGCGGCGAGCGCCCGCGGCCAGGTGACGGTCGCCGGATCCCAGCGGGGCAGGATGCCCAGGAGGTCGCGCAGGCCCGTGGCGATCAGGAAGACGCCGAGGACGATCCCGATGGTGCGGGCGTAGCGGAGTCCGTCGGGCAGGGCAGGGCGGTCCATGTCCCCAGCATTGCCGGAACCGCCTTCCGGGCAAGCCGGCTCAGGGACGGAAAAGCGCCAGGTCCGACCACTCGCCCATGACCCGGCCGTCGATGCGGCAGCCCTCGCCCCAGGCGGCGCGGGCGCGCTCCGCGAAGCGCAGGCGCACGGCCTCCTGCTCCCGCGCCAGGATCCCGCTCAGGGCCAGGACGCCTCCCGGACGGACCGAGGCCAGGAGGTTGTCGGCGTAGATGACCAGCACGTCGCTGATGATGTTGGCCAGGACGACGTCCGCCGGCCCCGCCCAGGGCAGGCCTTCCTCGAGGCCCATGTGCGCGACCCGCACCGCCTCGGGCGCGATGCCGTTGTCCGCCCGGTTCTCCGCGGTCACGCGCACCGCCTCGGGGTCGCGGTCGAAGGCCGCCACGTCGCGGCAGCCGAGCCGCGACGCGGAGAGGGCCAGGATGCCCGAGCCGCAGCCGGCGTCCGTCACCTTCACGCCGCGCGCGTCCTTGCCCTGCAGGAAATCCATCAGGCGGATGGCGCAGAGGCGCGTCGTGGGGTGGTCGCCCGTGCCGAAGGCCAGGCCGGCGTCGAAGTAAATGACCGCGGCTCCTGCCGGCAAAGGGTGGGTCGCGCGCATCCAGGAGGGGACCCAATGGAGGTCCCCGTGCGACCAGGGGCGCAGGTGCTCCTTGTAGGCCTCCTTCCAGTCCTTGTCGGGCAGCTCGCCCATCGGGCACGCCTCCGGCAGCCGCCGGAAGGCCTTGCGCAGCTCGGCCCACGCCGCCTCCGCCTCGGGCCGGCTCTCGAAGTAGCCCATCACGTAGTGCGGCTTGCCGGGCCCCTCGTGGTACAGCATCCAGGGCGAGCGCACCAGGCCGCAGAACCAGTCCTCCAGCGGCTGGCACAGCTCGGCGGCGATCTCCTGGCGAAGCTCGATCATGGCAAGGGGGACTCGGCGAGGCGGGCGACCACCTCCGGCAGGAGACGGTGCTCCGCCTCGTGGACGCGCGCGGCGAAGCGCTCGAGGGTGTCGTCCGGCAAACGAGGGACCCTCGCCTGCCCGAGCGGCGCCCCCGCGTCGACCTCGGCGGTCACCCAGTGCACGGTGCATCCGCCCTCCGGGACCCCCGCCCGCCAGGTCTGTCCGATGCCGTCCAATCCCGGGAACGCCGGAAGCAGGGTGGGGTGGAGGTTGATGATCCGCCTCGGGAAGGCGGCCAGGAGCGGCTCCTTCACGACGCGCATGAACCCGGCGAGGACGACGAGGTCGGCGCCGGCCGCCCTGAGCGCCTCGGCCCAGGCCGCCTCCCTTTCGGGGGCGAACTTTGTCCGGAACGGCCCGGGATCGAGGTGAGTCGCGGGCACGCCATGGCGCGGGCCCAGCGCGAGGATGCCCGCGTCCGGGATATCGCTCCAGATGCCGATGACCCGGGCCTTGCCGAGGCGCCCCTCCGCCTGCGCGCGCAGCAGCGCCTCGGCGTTCGAGCCGCGGCCGGATCCGAGGATGGCGACGCGCATGGGCCGACCCTGCCCTCCGGCCGCCCCGCCTTCAAGCGGGAAGGTGTCGGTTCGGCTCGCCCCCCGCCGACCGCGCCCCAGAGTCGCCGCATGCGCCGCCGCGATTTCCTCTCCGCCGCCGCCCTCGGGGCGCTCGCCGCCGCCCTGCCCGCGTCCCTGCGCGCCGCGCCGGCGCCGGCCGTGCGGCTCGGCATCGACAACCTCGAGGCGCGCGGGTTCGCCGAGCTCCGCGGCGTGCGTTGCGGGCTCCTCACCCATCCCGCTGGCCGATCGGGCGACGGCCGCCGCACCGTCGACATCCTGGCGCGCGCCCCTGGCGTCCGCCTGACCAAGCTCTTCGGCCCCGAGCACGGGTTCGACGGCACGGCGCTCGCCGACGTGAAGGTCGGCCACGGCCGCGACGCGCGCACGGGCCTCCCCACCTATTCCCTCTACGGCGCCACCCGCCGGCCGACCCCCGACATGCTCGAGGGGCTGGATGTCATGGTGGTCGACCTTCAGGACATCGGCTCCCGCAGCTACACCTATGTCAGCTGCCTGCGCTACGTGATGGAGGCCTGCTTCAAGGCGCCGCGCCCCATCCGCGTCGTCGTCCTCGACCGCCCGAATCCCCTCGGCGGGGACAAGGTCGACGGCCCCGGGCTCGACCTCGCCTGGCGCAGCTACGTCGGCGCGCACCCGACCCCCTACGTCCATGGCCTCACCATCGGCGAGCACGCCCGCTGGGCCGCGGGCACGCCCGGCGTCCTCGAGCTCACCGAGACCGAGAGGCGCCGCGGGATCCTGCAGGTCGTGCCCATGGCGGGCTGGCGCCGATCCATGACCTGGCTGTCGACCGGGCTTCGCTGGCACCCCACCTCGCCCATGGTCCCCACGCCGCAGGCCGCCGTCGGCTACGCCATGACCGGCCTGGGCTGCCAGCTCGGCGACTTCCGCCACGGCCATAACCGGACGGAGATGCCCTTCCGCTTCCTGTCCTACCCGCGCCGCCGCGGCGAGGCCATCGCCGAGGCGCTCAACGGCAAGGTCCCGGGCCTGCGACTCGACGTCCGCGTGATGCCCGACGGCACCTCGGGCGTCTACACCACCGTGACCGACTGGGACGCCTGCCGCCCCTGCGCGCTCTCGCCCCACCTCCTGCGCCAGGCCTGCGCCTGGGGCGGCAACCCCTTCCCCAGGGCCACCAAGTCGGAGCGCGAGCTCTTCATCAAGCACTGGGGCCGCGAGGCCGACTTCGAGGCGTTCCGCGCCGCGGGCGCGCGCACCGATGTCGGCGCCATGGTCGCGCGCTGGGCGCCGGAGCACGCGGCGTGGCGCGCGGCGCGCGCCCCCTTCCTGCTCTACCGCTCCTGAGAAGGCGCGCTCAGTAGGAACGACCCTCGCGCTTCTCCCAGAAGTTCATGTAGGCGCGGTTGAGCACGGCGAGGCCGCCCGGGGTCGGGTAGTCGCCGGTGAAGTACCAGTCGCCGGAGCTGCCGGGGCAGGAGCGGTGGAGGTCGGGGATGGACTGGAAGATCAGGCGGAGCTCGCCCTTCCAGCCGGAGCGCGAGGGGTAGACGAGCTCGGCCGCCTTCTCCGCGATCCGCGCCTCGCCGAAGGCGTCGTAGATGCGGCGGACATGGTTGGCCATCTCGGCCGGGGGCAGGGAGGCCTGGGCGGCGCACGCCTCGTACACCTCGCGCAGGAGCTCCTTCCGGCCGGTGTCCTGGCAGAGGGCGACGGCCGCCTGGAAGGCGAGGAACTTGCCCATCTCCGACATGTCGATGCCGTAGCAGTCGGGGTAGCGGATCTGCGGCGCGGTCGAGGCGATGATGATGCGGCGCGGGTTCGGCCGGGCGAGGATGGCGAGGATGGACTGGCGGAGCGTGGTGCCGCGCACGATCGAGTCGTCGACGCAGACCAGCGTGTCGCCCTCGGCGACCGTGCCGTGCGAGATGTCGTAGACGTGCGAGGCCATCTGGACCCGGCTGCGCTCCTGCGAGATGAAGGTGCGCAGCTTGACGTCCTTGTGCGCGACCTTCTCGCCGCGCGGCCAGTTGTCCATGATCAGCCGGTCGAGCAGGGCCTCGTCGAGCCGCCCCTCGCGGTGCGCGGCCAGGATGTCGCGGCGCACCTCGCCGCGCCGCCGCATGCGCAGCTCCTGCATGAGGCCATACCAGGCGATCTCCGCGGTGTTGGGGATGTAGGAGAAGACCGTCCGCGACAGGTCGCCGCCGACCGCCTCCATGATGGGTCCGGCGAGGGCCGCGCCCAGCGCCTTGCGCTCGCGGTAGATGTCCGGGTCGTTGCCGCGCGAGAAATAGATGCGCTCGAAGGAGCAGTGCGCCTTGCGCCCGGCGGGCAGGATGCGCTCGGTCGACCACTTCCCGTCCGCCTTGATGACGAGCGCCGTCCCCGGCTCCAGCTCGCGCACCGCGGCGGTGTCCGCCCCCACGATGGTCATCAGCGCCGCGCGCTCCGAGGCGACGCACACGGTGTCCTCGGTCGCGGCCCACCAGCAGGGACGGATGCCGTTGGGGTCGCGCATCACGAAGGCGTCGCCGTTGCCGACCGCGCCCATGATGGCATAGCCGCCGTCCCACTCCCGCGAGGCGTGGCGGAGCACGCGGGCGAGGTCGAGGTCGCGCGAGATGGCCGCCTGCAGCTCCTGCCCCTCGAGCCCCGCCGCGCGGTGGCGCTGGAACAGGCGCTCGTGCTCCTCGTCGAGCCGGAAACCGACCTCCTCGAGGATGGACTGCGTGTCGGTGGAGTGGATGACGTGGGCGCCCCGCCGGCCGAGCGAGCGGTTGAGCGCCTCGGTGTTCGTCAGGTTGAAGTTGCCCGCGAGCAGCAGGTTGCGCGTGGGCCAGATGGACTTGCGGGCGTACGGATGGCAGGCGCCGGCGTCGGCCGAGCCCGAGGTGGCGTAGCGCAGGTGGCCGAGGAGCACCTCGCCGCCGTAGTCGAAATGGCGGCGGACCGAGTCGCCGATCTCGGGCAGGATGAGGCCGTCGCGCACGCGGGCGTTGTACTCGCGGAGCTGGCGGGCGTAGATCTGGGTCAGCCCCTGGCCGCCTACCTCCCGGTCCCGGAAGAGGAAGGCCTCGCCGTCCGGCGCGCCGATCTTCACGCAGCCGATGCCCGCGCCGTCCTGCCCGCGGTTGTGCTGCTTCTCCATCAGCAGGAAGAGCTGGTTGAAGCCGTGGAGGGGCGACCCGTGGCGCTGCTCGTACCAATCCAGGGGCTTGAGCAGCCGGACCAGGGCGATGCCGCATTCGTGACGGAGGGAGTCGCTCATGCTCGGGCGCGCATCCTGCCCGACCGCCGCGCCCGCTGTCCAGCGCGGACTGGCGCGCTCAGTTGCGGAGCACCCGTCCGAGGCGCTCGAGGCTGATGCCGACGAGGTCCGGCATGTCCCGCGCCGCGAGGAACGCGGCGTCGCCGTGGTGGGCCGCCAGCCCCTCGGCCAGGGACGCCACCCGCTCCGGCGTCGAGAGCGGCAGCTCGCGCAGGGCCTCCAGGAGGTCGCGGAGCCGGTCGGGCGCCGCCAGGTGGCGCCGGTGGATGAGCGCCTGCTCCTCGCGGCGGTACTGCGCCGCGGTCGCGGCGTTGATGTGCCGCCCGCAGTGCAGCACATAGGGCCGGTTCTCCTTGAAGGAGCCGGGCAGGTAGAAGGCCAGGCGCCCGTTGTAGGACTGCTGGTCGAAGTCCATCGCCCGGACGCGGATGGAGGTCGCGTCGAAGTCGGGCGTCACCGCGACCACGAAGTTGTAGGCGCGCATGTCGCCGAGCAGCCGGACGAGGCAGCGCTCCTCGAACTTGATGAGCTCCTTGGCGAGGCGGACGGGGTGGTGCCCCGCGCCGTCGAGCCAGCGCTCCGCGAAGCGGTCGCCGGGGATGCCCGTCACGTGCTCCTCGACCAGCGTGTCGCCCTCCGTGAGGTAGTGCATGCGGTTGGGCGAGAGCAGGTGCTCGAGCTCCAGCCCGGCGATGCGCGAGGCGTCCCCCGCCTTCACGTAGAAGTAATCGTGGTTCTCGTTGTAGGCGTTGACGATGCGGACGCGGAAGGGCCGGGAGTTGCCGAAGGCGCAATAGTCGATGCGGTCCACGAACACGTGGCGGAAGACCGCCATCGAGCCCTCCCCGCGCAGCAGGGCGTAGGTCCGCAGCAGCCCCTCGGCCAGCCCCGGCATGTCCTCCTGGCGGTAGGCCACCGTCTCCCACAGCGTGTCCGTGCCGTCGCGCTCCAGCAGCGGCACCGCCTGGGTGAACCGTCGGAGGCTCGCGTAGGTCACGGGCAGCGGGACGTCGCGGCCCTCGCGCGCGAGGTAGGTGCGAAGGCGCGCGCCGATCGGCACCGCCGGCTTGCGGTCGGTGCGGAAATCGGCGCCGGCGGCCCCCGCCTCCATGTCAGCCGAGATGCGGGCGGAGGTGGCTCTCCTCCTCCGTGATCACCAGGGGGCGCGCCGGGTCGCAGTCCGCGCGGTAGGCGAGGAAGCTCCCCCGATGCCGGTCCCACACCGGCCAGAGCAGGGTCCGGTCGGTCGGCGGCAGGTTCAGGGCATCGACCTCCTCCCGGGTGAAGAGCCCGAAGTTCCCCTCCGCGATGTCGGACGGCAGCCCGGGCAGCGCCTTGTGGCAGTCGAAGAGGAACATCAGCCAGTGGGTGGAGCCCTCGTAGCCGCGCTCGCTGACCATCCCGAAGAGGTGCAGGTCGGTCGTCGCCACCGCGTGACCGGTCTCCTCCGCCACCTCGCGCACGGCGCACTCGAAGGGCGACTCGCCCCGCGCCATCTCGAGCTTGCCGCCGACCGGGCTCCAGCAGCCCAGGTTGGGGGCCTTCGCCCGTCGGATCAGCAGGTGCCGCCCGCCGGCGTCCTTGAGGAAGACGAGGACGCTGATCTTGAAGGGCAGGGTGTCGGCCGAGGCCATGCTCCCAAGGTGCCCCCGCGGGGTCGCACGGCAACCGCATTCCTCCCCGCCGCTTGCGTCCGGGCCGCCGACGGTTCCCTGTCGACCATGCCCGAGCTCGCCGAGGTCGAGTTTTTCCGGAAGCGCTGGGACGCCGCCATCGGCCGCGAGGTGGCGTCGGTCGACCTCCATCCCCGCGCCCGCTGCTGCGCCGGGCTCGGCCTGCCCGCCATGCGCCGCGCCCTCGTCGGCGCCCGTCTCCTCCGCTCGCTCGCGGCCGCCAAGCAGATGGCCTTCGTCTTCTCGGGCGGCGCCTGGCTCGGCGTCCACCTCGGCATGACCGGCTCGCTCGTCGTGCTGGGCAAGGGCGAGGCGCCCGGACGCCACGACCATCTCGTGATCCGCTTCCGCGGCGGCCCCGACGTCGCCTTCCGCGACCCGCGGATGTTCGGCCGCATCCGTCTCTGGGCGGGCGAGGGCGAGCCGCCGTGGTGGAGCGCCATCCCTCCGGCGATCCTCTCGGCCGGCTTCCGCGTCGCCGACCTCGCCGGGTTCCTGCGCCGGCGCGCGCGCTCGCCCATCAAGGCCGTCCTCCTCATGCAGGAGCGCTTCCCGGGCATCGGCAACTGGATGGCCGACGAGGTCCTGTGGCGCGCCGGTTTTCACCCGAAGGCCAAGGCCGGCCGGTTTGGTCCCGAGTCCGCGCGGCGCCTGCACGCGACGCTCCGCGAGGTGTGCCGCGACGCGCTCCGCGTCATCGGCAAGGATTGGTCCGACCCTCCCGACAGCTGGCTGTTCAACCATCGCTGGGAGAAGGGCGGCCTCTGCCCGAGGACCCGCGCGCCGCTGCGGCATGCGACCATCGGCGGCCGGACCACCTGCTGGTCGCCGGCCCGGCAGGTCCTCGGCGCGGAACGCCGTTGACCGCCGCCGCCGCCGCAGGGAGGGTCGCGCCATGCGCGTGACCGGCGGCAAGGCCCGTGGCATCCCCCTCCGCGTCCCCTCGGGACCGGTGAGGCCCGCGACCGACTATCTCCGCGAGGCGGTCTTCAGCTCGCTCGCCGCCTGGGTTCCCGGCGCCCGCGTCCTCGACCTCTTCGCCGGCACCGGCGCCTACGCCCTCGAGTCGCTGAGCCGCGGCGCGGCCTCGGCGCTCGCGGTCGACCGCATGACGGCCGAGGTCATCCGGGGCAACGCCGCCGCCGTCGCGAAGTCCATGGGCCTCGCCGCGCTTCCGCTCGAGGTCGTGACCGGCGACGCCGTCGGCTTCGCCCTGCCCGCGGCGGACTTCGACCTGGTCTTCGCCGATCCGCCCTGGGAGCTCTGGGAACGCCAAGGCGCCGCGATCGCCGCGACCGCGGCCGCGGCCGCCGCGTCCGGCGAGCACGCCCGGCTCATCCTCGAGGCGCCCGGCGGCTTCGTCGTCCCCATCCCCGAGGGATGGCGCCTCCATAAGGTCCTCGGCAAGGGCAAGGGCCAGCCGGCGGCGACGATCCTCCGGCGCAGCTGAGGTGTCAGGCCAGCGGCTGGTGCGCCTTCCAGCAATCCATCCCCGCCAGCATCAGCGCGCCGCCGACGACGCAGGCGGCCTCGACGCGCAGCACGCGGTCGCCGAGGTGGCGCAGGCCGAACCCTGCGGCCCTCAGCGACGCGCGCTCGGCGGCGTCCCATCCGCGCTCCGGTCCGATCGCCAGCAGCGCCGGCGCCGCCGCGGTCGCCTTGCCGCGCAGCGCGCCCTCGGCCTCATAGGGGTCGAGGGCGACGCGCCAGCCGCCCTTCGGCAGCGAGGCGAGGGCCGCCTCGAGCGAGGCCGCGTGGGCGACCTCGGGCAGGAGCGCGGAGCAGGCCTGCTCCGCGCCCTTCTCGACCTGCTCGCGCCACTCGTCCGTCGTCCAGAGCGAGCTCGTCGCGTACGCCGGGTCTCCCTTGGCGGGCTTGAAGAAGAGGATCTTCCTGGCGCCCAGGCTGGCGAGGTCGTGCAGCACCTTGCGCGAGGTCTGCGGCCGGGGCAGCCCCACGAGGACCTCGAGCGGCAGCGGCGCCTGGGGGGCGCTCTCCCAGCGGATGCCGAAGGTCAGCCTCGGCGCGAGGGTCAGCACCGTGGCGATGCCCCGCCGGCCGCCCCGCACGCCGACATGGAGGGTCGAGCCGATGCCCGCATGCACCGTCTTCAGCAGATGGCGCGCCCGCGCGTCCGAGGGCGGCAGGCCCTCGCGCGCCTCCTCCGGCGTGATGAGCATCAGGTTCATGGCCGCCCATTACGCCGCGCCGCCGCGCCGCGGCGAGCCTTCGCTCGTCCCTTCTTGCCCCGGCCGGCCGGGCGGACAGGATGGCGGCGATGGACATCCATGGCCTTCGCCGCGAGTACGCCGACCACGGTCTCGACGCCCATGAGCTCGCGCCGGACCCCATCGACCAGTTCCGCTTCTGGTTCAAGCAGGCCTGCGACGCCGGCATCCGCGAGCCCAACGCCCTGGTGCTGGCCACCGCGGGCCCCGACGGCTCGCCCGCCTCGCGCGTCCTCCTGCTCAAGGCCTTCGACGCCCGCGGCTTCACCTTCTTCACCAACCTGGACAGCGACAAGGGGCGCGACCTCGCCGCCCGCCCGCGCGCGTCGATGACCTTCCCTTGGGTCGACCTCGAGCGGCAGGTCCATCTCCGCGGCGTCATCGAGCCCGTCTCGGCCGAGGAGACCCGCGCCTATTTCCATTCGCGCCCCCGCAACAGCCAGCTCGGGGCCTGGGCCTCGAGCCAGAGCCGCCCGATCGCGAGCCGCGCCGACCTGGAGCGACAGTTCGAAGCCGCCCAGGCGCGATTCCCCCAAGGCGAGGTGCCCGTCCCCCCGAATTGGGGCGGCCTACGCCTAGTCCCGGATTCCATCGAGTTCTGGCAAGGTCGCCCCAGCCGCCTCCATGACCGTTTCCGTTACACCCGGCAAGCGGCCGGATGGGCAGTGAGCCGTCTCCAGCCCTGATTCATAAGTTATTCTAATAAGCCGACCTCCCACGGCTTACTGTGGGGGGTGGTTTGAACCGCGGCATTGACCGCATTCGGCGGCTCTCCTTCTCCTAACCTTCCTCCGCATGCGCCTGTCGCCCGCCATGTTCCTTGTGCCCGCCGCCCTGCCGGCCGCGGTGTCCCCCACGGCGACCGACCTCGGCGTCGAGTTTCTCGGACTCCCCCTGACGAACTCGATCGTCACCACCTGGATCATCGGCGCCCTCATCATCCTCGGCGTGCGCCTCGCCGTCGGCACCCCCAAGCTCGTCCCCGGCAAGGGTCAGGGCGTGGTCGAGGGCCTGGCGACCGGCCTGCGCGACGCCCTCGAGCCCATCGTCGGGAAGCGGATGATCGACAAGGTGTTCCCCCTACTCTGCGGCTTCTTCGTCTTCATCCTGCTGATGAACTGGAGCGGCCTGCTCCCCGGCGTCGGCACCCTCAAGGTGGGCTCGCCCGAGAGCTGGAAGGACCTCATTCGCCCGGCCAACTCCGACCTCAACACCACCCTCGCGCTCAGCGTCGTCTCCTTCGCCGCGTGGACCTACTTCGTCCTCCGCTACGCCGGCCCCAAGGTGCTCGTCCACGACCTCTTCGGCAACAAGTCGGACCGCAAGGAGATCGGCACGCCCATGTGGCTCGCGCTCGGCTTCATCTTCATCGGCGTGGGCTGCATCGAGGTCATCTCCATCCTCTTCCGCCTGGTCTCGCTCTCGTTCCGCCTCTACGGCAACGTCTTCGGCGGCGAGAACCTGATCCACTCCCTGGGCTACATCGCGCCCTTCATCATCCCCGCCTTCGGCGCGGCCCTCGAGGTGCTCGTCGGCCTCATCCAGGCCTTCGTCTTCACCCTGCTCTCGGCCGTCTACATCGGCCTGATCTGCAACCACGACGGCGGCCACGACGAGGAGCACGCCCACTGACACCCTCACCCTTTCGCGGCCGGCGACCTGCCGGGACTCCCCGGGCGGTCGGCCGAGAAAAACACCCAAAACAAAAACAAACAACATGATCCTCGCTGAGATCACCATCAACGCCAACACCATCCCCGCCGCCGTCGGCTGCCTCGCCGCCGCCTTCGGCGTGGCGATGATCGGCGCCAAGGCCGTCGAGTCCGTCGGTCGCAACCCCGAGGCCTCCGGCAAGATCCTCGTCCAGTCCATCCTGGGCATGGCGCTCGCCGAGGCGGTCGCGTTCTACGCGATCTTCCTCACCAAGTGAGCCCAACGGCGGCGGGCCTCCGGGCCCGCCGCCTTCCCCTTTCCCGCCCGCCATGAGCCTCCCCCTCGCCGCCGCGCCCCACGATGCCATCATCGAGCTCTTCAAGGGCTTCGGCGTCGACGGGCCGCACCTGCTGGCCCAGATCGTCAACTTCACGCTGCTCGCGCTCGTCCTCTATCGCTTCGCGATCAAGCCGGCCCTCGGCCAGCTCGAGGCCCGCACCGCGATCATCGAGAAGGGCCTCGCCGACGCCGACGCCGCCGCCAAGGCCCGCGCCGACGCCGAGCGCCGCCGCGAGGAGATCCTCACCCAGGCCTCGCAGGAGGCCGCCGCCCTGGTGACCCAGGCCGCCGCCACCGCCCAGAAGACCGTGGAGGCCGCCAAGGCCGCCGCCGCCGCCGAGGCCGCCGAGGTCCTGCGCCGCGGCCAGGCCGCCCTCGAGTCCGAGCGCGCCAAGATGCTCGCCGAGGTCCGCGCCGAGGTCGCCCGCCTCGTCGTCGCCACGACCGCCAAGGTCATCGACCAGTCGCTCGACGACGCCGCCAAGGCGCGCGTCAACGAGGCCGCCGCCAAGGCCCTCGCCAACTGAACATGTCCCCCGCCGCCGCCCGCGCCGAGGCCAAGCGCCTCCTCGCCCTCTCCCTGGAGGGCGGCGCCGTCTCCGCCGAGCGCGTCGGCGCCGTGCTGGCCGCCCTGGCCAAGTCCCGCGCCGCCCATGAGCTGCGCCCCGTCCTCCGCGCCTACCTCGCCGCCGTGCGCCGCGAGGTCATCCGTTCCGAGGCCCGCGTCGAGCATGCCGGCCCCCTCGCGCCCGAGACGCTCGCCGCCATCGCCGCCGCGCTCTCCCGCTCGTCCGGCCGCGCCCTGCGCCCCGTCGCCCGCCGCGACGACAAGCTCCTCGCCGGCCTCCGCGTGCGCGTCGGCGACGACGTCCTCGACCTGACGGCCCTCGGCCGCCTCGAGCGCCTCGAGCGCTCCCTCGCCGCCTGACACCCATCCCTTCCTCCCTTACATCCTTTTTATCCCTTCCACGCCCCAATCCCTTGAATCAATGAGCAACGTCATCGACCAGATCCAGCAGGCCATCGCCGGGCTCGACGCCCGCGCCGGCAAGTCCAACGTCGGCACCATCGTCACCCTCGCCGACGGCGTCGCCGCCGTCGAGGGCCTCTCCGGCGTCATGATGAACGAGATGGTGGAGTTCCCCGGAGGCCTGATGGGCGTCGCCCTCAACCTCGCCGAGGACACCGTCGGCTGCGTCGTCATGGGCGACATCTCCTCCCTCAAGGAGGGCATGCAGGCCAAGACCACCGGCCGCCTCCTCTCCATCCCCGTCGGCAAGGGCCTCCTCGGCCGCGTCGTCGACGCCCTCGGCAACCCCGTCGACGGCAAGGGCCCCCTCGCCGCCACGGAGCGCTACCCCGTCGAGAAGATCGCCCCCGGCATCACGCCCCGCAAGTCCGTCGACCAGCCCATGCAGACGGGCATCATGGCCATCGACGCCATGATCCCCATCGGCCGCGGCCAGCGCGAGCTGATCATCGGCGACCGCGCCACCGGCAAGACCACCATCGCCGTCGACACCATCATCAACCAGGCCAACGCCAACCGCGTCGGCCTCGCCTCCGGCGACCCCAAGTTCCGCCCCGTCTACTCGATCTACGTCGCGGTCGGCGCCAAGAACTCCTCCATCGCCCGCACCATCGGCACCCTCGAGAAGGCCGGCGCCATGGAGTTCTGCGTGATCGTCACCGCGCCCGCGGCCGACAACGCGGCCAACCAGGTCTTCGCGCCCTTCTCCGGCACCGCCATCGGCGAGTGGTTCATGGAGAACGGCCACGACGCCCTCATCGTCTATGACGACCTCTCGAAGCACGCCGCCGCCTACCGCCAGATCTCGCTGATCCTCAAGCGCCCCTCGGGCCGCGAGGCGTACCCCGGCGACGTGTTCTACCTCCACTCCCGCCTGCTCGAGCGCTCCGCCCGCCTCGCCGGCAAGGGCTCGCTCACCGCGCTGCCCATCATCGAGACCCAGGCGGGCGACGTCTCGGCCTACATCCCGACCAACGTCATCTCCATCACCGACGGCCAGGTCTTCCTCCAGACCGACCTCTTCAACCAGGGCATCCGCCCCGCCGTCTCCGTCGGCCTCTCCGTCTCGCGCGTCGGCTCCGCCGCGCAGATCAAGGCCTTCAAGCAGGTCGCCGGCAAGGTGAAGGGCGAGCTCGCCCAGTACCGCGAGCTGGCCGCCTTCGCCCAGTTCGGCTCCGACCTCGACGCCCAGACCAAGGGCATCCTCGACAAGGGCGACCGCTTCGTGGAGCTGTTCAAGCAGCCCCCCAACGCGCCCAAGTCCGCCGAGATCCAGGTCGCCCTCATCTGGGCGATGCAGAACGGCTTCTTCGCCGACGTCCCCGTGAAGTCGGTCACCGCCGCGGCCGCCGGCCTGCAGGCCGCCCTCGAGGCCGCCAAGCCCGGCGTGCTGGCCAGGATCCGCGGCGGCGACAAGATCGACGACGCCGGCGCCGCCGAGCTGAAGGCCGCGTGCGAGGCTTGGAAGCGCACCTTCAAGGCCTGAGGCCTTCCTGATCCCCTCCCTCCACCGCCCCCATGCCCAAGGGACTCCGCGAGATCCGCAACCGCATCAAGTCGGTCAAGAGCACCGGTCAGATCACCCGTGCCATGCAGCTCGTCGCGTCGTCCAAGATGAAGAAGGCGCAGGACGCGGCCAAGGCCGGGCGCGAGTACGCCGAGCTGCTGGGCGAGATCCTCGACACCGCCGCCGCCAAGGTCGGCGCCATGGAGCACCCGCTGCTCACCCGCCGCGAGGTCCGCGTCCGCGGCATCCTCATCGTCACGCCCGACAAGGGCATGTGCGGCGCCCTCAACAGCAACCTCCTGCGCGCCGCGCTCGAGATCCCCGGCGCCGCCTTCGTGACCGTCGGCCGCAAGGGCCGCCAGTCGCTCGCCCGCGCCGGCCGCACCCTGCTCGCCGACTTCCCCGTCGGCGACAAGGCCGCGTTCGCCGAGGTCCGCCCCGCCGCCGAGTTCCTGCTCAAGGCCTTCCTCGAGGGCAGGGTCGACACCGTCGAGGTCCTCTACGCCCACTTCAAGAACACGCTCGTCCAGGCCCCCCGCGTCCAGCGCCTGCTGCCCGCCGACGACCTGGTCGGCCAGGCCCGCGCCCTCCGCGAGAAGCTCGGCCTGCCCGAGCCCCGCGTCGAGGCGGACGAGCGCGACATGGTCTTCGAGCCCTCCGCCGCCGAGATCCTCGAGCGCCTGCCCGCCCTCTTCTACAAGGTGGCCGTCCACCAGGCCGTCCTCGAGGCCAAGGCCTCCGAGCACAGCGCGCGCATGGTCGCCATGAAGGCCGCCACCGACAACTCCAAGAAGATCGCCGCCGCGCTCTCCCTCGAGTACAACAAGGCCCGCCAGGCCGCCATCACCCAGGAGATCCTGGAGCTGACCGCCGGCGCCTCCCAGTCCTGAACCCCTTCCCAACCCCCGAACCCACCTTACAATGAGCACCACCGGAACCATCACCCAGGTCCTCGGCGCCGTCGTCGACGTCCAGTTCGCCGCCGACAAGGTCCCCGAGATCTACAACGCCCTGCACGTCGACTACTCGGTCGAGGGCAAGGCCACCCGCCTCGTCCTCGAGGTCCAGCAGCACCTCGGCGCCGGCCTCGTCCGCGCCGTCGCGATGTCGACCACCGAGGGCCTCGTCCGCGGCATGCCCGCCAAGGACACCGGCGCCTCCATCACCGTGCCCGTCGGCAACGCCGTCCTCGGCCGCATCTTCAACGTGACCGGCGACCCCGTCGACGACCGCGGCGAGGTCAAGGCCGAGAAGCGCTATCCCATCCACCGCCAGCCCCCGCCCCTCACCGAGCAGAAGACCTCGGCCGAGCTCCTGCCCACCGGCATCAAGGTCATCGACCTCATCTGCCCGTTCGTGAAGGGCGGCAAGGTCGGCGCCTTCGGCGGCGCCGGCGTCGGCAAGACCGTCGTCATCATGGAGCTGATCAACAACATCGCCATGAAGCAGGGCGGCTTCTCCCTCTTCGCCGGCGTCGGCGAGCGCTCCCGCGAGGGCAACGACCTCTACCATGAGATGTCCGAGGCGGGCGTCATCGACCAGAAGGACCTCTCCAAGTCCAAGGTCGCCCTCGTCTACGGCCAGATGAACGAGCCCCCCGGCGCCCGCATGCGCGTGGCCCTCTCCGCCCTGGCGATGGCCGAGTTCTTCCGCGACGAGCAGAACCGCGACGTGCTCCTGTTCGTCGACAACATCTTCCGCTTCTCCCAGGCGGGCTCCGAGGTCTCGGCCCTGCTCGGCCGCTCACCCTCGGCGGTCGGCTACCAGCCCACCCTCGCCTCCGAGATGGGCAACCTCCAGGAGCGCATCACCTCGACCACCAAGGGCTCCATCACGTCCTTCCAGGCCGTGTACGTCCCGGCGGACGACCTGACCGACCCCGCCCCCGCCAACACCTTCGCCCACCTCGACTCCACCGTCGTGCTCGAGCGCCGCATCGCCGAGCTCGGCATCTACCCGGCCGTCGACCCCCTCGCCTCCACCTCGACCGCCCTCGCCCCCGAGGTCGTCGGCGACCGCCACTTCAAGGTCGCGCGCGGCGTCCAGGGCCTGCTCCAGCGCTACAAGGACCTGCAGGACATCATCGCCATCCTCGGCCTCGACGAGCTCTCGCCCGAGGACAAGCTGGTCGTCTTCCGCGCCCGCAAGGTGCAGAAGTTCCTCTCGCAGCCCTTCCACGTCGCCGAGGTCTTCACCGGCTCGCCCGGCAAGTACGTGTCGCTCGACGACACCATCCGCGGCTTCGAGATGATCCTCTCCGGCGAGCTCGACCACGTGAACGAGAACGACTTCTACATGAAGGGCGGCATCGACGAGGTCCTCGAGGCCGCCGCCAAGGCGAAGGCCGGCGACACCGCCAAGGCCAAGGCCTGAGCCCCATGCCCCTCCAGGTCGAGATCGTCACCCCCGACCGCCGCGCCTACCAGGGCCGGGCGGACGGCGTGACGCTGCCCACCGCGCTCGGCGAGGTCGGCATCCTCCCCGGCCACATCCCTCTCACGGCGGTCATCGCCGCGGGCGAGGTCGCCGTCACCCTCGGCGGCCAGGTCACCCGCCTCGCCGTCGACCAGGGCTTCGTCCGCGTCGTCGCCGACAAGGTCTCGGTCGTGACCGAGGCCGCCATCGACGTCGCCAAGATCGACCTCGCCGCCGCCGAGCAGGCGGAGGCCCGCGCCCGCCAGGCGCTCGAGGAGGCCAAGGGCTCCCGCGACCCCGATCCCGAGGGCCTGCTCCGCCTCGAGCAGCAGATCCGCTTCGCCATGATCCAGCGCCTGGCGAAGGGCCGCGGCACCAGCTCCGCCGACTGATCGCTCGCGGGGGTTGGCAACCCGAGCGTTGTCCCCATCCTCCCCGACATGGAAGCCACCCACGAGCTCGGCGACAAGGCCGTCAGGCTGGCCGCCGAGCTCCTCGCCGAGGCGCGCCGCCGGCTGCGCCCCGCCGACGCCCGCGCCCTCGCCCAGGTCGCCCGCATGATGGAGGACCCGGCCGGCAAGGCCGCGACCTTCGCCCTCTGCGACCGCGTCTTCCGCCCCGGCACGGCCTCCGGCGCCGCCCGCCAGCTCCAGGGCGTCGTCCGCGACCTCGGCGTGCCGCGCTACCTGTCGCCGATCGACCGCGCCCTCTTAGCCGCGGGCGCGGCCGCCGCGCCTTTCCTGCCATGGGTCGTCATGCCCCAGGTCGAGCGTCGCCTGCGCCTCGAGACCGGCGCCGTCATCCTTCCCGCCGAGACCGGCCCGCTCGCCGCGCACATCGGCCGCCGCCGCGCGCAGGGCGTGAGGCTCAACCTCAACCGGCTCGGCGAGGCCATCCTCGGCGAGGAGGAGGCCGAGCGCCGCTTCCGCGCCAACCTCGCGCTCCTCGCCGACCCCAAGGTCGATTACCTCTCCGTCAAGGTCTCCTCCGTCTGCTCCCAGGTCTCCTCCCTCGGCTTCGAGCGCTCGCTGGCCGACATCCAGGTGCGCCTCCGCGAGCTCTACCGGGCCTGCCTCCGCCATAGCCCCCACAAGTTCATCAACCTGGACATGGAGGAGTACCGCGACCTCGAGCTCACCGCCGAGGCCTTCCTCCGCACGCTCTCCGAGCCCGAGTTCCGCGGGCTCACGGCCGGCATCGTCCTCCAGGCCTACCTGCCCGACGCCCCGCTCGTCCAGCGCCGCATCACCGAGTGGGCCCAGGCGCGCGTCGCCGCCGGCGGCGCCCCGGTGAAGGTGCGCCTCGTCAAGGGCGCCAACCTCGCGATGGAGCGCGTCGAGGCGGAGATTCACGGCTGGGAGCAGGCACCCTATGCGACCAAGCCCGAGGTCGACGCCAATTTCCGCCGCATGCTCCTCTGGGCGACGGATGCCGGCCGCACCAAGGCCGTTCGCCTGGGCGTCGGCTCGCACAACCTCTTCGACCTCGCCCTCGCGCTCGTCCTGCGCGAGGAGCGCGGGCTCGGCGGATCGCTGGAGATCGAGATGCTCGAGGGCATGGCGCCGCACCAGGCCGAGGCCGTGCGTGAACGCGCCGGCGACCTGCTGCTCTACGCCCCCGTCGTCCCCCGCGACGACTTCGGCTCGGCCGTCGCCTACCTCATCCGCCGTCTCGACGAGAACACCACCGAGGGGAATTTCCTCCGCGACCTCTTCGACCTCGAGCCTGGATCCGCCGCCTGGGAGCGACAGAAGGCCGCCTTCCTCCGCGGGCTCGCCGCGGCGGCGACCGCTTCCGTCGGACCCCGCCGCCGGCAGGATCGCGCGAGCGAGTCGCCGGAGACACCCAAGGGCGGATTCGCCAACGCCGCGGACACCGACTGGACCTTGCCGGCCAACCGCGAATGGATCGCCCGCCATCTCGCCCTGCTCGCCACGCGCGACCTCCGCGTGCCCCTCCGCATCGCGGGCAAGGATGACGAGAAGGGCCTGGCCGGACAGGGCAGGGACCCCTCGCGCCCCGGCGTCGTCGCCTATCGTCATGCCGTGGCCGACGCGGCCGACGTCGAGCGCGCGCTCGCCGCCGCGCATGGCGCCGTCGGCACCCTGCCCGATGCCGACCTGCGCGCCGCGCTCCTGCGCGCCGCCTCCATCCTCGAGCGTCGCCGTGGCGAGCTCGTGGCCGCCATGGTGCTCGATGGCGGCAAGACCGCGGCCGAGGCCGACGCCGAGCTCTCGGAGGCCGTCGACTTCGCCGCCTATTACGCGCGCGCGTTCGATGACGCCGCGCGCTGGTCCGGGGCTCGCCGCTCGCCCCTCGGCGTGGTGACCGTCACCCCGCCCTGGAACTTCCCCTTCGCCATCCCCTTCGGCGGAGTCGCCGCGGCCCTGCGCGCCGGCAACGCCGTCATCCTCAAGCCCGCGCCCGAGGCCGTCCTTTGCGGCCGGCTCGCCTGCGAGGTCCTCTGGGAGGCCGGCTTCCCCGCAGGGCTCGTCCAATTCGTCCCCGCGCCCGACAACGACGTTGGCCGCCGTTTGATCGAGGACCCGCGCGTCGCCGCCGTCATCCTCACGGGCGCCTCGTCGACCGCCGACCTCTTCCTGTCGTGGCGGCCCGACCTCCGGCTGCTTGCGGAGACGAGCGGCAAGAACGCCCTCATCGTCACGCCCGCCGCCGACCGCGATCTCGCCATCAAGGACGCCGTCCGCTCCGCCTTCGGTCACGCCGGCCAGAAGTGCTCCGCCTGCTCGCTGCTCATCCTGGTCGGCGAGCTTGGCGCCGACGAGACCTTCCTGCGCCAGCTCCGCGACGCCGCGGCCTCGCTGCGCGTCGGCTCGGCCTGGGATCCGGCGACGACCGTCCCTCCCCTCATCCGCGAGTCCGATGAATCCCTGCGCCGCGGCCTGACCCGGCTCGACAAGGGCGAGTCCTGGCTGCTCGAGCCGCGCCGGGATGCCCAGAACCCCAACCTTTGGACGCCCGGCATCCGGCTCGGCGTCACCCCGGAATCCTGGTTCTTCGGCGCCGAGTGCTTCGGCCCGGTGCTCGGCGTGATGCGGGCGGCCAGCCTCGACGACGCCGTCGCGCTCGCCAACCATTCCCGCTACGGCCTAACCGGCGGCATCCATTCCCTCGACCCGAGGGAGATCGCCCGATGGATCGACCGGGTCGAGGTGGGCAACGCCTACGTGAACCGACCCATCACGGGCGCGATCGTCAACCGCCAGCCCTTCGGCGGTTGGAAGCGCTCCGCCTATGGGCCCGGCGCCAAGGCCGGCGGCGCCCACTATGTCGCCTCGCTGTGCCGATGGGAGGACGACCCTTCCGCGGACATCGTCTCCATCCATCCCGCCGCCGACCGCGCGGCTCATGCCAAGGTCCATGGCGAGGACGCCGAGAAGGCGCACTTCGCCCTCAGCCTCGCGGGCTTCCTCGAGCCCCGCGACCCTTCCGGCCTGGCCGCGGAGGCCAATGTCCATCGCCGCCTGCAGGCCGGCTCGGATGACGACCCGCGTCTCCTCGTGCTCCGCCTCGCCGCGGGAGCCGACGACGCCGAATGCCGCCGCGCCCTCAAGGTCCTCCTCGCGATGCGCCACGCCTGGGTGGTCAGCGTCGACCGCTCCCACGACCCCTACCTCATCGAGGCCGCCGCGAAGGTCGCGGCCTTCTGCGAGGTGCAGGATGACCTCGAGTTCGCCGAGTTCCTCGCCGCGGGCGCCCGTGTCCGCCTTGTCGGCCCTTCGGGCGCCTCGCTGCGGGAGGCCGCCCGCATCCGCGGCGCCACGATCTTCGACGGCCCTGTCACCCGCTGCCCCGCGCTCGAGTTCCACCCGTACTACCACGAGCAGTCCCTCAGCGTCACCCGCCACCGGCACGGCAACCCGTTGCCCGACCCCCGCGACCCGCCGGTGCGCGCCGCCTGGGAGCGCGCTGGACTTATCCGCCCCCCTGCCTAACCCTCGGATCACGCCATGAAAGCCCTCGTCAAGAAGGAGGCCAAGGAAGGCCTCTGGTTGATGGACATCCCGGAGCCCGTCATGGGCCCGCGCGACGTCCTCATCCGCATCAAGCGCGCCTCGATCTGCGGCACCGATGTCCATATATGGAAGTGGGATGACTGGGCCGCCAGGACCATCCCCGTCGGCATGAACGTCGGCCACGAGTACCTCGGCGTCATCGAGAAGGTCGGCGCCGACGTCCGCCACCTCCGCCCTGGCCAGCGCGTCTCCGGCGAGGGGCACATCGTCTGCGGCACCTGCCGCAACTGCCGCGCCGGCCGCCGCCACCTCTGCCCCAACACCCAAGGCGTGGGCGTGAACCGCCCCGGCGCCTTCGCCGAGCTCCTCGCCCTGCCGGCGGAGAACGTCGTCCCCATCCCCGACGACATCCCGGACGACGTCGCGGCCGTCTTCGACCCCCTCGGCAACGCCGTCCACACCGCGCTCTCCTTCGACCTGGTCGGCGAGGACGTGCTCATCACCGGCGCCGGCCCCATCGGCATCATGGCCATCGCCATCGCCAAGGCCGCGGGCGCCCGCAAGGTCGTCATCACCGACGTCAACCCCTGGCGCCTCGAGCTCGCGCGCAAGCTCGGCCCGACCGCCGCGGTGGACGTGTCCAAGCAGGACCTCGCCAAGGTGCAGAAGGATCTCGGCATGACCGAGGGCTTCGACGTCGCCATGGAGATGTCCGGCAACGCGCGCGCCCTGGACACCATCCTCGACAACATGGCCTGCGGCGGCCGCGTCGCGCTCCTCGGCATCATCCCGGGCACCGCCGCCATCGACTGGAACAAGGTCATCTTCAAGTGCCTGCACCTGAAGGGCATCTATGGCCGCGAGATGTACGAGACCTGGTACAAGATGATCGCGCTCGTCCAGTCCGGCATGGACATCACCCCTGTCATCACGCACCGCCTCCCCTACGAGGGCTTCGAGCAGGGCTTCGCCGCCATGCTCTCCGGCCAGTCCGGCAAGGTGGTCCTCGACTGGTCCAAGATCTGACCTCCCCGATGTACGACGACCTCAAGCCCCTGCTCGACGCCAAGCTCGCGGACATCCGCGGCGCCGGGCTCTTCAAGCAGGAGCGCCTCATCGCCGGCGCCCAGGGCGCGCGCGTCACCCTCAAGGACGGGCGGACCGTCATCAACCTCTGCGCCAACAACTACCTCGGCCTCGCCGACCACCCGCGCGTCAAGGCCGCCGCCGCCAAGGCGCTCGACCAGTGGGGCTACGGCATGGCCTCGGTGCGCTTCATCTGCGGCACCCAGTCCCTCCACCGCCAGCTCGAGGAGGCCATCAGCGAGTTCCTCGGGACCGAGGACACCATCCTCTACTCCTCGTGCTGGGATGCCAACGGCGGGCTCTTCGAGACGGTGCTCGGTCCCGAGGACGCCATCGTCTCCGACGCCCTCAACCACGCCTCGATCATCGACGGCGTCCGCCTCTGCAAGGCGCAGCGCTTCCGCTACGCCACCAACGACCTCGCCGACCTGGAGGCCAAGCTGACCGAGGCCAAGGGCGCCCGCCTGCGGATGATCGCCACGGACGGCGTGTTCTCGATGGACGGCTTCATCGCGCCGATGAGGGAGATCTGCGACCTCGCCGACAGGCACCGGGCCATCGTCATGATGGACGACTCCCACGCCGTCGGCTTCCTCGGGAAGCGCGGCCGCGGCACGCATGAGCACGCCGGCTGCATGGGCCGCGTCGACATCATCACCGGCACCCTCGGGAAGGCCCTGGGCGGCGCCTCCGGCGGCTACACCTCCGGGAAAAAGGAGCTCGTCGAGGTCCTCCGCCAGCACTCGCGCCCCTATCTTTTCTCCAACTCGCTCCCGCCTCCGCTCGTCGCCGGCGCGCTCGAGGTCATCCGCATGCTTTCCGAGTCCACCGAGCTGCGCGACCGACTGATGGACAACGCCGCCTACTGGCGCAAGGGCCTGACGGAGCTCGGCTTCACCCTCCAGCCCGGCCAGCACCCCATCGTGCCCGTGATGCTCGGCGACGCCGTCCTCGCGCAGAAGTTCGCCGCCCGCCTCCTCGAGCTTGGCGTCTACGCCGTCGGTTTCTTCTATCCCGTCGTCCCGAAGGAGAAGGCCCGCATCCGCACCCAGATGAACGCCGCCCTCACGCGCGAGGACCTCGACAAGGGGCTCGCCGCCTTCGCCCAGGCGAAGAAGGAGCTCATGCCCTGAGATGGACGACGCCCTGCGACGCCTCGAGGAGCAGCTCGTCCACCTGCAGCGGCACGTCGAGCAGCAGGACCGCGCCATGCTCGACCTCACGCGGGAGATCGACCGACTCCGCCAGCGCCTCGAGCGCCTGGAGTCGAAGCCGTCGTCCGATGGCGACAACGCCGCCGGCTCCCCCGCCGACGAGCGTCCGCCGCATTGGTGAGCCCATGTGCGGCCGGGTCACCCAGTTCGACCGGCACGCCGAGATTCCCCGTCGGCTCGGCCTTCGCCTGCCGGAAGCGCCGCCAAGGCACAATCTTGCGCCGACCCAGCCCATCGCGGCCATACGCCGGGTGGACGGCGCCCTGCGCTGCGAGTCGCTGCGCTGGGGATTGGTCGTCACCCGCCCCGGCCGTCCGCCCGAGACCGGCACCGGCCATGTCAACGCGCGCGCCGAGACCATGGCGACCCTTCCCGCCTTCCGCGACGCCGTGCGCACCCGCCGCTGTCTCGTGCCGGTCGACGGCTTCTACGAGTGGCGCAACGACGGCCAGGTCGCCGTCCCCTTCTACTTCGAGCGCGCCGACGGCGGCCCGCTCGCCATGGCCGGATTATGGGCCGCGCACCTTGGCGACTCGGGCGGTTTGGTGACGACCCTCTGCCTCGTCACCACCGCGCCCAATCGCGACATGTCGCCCATCCACGGCCGCATGCCGATGCTGCTGCCCGAGCCGGACTGGCAGAGCTGGCTCGCGGAGAGCCCGTTGGATGCCACGGCGCTCGCGCGTCTCACGCGGCCGGCCCCCGACGGCTCCCTGCGGCTTCGACGCGTCGGGGCCGAGGTGAATCGCGCGGCCACCGACCATCCCGGCCTCATGGCGCCCGCGAATCCCGAGACCCTGCAGGGCGACTTCATGGGGGAGTTGTTGTGATTCGGTGGGCAGGGCGGCTTCACAGTGGCACAGGAGTACAGCTTCGCAGCGTCACGGCTTCGCAGAGGAACGGAATCGCGGTTGGGGAGCGCGGGTTAATCGCTTACCGGCTTAATCGCTTAATGGAGGGTGAGGAGAACGGAAACGCAGGAGAACATCCCCTCACAAGGTCAGCATACAAAGCCCTTGGCATCGCCGCTTCCTGCTGACACCGCTAACACCGCTTATCCCGCTATCCGTTGTCTCGGGTAGGGGCGCCTCGCCGAGGCGTCCATCGGATAGGGCGGTTTCTCCGAACCCGCCCCGGCCGGTTCGGCGAGCCGGCCTTACCCAGGGCAAAGAACGCGGCGGAGATTGAAGGAACCGCGCTTCCCATGATCACCCGAGGTCCTTAGGCTCGTGCACCATAGTCAAGAAGCAAGGCCGCCACCCTTACGAAACCCTGCGCTCGTTCGCCGCCGGCTTGCTGCTCATCGGCCTCGTCAATTGGGCAAAGAAATTCGGCGAATGCGTCGGCAGGGTGCTCGATGGCGAGATGCCTTCGTCCCTCTTGTATTACGCGGCCTTCGCGCAACCCATCTTCTGGATTTTGGTCCTCGGCGTGGCGTGGCTGATCACCCTCCTGCGTCCCTCTGGCGCGACGCCTTGGCTGACCTCCTTCATCCTGCTTCTTCCCTATGCGTGGCTGATCAGCGGTTGGCTATGGTTCACCCTTCTTCTCTTTGGGGTTGGGAGGTTCAAGCCCGAGCTCCTTCTCGCCCAAGTCGTCTCCATGGGCCTGATTTATGCCTACCACCGGTTTGCCTGGATGTGGTGGTGGCGAAGGCGCCGGGAACCCTATCCGCCCCAGGTCCCGGCCTGAGCCCCGCCCTCGCAGTTGCCGGCCCAACTCTCAAGGATTGCCCCGATTCCTTCCTCTCCCCAACTCTAAGCTCACCTAATCCCTTCCTCCCTTTTATCCCTTCAATCCCTTCAATCCCTTCAATCCTTTCAACTTCCTCATCCCTCCATGAACCCCCTCACCCAGCCCAAGATCGTCGACAAGCCCTGGGGCCGCGAGATTTGGTACGCCGACCAGAAGGCCTACGCGGGCAAGATCCTCGAGGTCTCGGCCGGCAAGCGCCTGAGCCTGCAGTACCATGAGCGCAAGACCGAGACCCTTTACCTGCTTTCCGGCCACGTGAAGCTCACGTACCGTCCGCTCGCCGAGGGCGAGACGCATGCCACCGCGCCGGTTGGCGCCGAGCACGTGCACGACTGGAAGCCCGGCCAGCTCATCCACATCCCCGTGCGCACCATCCATCGCTTCGAGGCGGTGGTCGACAGCGTGCTGCTCGAGGTGTCGACGCCGGACCTGACGGATGTCGTGCGCCTGCAGGACGACTACGCGCGCCCGGCGAGGGATTGAGCACGGCTTCACGGCTTCACGTGAATCGTGCCTAACATTTTTGATTACTTTGGCGATGACGTTCAAATCCCAGCAGACCGAGGGCTTATTGTTTGTGATCTGAGAAGCTATAAACCGTGAAGCTGCGCAGCTCCATCCGTAAGACTGTGAAGCTGCATACTGTGAAGCCGTGAAGCCCCCGCCCGAACTCACCTCCCCGGCTCGTACCAATAGCCGATACCGTGGATCGTGCGGAAGCACGACAGGCTCTCGCCGTTCTTGCCGAAGAGGTCGCGGATCTTCACCACGTATTGGTCCAGCGAGCGGCTCCGGATGTTGGCGTGCTCGCCCCAGACCGCGTGGATGAGCGCGTGGCGGCTCACGATGACGCCCGGGTTGGAGTGCAGGTGGAAGAGGATGCCCAGTTCCTTGCGCCCGATCTTGCCGCGCGAGCCGTCGCTGAACTCCACCTCGAGGCGCTCGGGATGCACGCTCGCCGCGCCGAAGGCGAAGACGCCCGTCGCGAGCTCCGTGTTGCGCGTGAGGCGCCCGTCGCCGGCCGTCTCCGTGCGCCGAAGCACGGCGCGCAGGCGCGCGATGAGCTCGGTGCGGTCGAACGGCTTGCGCACATAGTCATCCGCCCCGCCGTCCAGCGCCTGGCAGATGACCGCGGGGCTGTCCGTCGCGGAGAGGATCACCACCGCCGGCGGCACGGGCAGCTTGCGCACCCTGGCCAGGACCTCCAGGCCGTTGGCGTCGGGCAGCGACAGGTCGAGCAGGACGAGGGACACGTGCTCCTTCTCGATATGCCGGAGGAAGCTGGCGGCTTTGTGGAAGAGATGGGTGGCGAAGCCGTTGGATCCAAGTTGGTCCGCCACCAGGGTTGCCAGGCTGCGGTCATCCTCGACGACGGCCACCACGGCTTTCTGCTTGGGGTTCATGCAGGCCTGGGGGCGGGGTAAGACTGCGGGGTAGGCCGTAGAGATACTTTGGCCCCCAGTCTCGGACAAGTGTAAATCCGATTGTAAAATCATGGGCATCTGGCAGGAAGGGTGTCGTGGACGACCGTCTTCGCCGCCGCCTGACGCGCACCCTCGTCGTCCTCATGCTGATCACCGCGCTTTGGGGCGGCTGGGTCATCGCCAAGAATGGGTTCCGGCGCGGGCGCTTTGGGATACCCAAGGGTGAAAATAAAATCACACAAGTATTTGATATAAAAGAACTTAAGTTGATTTATGCGCCTTCGGACCCGGCTCCAGGCCGGGTAATCGCAGTTTGACACCCCCTAACCGCCCAAACGACACTCCAACCCCTTACTTTGGCCCCATGAGACTCCCCAAGATCGCCTTGGTCGCCGCCGCCTGCGCGCTGACCTCCCTGACCGCACGCGCGCAATTCTTGCCGGTCGATCAGCTGGATCCGACGGAGACCATCTTGGTCGACACGACCATCACCAATCCCGCGGGCGGTGGGACCATCCTGATCAATCCCGGGGTCACCCTCACCATTAACAGCCAGTATGCCACCACGGTTGAGGCCAATTTTCTTGAGAATGGGACGACCGACCAAGCCAACATCCGTCCGGTGGGAGGCGTCATCTACAAGGTGGACGCCGTTTCCGGTCTTCCCGTCGGCGGCAATGTGGTGAAGCAGGGCGGCGGGCTTCTCCAAATCAACTCATGGACCACCCTGCCCGATGGGGAACTCCAGCGCCGAGGCACGCAATGGTGGGGGGATAGGCCCGGCACGCCGGCCGGTTTCAGCTTCCCGCTCTCGATCAGTTCTTGGTTCACCGGGATTCACAACGCTCCCGACCTCCAGCCTTCCGTCACCGATGACCCGGATGGTCGCAATGGCGCCCGCCTGAACGGCATCCAAGGCACCTTCACCATCAACCAGGGCACCGTGCGCCTGGCCGGTTTCCTCAACGTCTGGCACGACCAGGGCGACAATGACACCATCGACCCCCTCGGCCCCCTCCCTCCCCCTCCTCGTTACACGGTCGAGAACAGCGAGCAGAACCCGGTCTTCTCACCCCGCATGACGGGCGTCTCGGAAATCGTCCTCAACGGCTCCTCCGTCCTCGAGCTGATAAACTCGCCCCTCAACGTCCCCACCACCAGCACCAACACGGTCAACCAGGCCTCCGGCCTGCGCGTGCAGTATCTCCGCAACCTCAAGGCCGGATCCGACCATGACCAGATCCAGACCGAGCTCGTCGTCGGCACCACCTCCGAGTACCGCGCGGTCATCCACATCGAGCAGGAAACCACCGGATCCATCGGCATCCTCTCCGGCAAGGGCGGCGTGCTCAAGTCCGGAGCCGGCGAGTTTGTTGTCATCAATGAGTCCAACCTGACCGGGACCATGACCATCGGAGGCGGCCGTCTCGTCCTCGATTCGGCCCAGGGTCGCGCCATCGCCTCCGCCGCCAGCGTCAACCTGGCCGGAACGCCCGGCGTCGTCGACGACCGGTTCCTCACCTCTCCCCTCGATAACAGTTCCCGCAACGGCGCCTACGTCCGATATCTCGAGCAGGAGGACGTGGACGTCAACGGCGACGGCGTGGACGACCGCCTCTACAAGCCCGCCTACGCGCCCAAGCCCGGCACCCGGCGGATAACCGAGGACGGCGATGGCAACTGGGTGCTCCAGCAGGTCACCGGCGCCGAGCTGGAGATCCGCGGCGACCAGACCATCCGCAACTTCCAGTCCGACTTCGCCATGTCGGCCGCCCCCGAGCTGGTCGGCACCGCGACCGCCGGCACCGCCGCCTCCGCCATCCAGCGCGCCGCCGACCTCACGAATCGCGGCGAGCTCGTCATCGCCGCCACCGGTTCCGGCTCATCCGTCCTTCTCAACGGCCACGCCCTCACCATCCGCCAGGACAAGGGCCGCGACGGCCTCTACGAGGGCAGGATCCTCTCGAATTTCGACTTCAACGTCACCCTCGACGAGGAGGCCACCCCGGGTTCCTACCTGCTCTCCTTCGACCGCCTTCCCGACTTCGGGACCTTCCAGCTGCTCGCCTCGCCCGCGGAGGCCGACGCCCGGATCACCCTGGCGACCAACATCCGCGATGGCGCCGAGATCCGCGCCAACCTGGCCGAGGTGCTCGACGTCGACCTTTCCGCCGTCACCGTCACCGACGTCTCCGCCGAGACCGGAGAGGCCCTGTCCTGGCGCATCGACATCGGCGGCGCGGGCCAGCTCGCCGCCATCTCCGACTCGCTCCGCGCCGGCCGCGTCATCCTGGATGCCACCTCTGCCGACGCCAAGTTGGCGCTGAACCTCGAGGAGGGGACCTTCGGGGAGATCGAGACCCGCGCCGGTTCCCTCATCATCAACTCCCAGGGCCTGGGCAATTCCCGCGTCAACATCTCCTCCGGCGAGCTCCGCATCATCCAGACCAACGCCTCCTCGCTCGAGGCCACCGTGCTCGGCTCGGGCATCCTGAGGGTCGTCGCCTTCGCCCAGATCGACAACGGCTCCGGCACGCCCATCGAGATCAACTCGCCCGGCAACATCGGCACGCTCAACTTCGCCCAGCAGCAGCGCGGATTCACCGGCGAGCTCATCGCCAACGATGGCGTGGACATCTCGCTCTCGGCCGTCGGCGCCGGGGTCGTCAACACCCTCCTGAACGCCCGCGCCATCACCCTGGACGGGGGCGATTCCGGCCGCGGCTCGACCCTTCGCTTCAACGACACCGAGCAGCTGGTGCGCAACCTCTCCGGCGACGCCCTCTCCAGGGTGGAGCTCGGCCGCGGCACGATGACCCTCGAGCAGACCGACGGATCGAGGCAGTTCCTGGGCTCGATGACCGGGGTCGGCAGCGTCATCAAGCAAGGCGCCGCCAACTTCAACTTCCGGGGCATCGACGGCCTCGGCGTCGGCGGCAGCGACTTCACGGGCGCGCTCGCCGTGCGCGAGGGCTCCATCAGCCTGGCCACCGCCGAATCCCTGCGCACCGTCTCGGCCCTCGTCCTCGCCTCCGGGACCTCCGCCACCGCCCAGGGGACCAACCAGACGGTCGGGGCCCTCTACGGCGAGGCGGGCAGCACGCTCAACATCGGAGCCGCCACCCTCACGGTCGGCGTCACCCCGGCGCGCCTTTCCGCCCTGCGCCTTCAGCTGGAGACCTCCTTTGGCATCCAGAGGACACTTTCCCACAACTACCTGGGCACCACCGAGCTCGCCTACCAGCTCTTCGGGTTCGATGACCCCCTGGCTCCCAATCCCGCCGACCCCTTCCGGCTGCTCGAGGCGGCCGATCTGGATCGCGGCCCCCTCCGGCTCACCCCTGCGGAGGAATTCGATTTCCTTGTCGGCGACCTCGGCATGGCCGACCAGACGCGCCTTTACCTCGAGCGCGTGCTGTATCGCTTCGACCGCGACCGCGACGGCGTGATTTCCGCGGCCGAGGAGGCCGCCGCCGTGGCGTCCGCGGACACCCTGGGCTTCTCGGGGTCCATCATCGCCACCGGGGCCAATCAGGCCGTCACCTTCGGCGGTTCCACCCAGACGGCCCGCGTCTCGCTCAGCAAGACCGGCTGGGAGACCCTGCGTCTCCTCGGAAGCTCCAACCAGTTCGGCGGCGGCGCCATCGTCGTCCGCCAAGGCACGCTCGAGGCCAGCGTGGCCGCCCTCGCCACGGCCACCGGAGGCATCTACGTCCTGGCCAATTCCGCGACGCTCGACCTCGATGGCGACGGCATCAGCGACGCGCAGGACCTCGACGCCGACGGCGCCCTCGATGGCGTCGACCTGAACAACGACGGCGTCCTCGACGAGACCGACCTCCTCGCCGACGGCACCCTCGCCCTTCTTGTCGAGTCCGGCACTTCCAATTGGTCCATTCCCGTCCGCGGCGACGGCAACCTCCGCAAGACCGGCGCCGGCACGCTCGTCCTGAACACCGGCACCGGCCTCTACACCGGCCTGACCCAGGTCCAGGGCGGCACCCTCGAGATCCCGCTCGTCCGCGCCTCGCTCGACCCTCTCGTCACCGACGCCACCCTCGGCGCTGTCGAGGTCGACGCCGGCGCCGTCATCGCCCTGCGCACGGATTCCGCCACGGCGGGACCCGGCACCGACTTCACCTATGTCGCTCCCGGCGGCATCGTCGGCGACGGCACTCTCGCCAAGCTTGGCCGCGGCGTCCTGACGATCGACGGCGCGCTGGTCGACGTCTTTGGCGGGACCCTGGTCGACGACGACACCGGCGACCCCCTCTCCACCCTCTCGCTCGACGTGCGCGAGGGGACCCTCCGGTTCGTCTCGGATCTTCCTTCCGGAGGCGTGCTCGGCCGCTCGGCCGTGGCCGCCGACGCCGCGCTCGAGCTCAACCTCGATGCCGACGACGACTTCCTCCTCGAGGCCGAGTTCTCCGGCGCGGGCAAGATCCTGCGCTCCGGTGCCGGAACCCTCGCCCTGGACACCGATGCGGACTTCGCGCCCGCCCCCTCGCTGGGCTCGCTCGGCTTCACCGGGACTCTCGAGCTTTCCGGAGGCGACACCTCGATCGAGCGCGCGGGCGCCTTCGCCAACGCCAAGGTGTCCGTCCTCAACGCAGGAACTTCCCTGACGCTCCGCGCCGGCGCCTACAGGTTCGCCGGCCTCACCGGCGCCGCCGGCACCGTGTTCGCGCTGGATCCCGCCACCGTCCTCACGCTCGATGTCACGACGCCCGCGGGCTCCCTGCTACCCAGGGTCGACGCCTTCCTCGGCCGCTTCACCGGCGACGGCGATCTCATCAAGACCGGCGACGGCATTCTCAGCCTCGAGCCGGACAGCGCCAACGCGCTCGACGCCATCACCGTCTCGGCCGGCACGCTCCGCGCCACGCTCGACGGCCTCGGCACCGCCTCCAGCCTCACCGTGGCCGGGGGCGCCTTCCTCGAGTTCTCCGTCCTCTCGGGCTCGGAGGACTACACCGTCGCCGTGGGCGGCGCGGGCTCGGTCTCCAAGTTCGGCGCCGGCACGCTCCGGCTCCTCGGGACGAACGGCCTGTCCGCCGGGGACCTCCGCGTCCTGGGAGGCACCTTGGTGGTCGACGACCGCCGCGTCGGCGCCGTCATCCCCGCCGCCCAGGTTTCCACGGGCGCCACGCTCGAGATCCTTCTGTCCGGCGACCGCACGCTTGCCTCCCAGGTCACCGGAGCCGGCAACCTGTCCTTCGACGGCGATGACACGGCGCGGACGGTGACCCTGCTGAACGCCCCGCTGCACACCGGCCTCATCGGGCTCAAGGGACTGGCCTCGCTCGACTTCGATCCCGCGGTGGGCAACGTGACCGTCGGCGGCCTCGACGCCGCGACCGGCAGCTCGGTCACGCTCAACCCTGGGCAGACCCTGACGCTCAACCAGTCATCGGACGGCGCCTTCCTCGGCACCTTCCTCGGCACGGGCAATCTCGTGGTCAAGGGGGCGGGCATCTTCGATTATCAGACCAACTCGGGCAACCTCTCCGACTTCGGCGGCACCATCGTCGTCGAGGGCGGCAAGCTGCAGGTCGGCGTGGCCAACACCAAGCTCATCACGCTCACCGATGCCTCCACCCTGCTCATCGCCGTCGCCGACGGCGACACCGCCGCCTATGCGGGCGAGCTCGAGGTCGTGTCCGGCGTGGCCAACTTGGTCAAGAAGGGGCTGGGCACGCTCAATCTCGAGGAGGGCATACCCCAGGTGGACAATCCCCTCCTCACGGGCCGCATCGGCACGCTGACGGTCGCCGAGGGCCGCGTGCTCGCCGGTGTCGTCGCGGGCGCCATCCTCGACGGCGCCGACATCGTCCTCGCCGCCGGCGGCACGCTCGCCGTGCAGGTCGATGCCGACGACCCCGATGTCTCCATCACCGAGCTCATCACCTCCCAGGGATCCGGCGGCGCCTTCGAGAAGACCGGGGAAGGCAAATTGATCCTGACCAAGGGCACCGCCACCGCCGACCTGCTCGTCACCGAGGGCATCCTGCAGCTCGGCGTCATCGCCGGTCCCGCCTCCATCGGCGGCGATGTAACCGTCGATCCTGCCGGCCGCCTGACCGGCACGGGCACCGTGGCCGGCGACCTTGTTGTCTCCGGCCAGGTCGCCCCCGGCTATTCGCCCGGCACCATCACGGTTGCCGGCGACCTCAGTTTCCTGGCTGGCTCGACTTACGACGCCGAGGTCCTCGGCTCGGCCGCCGATCGGATCAACTTCGGCGGCGACCTGGCGATCGATTCGACGGCCAGCCTCCGGCTGACCGGCGCATCGCCCATCGGAACCCGGCACACCCTGCTTTCGGGGGGAACCGTGCCCGCCGGGGATGCCTTCGGCGGTGTCGGCCAGCGCATCACCGCCAAGGTTGGCGATGCCGAGGCCCCTGTCGCCTACATCCTGGAGACCATCCCCGGCCCCGGAGGCCGCGTTGATGCCGTCATTGTCCGCGCCAGCGCCCCCACCGGCCCCGCCGCCTCCCTGGTCGGCACCCCCCTCGCTGGCGTCGACCCCGCCTTTGTCGCCACCCTGAGCGCGCTCGCCCGAGTCAACCTCGACCCCGACACGGGCATCATCACCGACCTCACGCAGGGGAGCCTTGGCGATCGCCTGGCCGGATTGTCCGAGGCCGCCGCGCCCGCCGCGATCAAGTCGCTCACGGGCATCGCCTACCTCTCCGGGCCCGCCATGGCCCATCTCTCGGCCGCCGCCGACAATGAGGCGCTCGCCCGCCGCACGGAACAGCGCCGCTACGACCGCGGCTACATGTCGGTCAAGTCGCGCGAGTTCTTCGTCTCCGCGACCTCCGGCTCGTGGGATGCCGACGACAGCCCCCTGTCCCCCGGCTATGACATCTCCCGCAACGGCCTGATGGTCGGATGGGACAAGGACCTGAGCTCGCAGAGCATCGCCGGACTCGCCCTCTCGCTGGACCGCTCGGAGGCCAAGCTCGCCGGCGGGGGCGCCGTCGAGGCGACGCAGTATCGCCTGCACGGCTTCGCCGCCACGTTGCTCGATGACGAGTCCACCTTCCTCGAGGGCGGCCTCTTCATCGGCCATTCCTCCATGGACGCCAACCGCGGCCTTCTCGCCCTCGGCGCAGGGAGCTCACCCTCGGCCATGACCGCCGGCGGCTGGGTCCGCCTCGGCCGCGCGGCCCTGATCGGCCACCGCACCTCCATCGTGCCGTTCGTGCAGGTCGACGTCTCCCATGTCTCCCAGGACGGGTTCCAGGAATCCGGCTCCGGCGAGACGGAGCAGACCAAGCTGAAGGTCGACGCCATCGACCAGACCGACCTGCGCGCGCGCATCGGCTTCTCGCTCGCCCACGCGTGGGACAGCGACAACGGCGGCTGGCGCTATCGCCTGTCGCTCGACGTCGCCTACGTCGACGCGCTCGGCGACACGCAGGTGGACACCCGGGCCACCGCCGACCTGGACGCCGATCCCCTGACCGGGCCCGACGTCATACGCGCGTCGGCCGACCCGCTCGACCAGGGCGGCCTCCTGGTCACGCCTGCCTTCACCTTCGGGCCCGACCACGACAACACCTTCGGCGTGTCCGCCGAGATGCGCCAGCTCGATGGCGGCTCGGCCACCTCGCTCAACTTCACCTATCGCCGCCGCTTCTGATCCGGCACCCCCTCCCCCACACCTCCTTACGATGCGCCTCCGCCGCTCCCTCCTGGTCATCGCCGCCGGGCTTTCCGCCTCGCTGCCCGCCGCCAACATCGTCGTCGACGATGCCAACCCGCTCACGATCAGCAGCCTGACCTCCTCGGGCGCGACCATCGGGCTGACGGGCAACACGTTCACGGTGGGCAACGACGGCGTCCTGACGCTCGACCTGCGCAACGCGCTAAACGCCCCCATCGACGTCACCTATAACGGCAGCTTCCTCGGCAACGGGTTCATCGACGTGGATGGAGCCACGGTCCTCGACACCACCGGCTTCATCGTCAAGACGGGCGGCGGCACCTTCCAATACAACGGGTTCGGCACCGGTTCCATCACCCCCCTGAACTACCTGGGCAACGCCACCTTCGACACCCAGCTGCTGACGCCCATTCCCAGCGACCTGCGCCCCCGCATCCCCAACCCGGCGCCCGGCAACCCCTTGATCGAACAGGTCAACGCGGGCGCCAACCAGGCCTTCTCGGGCATCATCCTCGTCCAACAGGGGCAATTGCAGGTGTCCGGCCATATCAACCAGTGGGGCAGCTACGGCCCCTATGCCGCGGTCTTCGGGGAACCCACCATGCATGGCGCCCGGGCCACCGTGGTCGAGAACGGGGCGAAGCTCTCGTTCCGTAACACCACGCGGAACATCGTGGGCGCGGGGGTCACGCTGGACAATCCCGACAACACGCCCAAGTCCCCGCTCATCGGCCGGCTCAACTACGTCCAGAACCTCCTCGCCACCACCGCCTCGCGCGTGGAGACGGGTCCCGATGACGACTATATCCTGATCATCCATTCCGACATCGCCGGCGCCGGCCTCAACCCCGACGGCATTCCCGAGACCACGCTGGGCATTCTCGAGGGCAGGGGCCGCGTGTTCAAGACGGGCGCCTCCGACCTTCGCATAACCAACGCCTCCTCCTTCACCGGCGAGTTCGTCGCGAACGGCGGGAGGGTGATCCTGGCCGCCGGGTCCGGCGACACGCTATGGTCGGCGAGGTCCGTCAACCTCGCCTCCGGCGGGAACGGGTCGAATGTCGCCTCTCCGCCCGTCGATGTCGACTGGAAGCCCGGCTACGCGCCCGGGAACGCGGGCGCCACCACGCTTGTCGTGCAGGGTTCCCAGCGCATCCGCAACTTCCAGTCCCTGTACCGCGACGCCGGGTTCAACGCCATGCTCGCGACCGGCACCGGCGACGGCAACTTCATCGAGCTCGTCGCCGCGACCGACATCCTGACCATCGACCAGGAGGCCGGTTTCGACGGCTACTTCAAGGGGTCGATTGTCGGCGCCGACGATCCCGACACGGGCCAGCCCGGGGTCGCCCTTGGCACCTTCCGCAAGACCGGACTCGGGGCGCTCGCGCTCTTCTCCGAGGGCAACAACATGAGCAAGCTCGAGATCCTGGGCGGCCGCCTGATCGCGAGCGTCGAGAGCCTCGGGCAGGGCGAGGTGTTCATCGACGACGACGCCCAGCTCAGCATCGTCCAGAACCGCGCCGGCGCCCTGCGCGCCCTGATCCGCACCGAGAGCACGGACATGAACGCCGAGCTCCGCTTCCGCTCCCGCGACAACATCCAGTACCGCGGCGCCGAGGGGGCCAGCCTGGGCAACGACGACGAGGGCGTCGCCGACATCGTCCGCGCCCAGGAGCTGTTCTTCGGAAAGGTGATCGTCGAGGACGGCAACGACATCGTGTTCTCCGCCGGCATCAACGACGCCTTCAGGAACGCGAGCGCCATCATCCTCGAGGCCGGGCCCAGCGGACGCGAGACCTCCATCCGCTTCAACGATACCAACCAGATCGTGCGCAACCTGCAGGGGGACTCCACCACGCGCATCTTCCTCGGCCGCGGCGACATCACCCTCGTCAACACCGAGGCCAGCAACTACGCGGGGACCATCTCCGGCGTGGGCAACCTGATCAAGTCGGGGCCCAACGCCTTCACCCTTGCCGGCGCCAACAACTACTTCGGCGCCACCGTCGTCCAAGGGGGCTCGCTCGCCGCCACCTCGGCGTCCGGCATCGGCAACACCTCGGGCCTCATCGTCGCCTCCGGCGCGACCTTCACCGCCACCTCGGCCCAGGCCATCGGCTCGCTCTTCGGCCAGGCCGGGTCGACCGCCACCTTCGGCGGGGCCCTCGTCGTCGGCGTCTCGTCCGACCTCCGCACGCGCCTGGTCACCGAGCTCGCCAGCCTGCCCGGCGACGTCCCCGCCACCTCCGCGGCCTACTTCCTCGCCACCGAGAATGCCGGTCCCCTTCCCGGCTTCGATTTCTCGCCCGACACCACGGTGGGCTACGTGGCGCTCCAGTACGGCCTGATCCCCGACACCAACGGCACCGCCGGCATCCAGTCCGACGAGGTCGACGCGTTTGTCGCCGCGGCGACCCCCGAGACCAAGAGGACCCTCCTCGCCTTCTCGGGCGCGCTCACGATCGGCGGCTCCCTCACCAAGGTCGGCACCGAGCGGCTGACCCTGCTCGGCAGCGTGACCTTCTCCGGCGCCGACAAGCGCGTCCTGGTCGAGGACGGCACGCTCGAGGTCGCCCTCGCCACCCTTTCCGGCGCCAGCGGCGTCACCCTCGGCTCCACCGGCGTCATCGAGCTCGCCGTCACCGGCGCGCCCACGCTGCCCTTCTCGCTCGACGGCTCGGGCACCTTCCGCAAGACCGGCGCGGGCGACCTCCGCATCGACCGCGGCTCCGCCACGGCCTTCGACGGCACCTACGACCTGGTCGAGGGCGACCTCACCGTCGTCTTCAACGGCTTCGGCTCCAGCGGCGTCGCCCGCGAGGGCAAGGTCGCCACGGCGGCCGGCACCACCTTCACCGCCGAGGTCGCCAACAACCTGTCCTGGGGCGGGGAGGTCTATGGCGACGGCAATTTCACCAAGACCGGCGCGGGCATCCTGACCATGGATGCCACCACCGCCACCGGGCCCATCTTCACCACGGGCAAGGTCAGCGTGCTCGGCGGCGGGCTGGTCGCCGGCGCGGTCCCCCGCGGCGACCTGGAGATCGCCTCCGGAGCCACCTTCACCGCCGAGCTCACCCAGGACGACTTCTTCGAAGGCGTCCTTTCCGGCGGCGGCGCCTTCATCAAGAAGGACAGGACGGGGCCCTTCGACCTCCGGCTCGAGACCACGGCCACCCTCACCGGCTCCGTTCAGGTGCTTTCCGGCTCCCTCTCGCTCGGGGCCGAGCAGGCCCTGCGGTCCGCCTCGTCCGTCAACCTCGCCGCCGGCACGCGCCTCAACCTCCTGGACGGCTTCGCCCAGACCCTCACCAACGTGACGGCCGCCGACGATGTCGTCGTCGATGTCGAGCTGCCCGCCACGGAGCTCACCCTGGACGTCGCCACCGGCCAGGATGTCACCTTCAACGCCCGCATCACCGGCAGCCCCGAGATCACGAAGACCGGCGCCGGCACGCTCCGCTTCCTCCGCCTGCCCCCGCTGCTCGACAACGCCATCGCCTCCATCGACATCCAGGCGGGCGTCCTCGTCGCCTCCCGCTCCGGCCTCGGCGGCGCCGATATCAATGTCGCCGAGGGCGGCACGCTCAGCTTCTTCGCCCCCGAGGGCGCCGATGACGACTACGCCGGCCTGGTCATCACGGGCACCGGCAGCATCGCCAAGTCCGGTGCCGGCATCGTCGACCTCAGCGGGTCCGACCTCACCACCGTCTCCACGACCTTCGCCATCGCCGACGGCACCCTGGTCGTCTCCCGGGACGCCCTCGGCAACACCGACGCCCGCCCGCCCGAGGCCACCCTGGCGACCGCCACCTCGACCCTCGAGTTCATCACCAACGCCGATGTCACCTTCAACGCCTCGTTGGTCACCGGCCTCGGCAACCTGACCCTGGGTGGCGCGGGGCAGGACATCACGCTCAACCTCGGCTCGACCGGCGCACCCGGCTATGAGGGCACCACGACGCTCCGCTCCGGCGTGACCGTCACCGTGGCCGCCGACACGGGCGCGGCCTCCTTGGGCGGCCTCGCCTCGGAGGCCGGCTCCACGCTCTCCAGCGCCGGCCTCACCTCCCTGACCTTCGAGCTCGCCGGCGAGACCGACTTCCTCGGGGAGATCATCGGCGGCGCCGACCTGGTCCTCTCCGGCACCGGCACCCTCGACCTCACCGGCGGCGACACCCTGGGCGACCTCGATGGCTACGCCGGCACCGTCACCGTCTCGGGCTCCAATCTCGTGCTGGCCAGCGACAATGACAAGGCCCTCGTCCTCGAAAGCCAGGGCCGCCTTGTCCTTCTCGGCGACGAATCCGATTCCTATGTCGCGGGCCTGACCGGCGACGGCACCGGCATCGTCGCGCTCGGCGCCGATGTCACCCTCGACCTCGTCGCCAATCCCGGGACCTCGCTCGATGACGGCTTTGTCGACCGGCTCCAGTTGCTCACCGGCTCCCGTGTCGTGATGAACCTCTCGGGCTCGTCCCTCGACAAGGCCGCCAACTTCGTCTTCCTCGGCGGCTCGCTCGACCTTCGCCTCACCGAGGCCACCGGGACGCTCACGCTGGAGGAGTTGCCTGCGGCGCCGGTCGGCAGCGGCGGCATCATCATCTCCTCGCCTGTCGCCCGCTCGCTCGAGATCACCGGGGATGTCAGCGGCGACCTCCTCGTCGGAGACAACGTGTCCGCCATCCTCCGCGGCGATCTGGGCGGCGACCTCGCTGTCGATGCCGGCGGCTCGCTCCAGCTCGGCGTCTCCGGATCGCCCGTCGCCATCGGCGGCGCCATCACGGTCGACGGACTTCTCACCGGCAGCGCCGTCGCGCAGGGTGTCCTGGCCGTCGCCGAGGGCGCCGTCGTCCGGCCCGGTTTCTCGCCCGGCACCATCACCGTCGGCAGCCTGGTCAATTCCGGCCTCCTGGACATGGAGCTCGGCGCCGCGGCCTACGACCAGATCCTCTTCAACAACACCGCCGAGCTCAACAACGGCGGCACGGGCACCCTTCGGCTCGCCAAGCACGGCGCCGGCTCGCTCATCGCCAAGCGATTCAGCCTGATCTCGTACGATGCGCTCCCGACACCGCCTCCGGGCGCCGGCGCGTTCGTCGGCTCGGGCGCCGCGGGACGCTTCGCCTCGGTGACCTCCACCGGTCCCGACGCCCCCCGCGTCATCCTGTTCTACCCGACGGCCCTCGCCTCCGACGCGCGCCTCGCCATCCCGGGTCTCGCCAAGGACGGCGAGGTCGCGGCCTATGTCGTCCGCGACACCGCGGCCTACGACACCCTGTTGGCGGGCAACGCTTACCTCTCGAACGTCAAGGCGGCGACCAAGGTGGACCTCAATGCCGCCGGCCCTGATTTCACGTCCGACCTCGCCCCCACCTTCACGTCCTTCGGCGCGCGCCTCGCCATCCTTGACGATGCCGCCCTGCTCAAGGCCGTCGACAACCTCCGCCCCCGCGGCCATGCCGCCGCACTCTCCGGCGCGGTCGCCGGCTTCCGCACGCACGCCGACACCCTCCAGCGCCGCCTCGAGCAGCGCCGGTTCGACGGCGCCGACATGTCGGTGAAGACCGACGACTGGTTCGTGGACGCCACCCAGGCGCAGCTCGACCTCGACAACGGCCACGAGGCCCGCAACACCGGCGCGACCGCCGGTCTGATCCGCCCGATGGGCGTCGACGGCTACTGGGCCGTCTCGCTCGGCGTCGAGAACCTCAAGGCCGACGGCGGGGCCACCTCCTACAAGGGCAACGGCTTCCGCATCGGCGGCGCGCTCGGCGTGATGAACGTCGCCCGCACGCTGTCCTTGGACGCCGGCCTCTCCATGGGCCAGCTGGGCGGCGACCTCAGCCGTCCCTCCCTGGGCGGCGGCTCCAATGTCACCGATCCCAAGGCGACCACGCTCGGCCTCTGGGTCCGCGCCTCGGCCGCGACCACGCTTGGCGGCCTGGCCCTGACGCCGTTCGTCTCCCTCGAGCACTCGCAGACCTCCATGGACAAGACCGCGGAGACCGGCTCGGGCGATCCTCTCGGCGACTCCCTGACCGTCCGCGATGTCGACCACACCCAGACGGCTGCACGGGCCGGCTTCGGCCTCCACCACAGCTGGGTCTCGCAGGGTGGCGACTGGCGCTACCGCCTCGGCCTCGATGTCGCCTATGCGATGCAGGTCGACGGCGAGGACGCCACGCTGAGTGCCAACCATGCCCAGCTCGGCGGCAGCGACGTCTCCTCGACCCTCGGGATCCTCCCCGGCGACGGCTTCTCGGTCGCGCCCACCTTCACCTTCGGCCCCTCGCCCGACAGCACCTTCACCGTTGGACTCCGCCTCGAGCAGGGTTCCGAGGGCGAGGCCACCTCGCTCCAGCTCGGCTATCGGCGGAAGTTCTGATCGGCGCCGCAAGGCGCCGGGAGCTGCACGGCTTCACAGGGGCACGGCGGCACGGAGGCTGGGACGCTTCCCGAGGCTTCAATGCCTCGGTGATGTCGTCCCATCCAGGCGGCCATAAGGTGGAGCTAGGTTTCCGAGCCGGCTGAGGACGCCGCCGAGAGACGTCCCTACTTGGAGCAGAAACCGGAGCATGGAATTCAAAGTCCAGATAAGCCATCCCAACCCCTCAGCATTTCCGCCCCGCATCCTCCCCTGTCCTTTGAAGTCTGTCCCCTGAAGTCCTCCTTGCTCCACCCCTTCCCCATTGCGTCCCAGCGAATCAGCGTGACAGCGTAACCGCGACCCCCATGCCCCTCCTCGTCTCCTGGAACGTCAACGGCGTCCGCTCGGCGCTCGGCAAGGGGCTGGCCGCCTTCCTCAAGGATAACCAGCCCGACATCCTTTGCCTCCAGGAGACCAAGTGCGAGACCGCCAAGGCGCGCGATATCGACCTGGGCTTCGCGCACGCAGCTTGGCACGAGGCCGACAAGAAGGGCTACTCCGGCACCGCCATCCTCTCCCGCGTCGCACCCCTCCGCGTCATCGCCGATTTCCCCGGTGACCATCCCGCCGAGGGCCGCGTCCTCACCGCCGAGTTCAAGGATCTCCACGTCGTCTCCGCCTATGTCCCCAACTCCCAGCGCGAGCTCACCCGGCTGGATTATCGGCTGAAGTGGGACGAGGATTTCCGCCGACACCTCGCCAAGCTTGCCAAGCGCAAGCCCGTGCTCGTCTGCGGGGACTTCAATTGCGCCCACCAGGAGATCGACCTGGCCAACCCGCGCGCCAACCGCCGAAACGCGGGTTTCACCGACGAGGAGCGCGAGTCCTTCGGCCGGCTCCTTCGCGACGAGGGCTTCGCCGACACCTTCCGCCAGCATCATCCCGACCTTGCGGGTGCCTACTCCTGGTGGACTTATCGCATGGACGCCCGCGCGAGGAACATCGGCTGGCGCCTCGATTACTTCCTCGCCTCCGACAGCCTGTCGGGCGCCTGGTCCGACCCCCGCATCCATGCCGACATCCCGGGCTCCGACCATTGTCCGGTGTCGGTGCGCGTCGCCGCGCGGCTTTGATTCAAATTGCCGATGGTGGCGGGTGATTTTCCGCCGCCCTCAATCGGATCAAGTGAATCTTGGCGCACCAAGCCCCGCCCATGAATCCGTGACGGATTTCCCAAGATTCGTGACGATTGTTGGGCGTGCGCCTTATAATTCCTTGTGCTCCTGTCGCGGAGCATGCTTGAACGCCCTCATGTCCCGTCTCCTCGCCGCCGCCCTGCTGATCGCCGCCGCCAACTCCCAGGCGGCTGTCACCGTTCAGTTCAACCAAGTGGGCAACGATGTCGTCGCCACCGCCACCGGCTCGTTCGACAGCATGACCGGCCTCGCCGTCATTAGCCTCAACAACTCTCATGGCGCCGGCCAGCAGTCCGTCGCCTCAGTCGGCCCCTTCCTTGCAATGGGGCCTGCCGTCGGCAACTGGACTTCCAGGGCTTACACCGGCTCCTTTTCCGGAGGCTCCTGGACCTCCCCTCTGAACCTTGGCACGAGCAGCACCGACTACTTCAGTTCCTCGACGGAGACCGGCAATGTCGACTTCTGGATCAGCAAACATGCCATTTACGTGAGCACCAGCTATGTCTTCGGCACGCAGGTGAACAATGTCAGCACCTGGAACAACACCAGTTTCGCCGGCCTCGGTCTGGCGGAAGGCACCTATACCTGGACCTGGGCGGGTGACAGCTTCTCGATCAATGTCGGCACCCCCATCCCCGAGCCCTCCACTTACGGACTGATCCTCGGCGGGCTCGCCCTCGCGGGAGCGGCCGTCTCCCGCCGTCGCGCGAAGAAGTAAGCCAGCCCACCAGGGATTGGTAAAGACCCCGCGGCCGCGGGGTCTTTTGCTTTGCGACGTTAGCCGGCCTCCCGGACCGGGGCCTGCTTGCTCCCCATCAGCCTCCGCACCCAGGGGGCGACGGCGAACAGTCCCGCCGTGAGGCCGAGCACGACCAGCGCCTGGTTGAGGAAGAAGGTCCCCAGCGCGGAAGGGTCGTTCCCCTCGTAGCCCGCGGCGAGCGAGCCGGCCAGCTTGTTGCCCAGCGCGCCCGCGAGGAACCAGACGCCCATCACCATCCCCGTCAGCCGCCGCGGCGCCAGCTTGGTCATCGTGCTCAGCCCGACGGGGCTCAGGCACATCTCGCCGACGGTCTGCAGGAAATAGACGCCGAGCAGCCAGAGCGGGCTCACGCGGCCGCCGGCGGTCGCCGCCGCCGCCGGGACCATCAGCAGGAAGGAGAGGGCGAGGAAGAGCAGGCCGAGCGCGAACTTCACCGGGACCGACGGCTCGCGGTCCCCGAGGCGCACCCAGGCCCAGGCGAAGACCGGCGCGAGCATCAGCACGAAGAGCGCGTTGGCGGACTGGAACCACGAGGAGGGGAAGGCGACCCCGCCGGCCTCGTTGCGCGTCAGCTGCTCCGCGAAGAGCGCGAGCGTCGAGCCCGCCTGCTCGAACAGCGCCCAGAAGGCCACCGCGGACGCGAAGAAGACGAGGACGGCTCCCATGCGCGGCCGCTCCTCCTGGCGCAGCAGGCCGGTCAGGTGGGCGAGCTTCGCGATCGCCACGGCCGCGACCGCCCAGGGCGCCCAGGGCCAGCGCTCGGCGTTGCCGATGAGGACCAGCAGGGCGAGCGTCCCGGCCGCGACGATGGCCAGCTGGCCCCACGGCCGGGGCTCGTCCTTCGCCGGCGCGGCGCCCGCGCGCCCGAGCGTGCCCAGGCGGCGGACATAGACGACCATCCCGGCGGTCATGCCAAGCGCCGCGGCGCCGAAGCCCCAGTGCCAGCACCCGTTGGGGTCGAGCCCCCATCCGGCGAGCAACTCGCGGAAGGTCGCCGATTGCGCGAGCCAGCCCGTGACCAGCGGCGACAGGAAGGCGCCGAGGTTGATGCCCATGTAGAAGAGCGAGAACCCGGCGTCGCGTCGGCGGTCGTCGGGCGAGTAGAGCGACCCGACCAGCGTGCTGATGTTGGGCTTCAGCAACCCCGTGCCCAGCGCGACCAAGGCGAGGCCGGCGTAGAAGCAGGGCAGGGAATCGATCGCCAGGGTGTAATGCCCGGCCGTGATGACCAGCCCGCCGACGAGCACGGCGCGCCGCGCGCCGATGAAGTTGTCGGCCGCGAACCCGCCCAGGATGCAGAGCAGGTAGCAGGCCATCGTGTAGTTCCCATAGACCCAGGCCGCGTCGGCCTGCGACAGCCCCAGGCCGCCCAGGTCCACCGAGGTGACCATGAACACCATCAGGATCGCCCGCATCCCGTAGAAGGAGAACCGCTCCCACATCTCAGCGAAGAAGAGCATGGTCAGGCCCTTGGGGTGGCCCCCGATACCCCCGATATCCGTCGCCTCCGGCACATGGGGGGCGGGGTCCGGCACGGGGCGGGGCAGGCGACTCATGGGGGGAGGCTTGCCAGGGGCCTCCCCGGCGCAATCCCCGCCCTTTTGTTCGGTCCTAATTGACAGCCCTCGGCCAAGACAAACATTGAGACGCATTCTCAAAAACGACCGTGGTCCCCCTATCCCAACTCCTACCGGGCCAATCCGGAAAACTGGCCTCGCTCAATCCTGAGCGGGCCGTGGACCAGCGGTTGATGGCCCTCGGCCTCATCCCCGGGATGCCGATCACCGTCGTCCGGCGCGCCCCCCTCGGCGACCCCATCGAGCTTCGTTTCAACGAGACCGAGATCTGCCTGCGCAGCGAGGAGGCCCAGGGCATCCTGGTCGACGTCGCCGCCGATTGCCCCGTGCCCCGGCCGCCCCGCCAATGAGCACCGCCTCGCTCCCGCGGGTCGCCGTCATCGGCAATCCCAACACGGGCAAGTCGACCCTCTTCAACGCCCTGACCGGCCTCAGGCAGCGCGTCGGCAACTACCCCGGCGTGACGGTCGCGCGCAAGTCCGGCACCTGCGACCTCGGCGGCGGCCAGCTGGTCGAGCTCGTCGACCTCCCCGGCCTCTACTCGCTCGCCGCCGCCTCGCCCGACGAGCAGGTCGTCATCGACGCGTTGCTCGGCCGCCACGCCGGGTCCCCCCCGCCCGACGCCGTCCTCATCGTCTGCGACGCCAACAACCTCCTGCGCAACTGCTTCCTCGCCTCGCAGGTCGCGGAGCTCGGGCTGCCCGCCGTCATCGTCGTCAACCAGGCCGACGTCGCCCGCGACCGCGGCATGGAGATCGACACCGACCGCCTCGCCGGTCGTCTCGGCGCGCCGGTCGCCCTCGTCTCCGCCTGGCGCGGCGAGGGCCTCGCCGACGTCCGCCGCCTGCTCGCCGGCGCGCTGGCCTCCGGCGGCCGCATCCGTCGCGTCGAGTGGCCCGAGGCCGTGGCCGAGGCCGTGGCCGAGGTGGCCCGCGCCGCCGAGCGCGACACGGGCAAGCCCGTCCCTCCCGCCCTCGCCCAGCGCCTGCTCTTCGATGTCTCGCCCGCCCTCGCCGAGTCCCTCGGCTGGAAGGAGTCCGATCGCGTTCCCGCCCTTCGCGCCGCCCGCGACCGCATCCGGCGCTCCGGCATGAACCCGCCGGCCGCCGAGGCGCTCGTCCACTACGGCCGGCTCCGGACCGAGCTCGACGGCGTCGTCCGCGGCTCCTCCCGCCCCACCCGCACCGCCGCCGTCGACCGCGTGCTCCTGCACCGCGCCCTCGGCCCGCTGGCCTTCGCCGCGGTCATGCTCGGCCTCTTCTGGTCCGTCTTCGCCCTCGCGAAGATGCCGATGGAGATGATCCTTGCCGGCGTCGACTGGGCCAAGGCGGCCGTCGCGCCCCGCCTGGAGGCGACGCCGATGCTCCAGAGCCTGGTCACCGACGGCATCCTGGGGGGCGTGGGGGCCTTCCTTGTCTTCCTGCCGCAGATCGCGCTGCTCTTCCTCCTCGTCGGCCTGCTCGAGGACAGCGGCTACATGGCGCGCGCGGCCTTCATCATGGACCGCCTCTTCGGCTGGTGCGGCCTCAACGGCAAGAGCTTCGTCCCGCTGCTCTCCGGCTACGCCTGCGCCATCCCCGGCATCCTCGCCACCCGCACCATCGAGGACCCCCGCGCGCGCCTCGCGACCGCCTTCGCCGTGCCGTTCATGAGCTGCTCGGCGCGTTTCCCCGTGTACGCCCTGATGTGCTCGGCCTTCATCGGCCCGTGGCACGGCCCGCTCTGGGAATCCGTCGCCATGGTGGGCATGCACCTCGTCGGCCTGCTCGTGGCCGTGCCTGTCACCTTCCTGCTGACCCGCGTCATCCTGCGCGTGAGGCCCGCGCCCTTCGTGCTCGAGCTGCCGCGCTACCAGCTGCCCAAGGCGCGCGACGTCCTCTGGCGCGTCGGCCAGAGCGTCTGGGAGTTCATCCAGAAGGCGGGCACCGTCATCTTCGCCCTCACCATCGTCATCTGGGCGCTGACTTATTTCCCGCGCGACACCGAGGTCGCCGAGCGCGCCCGCGCGGCCGCGGTCGCCGCCGGCGCCACCGAGGAGAAGGCCGACGCGGTCGCGCAGGCCTCGTTGGTGGAGAGCTCGTGGATGGGCCGAATGGGCAAGGCCATCCAGCCCGCCTTCGACCCCGCCGGGTTCGACTGGAAGCTGACCGTCGGCGTGCTCGCCTCCTTCCCCGCCCGCGAGGTCATCGTCTCCACCCTCGGCATCACCTACGCGCTGGGCGAGGAGGCCGGAGCCGACAGCGAGCAGCTGCGCGAGGCCATGCGCGAGGCCACCTGGACCGAGGGCCCCCGGGCCGGGACGCCCATCTTCACCCTGCCGGCCATCCTCGCCCTCATGGTCTTCTTCGCCCTCTGCTCGCAGTGCGGGTCGACGGTCGCCACGCTCGCGCAGGAGACCGGCGGCTGGCGCTGGGCCGCCATCTCGTTCGTCACCATGACCGCCCTGGCCTGGATCGCCGCCGTGGCCGTCTACCAGATAGGCACCGCCCTCGCATGACCCTCGACGCCGTCCTCACCCTCGCCGCCGTCGCCCTCGCGGGCGGCTGGCTCGCGGCGCGCGCCCTGGCCGGGCTTCGCCGACGGCGCCGCGGGGGCTGCGGCGGGGGCTGCGGCTGCGGCAGCTCGGTGGGCGGCGACGCCCGCCGCTAGGTTCTCGGGTTGCCGTCCGCCTCCCGCCGCCTTTGGCTGGCGCATGGCCCGAATCTACCTCTCGCCGCCCGACATCGGCCAAGCCGAGCGCGCGTATGTCCAGGAGGCCTTCGACGGCAATTGGGTCGCGCCCGTCGGTCCCAACCTCGAGGCCTTCGAGAAGGCCTTCGCCGCCAAGGTGGGCTCACCCAACGCCGTCGCCCTCGCCTCCGGCACGGCCGCCCTGCACCTCGCCCTCCGACTCTCGGGCGTCCGCCGGGGCGACGAGGTCCTGTGCTCGACGCTCACCTTCGTCGCCTCCGCCGCGCCGATCACCTACCTCGACGCCACGCCGGTGTTCGTGGATTCCGACGAGGCCAGCTGGAACGCCGACCCCGCGCTCGTGGCCGACCTCATCGAGCGCAAGGCCCGGGCCGGCAAGGCGCCGCGCGCCGCGGTGATCGCCCATCTCTACGGGCAGGCCGCCGACATCGACCCCATCGCCGAGGCCTGCGAGCGGCACGGCGTGGCGCTCATCGAGGACGCCGCCGAGGCGCTGGGCGCCGATTACAGGGGCAGGGCGCCCGGCTCGGTCGGGAAGTTCGGCATCCATTCCTTCAACGGCAACAAGATCATCACCACCTCCGGCGGGGGCATGCTCGTGACGCCCGATGCCGCCCTCGCCGCGCAGGCGCGGCATCTCGCCACGCAGGCGCGCGACCCCGCCCCGCACTACGAGCACACGACGCTCGGCTACAACTACCGGCTCAGCAACGTCTGCGCGGGCATCGGCCGCGGTCAGCTGGAAGGGCTCGACGCCAAGGTGGCGCGCCGCCGCGCGCATTTCGCCGCCTATGCCGAGGCCTTCCGCGACCTGCCCGGTCTCGCCATGCAGCCCGAGGCCCCCTGGGGCCGCTCCACCCGCTGGCTTTCCTGCCTCACGATCGACCCCGCCGTCGCCGGCACGGACCGGGAGCGCGTGCGGCTCGCGCTCGAGAAGGCCGACATCGAGTGCCGGCCCCTCTGGAAGCCGATGCACCTGCAGCCCGTCTTCCGGTCGCACGAGTATCTCGGGCGCGGCGTGAGCGACCGGCTCTTCGAGCGCGGGCTGTGCCTGCCCTCCGGCTCAGGGATGCCCGACGCCGACCGCGCCCGCGTCATCGGCGTCGTGCGCGGCGCCTTCGGGCGCTGAGCGCGGCGAGCAGCGCCGCGGCCGACAGGCCCATCGTCGACGGCTCCGGCACGGGCGCCGCGCCCAGGGCCGTCCACGCCAGCAGCAGGTCGCCGTCGTCCGCCTGTCGCAGCGACCAGGATCCCTCGTCCGCCTTCGCCGGGTCCACAAGGGTGAACATGCCGGCGACGGAACCGCCGTCCCAGGCGTCGACCAGGCGCACCTCCCGGTTGTCATCCCAATAAGGCGAGGACCAGTCCGCCTCCCCGACGGCGAGCAGCGCCGCTCCGGCGAGCACCCAATCCCCGGTCAGGTCCACGACCGTCGCCTCGGACTCCCAGGGCATCCAGGTCACCCGCGCCCCCTCTCCCAGGGCCAGCTGGCCCGACCAGAGGCTCGTCCCGCCGCCAAGCAGCAGTTCGCCCGCCACCGACAGGTCGCCGCCGACCTGGGACGCCTCCACCCTCAGCAGCCCCCCGACGACCAATCCCTCCCCGGTCAATGCCCCGCCGAGCACCTCGACGGACCCCGTGGTGGCGCAGGCCAGCGTCCCCTGTCCGACCCGGATGTCCCCCGAGAGCGTGCCGTTGCTCACGCGACCCGAGTCGAGCTGCAGCGCGAAGCCCTGGTCCGCCCCGTCAAGGTCGAGCTCGGCCAGCCGGGCCACGACGCGCCCGGCCGACAGGTTCCCGCCCACGGTCACGGTTCCCGCCGAACGCAACGCGACCTCCTGCGCGACGATGAAGGGAAATGTCCTCAGGTCCCGCGAGGCGACGCCGTCCACCTCGAAGCGCCCCACCTCCAATTGGTTGAAGCCTTCCATGACCGTGTGGTTGTCCTCGATTCGCACCGCGCCGAGGCGACCCAGGCTCCAGTTGAAGCTCACCTGCCCGCCGTCCAGCACCAGCTCGATGCCCTCGTGCATCGGCCCCATGATGTCGTCGATCATCACCGATCCCGAGCGCGCCACGACCGTCGCCGGCTTCACCCCGTCGAGGTCCTGCGGCCCGATGATGAGCCCGCCATTCCCCGAGGCCAATTCGACCTCGGCCCAGTCCGCCAGACGGTGGAGGGTGAATCCCGCCCCCTCCACCAGGCTCCAGCGGCTCGTTCCTCCCAGTGGCGCACCCAGGAGCTCATGATGGGCGGCCCGGATGGCGCTCACCGCGGACAGCCTTGTCCCCTCGGCCAGGTGGAGGGTCAGCCCGGTGGCGGAATCGAAGACCAGGTCGAGGGGCTCGGACCCGCCGTCGCCCAGGGCCAGCGACTGCGCATTGATCGGGCGGATCCAGATGGTCTCGCCGGCGACCGGGATCGCCCCCTCGCTCCAATTGGCCGCATCTCCCCAATCCATCGGATTCCCCTCGCCAGTCCAGATGGCGCCGGGCAGGGGGGTGAGGAACAGGGTGAGCAGGCTGAGGGCTGGGAGTGCACGTGGTCGCATGGCGCGCCGACCTTGCCGTCCCGCCCGCGCGGGTTTCCAGCGCGCCCATCGCTCAGCGGGCGAACCCCGGCCGAGGCTGAGGACTTGCCGCAGGGGGTTGTCCTCCGCGATACTGCCGCATGCGCCGCCTCCTCGCCCTGCTCGCGCTCCTACTTGCGGGCTGCGCCGCCGTCCCCGAGGGCGAGGCGCCCCGCGCGCTGTTCGCGGAGGGCCGTTGGTCGGGACCCATCTGGATACCCGAGGAGCCCGACTTCGAGGAGCTCGTCGCCGCCGAGGAGCTCGCCGACTGGGCTGAGAAGGTCGTCGGCGTCCGGCCGGAGGTGCGGCGCGAATCCGGCCAGCCCGCGCGCGGCGGCATCGCCATCGGCCGCACGCGCCTCGCCGACCGGGCCGACCTCGCCCCGCCGCCCGGCGACGGCGACCGCGCCGCGCGGCGTCTCTGGGGCGACACCTTGGTCCTGGTCGGCAGCTCGCCGGTCGCCACCCGCATGGCCTGCGGGAGGTTCTGCGAGTCCGCGCTCGGCATCACCTTCGCCCTTCCCGCCGCCGCCGGCGCCGACTTCGCGCCCCTGGATGTCGTGCCCGTGCCGGCCGACGAGACATGGACGCCCGCCTTCGCCTGGCGCGCCATCTCGGGCATGGACAACGCCCATGAGATCGCCTGGGCCCGGCTCAACGGCTATGGCAGCCGGCCGCGTTGCACCCACGGCATCCACACCGTCTTCACCCCGGATCTCTTCCGGGAAAGGCCCGATCTCTTCCCATCCCGCCTCGGCAAGCCGCTGCCGCCCACCCAGCGCGGCCGCTCCGAGAACCCGCGCATCGATCACCCCGATGCGCCCGCCTTGGCCGCCGAGCAGGCGCGCCGCTGGCTCAAGGCCAACCCCGGCGAGCTGGCCGTCCCGATGGGCATCAACGACTCGGTCATCTACCCCGAGGAGGATTCGGCCTGGCCTGGCCGGCGGGTGGTGGATGGGCGCCCCGACCGCTCGGACCATGTGTTCGGATTCCTCAACCGCCTGGCCGCCGAGGATTGGAACCCGGGCGGCGACCGCGCCATCGGGGCCCTCGCCTACCTTGACGCGCAGGCGCCACCCACCTTCGCCGTCCACCCCGACATCTTCCCGGCCGTCTGCGCCGACCGCATCCAATATGCCAATCCCGCCTACGCGGCCGAGGAGTCCGCGCGCCTCGCCGCCTGGGGAAGGTCGGGCGTCCGCCGGCTGGCTACCTGGGACTATTGGTTCGGCAAGGACGTGCCCTTCCCGCGCGTCCATATCCCCGCCACCGCCGCGTCGATCCGCGCCGCCGCGGCCGCCGGCGTGGACTCCTGGTACGCCGAGCTCGACCCGCTCTGGATCTTCGACGCGCCGAAGGTCTGGGTCGGCGCCAAGCTCCTCGACGACCCCTCAAGGGATGTCGCCGAACTCGAGCGCCGCTGGTTCGCGGCCGCCTACGGCCCCGCCGCCGAGCCCCTTCGCGAGCTGCACGCCGGCATCGCCGCCTGCTGGGAGCGCGCCTTCGCCGACCGGATGCCGGGACAATGGCTCCTGGGCTGGCGAGACGGCGGCTTCGTGCCGGACGACACCGACGGCCTCCTGGGCGAGCGAGGCGACGCCTTGCTCGCCCGCGCCCGGGCGGCCCTCGCGTCCGCCCCGGCCGACCCTCGCCACCGGCGCATGCGCCAGCGTCTCGCCCAGTTCGAGCTCGCCTGGACCCTCGTCAAGGCGCAGTCCGCCCGCACGGCCCAGGCGCGCCTCGTGATCCGCTCGGGCCTCTCCGCCACCCCGGCATCGCTCGAGCCGATGCTCGAGGCGGAGCGCGCGCGCAACGCGGCGCTGGTCGCCTTCAACCGCGGGAAGTGGCCGGGCCAGGCCGACCTCAAGTGGGAGGACTTCGCCCAACCCAATCCCTGGCCATTGCTCGCGACACCCGCCGCGGCGCCGCCCGCCGACGCCCCGGCCGCCGCGCGCGTGGCCTGGGTCGCCTGCCAGAGGCGCCGCGCCCCGGCCGCCGCCGGCGACGGCTTCGAGTTCCGCGGGCTGCCGTCCGATGCCGAGGGCTGGAGGATGTGGGCGGCGCCCCCCGGCGCCTTCGATGCCCGGCCCTCCGGCCTCTCCGCCGTCGCCCCCCAAGGCATCCTGCGCCGCGCCTTCGCGGTGGCCGGCGGGGAGATCCTCCGCGTCCAGGTGACCGTCCTTGGCGAGCCCCCGGGGGGCAATGGCGCCTCCCTCGCGGTGAGTTTCCCCGATGAAACCGGCCGCCCGGCGCCGACCCGGGAGGAGAAGCTTCACCCCGCGCCCCCGCCGGCGCCCGGCGCGGCCCTCGCGAGGTCCATCCGCCTCGTCGAGGGCGTGAACATCCTCGAGATTCCCGTGCGGGCGGAGGCCGGCGGCCGGGCCGAGGTCGAGATTTCCTTTGTCGACCGCCTGCCGCCCATCGGTTTGGTGGAGGTCGAGCGTCTCGTCCGCTGACACAATGTTCCCCAAGCGCCTCTTCGACATCCTGTTCTCGCTCGGCTGGCTCCTGGCCTTCTCGCCCCTGCTGCTCGGCGTCGCCCTCCTGGTCCGCCTCAAGCTGGGATCGCCCATCTTCTTCACGCAGGTTCGCCCCGGCAAGGACGGCCGCCCGTTCCGCATGGTGAAGTTCCGCACGATGACCGACGCGCGCGACGCGCAGGGAAACCTCCTCCCGGACAACGTCCGCCTGACGCCCTTCGGCAGGTTCCTCCGCTCCTCGAGCCTCGATGAGTTCCCCGAGATGTGGAACGTGCTCATGGGCGACATGAGCGTGGTCGGCCCCCGCCCGCTGCTCATGGAGTATGTGCCGCTGTACGACGCCACCCAGCGCCGCCGGCTCGACGTGAAGCCCGGCGTCACGGGATGGGCCCAGATCAACGGCCGCAACGCCCTGACCTGGGACGAGAAGTTCGCCCTCGATGTCTGGTATGTCGACAACCGGACCTTCTGGCTCGACCTGAAGATCGTCTACCGGACCTTCTTCAAGGTCTTCGCGCGCTCCGGCATCGACCACTCGCCCGAGCGCCCGATGCCCCGCTTCACCGGCAACGCCAAGGGCTGAGGCTGCTCAGGTCGCGATGTGCGGCTCGATGGGCAGCAGGCCGCCTCGCACCGCCCGGTCGCGCTCGGCCGGATCCATGAAGATCGCCAGCGCATAGCCCCCCCAGCCTCCGCCGCAGTATTTGAAGGCGGCGGCCCCGGGGATGTCCGGCAGCGCGGCCATGCCCTCGGCGAGCTGCGCGCGATAGGACATCCGGACGGCCTCGGCCATGCCGCCCAGGTCGCCGGCGTGCACGGCCTCAGCCGCGCGACGTCCCGCCGCCTCGATCAAGCCAAAGTCCCTTGCCCGGTCCGCGTTGCCGGGCGTGCTGTGGCCCCCGCCCGTCCAGTGCAGCGCCATGCGACCACGGAGCACGGAGCCGTCGGTCTTCAGCGCCAGGTCTGGCCTCGGGCCGCTGCGCCAGACGCACAGGCCCGTCTCCCTGATGACCGCCGGGTCCTGCCAGCCGACCCCCAGGTCGAGCTCGCTGGTCACCCCGTCGTCCCCGTTGAGAAGCGCCCAGGCCCCGCTGCCGCCGAGCCCGGAGAATTTCTCATAGGGCCAGTCGGACAGGGAGACCATGGGGGAGATGGCACAGTTGACGACGAAGGCGCCCGGCCGCGCGAAGCGTGGGACGTCCAGCCAGCCGCCGGCGAAGTCGACCCGGAGGGGCGCGACCTGGGGCGCCCGGATATGGCGGACGATGGAGGAGGTGGAGACCGGCTTGAACCGAGGCGGCGTCTTGGGAAGCACCACGTAGCGGGCGCCGACCTGCTCGCAGAGGGCGCGCTTGGCCGCGGCATACTTGTCATCCTCCGTCACCACCAGGAAGGATGGCCTTAGCCGCAGGAAGTCCTCCTTGAAATCGAGCCCCAGCTCATGGCCGCGGCCGATCACGACCTCGTCCACCATGCGCAGCGACTCGATGAGGGCCTTCTTGTGCTCCTCGGGGAGCGAGGAGGCCCTTTGCTTATGGGCCTGCAGGACGGCGTCCGAGGCGAAGGAGACGACCAGGCGGTCGCCCAGGGCGCGCGCCTCCGAGAAGAACTGCAGGTGCCCCGCGTGGAGGATGTCGTAGCAGCCGGAGACGAAGACGGTCTTCATGGGTCGGGTCGCCGGGTTCGCGGTGGTGCGGGTGGAGGGAGTCGAACCCTCGTCTCAAGCTTGGGAAGCTCGCATAATAGCCGTTATACTACACCCGCGGGCTGGTCCAATGAAGCCCAAGGCCGCGCGCCTTCCAAGCGCAAAGACCGCGCGCCCTCAGGGCTTGTCTAGGCGGTCACAAGGCCCATGGAATGGGTCGTGCGAAAACCGACGCCCATGCCCCCCGCCGTCCTGCTCGCCGGAGGCCTCGGAACCCGACTCAGCGAGGAGACGGTCCTGCGCCCGAAGCCCATGGTCGAGGTGGGCGGCAAGCCCCTCCTCTGGCACGTCATGAAGATCTACGCCTCCCATGGGGTGACGGACTTCGTCATCTGCTGCGGTTTCAAGGGCTACGTCATCAAGGAGTACTTCGCGAATTACTTCCTGCACATGTCGGATGTCACCTTCGACATGTCCGCCAACACGATGGAGGTCCATGAGCGCAAGGCCGAGCCCTGGCGCGTCACGCTGGTCGACACCGGCGAGCGCACGCAGACCGGCGGGCGCCTCGGCCGCGTGCGCGACCATCTCAAGGGGACCTTCTTCCTCACCTATGGCGACGGCGTCGGGGACGTGGACATCGCCGCCAGCCTCGCCTTCCACCGCGCCCAGGGCCGCCGGGCGACGGTGACGGCCGTCCAGCCCCCCGGTCGCTACGGCGCCCTGGAGATCGACGGCGGCCAAGTGCGCTCCTTCAAGGAGAAGCCCGCCGGCGACGGCGCCTTCATCAACGGCGGCTTCTTCGTGCTCGAGCCCTCCGTGCTGGACCTCGTCGACGGCGACGACTGCGTCTGGGAACGCGGCCCGCTCGAGGCGCTCGCCGCCACGGGCCAGCTCTCCGCCTTCCCCCACCGCGGCTTCTGGCAGCCCATGGACACGCTTCGCGAGAAGAACCTGCTCGAGGAGCTATGGGCGTCCGGACGGGCCCCCTGGAAGACCTGGTGATGTTCGGCGGCGTCTACAGCGGCAGGAGGGTCCTGCTCACCGGCCACACGGGATTCAAGGGCGCCTGGCTCGCCCATTGGCTCCTGTCGATCGGCGCGGAGGTCCGCGGGCTTGCCCTCGGGCCCCAGCCCGACCAGCCGCTACACGACTGGCTGGCGCTGGGAGCGCGGATGGACTCGCGCCACGCCGACGTCCGCGACCGGGACGCGGTCCGCTCAGCCATGCGCGAGTTCCGGCCCGACATCGTGCTGCATCTCGCGGCGCAGCCGCTCGTCCGCCTCTCCTACACGATCCCCGTCGAGACCCTCGCGACCAACGTCCTCGGCACCGCGCACCTCCTTGACGCCGTCCGCCTGGAATGCCCGTCCGCCGCGGTCGTCGTCGTCACCTCCGACAAGTGCTACGAGAACCGCGAGAGGCACGAGGCGTATCGCGAGGACGACCCGATGGGTGGGCACGATCCCTATAGCGCCTCCAAGGGCATGACCGAGCTGCTGGTCACCTCCTGGCGCCGATCGTATTGCCCCGCTGATGGCGCCGCCGCGCTCGCCAGCGCCCGGGCGGGCAACGTGGTCGGAGGCGGCGATTTCTCCGCCGACCGCATCATCCCCGACTGCGTCCGGGCGCTCCAGGCGGGACGCCCCGTGGTCGTCCGCAACCGCAGGGCCACGCGGCCCTGGCAACATGTGCTCGAGCCCCTCGCCGGCTATCTCTGGCTGGGCGCCTGCCTGGCCAGGCCCTCGCTCGCGGCCGAGCCGTCCTGCGTTCGCGAGGGCTTCAACTTCGGCCCGCTCGGCGAGTCCGCGCGCCCCGTCGGCGCGCTGGTCGACGCGTTCCTCCGCGAGTGGCCCGGTTCGCAGGAGGACCGCACCGACCCGTCCGCGCCGCACGAGGCCGGACTGCTCCATCTCGACGTCGCCAAGGCCGGCGCCGTCCTGGGCTGGCGCCCGGTCTGGGGCTTCGGTGACACCGTCAGCGTCACCGCCGCCTGGTACCGCGACCGCCATGCCGGCGCCGCCCCCGACGACCTCTGCGACCGCGACCTGGCCGCCTATGTCGCCGCCGCCCGCGCGGCCGACCTGGTCTGGGCCCGCTGATTTCCATGACCCCCGAGCAGCTTCGCCAAGAGATCCTCCGGATGACGCGCGAGTACGCGCGCGCCGTGCACCCGCGCCATCTCCCGGCGGACCACCCCGCCCGCCCCGCGCATGAGCCCGGGAAGGAGGGCGTGCCCTACGCCGCGCGCGTGTTCGGGCCCGAGGAGGTCGAGGCCGCGGTCGGCGCCACGCTCGATTTCTGGCTCACCCTCGGCAAGGAGGGCGAGGCCATGGAGCGCGGCCTCGCCGAGTTCCTGGGCGTGCGCCACGTCCTGCTCGTCAATTCCGGGTCCTCCGCGAACTTGGTCGCCCTCAGCGCCCTGACCTCCCACAAGGTCGCCCCTTCCCGCCGCATCCGGCCCGGGGACGAGGTCATCACCTGCGCCGCGGGCTTCCCCACGACCGTGGCGCCCATCATCCAGAACGGCGCGGTGCCCGTGTTCGTCGACAACGACCCCGTCACCGGCAACCTCCGGGTCGACCAGCTCGAGGCCGCGTACTCGCCCGGCAAGACCAAGGCGGTGATGGTCGCGCACACGCTCGGCAACCCCTTCGACCTCGGCGCCGTCCTCGCCTTCTGCCGCCGCCACGACCTCTGGCTCGTCGAGGACAACTGCGACGCCCTGGGCTCCACCTATTCGATGCCCAAGGCCATGGCCAGGGAGCTCGGCATCGAGGGCAACTCGCCGGGGATTCTCGACGACGGGATCCACGTCACCCGCTACACCGGCACCTGGGGCGACCTCTCCACCCAGTCCTTCTACCCCCCCCACCACCTGACCATGGGCGAGGGCGGCGCCGTCAGCATCGTGCGCCACCCGCCGCTCAAGTCCGTCGTGGAGAGTTTCCGAGACTGGGGGCGCGATTGCTGGTGCGCCAGCGGCATCGACAACACCTGCGGCAAGCGCTTCGGCTGGAAGCTCGGCGAGCTCCCCGAGGGCTACGACCACAAGTACATCTACGGTCACCTTGGCTACAACGTGAAGCCCCTCGACATCCAGGCCGCCATCGGCCGGGTCCAGCTCGGCCGCCTGCCCGGCTTCATCGAGGCCCGCTCGCGCAACTGGGAGCGGCTGCGCGCGGCGCTCGCGCCGGCCTCCGACGTCCTGGGCTTCTCCCTCCCCACGCACGCCTCCGTCTGGACCCCGGGCGGTTTTTCCTGGGACAAGTCCGGTTGCCGGGCGTCGTGCTCGTGGTTCGGGTTCATGCTGCTCGTGGACGAGAAAGCTCCGTTCACGCACAGCGAGCTTGCCCGCCATCTCGACGCCAACCGCATCGGCAACCGGATGCTCTTCGGCGGCAACCTCGTTCGCCAACCCGCCTTCGTCCGGCTCAGGCAGGAGCGCCCCGAGGCCTTCCGCGTCGTCGGCGACCTCTCCGGCGCCGACCGCATCATGCGACAGGCCCTGTTCGTCGGCACCTTCCCCGGCCTGACCGACGCCATGGTCGACCGGATGGCCGAGGTCATCCTGGGCTTCGTCGCCTCCAAGGCCGCAGGGAAATGAGCGCCGTCCCGACCATCCCCGGCGTGCGGCTCATCCGTCATCCGTCCCGGCCGGACTCCCGCGGCTCATTCGCCAAGCTTCTCCATCCTTCCGACATGGCGGACGGCGACGGCACTTTCCCGTTGCGCGAGAGCTTTGTCTCGTGGTCGCACCCGGGCGTCCTGCGAGGCATGCACTTCCAGTCCCCGCCCGCCGCCCATGACAAGGCGGTGACCTGTCTCGTCGGCCGCATCCTCGACGTTGTGCTCGACCTCCGTCGCTCCTCCCCCACCTACGGCAAGGCCTGCGCATTCGAGCTTCTCGGCGACGCACCCGCCACCGTGTGGTCTCCCGTGGGCTGCGCGCACGGCTTCCTCGTCACGGGAAGGGAACCCGCCCTGCTCCATTATTCCGTGACGGCCGAGCATTCGCCGGAGAACGATCGCGGTGTCCGCTGGGACTCCTTCGGCTTCGCTTGGCCCGCCGAGGTGCGACTTGTCTCCGAGCGCGACCGGGGCCTGCCCGCCCTGGCGGATCTCCGCTCGCCGTTCGCATGAGGATCCTCGTCCTCGGCGCGTCCGGCCTCGTGGGCTCGCATGTCCTCGCCGAGGCCCGCGGCCGCGGGCACGAGGCGTCCGGCACCTGCCGCTCCCAGGATATCGACGGCCTGGAGAGGTTGGATCTGGCCGACGGGCCCGGCTTGGCGGGCCTCCTGGCTCGCCTGCGACCCGAGGTCGCGGTCCATGCCGCCGGCTGGACCTGGGTGGATGGATGCGAGGGCGACCCTGCGCGAAGCCGACGGGAGAATGTGGACCAACCCCTGGCGGTCGCCCGGTGGTGCCGCGACAACGGCGCCCGCATGCTCTATTTCTCCTCCTCCTACGTCTTTGACGGCCGCGTGGGAAATTATCGCGAGGAGGACGCGCCGGCCCCCTTGAATGTCTATGGCAAGGACAAGCTGCTGGCCGAGACGGAGCTTGCCCGTCTCCTTGGCGACCGTCTCCTGGTCGCCCGACTCATCTGTGTCTGGGGCCGTGAGGCGGCTGGGAAGAACTTCGCCTATCAGGTGGTCCGCGCGGCGGAGCAGGGGAGGCCCCTGCGGCTGCCCTCCGACCAGCTCGGCAATCCCACCTGGGCCGGCGACATCGCCCATTGGGCCATCCGCCTCCTGGAGGAGGAGGAATCGGGAACCTGGCACCTTGCCGGCGACGGGGCCGATCTCTCACGTCCCGAGTGGGCGGCGTCCATCCTCGCGGGGCTGCTCGGCGTCGGCCGCCCACACCGGGTCCGCATCGAGGGCGTGTCCACCGATGCCCTCGGCGCCCCTGCGCGACGGCCGCTCCGCGCAGGGATGGACACATCCAGGATTCAATCCCGGTTTCCCCTCCAGTGCCGGCCCGCGGGCTACCTCGGCGACCTCCTCTGATCCTGCCATCGGCGACGGTTGCCAAGCCGACCCGTTCCCCGCTATAACTTTTCATGCAACGACGATTCCTGGTGATGGCCCGCGCGGGGGACAATTCCCTGCATCGGCATTGGCTTTCCGGCGGCCCGCGGAACTTCGACCTTTTCCTCAGCTGCTATGGCAAGGACCCCTCCCGTCACGAAGGGACGGCCGAGCACATCCGTCCGATGGGGAGCACCAAGTGGCCCGCGCTGCACGATCACATCCGCGCCGAACCCGGTTTGGCAGCCGCCTACGAGGCCATCTGGTTCCCGGACGACGATATCCTGGCCGACGCCCCCACCATCAGCCGGATGTTCGAGACCTTCTCACTTTTCGGGATGGCGCTGGCCCAACCCGCATTGACGGCGGAATCCCACCATACCCATCCCATCGTGCTACGGCACCCCGCTTATGTTCTACGCCGCACGAATTTCGTCGAGGTCATGGCGCCCATCCTGGATGCGAGGGCGCTCGCGTTGCTGGTGCCCACCTTTGCTCAGGCCAGGGTCGGATGGGGGTTGGATTATCTTTGGCCGGTGATTCTTGAAAGAGCCGGCCTACGCGAGGCCATCGGCATCATCGACGCCGCGCCGGTCACCCACACCCGCGCGGTCGGTGGCGGCGATATCTATCTGGGCATGAACCAGGGTGGCGAGTCGGATATCCGCAACCTGCGCCAGCTATACCCCGATGTGGAGTTTTGCACGCGCCGGGTGGTCCGCAGGTTTGCTGTGCTCGGCGGCGTGAGGATTGAGTCCGGATCAAGCCTCTTCCTGGCGAGGATGAGGGCGCGGACGCATCAGTGGCTCGCGCGCCGGCGGGCGAGCCGGGAGGCACGGTTCGACCCGGCGTCCCTCAGCCGCCCCATCCCATCTTCCAAAGCAGACCCTCAAGGCGGCAGCGAAGGCTGACCAGGGACTGTTCCACGGAGCTGCCGTAGACATGCTCCCTGAGCCGTCGTCGCCTGTAGACACGCGCCGCGGGCCGCGTCCCTCCTTGCAACAACCTGAGCAGGGGCGCGCGGACATGTTCCAAGGTCGTGCAATGCGGCGCAACGTTCCGATGAAAAGGGCTGGCCTTGAGCATGCGGAGCCGCCGCTCGGGGTCCTCGTTCAGGCTCAGGATGTGCTCGATGGCGTCGTCCGCATCGCGGAAATCGGAGACATTCACCATGCACTCCGGGTTGAAATCCTCGCGGACGTCGGGCGCGCCCCAGTAGATGGGGATGCAGCCGGCCAGCAGGGGCTCGACCAGCTTCTCGGTGATATAACCCGGCGACCTTGAGTTCTCGAAAGCCAGGTTGAACCTGCATTCGCGAAGCAGCGCCATCTTGTCCCCGACGGCTCCGCCCGTGTTGTTGAAATGTCGGCCCCCCGAATCCACCCGTCGCCGCCTGTTCAGTCGCCTGAAGAAGGCGTTCCTCTCGGGCCCCCTGGGATTGCTGACCACGAAGGAGCAGAATCTCGCCCGATCCGGATCCGGAGCGTAGTCCTCGGGCCGGATGAGGTCGCCCATGCCACGCAGCACCTGTGCATAATAGGGCAGCCTCACTGCCCGCCAGTCATCCGCGACGGCCAGCGGCGTGAAGGCGAGGTCACACTGGTCGAAATCGGGGAGCATGTTCTCCCCGGTCACGTACACCTTCAGGCCTCCGAAGCGCCAGTGTCTCTCGCCGAAGTCCGAGTAGAAGAGGAGATCGGCCTTCTCCTGGGCCACGACGCTGGTCTCGAGGCATGTCACGAGCGCCTCGAGAAACAGGTTGGCACCTGCGTCGAACCTCCCCGGGAAGTCGGCGAATGCGACTTTCAGCATCGTCCCCCGATGCTTGAGCTGCGGCCCGTCCAGTCAACCTCAGCCCGCTAATCCGAGCGGGGGCTTGTCAGGCGCAGCCGCGCGGGATAATCGGTACCCATGAAGCTCAGCGTCTATCTCATAACGAAGAACGAGGCCGTCCACCTGCCGGCGGTGCTCGCCGCCTGTGCCGGCGCCGACGAGCTTGTGGTCGTCGACAGCGGCTCCACCGACGCCACCGTCGACATAGCCCGGCGGGCCGGCGCCCGTGTCATTCATCAGGATTGGCTGGGTTTTGCCCGTCAGAAGGATTTCGCCCTACGTCAATGCGCGCACGAATGGGTCCTGAACCTCGACGGCGACGAGATCCTGTCCCCGGGCGCCATCCCGAGGATAAGGCAGGCCATACTCGCAGGGGACGCTTACGGCTATCGCATAAGGCGTGACGATGAGTTCATGGGCGAGTCCATGTCCCGCTCCCATTGCCGCCCGTTCCTCAGGGTGTACCGGCGTGATCGCGCGCAATGGGACCTCGGGAAGACGGTCCATGAGCACATCGAGGTCCCTGGTCCCCATCCCGTGATTCCCGGCGTCATCCTAAGGCATCTGGGTTACGACACCGTGGCGGGTTACATGGACAAGCTCAACCGTTACGCCGCCCTGAAGAATGTGATGTGGGAGCGACAGGGCAGGGAGGGATCCCTCGCGCGCGTCCTGCTCTCTTTCCCCTTGGCACTGGCCAAGCACCTTTTTCTTAGGAAGATGCTGCTCTCCGGATCCAGGGGATTCGTGAGAGCCATGCAGGACTCCTTCTATGTCTTCCTGGCCGAGGCCATGGCCTATGAGAGGGCTTTCCGCTCCCGGGCGGCGATCAACCGACGGGAGCCCGCGGCTTCCTGAAACGGATTCCCAGCCGCCAAAGCGTCCCTTGCCTGGCCAGGCCCAGCGCGGACTTGTGCCAGGCCCGGCGCATCTCGCGCAGGACCTTGGGGCCAAGGCCCATCGGCGGCTTGGAGCGCCTGCCAATCAGCGAGGCTCCCCCGTCGCGGTGCTCGGCCAGCGGAGGCTCGAGGTGCATCCCGATGACGCCGTGCGTATCCTCCAGATTCATGAAATCGTCCACCGGACACCAGAACCGTGCCGAAGCCCGCAGGAGCGAGGCCGCCCCGGCCCGGGTCACCACATAGGCGACCGTCAGGTTGCCTGGCCGTACCGGATAGCCGAGGCAGCCATGGTCGCCGAGATCCACCCATGGCCTGAAGGGGGGTCGCGGCTCCGTGACAAGCCTCGCGAACATCGTCCGGTCGCCCAAGGCCCGGGCTATCTCGCCAAGGGCCTCGCGCGCACCTTGGCCCAGCCAGGCATCGTCCTCCATCACGAGCGCGGCGGCCAGCCCGCGCTCGACGATGGTCTGCCAAGCCCTCCGATGGGCGAGAAAACAGCCGACCTCGCCGCGCGTCATGGGGTATCCCAGGCGCCGGAGACGATCCTCATGGTCATAGCATGGGCTCCACGGGGATTCTCCCTCGGGGAAGATCGCCGGGGTTATCTCATGTTGCACGCCGAGCTCCGCCAGGTGGCCCATGACGGCGTCTCGCCTCGGGGATTTCTCGTGGGTTACCACCAGTATGGGCGGCCAGTTGCTCATGGATGCCCCTCCACCATCGCCCGAAATCTCACCGCCGCCAGCCAAGATTCCAAGCCATGGATTCCCATTTGCACGCCAACATCTCCCGCTTGTTGGCCCACCAGCCGGCCTGCGCCCTGACATGCTCGCGGACCCGGCGGCGCCGGTAACGTCGGATGCCAGGGGCGCTCGCCAACAGTAGCTCGAAGGCCCTGCAGGTCGTCTCCGGAAGCAGCGGCGGCGGAAGGCGGTCGCCGTTGAAAATTGGCTGGCGAAACATGGCACTGCGCGCCTCGGGGTCGGCGTCGACCCGCATTACATGCTGGGCCAAGTCCTCCCATGACTCGAAATCGCGGGCGTGCAGGAATCGCCTGGGATTAAAGTCCTGGATCACATCGGGCGCGCCCCAGTATATGGGAATGCAGCCCGCCATCAGCGGCTCCACCAGCTTTTCGGTGACATATCCCGGCGACGAGCTGTTCTCGAAAGCCAGGTCGAACCTGAACCCGCTAAGGAAGGCCGACTTATCCGCGACCTTTGCCCCTAGGTTGTTGAAGTGCGCCCCGCCGCTGCTGACATGCCGCAGCCGGTTGAGAGCCTTGAACGCACGGTTTCTCTCGCGGCATCTCGGGTTGCTGACCACGAAGCTGCAGAATCCCTCACGGGACAAGGCCGCCTCGATCTGCTTCCCGGACATGGTCCCGAGCAGCGCGGCCGGCTCCCGGATGACCTGTGCGTCGTAGGGAAAGCGCACCGCCCTCGGCTCCCCGGCCTTCTCCACGGGCGTGAAGGCGAGGTCGCATTGGTCGAAGTCGGGCAGCATGTTCTATCCAGTGAGATAGACCTTCCTGCCGCTGAAGGTCCAATGCGAATCGCCAAAGTCCCCGTAGACAAGCGCATCGGGATTATCGTCCACAGGGACGCATGCGACCGGGAATCGGGTTCGGAGCGCCGTCACTAGCGCGCACCCCTCCGGGTCGAATCTGGGGTAGTGGTCGCCGAAGGCCAACCGTAGTCGGTCCATGTGCTTACCGCACCTCAATTTCAGGTTCGCGGCAAGACATGAGTGGTCGCAGCCGGATGCCGGACTAATTTTGTTTCCGAGCCCCTTGCCCCGGCCTAGCTTTGCACGATGGCGGACGCGCCCCCCAGCCAGGACTTCGTGCACCTCCACGTGCACACCGACTACAGCATGCTCGACGGCTGCAGCCGGATCGACCGGCTCATGTCCAAGGCCTGCGACATGGGCATGCGGGCCGTCGCCATCACCGACCACGGCAACCTCTTCGGCCTCTTTGATTTCTGGAACGAGGCCAAGACCCTGTCCAAGAAGTCCGGCCGCGCCATCAAGCCCCTCCTCGGCTGCGAGCTCTACCTCGTCTGGGACCACCGCAACACCGAGAAGCCCGACCGCCGCGAGCACAAGTACTACCACATGGGCGTCCTCGCCCGGAGCTTCGAGGGCTACCAGAACCTGACCCGCCTCGTCTCCAACGCCCACACCGCCGGCCTCCACTACAAGCCGCGCACCGACCTCGAGCAGCTGGCGGCGCACGCCAAGGGGCTCATCGGCTTCAGCGGGTGCCTCCAGGGCGTCATCCCGCAGATGCTCCTCCGCGGCGACCTCGACGGCGCCCGCGCCGCCTGCGGCAAGTTCATCGAGATCTTCGGGAAGGAGAACTTCGTCATCGAGCTGATGGACCACGGCATCGAGGAGCAGAAGTCCATCCTCGCCCCGCTCCTGCAGCTCGCGCGCGAGTTCGGCCTGCGCGCCGTCGCGACCAACGACGTCCACTACGTCGACTCCGGCCACGTCGGCGCGCACGACGCCATGCTCTGCATCCAGACCGGCGCCCGCCTGGCCGACGAGCGGCGCATGCGCTACGCCTCCCAGCAGTTCTACCTGAAGGGCGAGGCCGAGATGCGCCGCATCTTTGGCGAGGCGCCCGAGACCATCACCAACACCGTGGCGGTCGCCGAGATGTGCGACGTCCAGCTGCCCGTCGGCAAGAGCTTCTACCCGGTCTACCCGCTCGAGGTGACGGACAAGGTCCGGGCCGAGCCCCGGCTCGGGCCCATCCTCGACGGCTACGAGGCGCTCAAGAACCGGCTCGCCGAGTCGGCCGGGAAGCCGGCGGACTTCCGCATCGCCCCCGCCGACCGCAAGGCCATGGCCGACGCCGGCTCGCGCCTCGTCGCGGAGGTGCGCAAGGGCCTGCTCGACCGCTACGGCGTCGACTTCGACAGCCCGGAGGCGCGCGCCGACGAGGCCGTCCCCGGCCCGGGGCGCATCGCGCCCGCGGAGCTCATCCGCCGCGTCGAGTTCGAGCTCGGCGTCATCGCCGGCACCGGCTTCGTCGACTACTTCCTCATCGTCTGGGACTTCATCGACTGGGCCCGCCGCCAGGGCATCCCCGTCGGCCCCGGCCGCGGCTCGGGCGCCGGCTCGCTCGTCGCCTACTGCCTGCGCATCACCGACCTCGACCCCATCCGGTTCGGCCTCCTCTTCGAGCGCTTCCTCAACCCCGAGCGCGTCTCCGCGCCCGACTTCGACATCGATTTCTGCATGCGCCGCCGCGACGAGGTCGTCGGCTACGTGCGCCGCAAGTACGGCGCCGACCGCGTGGCCAACATCATCACCTTCGGCACCTTCGGCGCCAAGATGGTGGTGCGCGACCTCGCGCGCATCCGCGGCCTCGACTTCCCCGAGACCAACCGCCTGGCCAAGCTCGTCCCGGACGACATCAACATCACGCTCGAGCAGGCGGTCGAGAAGTCCGCCGAGCTCGCCCGCGAGGCCGAGCTCAACCCCGTCGCCCGCGAGATCCTCGAGCAGGGCAGGGTCATCGAGGGCATGGTCCGCAACAGCGGCAAGCACGCCTGCGGCATGATCATCGCGGACCGGCCGCTGACCGAGATCATCCCCGTCACCATCCAGGAGGGCGACCTCACCACGCAGTACGCCAAGGACCCGGTGGAGAAGCTGGGGCTCCTGAAGATGGACTTCCTCGGGCTCAAGACGCTGACCGTCATCGACGACGCCCAGCGCCTCGTGCGCCGCCATCGCGACCTCCCCGAATTCGACATCGAGAAGGTCCCGCTCGACGACGCCGCGACGTTCCGCCTGCTCAACGAGGCCCGCACGGTCGGCGTGTTCCAATTGGAGTCCGGCGGCATGCAGGCCCTCTGCCGCCAGTTCGACATCGGCTCCATCGACGAGATCGTCGCCCTCATCGCCCTCTACCGCCCGGGGCCCATGCAGTTCATCCCCGACTATGTCCGGGGCAAGAAGGACCCCGCCGCCATCCGCTACGCCCACCCGCTGCTCGAGCCCGTGGCCAAGGAGACCTACGGCATCCTCGTCTACCAGGAGCAGGTCATGGAGGCCGCCCGCGTCATCGCCGGCTACTCCCTCGGCGGCGCCGACATGCTCCGGCGCGCCATGGGCAAGAAGATCAAGGAGGAGATGGACCAGCAGCGCTCCGTCTTCGTCGAGGGCGCCGCCCGCACCCACCGGATCGAGCGCCGCAAGGCCGAGGAGATCTTCGCCACCCTGGAGAAGTTCGCCGAGTACGGCTTCAACAAGTCGCACTCCGCCGCCTACGCCATCCTCTCCTACCGCACGGCCTACCTGAAGGCCAACTACCCGGTCGAGTTCATGGCCGCCGTGCTCACCTCGGAGCAGGGCAACTCCGAGAAGCTCGCGGAGTTCGTCGGCGAGTGCGAGGCGCTGGGCATCCGCATGCTCGGGCCCGACATCAACCTCTCCGACACCGACTTCACCCCGGCCCACGCCGAGAACGCCATCCGCTTCGGCCTCGGCGCCATCAAGGGCGTGGGCCAGCTCGCCGCCGACGCCATCGTCGCCGCCCGCGCCTCGGGCGGCCCCTTCCGCGGGCTCGACGACCTCGTCGGCCGCCTCGGCGAGACCGAGGTCAACGCCCGCACCCTCGAGTGCCTCATCCGCGCCGGCGCCCTCGACTTCACCAAGGAGGACCGTCAGCACCTCGTCGACTCCGTCGAGTCCGTGCGCCGCCGCCACGCCACCGAGCGCAAGGAGCGCGCGGCGGGGCAGGGCAGCCTCTTCGACCTCATGGGGGCCGGGGCGGGCGACGCCGCGGGCGGCGACCCCATCCTCCGCAAGTCCCCGGCCATGCCCCGCCTCGAGCGGCTGCGCAATGAGAAGGAGCTCCTCGGCCTGTACCTCTCGGGCCACCCGTTGGCCGACTTCAACGGCCTCGACGAGGCGGTGACGACCTTCCATGGCACGCTCGCGGAGGTCGACCTGCCCAAGGATGGCCGCCACCACGTCCGCGTCTGCGGCATCATCGGCGGCCTCGAGAAGAAGCTGGCCAAGAAGGACAACCGGCCCTGGGCGATCTTCACGCTCGCCGACCGCCGCCGCAGCCTGCCCATCCTGATGTTCACCGACGCCTACGAGAAGGCGGCGGCTCTGCGGGACGGCGAGACGCCGCTGCTCATGGACGGCTCCATGGTCGCCGTGGACTGCCGGCTCGTCCATCGCGAGGAGCGCGGCGAGTGGGCGCTCCAGGCCCACGCCGTCCGCCCCCTGCGCGAATGCCCCTCGCTCGTCGCCCGCGCCACCTTCGTCCTCAGGCCCGGCCCCGAGGCCGAGGCCTTCCTCGCCCGCCTCGCCGAGGTCGCCCGCCGGGTCGACGGCCCCACGCTCGTCGGGGTCGCCTTCCAGCAGCCCGATGGGCGGCTGCTCGTCGCCGACGCCGCGCGCGGCATGACCACCCGCCTCGACCCCGCGACCTATGCCGAGCTCGGCCGCCACCCCGCCTGCGTCGGCGTCCAGGTCGAGCCCGTCCCCGCCTCCGCCCCGCCCCAGAGGAAGTACGGCGGGCGCGACTGAGCCCCGCTTTTTGCCTTTCCCCGGGGCGCCGGAAGCGGACAGTCTCCCTGCGATGACACCGGCCGAACAGCTCGCCCGCATCAAGGCCCGCTCCGAGCGCCTCATCGGCGAGGAGGCTCTCCTCGCCCGCCTCGCCTCGGGCAAGCCCCTCCGCGTCAAGCTCGGCGTCGACCCGACCCGGCCTGACCTGACCTTCGGGCACATGGTCTGCCTCAACAAGCTCCGCGAGCTCCAGGACCTCGGCCACACGGCCGTCCTGCTCATCGGCGACTTCACCACGCGCGTCGGCGACCCCACCGGCCGCTCCTCCACCCGCCCCGTCCTCACCCCCGAGGAGATCGCCGCCAACGCCGCCACCTACCTCGACCAGGCCCACCGCATCCTCGACCGCGCCCGCACCGAGGTCGTGCGCAACGGCGACTGGTTCGGGCGCCTTTCCTTCCTCGACGCCATCCAGCTCTGCCGCCACATGACCGTGCAGCAGATGCTCGCGCGCGAGGACTTCGCCAAGCGCCACGCCGACGGCGCCCCCATCTCGCTCGTCGAGTTCCTCTACCCCCTGCTCCAGGGGCACGACTCCGTCGAGCTCCGCGCCGACCTCGAGCTGGGCGGCAGCGACCAGCTCTTCAACATGCTCGTCGGGCGCGACCTCCAGGTGGCGGCCGGCCAGCCGCCGCAGGCCGTGCTCACGATGCCCCTGCTGGTCGGCCTCGACGGCGTCCACAAGATGTCGAAGTCCCTCGGCAACTTCATCGCCTTCAATGACGGCCCCAAGGACATCTTCGGCAAGGTGATGTCGGTCCCCGACGACACCATGTGGACCTACTACCGGCTGCTCCTCGGCGCCGACGAGGCCGAGGTCGCCCGCCGCCGGGCCGAGCACCCGATGGAGATGAAGAAGCAGCTCGCCGCCGCCCTCACCGCCAAGTTCCACGGCGCCGAGGCCGGCGCCTACGAGCGCGATCAGTTCGAGAAGGTCTTCTCCAAGGGGCAGGTGCGCGACGACATGCCCGAGCTCGCCTGGGAGCGCCTCGCGCCCGGCGCGGCCGACGCCGCGGTCGTCGACCTCCTCGCCGCCAGCGGCCTCTTCCCCTCCAAGAAGGAGATCGTGCGCCTCATCGAGGGCGGTGCGGTCAAGGTCGGCGACGCCAAGGTGGCCGACCGCGCCCAGCGCCTCGCCCGCCCCGCCGCGCCCGTCGTCCTCCAGGCCGGCAAGCGCACCTTCCTCAAGGTCACCCCTTGACGTCCGCCTCCGGCCGCAGCTTGCGTCGGCCGCACAGGCGGATGAGCAGGCGATAGAGCCCCGCCTTCAGGCGTCGCCAAAGCGCCAGCCCCCGGGGGTGCCACGTGATCCCGATGCTCAGGCCCAGGGCGATGAAGAGAATCCCCGGCATCACCGGGATGACCAGCCCGACCAACCCGGTGAGGACCAGGATGCCGCCGGCCACGAGACGCAGGATGATCCAGGGGCCGAGCATGCCTTGAAATCTTCGGTTAAAACCCCAGTTTTCAACCCTAAGACCCGCTTTGGCTCGCCCAAGGACCTCGCTCGCCCAACCCTCGTCCCATGGATTTTGTCCAAGAACTCCTCGCCTACGTGCGCCACCCCAGCGTCTCGGCGGACCCCGCCTTCGCCCGGGGCATGGTCGGCGCCCGCGAGCATCTCTGCGGGCTCATGAAGCGGGCCGGGCTCGAGGTCGAGGTCGTCCCCACCCCCCTTCACCCCATCGTGCTCGGCCGGCGTCGCGGACCCGCCCATTGGCCCCATGTCGTCATCTACGGGCATTATGACGTCCAACCGCCCGACCCCCTCGACCTCTGGACCTCCCCCGCCTTCGAGCCCGAGGTCCGCGACGGCCGCATCTGGGGCCGCGGCACGGCCGACAACAAGGGCCCCCACCTCGTCGCCCTGGTCGCCCTGGCCAACCTGCTGGCCCGCCGCCCCGACCTCCCCCTCCGCGTCACCTTCCTCGTCGAGGGCGAGGAGGAGATCGGCTCGCCGTCCTTCCCCGCCTTCCTCGCCGCGCGCCGCGACGAGCTCGCCGAGGCGGGCTGCGTCATCCTCTCCGACACCGCCAGCCCCTCGTCCGACCAGATCGTCATCACCACCGGGCTGCGCGGTATCCTCGGCATGGAGGTCACGCTGACCGGCCCCAAGGGCGACCTGCACTCGGGCCTCGATGGCGGCGCCGTCTACAACCCCATCCAGGCCCTCGCCGAGATCTGCGCGTCGCTGCATCGCGCCGACAACACCGTGGCCATCGACGGTTTCTACGAGGGCGTGCAGGCGCCCGCGGACTGGGAGCGCGAGCAGCTTCGCCAGCTCGGCCTGACCGACGCCGCCTATGCCGCCCGCCTCGGCGTCGAGGCGCTGCATCCCGCGCCCGGCCTCACCGGCGCCGAGGCCACGCGCCTCGCGCCCACCCTCGAGTTCAACGGCATCGGCGGCGGCTACCAGGGCGAGGGCTCGAAGACGGTCATTCCCAGCAAGGCCTTCGCCAAGATCACCTGTCGCCTCGTGCCGGGAATGGACCCCGTGGCGACCGTCGCCCGGGTCGAGGCCGCCATCCGCGCCCGCGTCCCCAAGGGCATCCGCTGCGAGATCCGGCATCGCCAGAGCAGCGGCGCCTATTTCGTGTGCCCTCCTGGCCGGCCCAACACCCCTGCCGGGCAGAAGCCCCTCCTGCAGCGCGCCTTCGCCGAGGCCGAGGCCGCCGTCACCGCCGCCTTCGGCCGCGCCCCCCTCTACCTCCGCGAGGGCGGCAGCGTGCCCATCATCGGCGACATCCGCCGCGAGACCGGCCTGGACTCGGTGATGATCGGGCTCTTCACGCCGGATTCCCGGCTCCATGCGCCCGACGAGAACCTCGAGCTGCGCATGGCCGAGCGCGCGCTCGCCGCCTACGGACAGTTGCTTGAGCGGCTGGCCGGCTGACGCCGAGGCAGACGAAAAACGAAAGGCGAAGAACGAAAGACGGGTTGCCCCGGGCCCCGAATAAAAAACGAGTAGCGAAACGAAAGCCAATAACCCTTCCCGCTTCCCCCCGAGCCCCACCTTGGCCCTCTTAGGCCTCTTTCGCCCCCCATTTCCCTCAAATTCCCTTATATCCTTTCCTTCCTTTAATCCCTTCTTCCCTCCGTCCCTTATCCCCCTTCCCTCCCTTTTGTTTTTCGTCTTTCATCCTTCGTCCCCCCTTCCCCCATGCCCGTCTTCAACAAGCGCAGCCACGCCCCTTCCCCCAAGAAGAAGGACATCGCCGCCGGTCTCTGGACCAAGTGCCCCGGCACGGGCGAGATGATCTTCACCAAGGACCTCGACGCCAACTGGGGCGTCTTCCCCAGCGGCTACCATGAGCGCCTGCCCGCTTCCCGCCGCGCCGCCCTCCTCATCGACGCCGGGACCTGGCGCGAGACGGACGCGCGCCTCACGTCCAAGGACCCCCTCAAGTTCACCGCCGGCGGCTCCTATCCCGAGCGCGTGGCCCAGCACCAGAAGAAGTCCGGCCTGCGGGATTCCGTCATCTGCGGCACCGGCACCCTCGAGGGCATCCCCGTGTCGCTCGCCATCATGGACTTCTCGTTCATGGGCGCCTCCATGGGCTCGGTCGCCGGCGAGAAGGTCACCCGCGCCATCGAGCGCGCGCTCAAGGAGCGCCGCGCCTGCATCGTGGTCTGCGCCTCCGGCGGCGCCCGCATGCAGGAGGGCATCCTCTCCCTCATGCAGATGGCCAAGACCTCGGCGGCGCTTGCGCGCCTCCGCGAGGCCGGCCTCCCCTACGTCGCGGTCCTCACCAATCCCACCATGGCCGGCGTCATGGCCAGCTACGCCACCCTGGGCGACGTCATCGTCGCCGAGCCCGGCGCGCTGATCGGCTTCGCCGGCGCCCGCGTGATCAAGGAGACCACCAACCAGGACCTCCCCGAGGGCTTCCAGACCTCGGAGTTCCTGCTCAAGCGCGGCCTCATCGACTGCATCGTCCCCCGCAAGGAGATGAAGTCGCGCCTGGCGAAGCTCCTCCGCGCGCTGGGGCCCCGCGGCAAGGCCCGCCCCGCGGCCCGCCGCCGGCGCTGAGGCCATGGACGGCGCCGGCACGCTCGCCTGGCTGACGGGCCTGCGTTCGGGCGGCTCGCGGCTCGGCACGGAGCGCATGGCCGAGCTCGCGCGCCGGCTCGGGCTGGCCGAATGGCTCCGCGCGGTCCCGACCTTCCATGTCGCCGGCACCAACGGCAAGGGCTCGACCTGCGCCATGATCGACGCCATCCAGCGCGCCCATGGTCGCCGCGCGGGCCTGTTCACGAGCCCCCACCTCGTCAGCCTCGGCGAGCGCGTCCGCATCGGCGGCGTCCCGCTGCCGCGCGCGGCGCTCCTCGCGCGCGCCGAGGCCCTGCGGCCCGTCCACGCCGCCGTCGCGGCCGAGGCTCCCGACCTCGCCCCGACCTTCTTCGAGCTCATGCTCGCCCTCGCGCTCCTCGAGTTCAGGGACGCCGGCTGCGAGGTGCTCGTGCTCGAGACGGGCCTGGGCGGCCGACTCGACGCCACCAACATCTGCGCGCCGCTGGTCACCGCCATCACGAGCATCGGGCTCGATCATCAGGAATATCTCGGCGACACCCATGCCGCGATCGCGCGCGAGAAGGCCGGCATCCTCAAGCCCGGCGCGCCGCTCGCCCTGGGCCACCTGCCTCCCGAGGCCGAGGCCGCCGTGCTCGCCCGCGCCGCCGAGCTCGGGGTCGACGTCCGCCGCGCCCGCGACCGCCATGCCGGCGCGTTCCCCGCGACCAACCTCGAGGGCGCGCACCAGCGCGTGAACGCGGGCGTCGCGCTGCTGGCCTGCGAGCTCGCCGCCGCGCGGCTGCCCATCGACGGCGAGGTCGCGCGCCGCGCCCTGCTCGCCGTCGACTGGCCCGCCCGCTGGCAGCGCCTCCGCCTCGCCGACGGCCGCCTCCTCGTCGTCGACGCCTCGCACAACGAGGAGGGCGCCCGCGCTCTCGACCCGCTGCTCGCCGGCCTCGCGCGCCCCACCGTCGTCGTCGGCGCCACCGGCGACGCGCGCGCCGCGCCCCTGCTCGCGACGGTCGCCCGCCACGCCGGCCGGATCCTGCTCGTCGAGCCCGCCAGCGAGCGCGCCACGCCGGTCGCGCGCCTGGCCTCGCTGCTCCCGCCCGGGGCCCCGACCGCCGAGGCCTCGCGCGTGGCCGACCTCTTCCCGTCGCCGGGCGCCTGCTCGGCCCCCGGCGACCCCGTCGTCGTGGTCGGGTCCCTCTACCTGGCCGGCGAGGTCCTCGCGCGGCTGCGCGGCGAGCCGCACGACGGCGCCCTGCAGGACCGGATGCCGCCGCCGCGCCCATGAGCGGCCCCGATCCCATCCGCGGGGAGGCCAAGCACCCGCGCATCGACCCCGAGGCGCTCGCCGGATGGCTGGTCGAGGAGGACGCCGACTACCTCGTCTTCGACAAGCCCGGATGGGTCGTCTGCCATCCTTCCAAGGACGGCCCCTGGTCCTCGCTCGTCGGGGCCGTCAAGGCATGGCGCGCCATGCCCGCCGCGCACCTGGTCAGCCGGCTCGACCGCGAGACCAGCGGGGTCATCCTCCTCGCCAAGCATCCCGCCGCCGCGTCGGTCGCGCAGACCGCGATGGAGCGCCGGTGGGTGACGAAGGCCTACCTCGCCCTGCTCGAGGGCGAGATGGCCGAGCCCACGCTCGTCGACCAGCCGCTCGGGCCGGACGAGACGAGCGACATCGCCGTGCGCACGGCCGTCCGACCCGGCGGCTCCCCCGCCTCCACCTTCTTCGAGCCCCTGAGGCGCGCCGGCGGCTTCACCCTCGCGCGCGTCCAGCCGCACACCGGCCGCAAGCACCAGATCCGCGCCCACGCCCTCTGGCTCGGCCACCCCGTGGTCGGCGACAAGCTCTACGGGCGCGACCCCTCCCTCTACCTCGAGTTCGCCCGGGAGGGGTGGACCGACCGGCACGCCCGGCAGCTCGCGCTGCCGCGCCAGGCCCTCCATGCCGCGCGGCTCGATTTCGCCGCGCCGACCCTCCGCCGCGCCTTCCGCGCGCCGCTCGCCGCCGACATGCGGGCGTTCGCGGCCGAGCGGATGGGCGTCGACGGGCCGGGACTCGACGCCCTGCTCGCCGCCGAGGGCCTGGGCTGAGTCAGCCGTGGGCGAGCGCGGCGGCGTCGACCCGCCGCGCGCCCGCCGCGACGAGCGCCCGCGCCGCCGCCGCGAGCGTCGCCCCGGTCGTCAGCACGTCGTCCACCACCACGAGCCTTCCCTCGGGGCCGGGCTGCGCACCGGCCGCGAGCCCGAACGCGTCGTCGAGGTTCTCCTGGCGCTCCCGCCGTCCGAGCCGCGCCTGCTGGCGCGTGCGCCGCCGCCGGACGAGCAGGCGCGCGACGCGGCAGCCCGGCACCGCGCGCGCCAGCGCCTCGGCGATGCGCTCCGCCTGGTCGAAGCCGCGCTCCCGCCGGCGGGCCGGGTGGAGCGGGACGGGCACCAGCGCCGAGCCCGCCAGGTGCCGGGCGAACACCGGGTCGGCCGCCGCCGCCCGGCACAGGTCGTCCATGAGCTGGGGCTCGCCGCGATACTTCGCGCGGTGGATCAGCTCGCGCGCGAGGTCGCGGGACCGGAAGGCGCAGACCGCCCGCCCGAAGCCCTCCGCCATGTCGGCGCACCGCGGGCAGGCCCGACCGGCGACCAGCGCGCCGTAGAAGGGTTGCCCGCACCTCAGGCAGCGCGGGTCGCCGATGCGGGGCAGGGCGGCGGCGCCCCGCGCGCCGAGGTGGCCCGGCGCGTCCCCGCCGAGGGCCTCGCCGGTCGCCGCGCAGTCGCGCGGGAAGAGGAAGTCCAGCCAGTCAGGCACGGGGCGCCTCCGGCTCGGCCGCCGGCCCCTTGACCCGCGCCCGCGGAGAATGCGTTTGCCCGCGCCGCCGCGCAATCCCAGCATCCGCCCCTGAGCGCCCACCATGGCCCACGACTTCGACACCTGTCCCGACCGCGCCTCCACGGAGAGCACGAAGTGGCGCCGCTACGCCGGGCAGGATGTCATCCCGGCGTGGATCGCGGACATGGACTTCGTCTCCGCGCCCGAGATCGTGGCCGCCATCCGCGAGCGCGCCGCGCACGGCGTCTACGGCTATCCCGCGCAGCTCGACGGTCTCTTCGCCGCCGTCATCGGCCACCTGCGCCGTCGTCATGGCTGGGAGGTCCGCCCCGAGTGGATCACCTTCCTCACCTCGCTCGTTCCCGGCATCCATGGCGCCATCCGCGTCGGCTCCGGTCCCGGCCAGGGCATCGTCACCCCCTTCCCCGTCTACCCGCCCTTCCTCAGCGCGCCGACGCTCTCCGAGCGCGGCCTGATCAAGGTGCCCATGGCCTGGGAGGGGACCCGCTGGAGCTTCGACTGGGACCGGCTCGAGGAGGCCTGCGCGCACCCCAACTCCAAGGTCCTCCTCCTCTGCAGCCCGCACAACCCGCTCGCCCGCGTCTTCGAGCGGCCCGAGCTCGAGCGGCTGGCCGACATCGTCCTGCGGCACGACCTGCTCGTCTGCTCCGACGAGATCCACTGCGACCTGATCCTCGACCCCGCCGCCCGCCACACCGTCCTCGCCTCGCTCGGGGAGGAGGTGGCCCGCCGCACCATCACCCTGATGGCCGCGAGCAAGACGTACAACGTCGCCGGCCTGGCCTGCGGCTTCGCCATCGTGCCCGACGCCGGCCTCCGCGCCCGCTACCGCCGCCTCCTGCAGGGCCTCGCCCTCGACCAGAACATCTTCGGCCTCACCGCGACCCAGGCGGCGTTCGAGCACGGCGAGCCCTGGCGCGCGGCCTGCGTCGACTATCTCCGCGGCAACCTCGACCTCGTCGAGGCGGAGCTCCGGACAATGCCCGGCCTCGTGCTGCGCCAGCGCCCCCAGTCCAGCTTCCTCGCGTGGCTCGACGCGTCGGCGCTGGGCTACGAGGACCCCCATGTCGCGTTCGAGCGCGGCGGCGTCGGCCTGACCAACGGCGTCGACTTCGGCGGCCCCGGCCATGTGCGGCTCAACTTCGGCTGTCCCAGGGATCGCCTCCGCGAGATCCTCCGTCGGATGCGGGGCGTCGTGGAGCGCGCCCCCGGTCGGCGCTGACACCGCCCTCGCGCGCCTCGCGCCGCGCACGGATCAGGCCCGCCACGAGGCGCTGGACCTCCTCGCACTGGCGCTCGAGCGCCTCCGCCGCCTTGGCCTCGACCAATCCCGCCATCTGCGCCGCGACGAGCAGGGAGACCAGCTCGCCGCAGAGACCCTTGGCCATCGGGTAGAGGGCCTCCGCCCCGAACTCGTCCGGCCGGCAGTGGCCGGCCGCCAGATGGCCGGCGAGCGAGGCGGCGTCCTGCCTGAGCCCCTCGGCCAACCATGGATGGCGGGCGACGCCGGGGGCGAGGCTGAGGCGGATGATGTCGGCGTGGAGGGTGACGGCCTTCTGCCAGGCCACGAAGTTGCGGAGGGTGCTGCGGGTTTCCATGACGCAGCCTCCCCGCGCGCCCTCCCGCCGTCCAACCTGCCCATGCGGGGTCCGTTCCCCGGGCGGCTTCCCCCGCTCAGCGCCGGGCGAGCACCTGGGTGGCGATCACGCAGGCCAGGGCGGCCGTCTCCGCGCGCAGCGTCAGCGGGCCGAGGGTGACGGGCCGGAAGCCCGCGTGGCGCGCCGCCGCCAGCTCGTCCGGCGCGAGGTCGCCCTCGGGCCCGACGAGCCAGGTCACCCGCGCGGCCGACGACAGGTCGACATGCGCGAGCGGCTCCGCGTCGATCTCCAGCGAGGCGGTGAGCCGAACCTCGCCCGGCACGGCCGGGGGCAGGGCGTCGATCCAGGAGCGGAAGGTGGCGGCCGGCGCGACGCGGGCCAGCCACGGGTTGCCGCATTGCTTGCAGGCCTCGACGGCCTGGTCGCGCCAGCGCGCCGCCTTCGCCGCCGCGCGCTCGGCGTCGAGCCGCACCTCGCTCCGCGCGCTCATGAGAGGGATGACCTCGGCCGCCCCGGCCTCGGCGACGGACCGCACGAGGCCGTCCATCGTCCCGCCCTTGGGCATGCCCTGGGCGAGCGCGATGCGCGGCGAGGGCGCCGGCGCCCTCGAGACCTTGAGGACCTCGACCTGCGCCGCCTCGCCGTCGGCGACCGCGAGCCGCCCCTCGGCGACGAGCCCCTCGCCGTCGAGCAGCACGACCGTGTCCCCCCGCCTCGCGCGGAGGCTCCGCACGAGGTGGCCGCTCTCCTCCGCGGAGAGGATGACCGGGCCGGAGCCGGGGCGGATGGGTCGCTCGATCCAGGCGCGCAGCATCGTCAGGCGAGGGCCTCCGCCCGGTCGTACGAGGCGTCCCAGTCCTTCCAGACCGGCTCGTAGCCCGCCGCGCGCAGCATCCCGGCGACCTCCGCGGGCGACCGCTTGTCCTCGGTGGCGAACTGCTCGAGCGAGGCGTCGGCGCCCTCGGCGTAGCCGCCGGGATTCGTGCGCGAGCCGGCGGACATCGCCGTCACGCCGAGCCGGAAGGCGTGGTCGCGGAAGCGCGGGCTCTCGCGCGTGCTCAGGTTGAGCTCCACCTCGCCGTTGAGCAGGCGGAAGGCGCAGATCGCCTGCACGAGGTCCCGGTCCGTCATCTCGACCTTGGGCGAGAGGTCGCCCTCGTGCGGGCGCAGGCGCGGGAAGGACACGCTGAAGCGGCTGCGCCAATGGCGGCGCTCGAGCCACGCCAGGTGCATCGCGGTGAAGAGGCACTCCGTCCGCCAATCCTCCAGCCCGAGCAGGGCGCCCAGCCCGATGCGGTGCACGCCCGCCGCCCCGACCCGGTCCGGGGCGTCGAGCCGCCAGGCGAAATCGGATTTCCGGCCCTTGGGGTGGTGCGTCCGGTAGGCCTCCGCGTGGTACGTCTCCTGGTAGACGAGCACGGCGTTGAGCCCCTGGCGCCGCAGCCGGCGGTAGTCCTCGGTCTCCAGCGGCTGGACCTCGAGCGAGAGCGAGCTGAAGTGGGGGCGCAGCAGGCCGAGCGCGGCCTCGAGGTAATCCACGCCCACCTTGTTGGACTCCCCGGTCAGCAGCAGGGCGTGGTCGATGCCCAGCTTCCGCAGCTCGCCCGCCTCCCGGAGGATCTCCGCCGGCGCCAGGGTGCGCCGGGGCACCTTGTTGCCCGCGCTGTAGCCGCAGTAGGTGCAGACGTTCTGGCACTCGTTCGAGAGGTAGGCGGGCGCGAAGAGCTGGATGGTGCGCCCGAACCGACGCACCGTCCGCTCATGGCTGAGGCGGGCCATCCGCTCCAGGTGCGGCGCCGCCGCGGGGGAGAGCAGGGCCTCCATGTCGCGCAGGTCCGCGTCGCCGGCCTCGGCCCGCGCCAGCGCCCGCCGGACGTCGGCATCCGTGCGCGCGAGGATCCGGTCCCGGGTGGTGTCCCAGGGGTGCGCCGCGTGGATCTCGCCGAAGCCCATCTCCCCGAACCTAGGAACCCCTGCCGTCCGGCGCAAGCGCGGGGGCGCTTGCCGGCGGCCTTTCGCCGCGCACCATCCCTCCGTGGCCGATTTCCTGAAGCCGGCGGAGCGCAGCGCGCTGATGGCCCTGATCAAGGGCAAGGGAAACGCCTCGACCGAGCTCAGGCTGGTCGCCGCGCTGCGGGCCGCCGGGATCAAGGGGTGGCGGCGCGGCCTGCGCCTGCCCGGCAGCCCCGACCTCGCCTTCCCGGCCGCGCGACTCGCGGTGTTCCTCGACGGCTGCTTCTGGCACGGGTGCCCGCGCCATCATCGCCTGCCCGCGACGCGGCGCGCCTTCTGGGCGCGGAAGGTCGCGACCAACCGGGCGCGCGACCGTCGCGTCGACCGGCGGCTGCGCGCCCGCGGCTGGCGCGTGCTCCGCATCTGGGAGCACGCCCTCCGTCGGGCGACGCTCGCCCGCTCCCTGGCGCGCCTGATGCGCGCCCTCAGAGCAGCTTCCGGTAGGCCGCCGCGTCGAGCAGCGCCTGCAGCTCGGCCGGGTCCGACACCTTCACGCGGATCATCCACGCCGCGCCGTAGGGGTCGCGGTTCACGAGGTCGGGCGAGCCGTTGAGGTCGGCGTTCACCGCCAGCACCGTGCCGGCCACGGGCGCGTAGAGGTCGGAGGCCGCCTTGACCGACTCGACGGCGCCGAAGGTCGAGCCCTTGGCCATGGTGGCGCCCTCCTTGGGCAGGTCGACGAAGGTCACGTCGCCCAGCGCGGCCTGCGCGTGGTCGGTGATGCCGATGGTCGCGGTGCCATCGGCCTCGAGCCGGAGCCACTCGTGCTCGGCGGTGTAACGGAGGGAGTCGGGGACGTTGCTCATGGATGCGGAAGGGAAGGGGAAGCGCGCGAGCGGTTCAATCCCTCACTTGAAGAAGGGGCCGTCGGCGAGCTTCAGGGCGACGCGGTTGCCCCGGAGGTCCACCTCCAGGCCTCCCTTGGCAAGCGCCTCGGCCGAGACCAGGGCGGTGCCGATGGGCTTGCCCAGGAGGGGCGAGAGCGTCCCCGAGAGCACCTCGCCGACCGGGACGCCCGCGGCGAGAACGGGCGTGCCCTGCCTCGCGATGCGGCGGTCGTCCAGGGAAAAGGCGACGACCCTCGCCGAGACACCGCCCTCGATCTGGCGCGCCAGCGCCTCGCGGCCGATGAACTCGCGGCCGGCCGGCTTCACCGTCCAGCCGAGCCCCGCCTGGATGGGCGAGATCGTCTCGGAGATCTCGTGGCCGTAGAGGGGATAGCCCGCCTCGAGCCGCAGCGAGTCGCGGGCGCCGAGGCCCGCGAGCAGGAGCCCGCGGGGCTTGCCCGCCGCGAGGATGGCCTCGGCGAGCCGGGTCGCTCCGGCCGCGGGGAGGTAGACCTCGAAGCCGGGCGAGCCGGTGTAGCCGGTGCGCGACACGATGCATCCGGCCACCCCGGCCACCTCGCCGGCGGCGAAGCCGAACCGGCGGATGCCCGCCAGCGGGATCGCCGTCAGGCCCGAGAGGATGGCCTCGGCCTCCGGTCCCTGCAGGGCCAGCTGGGCCCAGGCGGCGCACTCGTCGGCGACCGACACCCGCGCGTCCCCGGCGTGCTCGCGCAGCCAGGCGATGTCCTTCGCCGCGTTGGAGGCGTTGAGGCAGATGAGGAATTCCTCGGCGCCGAGACGGTAGACGATCAGGTCGTCCACGCACCCGCCGTCGGGCCGGCACATCACGGTGTAGCGCGCCATGCCGACGGGGATGGTCGCCATCGCGTTGGCCATCATCCGGTCGAGGAACGCGGCGGCGTCCGGTCCGGTCACGCGGCACTCGCCCATGTGGCTGACGTCGAAGAGCCCCGCGGCGCGGCGCACCGCGAGGTGCTCCTCCAGGATGCCGGTGTACTGGACCGGCATCTCCCAGCCGGCGAAGGGCACGATGCGCCCGCCATGGGCCGCGTGGAACTCGAAGAGGGGCGTGCGCCGGAGCGTCGTCATGCCGCACGCTGTCCGCGGCCGAAACCCCTTCCAACAAAAAAGCCCGTCCTCGCGGACGGGCCTTGTCGCGGCGCGACGCCCGCCTCAGCGGGGGCGCTCCTCCTTGGAGAGCTGCTCCAGCGCCTCGCGGTGGGCCTCGCGGGTGATCTCGCCGGTGCGGAGCGCGCGCTCGATCAGCCCCTTGCGGGCGGTGAACTCGGCGTAGGCGCGCTCGCGCAGGGCGCGCGTGGCGGCCTCGGCGGCGAGGGCCGCGTCAGCTCGGACCTGGGCCAGCTGGGCCTCGAGGGCCTTGCCGGCAGCCTCGGCCGCCTCGAGCTTGCCGGCGATCTCCGCGACGCGGGCGTCCGCCTGCGCCTGGGCCTCGGCGGCCTTCTGGGCGGCCTCCTCGCCGGCGGCCTCGACGGCCTCCTTGCGGGCGATCTCCGCGGCGAGCGCCGCCTCGGCGGCCTGCTCCTCTAGGTCGGCGATCTTGCGGGCGTTGGCCTCGGCCTGCTCGGCGGCGGCCTTCTCGGCCTTCGCCAGCTTTTCCCGGGCCTCCTCGCCGGCGCTCTCGAGCGCCTCGCGATGGGCCTCCTCCTGGCGGGCGGCGGCCTTCTGGGCGGCCTCCTGGGATTCGGCAAGCTTCTCCGCGGCGTCCTTCTCCACCTCGGCGAGCCGCTCGGCGGCCTCGGCTTCCTGGCGGGCGAGGCGCTTCTCGAGGTCGGTCACGCGCTCATTGGCCTCGGCGAGCTTCTGCTCGGCGGCGGCGGCGGCCTCCTTGGCCGAGTCCGCCTTGGCCGCCTCGAGGGCGACCTTCAGCTCGGCGGTCTCGCGACGGGCCGCCTCGGCCTGGGCCTGGGCCTCGGCGACCGCGGCGGCGTTGCCGTCGGCGACGGCCTTGCCGATCTGCTCGACGCGGGCGTTGAGATTGGCGACGCTGGCGGCCACGTTGGCCTCGAGCGCGGCGGTGGAGGCCGCCCGGGCGCGGAGCGCGGCGACGGCCTCGTCGGTCTTGGCGGGATCGGCCTGGCCCGCGGCGGCCCGCCGGGCCTCGGCGGCGGCGTTCAGGGACTGGGTGGCGGCGGCGACGGCGGCGCGATTCGCGGCGACGGCGGCCTCGGCCTTGGCGGCGGCCTCCTGGGCGGCGGTGAGGTCGGTCTTGGCCTGGGGCGCGACGGGCTCGCCCTTGGCCTCGGTCGCCTCGATGGCGGCGATGCGCTGACGGACGACCTCCTGCTCGGTGGCGAGCCTCTGCTCGGCGGCGTTGGCCTCGGCGACGGCCTTCTGCAGGTCGGCCTCGGCGGCGGCCAGCTTCTGCTCGGCCTCGGCGGAGCCCTTGGCGGCCTCGTCCTTCAGCGCGGCCAGCGCGGCGGCGAGGTCGGCCTCGGCCTTGGCGGCGTCGGCCTTGGCGGCGGCGGAAAGGTCGGCGAGCTTCTTGGCCGAGAGGCGGGCCTCGGCGAGGTCGCCCGCGGTCGTGCCCCAGATCTCGGTGTCGATGCCCATGGGGGCCCTCGCCGCCTCGCGCTGGCGCTTGAAGGAGGCCTTGTCCTCGGCGCTCAGCTCGCTGCCGGTGCCCTCGGGGTCGAGCTCGACCACGACCTTGCCGCCGAACCCGTAGGTGTCCTTGCGCAGGGTCGGGCGGATGACCGTGGTGTTGGCCTCGAAGCCGGACTTGTCGAGGGTCAGCTCATGGTTGCGGGTGCGGTCCAGCTCCACCGTGATGGGCGTTCGGCCGACGCGCGTGCCGTTGACCTCGACCATCGCCCCCTTGGGCTTGGAAAGGATCGTGACCTCCTCGGTGCGGCCGTCGTCGCTGCTGGCGCAGCCGATGACGAGGGTCGAGGAGAGCAGGAGGATATGCTTGGGGAGGCGCATGGGGCGAATCGGGGCTTCCATTAACGGATTCGGGCCCGACCCGTTCAATCCCAATCCTCCGCTCGGGGGTTGACCCCGCGGGCGGCCCGCAAAAGGCTGGACACCCCGGGAACCCGCCAGCATAGCTCAGTTGGTAGAGCAGCCGCCTTGTAAGCGGCAGGTCGTCGGTTCGATCCCGACTGCTGGCTCCCCCTGTCGCCTGCCCGATGGTGTAATGGCAGCACGACTGACTCTGACTCAGTCTGTCTAGGTTCGAATCCTAGTCGGGCAACCAGGGGGGCGCTCGACCCAGGACCGGCCGGCCCGCAGCGCCTCGGCCATCCGGACCACCGGCGCCGCGGCGGCGACGTCGTGGACCCGTATCATGGACGCTCCCTCCGCGATTCCCCAGGCCGCGCAGGCGGCGTCGGCCGGCCCGCGGCGGAGCGGGTCCGGCTCGCCGAGCACCTTGCCGAGCGTCGACTTGCGGCTCGTGCCGAGCAGGACGGGCAGGCCCAGCCGCACCAGGTTCGAGAGGCGCCCGGCCAGCTCCAGGTTCTGGGCGGGCGTCTTGCCGAAGCCGAAGCCGGGATCCAGCCAGAGCTGCTCCCGGCGCACGCCCGCCCGCAGGGCCGCGTCCACGGCCCTCTCGCACGCCGCGGCGACCGTCGGCCAGACCGCCTCGTCCGGGCCCAGCGGGCGGCTGTGCATGAGGATCCAGGGGGCTCCGGTGGCCGCGGCCAGCCCGGCGAGCGATGGCCGCGAGGGGTCCGCCTCCGCGACGCCCTGGATGTCGTTCAGGATGTCGGCGCCGGCGGCCAGGGCGGCCTCGGCGACCTCCAGGTGGCGCGTGTCGACCGAGATCGGTGTGTCCGGCAGCCGGGCGCGGATCGCCCGCAGCGCCGGGAGCAGGCGCCCGGCCTCCGTCCGCGGCTCGACCGGCTCCGCCCCGGGCCGCGTCGACTCGGCCCCGAGGTCCAGGACGTCCGCGCCCTGCGCGACCAGCTCGGCCGCGCCCGCGGCGGCGGCCTCGGGCGTGGCCCATCTGCCCCCGTCGGAGAACGAGTCCGGGGTCAGGTTGACGATGCCCATGACGAGCACCCGGGATTTCCAGTCGGGCAGGGCGCGGCCATGGGGGCTCTTCCAGCTCACGACGGTTTTTTGGCCCGGCCGCCCGAGGTCGCCAGCACCAAAAGCATAAGCCTGCTTAATGCCCCCGATGAGCGGCAAGTCCCTCGTTCCGAGGGTTTTTGCTGACAATCCTCCCGGATTGATTTCCTAGATTGTCACCTTTCAGCCCATGACGTCCGTCGTCCGCCTGCTCAAGCCCGCCCTCCTCGCCCTCGTCGCCCTCCTCGCGACCGGCTGCTCCAAGGCCGACTGGACCGTCCGCCAGTCCGCGATGGACCCCAAGGGCCCCGTCTCCCAGGTGCAGTTCGACGTCTTCATGGCGACCGTCTGGCTCGCCCTCGTCCTCTTCGTCCTCGTCGGCGGCGCCCTTGTCTACGCGGTCATCCGCTATCGCGAGCGCGCCGGCCAGGCGGACGCCCCTCCCCCCGAGCAGGGCCACGGCAACCCCCTGATCGAGATCGGCCTCATCATGGCCTCCATCGCGGCGCTGGTCGTCATCGCCATCCCCACCCTCGAGGCCATCTGGTACCTCGACGACGTCCCCGCCGAGCGCCAGCCCCAGTCGCGCCTCGCGGCTTGGTACACCGGCGCGGTCCCCGCCGAGTCCGCCGAGGAGGTCCTCACCGTCGACGTCGTCGGCAAGCAGTGGTGGTTCCGCTTCGAGTACCCGCAGCTCGGCCTGACCCAGGAGACCAAGCGCACCGTCCCCAACGAGCTCGTCATCCCGCGCGGCAAGGTGGTGCGCGTCAACCTGCGCTCGGAGGACGTCATCCACTCCTTCTGGGTGCCGAAGATCGCCGGCAAGGTCGACCTCATCCCCGGCCGCCGCAACCACATGTGGATCCAGGCCGACGAGGCCGGCCACTACTACGGCCAGTGCGCCGAGTTCTGCGGCGACTCCCACGCCTACATGCTCTTCCGCGTCATCGTGCTCGAGCCCGAGGCCTTCGCCGCCTGGGTCGAGTCGCAGAAGGCGCCCGCGCCCGAGCCCGCGCCCGGCTCCCTCGCCGCCAAGGGCAAGCAGCTCTTCGCGCAGAAGACCTGCATCATGTGCCACCGCGTCGCCGGCCACTACGAGGCCTCGGCAGGCTTCGGCCCCGACCTCTCGCGCGTCGCCTCCCGCCACACCCTCGCCGGCGCGTGGCTCGACAACCGCTCGCCCGCCGCCCAGGCCGCGCTTGACGCGAAGGGCAACACCGAGGTCTCCGCGCCCATCGACCCCGCCGTCCAGCGCCGCAACCTGCACGACTGGGTCGGCTCGTCCGGCATCCTGGTCGACGCGGCCGGCAAGCCCCTCATCCCCCACGACATCAAGCCCGGCAACCGCATGCACTACTACCGCATGTTCAACGTCGCCGGCCTGCGCGAGACCAAGACCACGCTCACGCAGGAGGAGCTCGACGCCATCGTCGAGTACATGATGACGCTCAGGTGATCCCGCCCAGCCCCCCTTTCCCCGCCATGGCCCACGCCGCCCACCACGCCCCCGTCGCCGACAAGACCGACCTGCCGCCCGAGCGCAGCGACATCGGCCTGCTGCGCCCCGACCGCACGACCGGCATCCTCGACTGGCTCACCACCGTCGACCACAAGAAGATCGGCATCCTCTACGGCGCGTTCGCGATGTTCTTCTTCCTGCTGGGCGGCGTCGAGGCGCTCGCCATCCGCAGCCAGCTGGCCCGCCCGGACAACGACCTGATCACCGCGCGGATGTACAACCAGATGTTCACCATGCACGGGACGACGATGATCTTCCTGGGCGTGATGCCCCTCTCCGCGGCCTTCTTCAACTTCCTAGTCCCGCTCCAGATCGGCGCCCGCGACGTCGCCTTCCCCCGCCTCAACGCCTTCTCGCTCTGGACCTTCGTCTTCGGCGCCGTGGCGCTCAACGCCTCCTGGGTCTTCGAGATCGGGCACCTCGCCGGCTGGTTCAAGTCCTTCGCCTGGTACCAGTCGCTCACCTACACCGACTTCGCCCCCGCCAACGGCTGGTTCTCCTACGCGCCCCTCTCCGGCACCTTCGGCCAGGCCGACGCCGCCCTGCAGGCGCCGCGCTTCACCGGCGTCGGCACCGACTTCTGGATCATCGGCATCCAGATCCTCGGCGTCGCCTCCCTCGCCGCGTCGTTCAACTTCATCGTCACCATCCTCAACATGCGCGCGCCCGGCATGACGATGATGCGCCTGCCCGTCTTCACCTGGATGACCCTGGTGACCGCCTTCCTCATCATCTTCGCCTTCCCCGCCATCACCGTCGCGCTCATCCAGCTGATGTTCGACCGCGAGTTCGGCGCCAACTTCTTCAACCCCACCAACGGCGGCCAGCCCATCCTCTGGCAGCACCTCTTCTGGATCTTCGGCCACCCCGAGGTCTACATCCTCGTCCTCCCGGCGATGGGCATCGTCTCGGAGATCCTCCCCACCTTCTCCCGCAAGCCCCTCTTCGGCTACCCCATCATCGTCTTCTCCGGCGCCGTCATCGGCTTCCTCGGCTTCGCCGTCTGGAGCCACCACATGTTCACCACCGGGCTCGGGCCCATCCCCACCGCCGCGTTCGCCCTCCTGACGATGGCCATCGCCGTGCCCACCGGCGTCAAGATCTTCAACTGGATCGGCACCATCTGGGGCGGCCGCGTCCGCTTCACCCCGCCGATGGTGCTCTCCCTCGGCTTCATCTGGATGTTCATGCTCGGCGGCTTCTCCGGCATCATGCACTCCGCCGCGCCCGCCGACGCGCAGCAGCAGGACACCTACTTCGTCGTCGCCCACTTCCACTACGTCCTGCTCGGCGGCGTCCTGCTCGGCCTGATGGCGGGCCTCTACTTCTGGTTCCCCAAGATCTTCGGCCGCATGCCCAACGCGACCGTCGCCTACGTCGCCACCGGCCTCGTCGTGTTCGGCTTCAACATGGCCTTCGGCCCGATGCACTACCTCGGCCTCTCCGGCATGCCCCGCCGCACCCACACCTACCAGGCCGGCTTCGGCTGGGAGGAGTGGAACCTCGTCGCCACCATCGGCGCCTTCATCCTGGGCATCGGCGTGTTCCTCGCCTTCGCCAACCTGGCCTGGACCGCCTTCCGCGGCCGCAAGTGCGAGTCCGATCCCTGGGATGCCCGCACCCTCGAGTGGTCGCTGCCCTCGCCCGTCCCGGCCTACAACTTCGCCCAGACGCCCGTCGTCGCCGCGCGCGACGCGTGGTTCGGCCACAAGCACGGCGGCCCCAAGGTCGGCGCGATGGCCGACGGCGGCCCCGCCGGCGTCCACATGCCCTCGCAATCCTGGATGCCCCTGCTGGCCTCCGCGGGCTTCCTCATCGTCGGCCTCGCCCTCCCCATGATGGCGATGGGCATCCCCCACGCCGGCTGGGGCGTCATCGCCGGGCTCGGCGTCGTCTTCCTCGGCATCTGGCTCTGGGCCCTCGAGGGTCCCGGCGGCTACCAGCTCGTCACCCCCGCGCCCGCCGCCGCGCCCGCGCCCGCCGCCGCGGAGACCGTCCGCTGACCCCCGACCCTCCCGCGACCATGTCCGACCACGCCGCCGCCGCCCCGACCTCCACGGGGATCGACCACAAGAAGCTCATCATGTGGCTGTTCCTCGCCTCGGACTGCATGTTCTTCGGGACGCTGATCTCGACGCACCTGCTGTACCGGAAGCTCTACCCCACCGGCTTCACCGACGCCGAGGGCCACGAGCGCTTCATCCAGAACCTGTTCGACATCGAGCTCACGTCGTTCTCGACCTTCATCCTCCTCATGTCGTCCTTCCTCATGGCCCTCGCGGTGTCGGCCATGCACAAGGGCCAGATCGCCTCCTTCCGGCGCAACGTCCTCGGCGTGATCGTGTTCGGACTCATCTTCCTCGGCTGCCAGGTCTACGAGTTCACCCACTTCTGGCAGAAGGGCCTCACCATCCAGAACAGCGTCTTCGGGTCGACGTTCTACGTGCTCACCGGCACGCACGGCACGCACGTCGCCATCGGCATCCTCTGGCTCATCCTGCTCTACTTCTACAGCTTCACCGGCCGGCTGCGCGGCCACGGGGGCGCCCTCGACGTCGAGGTGGCCGGCCTCTACTGGCACTTCGTCGACATCGTCTGGATCGTCATCTTCACGGTCGTCTACCTCGTCGAGTACCTCGGGCCCAACGGCATCTGGGGCCCGGCCGTCCCCCTGTCCTGAGCCGCCATGTCCGCCCCCGCCGCCTCCCCCGCCGCCGACCGCGCCCTCCTCGCCGAGGAGACGCGCCGCTACCACCACTTCATCACGCTGGCGCTCTGGCTGGCCGTGATCACCGGCATCGAGATCGTCGCCATCTTCCTGCCGCTGGCGCCCTGGGTGCTCCTGCTCGGGCTCGCCGTCCTCTCCGTCGTCAAGTTCTTCGCCGTCGTGCTCTGGTTCATGCACCTGATCTACGACAACCGGCTCCTGATCTGGCTCTTCCTCTCCGGGCTCATCCTGGCGTGCGCGACCTTCACCGCGCTCATCGCCCTCTTCTCCTTCGACCGGGTCGACACCCTTTGGTTCGGCTGACGCGAGCGGCCGCCCGGCGTCTCGCCGGCGCAGCGGTCGCCCTCCTGCTCGCGGCCTGCGGGCCCGCGCCCCGCCCGGCCGGGGCGCCCCCCATCGACCATCGCGCCGCGGTCTGGGCCCCTGCCTGGGGCGTGGACACCGGCCTGGCCCTCGGCAAGGACCGGCTCGATCCGCGCCTCGCCCGGCTGGTCGTCCATGTCGGCCACGCCGGCGTCGCGTCCGAGCCGGTCGCCTTCGCCGTCGACTGGCGCTCCGTCGCCGCCTCCGGCCGCCCCGTCGACGTCGCGGTCTTGGTCGGCCGCCAGGCCTATGGGCCCGGCGGCGAGGCGCGGCTCGGCCCGGCGGCCGACCTCCTGGCCGCCTCGCTCGCCGCCGCCCGCGCCGCCGAGGCCGGCGTCGCCGGCGTCCACATCGAGACGGATTGCCCGCCCGGCCGGCTCGCCACCCTGGGCGCCGCCGTGGACGCGCTGCGCCCCCGACTCGGCGCGCTTCCCGTCGGCGTCTCGGTCACCCCATCCCAGCTCCGCGAGCCCGGCATGGATCGCCTCGCGGCCGCGGCGGATTCCCTGACCGTCAACGTCATGCGCGGCATGGTGCTGGGCGGCGACCCCGTCATCCCCGGCCCCGACGAGCTCGACGATTGCCTCGCCGGCATCGCGGCCCTCGGCCGGCCCGCGCGCCTCGGCGTCCCCATCTCCTGCCACTACGCCTGCCTTGACGAGTCGGGCGGCGAGATCGCCCGCGTGCTCGTGGGCGTGCGCCCGCCCGCCGGCACCGCCCGCGTGCGCGTCCTCTCGCCCGACCCCGAGGCCGTCGCCGCCCTGGCGCGCCGCGTGGCCACCCACGGCCCGGCCAATCTCGGCGGCATCGACTGGTTCCGGCTCCCCATCCCGGGCGACGGCGGCGTCTGGTCGGCCGACGGCCTCCGCGCCGCCCTCGACGGCCGCTCGCCCCCGCGGAACCTCGAGGCCGCCGTGGAGTCCACCGAGGACGAGTCCGTGCGCCGCATCCTTCTCGTCAACACCGGGGCCCTGCCCCTCCCGCCCGCGGAGATCCTCGTCTCCTGGTCCAAGGGCCGGGCGGGCGCCTGCGACGGCATCGGCGGCCATGAGCTCCTCGCGCCGCGCCCCGACGGCTTCCGGCTCCGCCCCCTTCCCGGCTCCTCCGTGGTCGGCCCCGGCGAGTCACGCCTGGTGGGCTGGGTGCGCTTCGACGAGCCGCCCGCCGACGTCCAGGCGCGCCTGGCCGGGCGCTGACCCATGGTCCTCCCCCTCCACTGGCACACCGAGCCCCTCCTGGTGCTCACCATGGTCGCGGCCATCTGGGCCCATGCCATGGCCTGCGGCCCGCTGCGCTCGCGCCTCGCGCCCGGCTCGCCCTATCCGGTCCGCGCCGCGATCCGCTACCACCTCGGCGTGCTCGCGGCCTACCTCGCCGTCGGCTCGCCGCTCGACCAGATCGGCGAGGCCTACCTCTTCTCGGCCCACATGCTGCAGCACATGCTGCTCATCTACGTCGCGGCCCCGCTCATCGCCTCCGGCATCCCGCCGGAGCTGCTCGACCCCTGGCTGGAGCGCTCCCCCCGCGCGCGCCGCCTGCTCGCCCTCGCCACGCACCCCGTCCCGGCCGCGGCGGTGTTCACGCTCATCTTCTCCTGCTGGCACTTCCCCGAGCTGTACGAGTGGGCGCTGGCCGACCGCACCGTCCATGTCATCGAGCACTGGACCATCTTCCTCCCGGCCGTCCTGCTCGCCTGGCCCCTCGTCAGCCGCTCGCGCGTCCTGCCGCCCCTGACCCATGGCAAGGCCATCCTTTACGCGGTCGCGCTGATGGTCGCCGACCTGCCGCTCTGGGCCGCCCTCATCTTCGGCGACCAGCCGATCTACGACACCTACCGGCTGGCGCCCCGGCTCATCGACCTCGACCCGCTCCAGGACCAGGTGCTGGGGGCCGCCTTCATGAAGGTCTTCAACGAGGCCTTCTCCCTCTGGCACATGGGCTTCGCCTTCATGGCCTGGTATCGAGCCGAGCGCTGACCTCAGCGCGCCGCCGCCCGGCGGAAGAGCCAGGCGCCCGCCGCCGCCACGATGACCGTCGGCGACCACGCGAGGAGCGCCGGCGGCGCCGCGGTCGACGGGATCCACCCCGCCGCGGCCGTGAGCAGGTAGTGGCCCAGCGCTACCCCCAGCCCGATGCCCGCGTTGGCCAGCGTCTCGCTGCGGCCGACGCGGAGGGAGAGCGGGATGGCAAGGAGGGCCAGCGCGAGGATCGCGCCCGCGCCCGCGAGATGGGCGTGCAGCTGCCGGGAGGCGTCAAGGCGCGAGAGAGCGCGCGCCGCCTCCGGGGCCCCGGGCGGCAGCCCCCAGCCGTCGCGCGAGGCGGCGAGCAGCTCGGAGGTCGTCAGCCAGCGCAGCTTGCGCCGCCCCTCCGTCGCCGCGCCCAGCGGGATGACCGCCTCGACGCGGTCGAGGCGCGCGTAGGTCGAGGCCCGTCCCTCGCCCGCGGACCGGCGGTCGACGCGCGCGTCGACCGCGTCGATCACCAGCCGGCGGCCGCCCGCGGCGTCCTCCGCCAGCCGGGCGGTGGCCTCGCGCGCGTGCAGGCTCTGCGTGATCCGGCCCTGGGCGTCGACCCGCCAGAGCGCCAGGTCGGTCAGCCGGTCGCCGTCGCGCCCGCCGGCCCTCAGCACCGCGCCGGGAAACGCCCGGCAAAGCTCGCCCGGCACGATGGCGGCGACGGGGTTGCGCTCCGCCGCGCCCCGCAGCATCTCGCGGTAGGCGGTGTTCGCCCGCGGCGCGACCTCGAGGTTCACGAACGCGGCGGCGAGGGCGAGCAGCCCGGCCAGGACGAGGGCGGGGGCGGCGATGCGGCCGAGGGAGACGCCGCCCGCGCGCATCGCGGTGAGCTCGTTCTGCGAGCCCAGGCGGCCGAAGGCGATCAGGATGCCCGTGAGGATCCCGAGCGGCAGCGCGTAGGGCACGACGCCCGGCATGATGAGGGCGACCATCTCGGCGGCCTGCAGGGCGGTGATGCGCCCGGCCGCCACCTCGCCGGCGACCTGCTTCACGACGTTCCCGGCGCTCAGGACGAAGATGCCGCCGCCCGTGGCGGCGGCCGTTGCGGCCGCCACCTCGCCGAGCACGAGGCGGTCGAGGAGGCGCACTCGGCCGACCCTAGGCGGGTCGCATCCGGGGGCGAGGAAAACCTCTCAGGGCGCCCCGGCGTCGAGCGAGCGGGGCGCGCCCTCCTCGGCGACGGGCTCGAGCGCGGCGAGCCGCACCCAGCCGACCTGTCCGCCGGCGAGCTCGACCCGGGCGTGCCCGTTGAGCGAGCGCCCGACCCGCGCCACGTCGCCCTCGCCCATGAGCAGGAGCGGCTCGCCCAGCGCGGTCGGCGTCAGCTTCAGGGGCTCGTCGGGCAGCCGGTTGACCGCGCGGTGGTGAAGGTTCCAGGAGCCCCACAGGGCGGGCGCCACGAGGGCCAGGGCGGTCGCGGCCGCCAGCGCCACTCGGTGGTGGCCGTCGCCCATGCGCCCGCCGCGCAGCCGGGGAAGCGCCCAGGCCAGCAGCCAGGCCCACGCCGCGAGGAGGGCGAGGGCCGTCCACGCGTCCGCCTCGAGCAGACCCGCGTAGCGCTCGTGCCAGCGGTCGGCCGGGCGGTCGACGCCGCCCACCGCGGAGGCGTGGGCGATGCCGGCGCGCGCGACCGGATCGCGGGGGTCCATCAGCAGGGCGCGCTCCCAGCAGACCATCGCCCGCCCCTTCCGGCCCAGGCGCCACTCGGCGTTCCCCATCGCGGCCAGCAGCGCGGCATCCGCCCCCCGCGCCTCGGCCACCTCCGCCCAGGCCTCCAGCGCGGCCGCGTTGTCCCCGGCCGCATAGGCCCTGAGCCCCTCGGCGTGGCGCTCCTCCCAGCCCCAGGCGGGGCCGGCGGCGAACGCGGCCAGCAGCGCGAGGATCAGTCGCATAGGCGTCGCTCGATGGCGAGCAGGGCGGAGACGAGGGCCGTCCGGTCGGCGGCGGGCGGCGCGGCGCCCGGGGCGCCGCCGAAGCGGCCGCCGTCGCGCCGGCGGAAGCACGCGCGGATCGCCCCGGCCTCGGCCGGCTCGCCGCCCATGGCCCGGATGACATCCTCGGCGGTGAGGGCGAGGTCCCTGCCCTCCAGCAGCGGCGCCGCCGCCGCGCGCAGGCCCTCCGCCGCGACGGCATCGACCTGCTCCTCGCGGCAGCGGGCCAGTCGCCGGCGGGCGCGGCGCGCCGCCCGCCGACCCCGCGCCCTCGCGATCTCGCGCGGATGGGCCGCCACCCACTCGCGCCTGGCGGCCAGGGCCACGCCGCCCAGCAGGAAGGCCAGCGCGCCCAGGTTCGCGGCCGCGAGCCAGCGCCCCGCCCGCGGGGCCGCGGGCTCCGGCGAGCCGAGGGCCGAGGGCGGCTCCGCCAGCCGCGACACCGGCGGCGCGGGCGGCGCCTCGGCGGTCGCCGCGGCGCCGGGGTCGACCGCCACGAGCTCGACCCGCTCCGGCGCCTGGCCGGTCACCTCGACCTCGACCGACGGGAACGCGATGCGGTCGAAGGCGCGCTTCGCCGGGTCGAAGGCGCTCAGCCGCACGGGCGGCGTCGCGAGCTTGCCCGGGACGCGCGGCGTGAGCTGGTAGGTGAAGGTCCGCTCGGTCGCGCCCCGGCCCCGGCCGGGCTCGCGGACGGGAAGGACGTCCCAGGCGTCGCCGTGCGGCACCTCGGGCGGGATGATGCGGTCGAGGTTCCCCTCGCCGACCAAGGTCACCGAGAGCCGGATCGGCTCGCCGATCTCCGGCCGCGGCTTGCTGACCGAGACCGGTCCGGCCCGGAAGCTCCCGACGGCGCCCGCCCAGTCGGCCGGGCGCCCCTGCGACGGCACGGGCGTGATCCGCATCTCGCGGGTGAGGACGACGGGGCGGTCGCGCGTCTCCGTTCCCCGCGCGCCCTGCGTCTCGGCCAGCACGACCGCGCCGACCTTCAGGTCGAGCCTGCCCGGCCGGGTGGGCGTCACCTCGAACTCGGCGGCCAGGCCGTCCTCGTCGGACCGCGCGCCGAGGTTGCGGAAGGACACGCCCTCGCCTCTCGCCTCGACGCTCCAGATGCCGCGGGCCCGCTCCTTCTCGCCGTTGCGCACGACCAGGCGCCCCACGACCGTCTCGCCCAGCACGAGCGGCCGGTCGGGAAGCTCCAGCGCGGCCTCGACCAGGCCGAGCGTCTCGCCGGCGGCGAGCGGGCGAACCGTGAACGCGGTCTCGGGGATGCGCACCTTGCGCACGGCGAAGGTCAGGGTGAAGGCCGGGATGCGGTGCGCGCCCGGCGACCGCGGCGCCGTCCCGCTCACGATCAGCGTCGTGGTGCCGCGCGCGCCCAGCCCGCCCATGCGCTGCCCGGCGAACCGAAGCGGGATCTCCTCGAGCATGGGCAGCTCGGCGCCGGCGCGCAGCGCCGGGCCCGGCGGGTCCATGGCGTCGGACTCGATGGTGATCTCCATCCGGAAGGGCTGGCCGGGCGCGGGGACCTCCGGCACGAGCCGGGCGCGGGCGACATCCTGCGCCGCCGCGACGGCGGCGAGCAGGAATCCGGCGATCAGGGCGGCGAGGCGCATCTCAGTAGTCCTTGCCTTTCCGGTCGCGGGGCCGGGCCTCGCCCGGCCGGCCCTGGCCGGCCGCGGGCATGCGGCGGCCGAACTCGTCCCGGAGGCCCTCCAGCTGGCTGCGCGCCTCCTGCTCGGACATCCGACCCTCCTGGCCGTCCTCGCTGGCGTCGCCGCCGCCGCCCTGCTGCGGCCGCCGCTCGCCGAACTCGTCGTCCTCGCCCTCGCCCTCCCCGGACTGGGGCCGCTCCTCGGGCGGGATGCGCTTCAGGAGCTCGAGGATGACCTCGCGCAGCTCCCCGTGCTTGCGGCGGAGGGCCGCCAGCGTCTCGCGCAGCTGGTCGGTCTCGCGGGCCAGCGCGCGAAGGAGCGACTCCACGCGCTCGGCGTTCTCGGCCGAGGGCCGGTCGGCGGGGTCGAGCTCGGCCGCGCCGCGGAAGTCGCCGACCGAGCGCGTCCACGCCGCCACCACCCCGCCGCGGCGGGCGAGCGCCTTCTCCGCCGCGGGGAAGCCCTCCCTGCGGATCGCCCGCCAGGTGCCGATGCCCGAGGACAGCGCCGAGACGGCCGGCACGTAGTCGGGCTTGCGCCCCTCGGCCGCCGCCTTGTCCAGGACCTCGATCATGTCGGTCATGTCCGAGATGTCGGCGTCCGCCGCCTCGATCCACGAGCGCGCGAGCGAGAGGTCGGTCACGTCGCCCTCGGTGCCGCCCAGGGCGGCCCGGCCCTTGCCGAAGCGGACGTGGCCCAGGTTGTGGAGGGAGCCGGTGCGCAGCGCGTCGCGGTCGCGTCCCAGCGAGGCGCGCAGGGCGTCCTCGGCCCCGGGCAGGTCGCCCGCGCCGAGGCGGCGCGTGCCCAGGTTGTGCAGCTCGCGGGCGTCGAGATCGGCGAACTCGGGCTCGGGGCCCTCGGCGGCGCCGAGGGCCGCCGCGGCCAGGCAGGCGATGAGGAGCGGGCGTCTCATGGGCGGGCGGGCGCGGCCTTGCGCCGCTCGGAAAGCAGGGACTCGGCGACCATCAGGAGGAGGGCGAGCGCCAGGAAGATCGGCTCGCGCGGGATGCCGCTGCGGGCGCCGCCGGTGGCGTCGGTCCCGGCCTGGATGGCGAGGCGCAGGGCCTCCATGCCCTCGCCGGCCTGGCCAAGCCGGACATAGCGGCCGCGGGTGGCCTCGGCGACCTTGGCGAGCGTGGCCTCGTCGAGGCGGCTCAGCACCGGCTGCCCGTCGGCGTCGCGCAGGCTGTCCGGGAGCCCGTCCGGGCCGATCACCGTGATGGGGCCGCCCGCCTCCGTGCCGACGCCGACGGCGTGGACGACCAGCCCCTTGCGCGCGAGCTTGGCCGCCATCTCCACCCCGCCCGCCTCGAGGTCCTCGCCGTCGGTGATGAGGATGACGAGCTTGCGGTTGCGGTTCGCGGCGAAGGCCATCTCGGCCTCCTCCAGCGCCCGGGCGATGTCCGTGCCCGACACCGGGATGGAGCGCGTGTCGGTCTCGGCCAGCGAGCGGAAGAAGCCCTCGTAGTCGCGGGTCAGCGGGCACTGCAGGAAGGCCTGGCCGGAGAACGCGACGAGGCCGACGCTCCCCGTGCCCTTGCGCCGCACGAAGGCGCCGATGGCGGCCTTGGCGCGCTCGAGGCGCGAGGGCCTCATGTCGCGCACCAGCATCGAGCGCGACGTGTCGAGGACGAAGACCACGTCCTCCGCCGCGGGCCGCTCCACGACCGGCTCCGCCCCCCAGCGAGGGCCCGCCGCGGCGACGCCGAGGAGGACGAGCGCCGCCAGCGCGAGCCCGGCGCGCAGGCCCCGGCGCCAGCCGGAGACGCCGCCGAGGTGGCGCGCCGCGGCGCGCCCCGCGAGGAAGGACGCCAGGCGCTCGGGCCGGCGGCGCGCGGCGCGGATGAGCAGGAAGGCGACCGCCGCCGCGGCGCCCAGGGTCGCGAGCAGCGCCCAGGGCCGGAGGAGATGCGGGTCGGAGAAGTCCATCGCTCAGGGGGCGCGGGGCCGGAGGGCGCGGGCGAGCAGCTCGCCGAGGAGGAGCAGCAGGGCGGCGGCGACCCACAGCGCGCGGTGGTCGTCGAAGGCCACGGTCTCGCGGATGCGGACCTCGGTGCGCTCCATGCGGTCGATCTCGGCGTAGACCCGGCGCAGCTGCTCGCGGTCGAGCGCCCGGAAGAACTGCCCCCCGCCGACCCTCGCCATGGTGCGGAGGACGTCGTAGTTGGCCGGGTTCATCGTCTGCATCGGGATGGGCCGGCCCAGGGGGTCGCGCAGGATCTCGCCCGTCGCGGGGTTGAACTGCGGCAGCATCGTCGGCTCGTCCTTCCCGAGGCCGATGGTGTGCACGCGGATGCCGAGCGCCGCGGCCAGCTCGGCCGAGGGGATGGGCAGCACCGCCTTGCTCTGGTTGTCGTCGCCGTCGGTCAGGAGCACGATGACCTTCGAGGACTTCGCGGGCAGGGACTTCATCCGGTCCACCGCCATCGCCATGGCGTCGCCGATGGCCGTGCCCGTCTCGCGGATGATGCCGATGTGCATCCTGCCGATGCCCTTCTCGACCCAGTCCTTGTTCACCGTCAGCGGGCTTAGCAGGTAGGGCTTGCCTGAGAAGACCACCGCCCCGACCCGGTCGTCGGGCCGGTCCCGCAGGAAGTCCTGGATCACGGCCTTGGTGGCCGACCAGCGCGTCACCTCCTCGTCCTTACCGCCCATGTCCAGCGCCAGCATCGACCACGAGAGGTCGACGACGAGGAAGATGTCGACGCCCTCCGACTCGCGCTCCACCTCCTTGCTCGCGGTCCGCGGCCCGGCCAGGGCCACGATGCAGCAGGCCGCGGCGAGCAGGCGCGCGAACGGCCGGAGCCGGCCGCGCGACTGGCGCGCCGGCCGCCCGAGCTCGCCGAGCAGGGACGTGTCGGGGAAGGGCAGGGCGGCCGCCTTGCCCGGACGGCCCAGCCACCAGGCCCAGAGCGGCAGCAGCGCCAGCAGCAGCAGCGCCTCCGGGTGGGCGAACTGGAAGCCGAGCTCGGCGGGGCTCATCGGAGCGCCTCCTTCCAGAGCGCGCGCCGCGCGAGCTCCACGCGCGCGAGGGCCTCACCGGCCTGCGCGACGACCCGGTCGGCGTCGACCGGGTCGCCCGCGAACTTGGCGGCGTCCGCCGCGCGCAGGGCGCGGATCACGGGGTCGGCGGCGGTGGCGAGCAGGGGGGAGCGGCCGCAGCGGGCCGCCAGCTCCTCCGTGCTGAGGCCGGCGGGCGCGTCGGCGACGACCGCCGCCAGGTAGGCGCGGAGCGCGGCGGTCGAGCGCGCGGCGCGCTCCGCCGGCGCGGCGGCCCGCGCCGCCTCCGCGAGGGCGCGCCGGCAGGCGGTGGCCGGATCCTCGGGCCGGCGCCGGCGCGAGGCCAGCCGCCAGGCCAGCCAGCCGAGCCCGAGGGCGAGCCCGGCGGCCGCGGCGACCAGCGGCCAGTTGGCCTCGAGCCAGGGCGGCGGCACCTCGCCCCTGGGCCCGAGCAGGATCTCCGCGGGACCCGCGCTCATCGGCGGCGCCTCCGTTTCTCGAGGAACCGCGCCAGCGCGGGGGCGACGGCCGCGTCGGCCGGCAGCCGCAGCGCGTCCACCCGGGCGCGCAGCAGGGCCGCCTCCGTCGCCGCGAGCCGGGCCGCGGCCCGCCCGGCGTAGCGCGCGCGCACGGCCGCCGAGCCGGTGTCGACCTCGCTCAGGTCGCCGGTCTCGGCGTCCTCCAGGACGACCCGCCCGATGTCCGGCAGGGTCAGGGCGCGGTCGTCGACGAGGTGGACGCACGCCACGTCGTGGCGGGCGTTGAGCTCGCCGAGCGCGGCGACCATCGCGTCCGCGCCCTCCGGCCCGGGGTGGAAGTCCGACAGCACGAAGACCGCGCAGCGGCGGCGCGCCGCGCGCCCGAGGCGGCGCAGCGGCGCGGCGAAGGCGGTGCGCCGCGAGCCGGCGGGGTGCTCGAGGATGTCGCGCACGAGGCGCAGCAGGTGGCGCCGGCCCTTGCGCGGCGGGACCCAGCGCTCGGCCTGGTCGCTGAAGAGCAGGAGCCCGACCTTGTCGCCCGCGCGGAGCGCGGAGAGGCCGAGGACGGCCGCGACCTCCGCCGCGCGCTCGCGCACGGAGAGCGCGGACGAGCCGAAGGCGGACGAGCCCGAGATGTCGACGGCGAGGACCAGGCCCAGCTCGCGCTCCTCGCGGTGGAGGCGGACGAACGGGCGGCCGGTGCGGGCCGTGACGTTCCAGTCGATCGAGCGGACGTCGTCCCCGGGCACGTACTCGCGGAGCTCCTCGAAGTCCGTGCCGCGCCCCTTGAAGCGCGACAGGTAGGCCCCCACCATGGCGTCCGTGACCGGGCGCGAGGCGACCAGCTCCACGCGCCGGGCGCGTCGGAGCATCTCCTGCGGGCTGATCGTGTCGGGCTCCACGCGGGAGGTCGGCGCGGATCAGGGGACGCGGACGGTGTCCAGGACGCGGCGGACGACGGCGTCCGCGTCCACGCCCTCGGCGTCGGCCTCGTAGGTCAGGATGAGGCGGTGGCGGAGGACGTCGGGCGCGAGGTCCTTGACGTCCTGCGGCACGACGTGGTCGCGGCCCTGCAGGAAGGCCCAGGCCTTGGCCGCGAGGGTCAGGTTGATGGTCGCGCGCGGCGAGGCGCCGAACTGCACCAGGCCGCGCAGGTCCGGGCCGCCCGGCTCCTGGCCGCGGGTGGCGAGGACGAGCGAGACGATGTAGTCGCGCACGGGGTCGGCCACGCGCACCGCGTCGACCGCCGCGCGGGCGGACAGGATGTCATCCGTGCCGATGACGGGCTCGACGTCCAGCCGCGGCGCGGTCGTGGCCATGGCGTCGAGGATCCGGCGCTCCTCCTCGCGGGTCGGGTAGCCGATGTTGAGCTTGAGCATGAACCGGTCGACCTGGGCCTCGGGCAGCGGGTAGGTGCCCTCCTGGTCGATGGGGTTCTGGGTCGCGAGCACGAGGAAGGGCGAGGGCAGGCGGTGGGTCTCGCCGCCGAGCGTCACCTGGCGCTCCTGCATGGCCTCGAGCAGGGCCGACTGCACCTTGGCGGGCGCGCGGTTGATCTCGTCGGCCAGCACGAGGTTGGCGAAGATCGGCCCGCGCTTGGCGTGGTACTTCCCGTCCTGCGGGCTGTAGATGAGCGTGCCGACGATGTCGGCGGGGAGCAGGTCGGGCGTGAACTGCACGCGCGAGAAGTCCGCCCGGATGGCCTGGGCGAGCGTCCGCACCGAGAGCGTCTTGGCCAGGCCGGGCACGCCCTCGAGCAGGACGTGTCCGTTGGCCAGCAGCCCCACGAGGAGGCGGTCGACGAGGTACTGTTGCCCGACCACGACGCGGGCGACTTGCTCGCGGAGGCGGGGAACCCAGGAGGCGGCGGGGAGGGTCATGCGGGGAAAGGACGGAGCCAATCCCGTCGGGACCGGCTTGCAACCCCTAGCGCCGCCCCGCGCCGGATTTGTGCGTCAGCAGGCCCGCGACGCCCGGTCGAGCGCCGCCCGGATGAAGGCGGCGAAGAGCGGGTGGGGGCGGGTCGGCGACGACTTGAACTCGGGGTGGTACTGGACCCCGACCATCCAGGGGTGGCCGGCGACCTCGACGATCTCCACCAGGCCGGTCGCCGGGTTCGTGCCGCCCACCCTCAGGCCCGCGGCCTCGAGCCGGGCCCGGTAGTCCCCGTTGTACTCGTAGCGGTGGCGATGGCGCTCGCTCACCACCGGCCTGCCGTACGCCTCGGCGGCGCGGGAGCCCGGGACGAGCGCGCAGTCGTAGGCCCCCAGGCGCATCGTGCCGCCCTTGGCCGCGACGCCCTTCTGCCCCTCCATGAGGTGGATCACCGGGTCGGGCGTGGCGGGGTCGAACTCGGTCGAGTGCGCCTTGGCCAGGCCCAGCACGTGGCGGGCGAACTCGAGGGTGATGACCTGCATGCCCAGGCAGAGCCCGTAGCAGGGCACGCCGCGCTCGCGCGCGAAGCGGGCCGCGAGGATCTTGCCCTCGATGCCGCGGTTGCCGAAGCCGCCGGGGATGAGGATGCCGTCGAGGCCGGCGAGCGCGCCCGTCCCGTCCTTCTCGAGCGCCTCGGCGTCGACGCGCACGATCTCCACCGCGGCCTCGTTGGCGATGCCGCCGTGGACCAGCGACTCGTAGACCGACTTGTAGGCGTCCTGCAGCTCGATGTACTTCCCGACGACGCCGACGCGCACGCGCCCGCGCGGCTCGAGCAGGCGGCGGACCGTCTCGCGCCAGGGGCGCAGGTCGAGCGGGCCGCAGGCCAGCCCGAGCCGCCGCACCACGAAGTCGTCGATGCGCTGCTCGGCGAGCATGAGCGGCAGCTCGTAGATGGAGTGGGCGACGTCGCGGCACTCGATGACGGCGTCCGGGGCGACGTTGCAGTAGAGCGAGAGCTTCTGGCGGTTGTCCTCGCCGATCGGCCGGTCCGTGCGGCAGACGAGGATGTCGGGCTGGATGCCGATCTCGCGCAGCTTGGCCACCGACTGCTGCGAGGGCTTGGTCTTCAGCTCGGCCGCGGCCTTGATGTAGGGGACGAGCGTGCAGTGCAGGAAGGCGACGTTCTCGCGGCCGGCGTCGTGCTGGAACTGGCGCAGGGCCTCGAGGAAGGGCAGGCCCTCGATGTCGCCCGTCGTCCCGCCGATCTCGGTGATGAGGACGTCCACGCCCTCGCCGCCCTCGCGGATGCGCCGCTTGATCTCGTCGGTCACGTGCGGGATGACCTGCACCGTCTTCCCGAGGTAGTCGCCCCGGCGCTCCTTCTGGATGACGGTCTCGTAGACCTGGCCCGAGGTCAGGCTGTTCTTGCGGGAGAGCGCGCCCGAGGTGAACCGCTCGTAGTGCCCGAGGTCCAGGTCCGTCTCCGCCCCGTCGTCGAGCACGTAGACCTCCCCGTGCTGGTAGGGGCTCATCGTGCCGGGGTCGACGTTGAGGTAGGGGTCGAACTTCTGGATCCGCACCTTCAGCCCGCGGCACTCCAGGAGCGCGCCGAGGGCGCCGGCCGTCAGGCCCTTCCCGAGCGAGGAGATGACGCCGCCGGTGACAAAGAGGTATTTCATGGGGGTGCTTTCGGATGCAAAAACGACAGGACCGGCGAGGTCCGCATGGCGGGTCGCCGGTCTGGACCTTGGCATTGCATCCCCCGGCGACCGCTTGGCAAGGAAACGATGCCGGCCCTCCATCACTTTTCCTTAAGCCGCCGGCACCCTCCCCTAATACCTCCCCGCCATCCGTTCCCCGGGGTGGGCAATGGGGGCGGTCCTCGCTTCCCTGTCCCCTTCCCCATGTCCAGCAGCTCCTGCCAGTGCCGCGGCCTCTCGTCGCTCGCCAAGAAGGCGATCATGGCCGTGACCGGTCTCATCCTGGTCGGCTTCGTCGCCGGCCACATGTCCGGCAACCTCCTCTACTTCAAGGGTCCCGAGGCGCTGGACGCCTACGCCGCCTGGCTCCATTCCCTGGGTCCGGCCCTCTGGATCGCCCGCGCCGTCCTCCTCGTCTCGGTCGTCGCCCACGTCTGGGCCGGCATCTCCCTCGCGGCCGAGAACCGCGCCGCCCGCGCCGGCGGCCCCTCCGTCGAGGCCACCCGCCGCGCCTCCGTCGCCTCCCGCACCATGCCCTACACCGGCGTCGTGCTGCTGGGCTTCCTCGTCTTCCACCTCCTTCACTTCACCTTCCGCACGGTGGGTGACGACGTGGCCTCGGCCGGCGACGCCGGCAGGGTGCACGAGATGATCCGCCTCGGCTTCGCCTCCCCCGGCGTCTCGGTGTTCTACATCGTCTCGATGGCGCTGCTCTGCCTGCACCTCAGCCACGGCGTCGCCAGCATGTTCCAGACCCTCGGCCTCCGCAACGAGCGCTGGCGCGGGCGGCTCGACGTCGCCGCGGCCGCCTACGGCTGGGTCATCTTCCTCGGCTTCGCCGCCATCCCCGTGCACGTGCTCGCCACCGCCGCCGCCAAGTGACCCCCATGATTCCCGACGCCAAGATCCCCGCCGGCCCGCTCGCCCAGAAGTGGCAGTCCCACAAGGCGCGGCTGCGCCTCGTCAACCCGGCCAACCGCCGCAAGTACCACGTCATCGTGGTCGGCTCCGGCCTCGCCGGCTCGGCCGCCGCCGCGTCCCTCGGCGAGCTCGGCTACGAGGTGTCCTGCTTCTGCTACCAGGACAGCCCGCGCCGCGCCCACTCCATCGCCGCGCAGGGCGGCATCAACGCGGCCAAGAACTACCAGAACGACGGCGACTCCGTGCGCCGCCTGTTCCTCGACACCATCAAGGGCGGCGACTACCGCGCCCGCGAGGCCAACGTCCACCGCCTGGCCGAGCTGTCCGTCTCGATCATCGACCAGTGCGTCGCGCAGGGCGTGCCCTTCGCCCGCGAGTACGGCGGCGCCCTGGCCAACCGCTCCTTCGGCGGCGCCCAGGTCTCCCGCACCTTCTACGCCCGCGGCCAGACGGGGCAGCAGCTGCTGCTCGGCGCCTACTCCGCGCTCTCCCGGCAGATCGGCGGCGGCACGGTCCGGATGTACCCCCGGCACGAGATGCTCGACCTCGTCCTGGTCGGCGGCCACGCCAAGGGCATCGTCACCCGCAACCTCGTCACCGGCGAGGTGCGCTCGTGGGCGGCCGACTGCGTCGTGCTCTGCACCGGCGGCTACGGCAACGTCTTCTATCTCTCGACCAACGCGCAGGGCTGCAATGTCACCGCCACCCACCGCGCCCACCGCCGCGGCGCGCTGTTCGCGAACCCCTGCTACACGCAGATCCACCCCACCTGCATCCCCGCGCACGGCGACGACCAGTCGAAGCTGACCCTGATGTCGGAGTCCCTCCGCAACGACGGCCGCGTCTGGGTGCCGAAGGACGCCGCCGACTGCGGCAAGGACCCCTCGTCCATCCCCGAGTCCGCCCGCGACTACTTCCTCGAGCGCAAGTATCCCAGCTACGGCAACCTCGCCCCGCGCGACATCGCCTCGCGCGCCGCCAAGGAGGCCTGCGACGCCGGCCTCGGCGTCGGCCCCGCGGTCGACGGCCGCCGCCTCGGCGTCTACCTCGACTTCTCGGCCTCGATCGCGCGCCTCGGCGAGCCCGTCATCCGCGAGCGCTACGGCAACCTGTTCGACATGTACGAGAACATCACCGGCGAGAACGCCTATCGACGGCCGATGCGCATCTACCCCGCCGTCCACTACACCATGGGCGGCCTGTGGGTGGACTACAACCTGCAGTCCAACATCCCCGGGCTCTTCGTCGGCGGCGAGGCCAACTTCTCCGACCACGGCGCCAACCGCCTCGGCGCCTCCGCCCTCATGCAGGGCCTGGCCGACGGCTACTTCGTCCTCCCCTCCACCGTGGCCGACTACCTCGCGGGCGTCGGCCTCTCCGGCCGCCCCTCCGGCGAGGGCGCGGAGTACCGCGAGGCGCTCGCCCAGACCAACGACCGCATCGCCCGCCTCCTCGCCGTCGGCGGCAAGGAGACCCCCCGATCCTACCACAAGCGCCTCGGACGCATCGTCTGGGAGCAGTGCGGCATGGCCCGCTCCAAGGAGGGCCTGACCAAGGCGATCGCCGACATCCGCGCGCTGCGCGAGGACTTCTGGCGCAACGTCGGCGTGCCCGGCTCGGGCGCCGAGGTCACCCCCGCCCTCGAGCAGGCCGGCCGCGTGGCCGACTTCCTGGAGTTCGGCGAGCTCATGTGCCGCGACGCCCTCGTCCGCGAGGAGTCCTGCGGCGGCCATTTCCGCACCGAGCACCAGGATGCCGGCGAGGCGCGCCGCGACGACGCGGCCTTCGCCCACGTCGCCGCCTGGGAATGGAAGGGCGAGGGCGCCGAGCCCGTCCGCCACGCCGAGCCCCTCGTCTACGAGGAGGTCCAGTTCTCCACCCGCTCCTACAAGTGACCCATCGCCATGGTTAAGGAAAACCTTCCCCCCGACGCCCACCCCGCGACGCTCCGCCTGCGCCTGCGGGTCTGGCGCCAGCGCGCCGGCCAGCCCGGCGCCTTCGAGGAGCACGAGCTCGCCGCCGTCCCGACCACCGCCTCCTTCCTCGAGATGATGGACCTGCTCAACGAGCAGCTCATCCGCGGCGGCAAGGAGCCCGTCGCCTTCGACCACGACTGCCGCGAGGGCATCTGCGGCATGTGCTCGATGACCATCAACGGCATGCCGCACGGCCCCCTGCCGGGCGTGACCACCTGCCAGCTGCACATGCGGCATTTCCGCGACGGCGAGACCATCACGGTCGAGCCCTGGCGCGCCCGCGCCTTCCCCGTGCTGCGCGACCTCATGGTCGACCGCTCCGCCTTCGACAGGGTCATCCAGGCCGGCGGCTTCATCTCCGTCCGCACCGGCTCCGCCCCCGAGGCCAACTCGATCCCCGTCCCCAAGCCCGTGGCCGACGAGGCGATGGACGCCGCCGAGTGCATCGGCTGCGGCGCCTGCGTGGCCTCCTGCAAGAACGGCTCCGCCATGCTCTTCGTCGGCGCCAAGGTCACCCACCTGAACCTCCTGCCCCAGGGCAAGCCCGAGGCCGGCCGCCGCGCGGTCGCCATGGTCAAGGCGATGGACGACGCGGGCTTCGGCAACTGCACGAACTACGGCGAGTGCCAGGCGCACTGCCCCAAGGGCATCACGCTCGACGTCATCGCGCGCCTCAACCGCGACTACCTCGCCGAGCGCGTCCGCGCCTTCTTCGCGTCCACCGGCAAGCCCCGCCGCGGCGGCGACTGAGCGCGGGCCTCAGCCGACGGCGGCGCCCAGCCCCGGGAAGAGCGTCAGCAGGCCGGCGGCCATGATCTCGACGCCCACCGCGGCCAGGACGAGGCCCATGACGCGCGTCAGGACGTTGATGCCCGTCTGGCCCAGGAGGCGCGTGATGCGCTCCGCGCCCGCGAAGGCGCCGAACGTCGCGGCCGCGCCGACCGCGCCGTAGCCGACGAGCAGGGCGAGGTCGGCCGGGCCGCTCGCCTCCTGCGAGTAGATGACCATGGTCGAGAGGGTCGCCGGCCCTGTCAGCAGGGGGATGGTCAGGGGGCTGACCGCCACGCTGTCGCCCGCGTCCAGCTTCTGGGAGGCGGCCGCCACCTCGCGCGGGTTGCTGTCGGCCGGCTCGGCGTTGAGCATCTGCACCGCGTTGATGAGCAGGAGCACCCCGCCGCCGACCTGGAAGGAGGCGAGCGAGATGCCGAAGAACTCCAGGAGGCGCAGCCCCGCCAGCGCGCTCACCGCGATCACCGCGAAGACCGTCAGGGAGCAGACCCAGACCGTGCGGTGGCGCTGGGCCGGGTTCAGGTCCCGGGTGAAGTGGATGAAGAAGGGAATGACCCCGATCGGGTTCAGGACGGCGATGAGGGTGATGAGCTGCTTCAGGGGGTCCACGACACCGACGATGGGCGGGGTACGCCCCGTCGCCAATAACGGGTTGACAACTGTCGGCTAACGCAAATCTGTTGCGATAAGATGAAACCCATCCTGCCGCTCCTCCTCGCCGCCTCCACCCTCGCCCAGGCGCCTTCCTCCGCCGGCCCCGCCGCTCCCGCCGGCGCGTGGGACACCCGCGCCGCCCTTGTCGTGACCGGCTCGCTCGGCGCGACCAGCGCCGGGGATGCCTACGAGGACAAGCTCGCCTCCGCCCACACCGACCCCGTCCATGAGGACCTCGCTTTCGGCGGGGCCGAGCTCTTCGGCCGCATGGGACGCGACTGGGCTGACGGGCGCCTGGAGGCGGTCGCCGCCTTCCACGTCCATCGCCACCCCGGCGAGACCACCGAGACCGAGCTCGAGGAGATCCACGCCGAGTGGAGCCGCGGCGCGATCAAGGCCCGCGCCGGCATCTTCCTGGCGCCGCTCGGCCTCACCAACACCCTCCACGCCCATGCGTGGACCTTCGCCAACGCGCCGCTTTCCTACGGTCGATTCCTCGGGCCCGACGGCCTGCGCAACCCCGGGGCCCAGCTCGCCTGGGAGGCCGAGCCGGGCAAGTCCCTCTGGACGGTCGCCGTCCAGCGGGCGACCGGCGACGCCGCCTTCTCCTTCCGCTCGTCCCATGAGGATGACCACGACCACGGGCACGAGGATGAGCACGGGGGCTACCTCGGCCGTTCCCATGACCCCTCGCTCGGCTCCGGCCCGCTCGTGACGGTCCGCAACGAGCGCGCCTACCGGCTCGCGGAGGGCCGCGCGCTCGCCTCGGGCCTCTCGGTCGCGGCGGGCGACAACGGCACGGGCGGCGCGACTTGGATCGGCGCGTGGGACCTCGAGTGGCGCCGCGAGGCCGGCGAGGGCCGCTGGCGCGCGCTCGAGCTCGAGCTGCTCTATCGCGACTACGAGGCGCTGGCCGGCGTCGACCATGACGGCGACCCCGTGCCCGCCGACCGGCTCCAGGACCTCGCGGTCGCGCTCTCGGCCAGCGCCGGGCTGGGCGACGGGTGGATCGGCGCCCTCCGCCTCGAGCGGGCGGTCCCTCTCGACCGCGGCGCCTTCGAGGCCGACGGCCGCGACGAGGACCGCGAGGCCCGCACCCGCGTCTCCCCGCTCGTCAGCTGGGCGCCGGCCGACGGCCTCCTGCTGCGCCTCCAGTACGACCACGACCGCTCGCCCATCTTCGGCACCGAGGACTCGGTCTGGCTGACGGTCCAGTGGACCCTCGGCAAGCACTGAGCCACGCTCAGCCGAGCCCGAGCAGCGAGAGGCTCTCCGCCAGCCCGCCCGGCCGGTTGCGCGCCAGCCAGGCCCGGCGGTGACGCTCGGCCAGCTCGCGCCGCGCGTCCTCCCCGGGCGGACGCTGGCCCGCGGTGACCAAGCCTGCCTGGGCGAGCATGACGCCCAGCAGGAGCTCCTCGCGCACCCGCGCGTCCCCGATCCTGCGGATGAGCTCCGCGCACGTCCCCAGCCAGCCGAGCGAGGCCGCCACGTCGGGCGCCGCGAGCCTGAGCCCGAGCGCCGCGCGGGCCGCGGGGTCGCCGCCGAGCAGCTCCCAGCTCAGGCTCTTGTTGCGTATCGACACGGGGATGCGCCCGTCGAGCGCGCCGAGGGCCTCAAGCGCCACCGCGACCCCGGGGGCGTCGGCGCCGTCCTCGAGGAAGGGCAGCACCGCGAGCACGGGATCGGGGTCGGCGTTCGTCGCTCGGCACCAGGCCATCGCGGCGGCCTCGCCGAGCGGGATCCACAGGGTCGGCCATGGCTGGTGATAGCCGTTGTCGCCCCAGGCGGTCATCAGGACGCCCTCGGCGCCGTGACGCAGCGCCGCCGCCGTCGCCTCGCGGACATTGGCGCGGGCGTTGGCGAGGCGCCCGGTGAAGCTCTGCCAGGTGCTCGTGCCGGGCGCGATGAGGAAGCCGCGCCCGAGCTCCGCGAGGCGGCCGCATTGCGCGTCGAAGGGGTGCCCCGCGTCGTAGCCCCAGACCACGGGCAGCGCCTCGGCGGGCGCGTCGCCGGCGAGCGCGGGATCCTCCAGGAGGATGTCGCCCCAGAACTGCATGCGCCGGCCGCGCGCGCGCACGAGCCCGTGGATGCGGTTGAGGAAGTCGAGGTAGACGCGGTGCTTGCCGCGCGCGGCGACCGCCTCGCGGCTGCGCCCCTGCCCGAGCTCCCAGGGCTCGTCGCCGCCGACGTTCACCTGGCCGCTCGCGAAGTGCGGCAGGTAGCCGTCCAGCAGGCCCGCCACGAAGGCGAGCGAGGCGTCGTCCGGAAACAGCGTCGAGGGGTGCGGCTTGAACTGGCCGGTGAGCGGGTGCGTCCATCCCTCCGGGCATTCCGCCAGACGGCGGTAGGGCTCGTGCCGCAGCCAGCGCTCGAGGTGGCCGAAGGTGTTGAGGTTCGGCACGAGCTCGATGCCGAGCTCGGCGCAGCGGGCGCCGAGGGCGGCGAGGTCCTCCGCCGTGAGCGGGGAGGCGTCGCGCCAGACGGCCTCGTGGCCGGGCCAGGCGAAGGTGTGCTCCACGTAGAGCTGCAGCTGGTTCAGGCGCAGCGCGGCCATGGCCTCGGCGAGCGCGAGCAGCTCGGGCAGGGTGGGCACCTTGCCGCGCGAGACATCGAGCATGAAGCCGCGCACGCGCAGGTCCGGATGGTCGCGGATCTCGACGGCTGGCAGGGCGCCCTCCGCCGCGGCGAAAAGCGCGCGGGCCACCCGCGCCCCATGGAGCAGGCCGCGCGCGTCCGCGGCGGCGAGCCGCGCGCCCTCGGGTCCGAGCGCGAGGCGATAGCCCTCCGCGGGGATGTCCGCCTCCCGCGCGATTCTCCAGGCGGATCCCGACGGAGCCGCGAGCGCCGTCTCCGCCGCCGCGATCGTCCCCGGCAGCCGTTCCAGCCATTCCCGTCCGGCCAGGCCTGGAGGCGCGGGCACCGAGCCCGGGCGGACGAGGATTTCCCGCGGACGCGGGAAGATCGGCGGCAGGGCTTCGGGCATGGCGGGGCAGGGTGGTCGCGCGCCCGCCGGCGGGCAAGCCGGACCCGAAAGGGGGCTTCCCGCCGGGAACCCTTTCCCGCAGATTCCGTCCCATTCCCATGGTCCGCCAGCTGTCGCCCCTGCTTCTCGCCGCCGCCGCCTCGGCCGTCCCCGAGGGCTTCGTCATCCGGGAGTTCACGCCGCGCGCGCTCGAGCCCGAGCTGTATCCCACCGCGATCACCGCGGACGCCGGCGGCGACGTCTATATCTCCTCCGACAAGAACGGCTCGCTCGGCCACGGCAAGGACATGGGGCGCGTGCTCCTGGCCCGCGACACGGACGCCGACGGGGTCGCCGATGTCATGATCGAGCACGCCCGCGTCGACTCGCCGCGCGGCGGCCACCGCGTCGGCGGCATCCTCTACCTCGTCCACCCGCCCTTCCTCAGCGCGTTCCGCGACAAGGATGGCGACGGCAAGGCGGAGGACCGCGTGCTGCTGGTCGAGGGCCTCGGCGGCGGCATCGAGCACCCCCGCGGCGCCGACCACACCACCAACGGCTGCCGCATGGGCATCGACGGCTGGCTCTACATCGCGGTCGGCGATTTCGGCGCCGGCAGCGCCCAGGACAAGGCCGGCGCCAAGGGGCGCGACGGCCGCCGCGTCACCCTCCATGGCGGCGGCGTCCTGCGCGTCCGGCCCGACGGCTCCGAGCTCGAGGCCTATTCCGTGATGACGCGCAACCAGTGCGACACCGCCATCAGCCCGCTCCTCGACCTCTTCGCGCGCGACAACACCAACGACGGCAAGGGGTGGAACACGCGCTTCCACCACCACACCGCCCTCGCCGACCACGGCTACCCCCGTCTTTATAAGAATTTCCCCGAGGAGACGGTCGGGTTCCTCGCGGACTACGGCGGCGGCTCCGGCACCGGCGCCCTCTGGCTCTCCGAGCCCGGCTTCCCCGGCGCCTGGGGCGAGACCCTGTTCACCTGCGACTGGACCACGGGCAATGTCCACCACCACCCGCTCAAGCCCTTCGAGGCCACCTTCGTCGCCGGCCAAGGCGTTTTCCACAGGGTCGCGCACGCCATCGACATCGACGTCGACGGCAGCTCGCGGCTCTACATCGCCGATTGGCGCGCGGGTGGGTACAAGTATCTGGGCGCGGGCAAGCCGCAGGGCATGGTGCAGCAGGTCGTCGCCAAGGGCGTCCCCCCGCACCGGTACACCGACGTCACCAAGGCCTCGCCCGCGGAGCTCGTGCGCCTCCTCGCCTCGCCGAGCGCCGTCCAGCGCCTCGAGGCCTCGCGCCGCCTCCTCGACCTCCGCCTTGTCGCCCAGGCCCCCGCGGTCCTCGCGCTCGCCGCCGACGCCAAGGCCCACCTGCACGCCCGCGTCGCCGCGATCTTCACCTACAAGCAGCTCCTGCGCGCCGAGGCCACCCCCGCGCTGGTGCGGCTGACCGAGGACGCCGCCGTGCGCGAGTTCGCCCTGCGCGCCCTCGCCGACCGTCTCGGCGAGCTCAAGGGCGTGCCCGCGGCCCCGTTCGTCCGCGCCCTCGCCGACCCCGACGCGCGCGTCCGCCTCCAGGCGACCATCGGCCTCCAGCGGCTCGGCGCGCGCGAGGCGACGCCGGCCCTCCTCGCCGCCGCCGCCAAGTGGGACGACCTGCCCGCCGACCCGGCCAAGGGCGAGCATCTCCGCCTCCCGCACACCGCCGTGGCCGCGCTCGCCTCGCTCGGCAACGTTCCCGCCCTCGTCGCCGGCGCCAGGGTCCCCGACCAGCGCCCCGTCGCGCTCCTCGCCCTCCAGAGGATCCACGCCAAGGAGGCCGTCGACGGGCTCCTCGCGCTCGCCGCGTCCGACGACGCCGCGCTCCGCGCCGGCGCCATCGGTGCCCTCGCCCGCCTCTACCACCGCGAGAAGCCTTGGAATTACAAGGACTGGTGGAGCACCCGGCCCGACGACCGCGGCCCCTACTTCGAGCCCGTCGAGTGGGAGCAGACGCCCCGCATCCGGGCCGGCATCGAGGCCGCCTTCGCCAAGGTCGCGCCGGCCGACCGCCCCGCGCTCCTGCAGGTCCTCGCCAAGAACCGCCTCCCGGTCGACCGACTCGACCTTGGCGGCACCGACCCCTTCCAGCGCATCCTGGCCAAGGTCGACATCACGCCGGCCGACGCCGCCGTCCTTCGCGCCGCCGCCCTCGACGCCAAGCGCGGCTGGGACGAGCGCGTCGCCGCCTACCGCGCGATGAACCGCCAGCAGGGGCCCCGCGCCCTCGAGGACACCCTGGTCGTGCTCGGCGCCTGGGTGCGCGATCCCGCGCTGCCCGCCGCCCCCGCCCAGGCGCTCGCGGATTTCGTCAACGACCCCGAGCGCGGCAACGAGGTGAACCGCATCCGGGGCATCGCCGCCAAGGGCGAGGACGGCGTCGCCCGCGTCGCCTGGCGCGCCCTCCTCACCGTGCTGAATAGCCCCCTCAATCGCCCGCCCCAGAAGGCCCGCGTGCGCGAGGCGCTGGACGCGCTCCCCCGCGAGATCGGCTTCTTCCAGGCCGTGGCCGACCTCCGGCTCTCCGGCCTCGACAAGGTCATCGACGCCGCCATCGAGAGCGACAACACCCTGCTCATCGACGCGGCCAAGGCCGCCCGCGCGGCCGGCCAAGCCGGCGCCCGCGCCGGCAAGCGCGTCGCGGAGCTGCCCGCGGCCGAGGTCGCCGCCCATGCGATGAAGGCCAAGGGCGACGTCGAGCTCGGCAAGCGCCTCTATGTCCAGCAGGGCTGCATCGCCTGCCATAGCGTCGACCCCGCCGCCGAGCAGAAGGGGCCCTACCTCGGCGCCGCCGGCGCGAAGTTCACGCGCGACTACCTGATCGAGTCCATCCTGGAGCCCGGCAAGGTCGTCGCCCAGGGCTTCCAGACCGAGAGCTTCCGGATGAAGGACGGCTCGATGCGGCTCGGGTTCGTCACCGCCGAGGCCGACGGCGTCGTCACGCTCCGCGACATCGCCGGCGTCGCCAGCACCCTGCGACGGGCGGATGTCGCCGAGCAGAGGACCCTGCCCCAGTCCCTCATGCCGGCCGGGCTGGCCTCCGGGCTGACGGCCGACGAGTTCGCCGCCCTGGTCGAGTACCTCGTCTCGCTCCGCGCCAAGGGCGGCTGATTCCCGGGAGCCCGCCTCGGCCCGGTTTCCGGCCCCTTTCCGGGGTCGGAGGCCGCCGACCGCCATGACTGTCCTAATCCATCATCAAATCTTGATAAGTTGATGAATAGATGTTTGCTTGGGGCTCCCATGTCCCGCGACCGCTTCACCTTCTCGTCCGAGTCCGTCGGCGAGGGCCACCCCGACAAGGTGGCCGACAGCATCTCCGACACCGTCCTCGACGCCTGCCTGGCGGACGACCGCGGCTCCCGCGTCGCCTGCGAGACCCTGGTGAAGAGCAACCATGTGGTCGTGGCCGGCGAGATCACCACCAAGGCCCGCCTCAACGTCGAGGCGCTCGTCCGCGACGCCATCCGCGAGATCGGCTACGTCAACGACGACGACGTCTTCCACGCCGACAAGGTCTTCGTCACCAACCTCCTGACCAAGCAGTCGCCCGACATCGCCCAGGGCGTCGACGAGCGCAAGGCCTCGGGCAAGAAGCACGCCAAGATGGGCGCCGGCGACCAGGGCATCATGTTCGGCTACGCCTCCGACGAGACCGCCGAGCTCATGCCCGCGCCCGTGATGTACGCCCACCGCCTCAACCGCGAGCTGGCCCGCCTTCGCAAGTCCGGCGCCAAGGGCACCGAGTGGCTCCGCCCCGACTGCAAGTCCCAGGTCGCCGTCCGCTACGAGGACGGCCGACCGGTCGCCATCGAGAACGTCGTCATCTCGACCCAGCACACCGCCGACGTCTCGCACGCCGCCATCGAGCGCTTCTGCGTGGAGAAGGTCATCCGCAAGGTCCTCCCCCGCGGGCTGCTGGCCCGCTCCGAGTTCCTCATCAACCCGACCGGACGCTTCGTCGTCGGCGGGCCCCAGGGCGACAGCGGCCTGACCGGCCGCAAGATCATCGTCGACAGCTACGGCGGCATGGGCCGCCACGGCGGCGGCGCCTTCTCGGGCAAGGACCCCACCAAGGTCGACCGCTCCGCCGCCTACATGGGCCGCTGGGTCGCCAAGCACCTCGTCGCCGCCGGCGTCGCCCGCAAGGTCGAGCTGCAGTTCGCCTACGCCATCGGCCACCCCGAGCCCACGAGCCTCCATCTCGACACCTTCGGCACCGGCCGGCTCCCCGACGCGCGCATCCTCGCCGCCGTCCGCAAGGTCTTCCGCTTCGAGCCCGCCGAGATCATCCGCCAGCTCGACCTGCGCCGACCGATCTACCGCGCGAGCACCCATTACGGCCACTTCGGCAAGAAGGGCCTGCCCTGGGAGACGCTCAGCCGCCTCGACGCGCTCAAGCGCGCATTGAAGGCCTGAATGACCAGGCGATGAAAGGGATGAAAAGGACCAAGGGATAAAAAGGAGAAACACCCGGCGTCTTCATCCCTCCCATCCTTTCCATCCTTTTTATCCCTTCCATCGCTCATATCCCCCATCCCTTTCATCCCTTAAATCCTTTTATCCCCAACCCACCCTTCACCCATATGTACTCCGACAAGCCCACCACCCGCCGCGCCGCGACGGAAGACTTCAAGGTCGCCGACCTCTCGCTCGCCGAGTGGGGCCGCAAGGAGATCCAGGTCGCCGAGCACGAGATGCCCGGCCTCATGGCCCTCCGCGCCAAGCACGCCAAGCGCAAGCCCCTCAAGGGCGTCCGCGTCGCCGGCTCGCTCCACATGACGATCCAGACGGCCGTCCTCATCGAGACGCTCGCCGCGCTCGGCGCCGACGTCCGCTGGGCCTCCTGCAACATCTTCTCCACCCAGGACCACGCCGCCGCCGCCATCGCGAAGGCCGGCATCCCCGTCTTCGCCTGGAAGGGCGAGACGCTCGAGGAATACTGGGAGTGCACCTGGCGCGCCCTCACCTGGCCCGACGGCAAGGGCCCGCAGCTCATCGTCGACGACGGGGGCGACGCCACCCTCCTCATCCACAAGGGCTATGAGCTCGAGAACGGGTCGAAGTGGGTCAACGGCAAGTCGGAGTCGGAGGAGGAGCAGGTCATCAAGGACCTCCTCAGGCGCGTCGCCAAGTCCCACCCCGGCCACTGGCACAAGGTGGTGAAGGACTGGAAGGGCGTCTCCGAGGAGACCACCACCGGCGTGAAGCGCCTCTACCGCATGCTCGAGGAGGGGTCCCTCCTCGTGCCGGCCGTGAACGTCAACGACACCGCCACCAAGTCCAAGTTCGACAACCTCTACGGCTGCCGCGAGTCGCTGGTCGACGGCATCAAGCGCGCCACCGACGTCATGATCGCGGGCAAGGTCGCCCTCGTCGTCGGCTACGGCGACGTCGGCAAGGGCTCGGCCCAGTCCCTCCGCGGCCTCGGCTGCACGGTCATGGTCGCCGAGGTCGACCCCATCTGCGCGCTCCAGGCCGCGATGGAGGGCTACCGCGTCGTCACCGTCGAGGACGCCCTGCCCGTCGCCGACATCTACGTCACCGCCACCGGCAACCGCGACATCCTCACCCTCGAGCACCTGCTCGCGATGAAGGACCAGGCCATCGTCTGCAACATCGGCCACTTCGACAACGAGATCCAGGTCGTGCGCCTCAACGCCGCCAAGGGCGTGCGCAAGGACACCATCAAGCCGCAGGTCGACCGCTACACGCTCAAGGACGGCCGCCAGCTCTACGTCCTCGCCGAGGGCCGCCTCGTCAACCTCGGCTGCGCCACCGGCCACCCGAGCTACGTCATGTCGACCTCCTTCTCCAACCAGACCCTCGCCCAGCTGCACCTCTGGGAGACGCGCGCCACGGCCAAGCCCGGCGTCGTCGTCCTGCCCAAGCACCTCGACGAGGAGGTCGCCCGCCTGCACCTCGAGAAGATCGGCGCCCGCCTGACCAAGCTCACCAAGGCCCAGGCCGACTACATCGGCGTGAAGCCCGAGGGCCCGTTCAAGCCCGAGAACTATAGGTACTGAGGCGCCGGTAGGGGAGGGGGCGCGGATTCGCCGCGTCACGGCGTGAGACTTCAAAGGACAGACTCCAAAGTACAGGAAATGCACCCTGTTGGGCTCCCTGGACTTTGAAGTCCTCACCGCTGAATTCTCGCCTCGGGTAGGGCCGGCTCGCCGAGCCGGCCGCGGCGGTTTCGGAGCAATTGCCCTACTTCCCCTCGCCATCCGCCGAACCGCGCGCCTTCAGCCAGCGCAGGGCCGAGAGCTCGCCGTCCCGACGGAAGATCTCCCGGTAGCGCTCCTGGCCGGCGGCGTCGAGGGTCCTCATGGCCGTGTCCGCGCCGATGCTCGCGTCGCGGATCACGGACCTGGCCGCCTCCAGTTCCGCGAGCCGTTGTCCCGCCCGCGTGCCATCGTCGCTGACAATGAGCTCGGGACCGAAGGACTCGAGCAACCTGCCTTGCAGCGCGATGCCAGCCAGCGCCTCGGCCAGCGTCCCGCTCGCCTGCAGCTGCTCGCCCAGCGCGAGCGCGCGCTCGAACAGGAAATCCGCCTCGTCCCAGTACCCCAGCTCCACGAACACGAGCTGCAGCTCGCCCATCTCGTCGCCCAGCCTCAGCAGGTCGTCCGCCAGCCGGCCCGTCCCCGCGTCGCCCGACGTCCGCCGCGCCCCAAGGTCGTCGAGCCCCGACGCCTGGAACGCGGCTTGGGCCTCCAGCAGGATGTCCCGGGTGTAGCTCTCATAGGCCCGGTTCTCCTCGGCGTCCATCAGCAGGCCGGCCACGGCGCCGAGGTCGCCGCGCTCGAACGCCAGGGTCGCCTCCAGGTAGGAGCCGAGGGGATTGTCCGGCGCGGCTGCCTTGAGCGCCCGGGCGGCGGCGAGCTTTTCCTCGGGCGTCGTGGCCGCGTGCCACCGCTCGAGCTGCACGCGAGGGTCATCGGGGTGCTCGGCCAAGGCGCGCTCGAGCCAGCCGGGGTCCCCGGTGGCCCGTCCGAGCGCGAGCAAGGTCAACGCGTCGCCGGGCCGCTCGGCGGCGCGGGCCTCCGCCGCCGCCCGTGGCAGGACCGGGCGCTCCGGCATTGGCGATTCGGCTACAGGCGGCGCCGCCCTGTCGGTACCGACGGTCGGCCCCGTCCCTGTCTCCGAGGAGAGGCGCCCCAGATTCCATGCCATTGCCAGGAAGGCGAGGGCGGCGAGCGACAGGACAGTGCGGCGCACGGGCGATTCATGACCCGACCTGGGCCCGCCCGCAATGTCACACCTATGCAAACTGACGGAACAGCCCGCCCCCGCGCGGTGTCCTTCTCTACCGTGAAACTGGGACGTCGTCTCGCCATCCTGCCCCTGCTGCTCGCCTTGCTGCCGGGGTGCTCCGTCGACCCCTCCGCTCTCGGCGCCGCCGACAGCTCCCGGGCGCCGGCCGTCTCGCCCCACCCCCCGGTGGCGCCCCGGATGCTGGTCTTCACCCGCACGACGGGTTTCCGCCACGACTCCATCCCCGAGGGCGTGCGCTGCCTCAGGGAGCTCGGCGCCGACGCCGGCCTCGAGGTCGAGCACACCGAGGATCCCTCCAAGTTCACCGCCGAGAACCTCGGCCGCTTCGGCATCGTCGCCTTCCTGAACACGACGGGCGACGTGCTTCCCGACCGCGCGCAGGAGGCCGCCTTCGAGCGCTGGATGGAGTCCGGCGGGCGCTTCCTCGGCGTCCATGCCGCCACCGACACCGAGTACAACTGGCCTTGGTTCGGCCGCATGGTGGGCGCCACCTTCGCCAACCATCCGCGCATCCAGCCGGCGGAGCAGGTGGTCGTCGACCCCTCGCACCCCTCGGCGGCCCATCTGCCCGCCCGCTGGAAGCGCACCGACGAGTGGTACAACTTCCGCGGCTTCGAGCCCGGGCTCCATGTCATCCTCACCCTCGACGAGTCCACCTACCAGGGGGGGCGCAACGGCGCGCACCATCCCTCGGCCTGGTGCAAGGGCGTGGGTTCGGGCCGCATGTTCTACACCGCGGGCGGCCACACCAAGCAGTCCTATTCGGAGCCGGAATTCCGCGCCCACCTCGCCGGCGCGATCCGCTGGCTGCTCGAGCCGGGTCCCTCGCCTATTCCTTCTCCAGGCGCGCGATGAGACGGTCGAGCGCGGCGCGGGCCGCGCCCTCCCTCGACGACTCCCGGGCCTTTCGTAGCGCGGGCAGGTCGGACGGCCGCGCCAGCCGGAGGGTCGCCTTGCGCGCCTCCGTCGCCAGCCCAGGGTCGTCCATGGCGGCGATGGCCGCCCCCGAGGCCTCGCGCAGGTCGCGACGACCGGCCGCCTGGAGCAGGGCGATCCGCCCCTCCCTCGGCAAGCCGACGTCCCCGATGCCCTTGGAGAAGGCCGCCGCGACGCCCTGCCCGCCGAGGCGCTCCAGCGCCGCCGTCGCGGCTTCCGACAATTCCGGCCGGGCCGCGAGCCGGGCGAGGGCGGCGACCTCCCCGGCCCCGCCGATCTCCCCGAGCACCTCGACGGCGTCCGCCCTCAGGCCTTCCCGGCCTTCCCGTGCCAGCCGCGCGGTCTCGGCGACGATTTCAGGGCCGAGCGCGCGCCGGGCCTCCGCCACCGCATGGAGGGCGCGGCGCGCGAGCGGCTCGGGCAGGCCCGCGTCCTGGCTGGCCCGCAGGAGCGCGCGGGCCATCGCGTCGGCCCTTTCCTCCGGACGGCCGTCGCCATGCCGCGCCAGTCGTTCGCGGCATACCTCGATGGCGGCTTCGGCCCGCCGCGTGTCCGCGCCCTCCAGCGCGCGCTCGGGCGACGGATGGGCGCGCATCCCGGCGAGCGCCGCGCGCCGCGCCTCCTGCGGGTGGGATGCGGCGGGGTCGGCGGCCAGCAGCCAGGCCAGCAAGGGCGGGGCGATCATGGCGAGACCCTCCATCCCTTGCGCCAGGGGCGCTCGCGCAGGGCGTCGGCCTCGGGGTCGCCGATCACGCGCTCCGCGGCGGCGTCCCATCGGATCGGCCGGCAGCCGAGCCGCATGGAGATGAGGGCGACGGCGCCGATCGTGAACGAGGCATGGGCCGCCTCGGCATGGGCCACCGTCCGCCGGCGCGTGCGCACCGAGCGAATGAACTCGCCCCAGTGGTCCGTGGTGCCGGGCGCGCGCCATTCGCCCTCCTCGGGCCGCCGCGCGAGCAGGGCGGGGTCGGAGGCTTCCGTCCTGCCGCGGGTCACGAAGAGCGTCCCGCGCTCCCCATGCCATGTCGTGCCCTCGCGACCCTCCGTCGAGGCGGAGAGGAGGATGCCGCCGGGCAGGTCCGCCTCGAAGCCGAAGGACGCCGGCGCATCCCAGGTCCCGGTGGGGTCCTCCTGGTAGCTCGCGCGCGTGCGGATCGCCGACGGTCCCAGCTCGGGCCGGTCCAGTCCCAGGCCCCATAGGGCGATGTCCCCGTGATGGGTGAACCAGTTGCCGACCTGGCCGGTGCCCCAATGGAGGTTGTAGCGCCAGAAGTAATGGCTCTCCCGCGGATGGTACGGGCGCTCGGCCGCGGGCCCTGTCCACAGGTCATAATCCAGCCCGGCCGGCGGCTTGCCCGGTTCGCCGCGACCCTCGGGCCGGTAGGGCATCCCGGCGGACAGCCCCTTGGGCAAGCCGACCTCCACCTTGTGGATCTTGCCGAGGTGGCCGTTGCGGATGAGCTCGACCGCGCGGCGGAAGTTCGGGACCGAGCGCTGCCAGGTGCCGGTCTGCCACACGCGGCCGTTGGCCCGCGCGGCGTCGACGATCGCCCGCCCCTCCGCCTGGTGGTGGGCGAGCGGCTTCTCGCCATGGACGTCGACGCCCCGGTTGAGCGCCCAGACCGAGAGCGCGGCGTGCGCGTGGTCCGGCACGGCCGCCGTCACCGCGTCGAGCCCCCCGCGGTCCAGCATCTCGCGCCAATCCCGATAGGCCCTCGCTCCGGGCGCCTCGGCCCGTCCCTTGGCGAGGTTCGCCTGGTCGACGTCGCAGACCGCCACCACCTCGACGCCGGGCTGGCCCTTGAGGTTGCGCAGGTTGCCCAGGCCCATGTTGAAGCCCACCGCGCCCAGGGCGATGCGCTCGCTGGGCGCCACGGCGCCATCCTTGCCGAGGGCCCGGGCGGGAACGATCGTCGGGAAACCCCAGGCCGCCGCGAGCAGGCCGGCGCGCGCGACGAAGTCGCGCCGGGAGAGGGCGGGGCGGCGGGGCATGCGGGAATGACACGGACGGCCCTCGCGGGGTTCCCGCTTCCCATCGGGCCGGAACCGCCTATCCCTTTCCCCATGAGCGAGACGCTTCTCACCCTCCGCGAGGCCAAGGGCGCCGGCACCGGCGCCCGCTTCGCCGCCATCTGCTCGGTCGCCGACCTCGCCACCAAGCCCACGCGCAACGGCGGCAGCTACACCGAGCTCACGCTCGCCGACGCCTCCGGCGACGCGAAGTTCAAGGTCTGGTCCGATTCCCCGCTGCGCGCGGCCGTCGAGTCCCTGCGCCCCGGCACCCCCGTCCGCGTCGGCGGCTTCGTGGCCGAGTACAACGGCAAGCCCGACCTCAAGGCCGACGCCCTCGCGCCCCTCACCGAGGCCGAGCGCGGCGATCCCGCCCTGATGGGCCGGCTCACGCCCGTCTCGCTGCAGGATCCCGCCGTCATGGCCCGCGGGCTCGCGGAGGTCGTCGCCGCCATCCCCCATGCCGGCCTCCGCGCCACCGTGGAGTCCGTCCTCGACGCCCATGGCGAGCGCTTCCGCGACTCGGTGGCGGCCCTCGGCGTCCACCACGCCTACCGCCACGGCCTGCTCGAGCACACCCTGCGCATGGCCCGCGTCGCCCGCGCGCTGCTGCCGCTCTATCCCGCGGTCGACCCCTCGCTCGCCCTGGCCGGCGTCATCCTGCACGACATCGGCAAGATCCAGGAATACACCCGCCTTGAGCCCGGCATGTCGAAGGCCGCCTTCACCCGCGCCGGCAACCTCCACGGGCACCTCGTGCTCGGCGCCTTCCTCGTCCGCGAGCACGGCGACAAGGTCGGGCTCGACCCCTCGCTCCGCGAGCGCCTGGAGCACGTCATCCTCTCCCACCACACGATGCGCGAGTTCGGCGCCTGCGCGACGCCGGCGACGCCCGAGGCCGTGTTCGTCGCGCGACTCGACGACCTCGACGCCAAGATGTCGGCGGTCGAGGAGGAGCTGCGCAAGGCGCCCCAGGGCCAGGAGTTCGTGCCCGTGCGCGGCATCGACGGGCATCTCCTGACCACGCCGCCCCGCACCGGGGCCTGAGATGGACGCCGCGGAGCTCGATTTCCCGCTGCCGCCCGACCGCATCGCCGCGGTGCCGGCCGCGCGGCGCGACGCGGCCAAGCTGCTGGTCGTGCGTCGCGCCACCGGCGCGCTCGAGCACGCGACCGTCGCCGACCTGCCGTCCCTCCTGCCCGCGGGCACGACCCTCATCCGCAACCGCGTCAGCGTCCTGCACGCCCGCCTGCGCGGGTTCCGTCCCACCGGCGGCAAGGTCGAGTGCCTTCTCCTGCGCCCTTCCGCCGATCCGCTGGAGTGGTGGTGCCTCCTGCGCCCGGCGAAGCGCGCCATCGAGCCCGCCGGTTTCGGCATCGCCGGGCAATGGTGGGCGCGCGCCGTCAACCGCGACGCCGCCGAGTTCCTCGTGCGCTTCGAGATCGCCGGCGGCCGCACGGTCGACGACCTCGCCCAGTCCGCCGGCGAGGTGCCGCTCCCGCCCTATATCCTCAACGCCCGCGCCGCGGCGGGGGTGGGGACGTTCGACGACGCCTCGCGCTACCAGACGGTCTACGCCGACCCCTCCGCCCGCCGCGCCGCCGCCGCGCCGACCGCCGGCCTGCACTTCACCCCCGAGCTGCTCGCGCGGCTGGAGTCCGAGGGCCATCGCTTCGCCGACCTCGTCCTCGAGGTGGGCATCGGCACCTTCCAGCCCATCGAGGAGGGGCCGGTCGAGGCCCACCGCATGCACCGCGAGTCCTACCGCATACCCGCGGCGACCCTCGCCGCCCTGCGCGACGCCCGCCCGCGCCTCTGCGTCGGCACCACCTCGCTGCGCGCGTCCGAGGCCGCCCTTCGCGAGCTCGGGGGCGACTTCGCCCGCGCGCCCGCGGGCGACTTGGTCTCCGCCGCCGACCTCTTCATCCGCCCCGGCGACACCATCGGCTGCTGCGAGCACCTGATGACGAACTTCCACCTGCCGAGGTCCACGCTGCTCTGCCTGGTCGGCGCCTTCCTCACGCCCGGCTCGCCCGACGGCCTGCGCTGGCTCAAGGAGATCTACGCCGAGGCCATCCGCCGCGACTACCGCTTCTTCAGCTACGGCGACGCGATGCTGGTGGTGTGAGCGCCGGCGCGACGGGCGTCTCGGCTGCACAGCGTCACAGCTTCACAGGGTGAAAAGGCCGCGTGACCTCGGCATCATCGCCTTGCGGGGAAACGGCCTCGGGGATCTTGGGTGAAGGACGGCGCAGATGGCCGACCTAATCCCGCTTCCTTTCCGTGACGCCGTGAAGCTACCCGACGCTCAGATCTCCCAATCCCCGCCCTCGCCCCCGCGCATGAGGTGCGCGAGCGTGACCTTCCCGAGCTCCGCCTCCAGGCGGCGCGAGACCTCGCGCCACAGCGAGGCCACCTGCGGGCCGGAGGCGCCCTTCACGGTGACCTTGGTCTTGCCGAGCGAGGGCTCGACGACCGCCAGCACATCCTGCAGCGAGATGTCGGCCGGGTTGCGCGCCAGGCGGTAGCCGCCGGCCTTGCCGCGCTTGGAGGCGACCAGGCCGCCCTCGCGCAGCTCGTTGAGCAGCTGCACGAGATAGTTGGCCGGGATGGCCTCCGCCTTGGCGAGGTCCTCGATGCGGACGACCGTGCCCGGCTTGTGTCGCCGCGCCAGCTGGGCGAGGACGCGGAGGGAGTATTCGACCTTGAGGGAGGCGATCATGGAATGGCGGGGGGCTCGGGGCGCCTGGGCTCGGAGGGCCGGAGCGTCTCGAAACGCTCCGCGCCCACCAGGAGATAGGTCTGCCCCAGGGCCTCGTCGGGCAGGATCGGCGCGCGGGGGCGGCCGAAGGCGGAGGGGCTGAGGAAGCAGATCCCGGTGTTGTGGACGACCTGGATGGCGCGGTCGTCCCAGAGCTCGAGCATCCCGAAGTCCTTGCGGTCCGTGACCTCGAGCGCGCCGAGGCCGTGGCGCTCGAGCCAGGCCCGCGTGGCGGCGAGCCCGACGGGGTCGCCCGCGCGCGCGGTGACGACCTTGACTGTCAGGCCCTTCTCGACCCAGGAGCGCACGCGGCGCAGCATGCCGGGCACGGGCTCGCCGATGACGTCCATGCCCTTCCAGCTCTCCGCGCGGGCGAGCGTGCCATCGAGGTCCACGCCGATCCAGGATTTCACGCCCGGGGGTCGCGTCGAGGCCGCGCGTTCGGTCGGCGCAGGCTCCTCCGGCGGCGCCGCGGGAGGCGGCGCCTCCCCGGTCAGGACCCTGCGGAGCCAGGCGAACATGGCCGCCAGCGTGTGGCTCGGGCAAGTCCTGTCGAGTTTGGACGGGTGCTCGGGGCGGGAGTCGAACCCGCATGCCTTTCGGCGCCAGTACCTAAAACTGGTGTGTCTGCCATTCCACCACCCGAGCGGCCCTGCCCAGATATCGTCCGCGGCGGGCCCTCAGGCAAGCCTCGCCATCGGGGTGCCGAAGCGCGCCAGGAGCTCGAGGCCCCCCGAGGTGGCCCCGGTCAGGTCCTCCGCGAGGCGCACCTTGCCCGGCTCGAAGAGCGTGGCGACCCAGGAGCCGCCGAAGCGGAAGTAGCCGCGTTCGTCGCCCTTGGCCACGGCTCTCCCCGCGGCGTAGGTCTCGACGATGCCCCCGACGTTCGTGGCGCCGACCGCCACCAGCGTGACCCTTCCGAAGGGCCCCGCCTCGAGGGTCACCCGCTGGCGCTTGTTCTCCCACAGCCAGCGCAGGTTGCGTCGCAGGGCGATGGGGCTGACGGACCCCAGCCAGCCGTCGACCGTCGTCGCCGGCCCCGGCGTCCCGGCCACGGGGAAATGGAAGCGATGGTAGTCGACCGGGCAGAGTCGCGAGCAGACCACCGATCCCCGGGCGTAGAGGCGGCCGAGCTCGGCGTCGCCCACGAGCTCCGCGACGTCCATGCGCTGTCCCTTCGCGTAGATCGCGTCGGCCGACGAGATGTCCTGGAACCCCAGGTGGCGGGCGTCGGCGGGGAACACGGCCACCGCGGGATCGGCGTCCACGGGCCGCGCGCCGGGGGCGAGGCGCCGATAAAAGAAGTCGTTGAAGGAGGCGTAGCCGCCGGCCGGCTCGGCGTAATCCTCCATGCGGATCCCGTAGTCGCGGATGAAGGGGGCCACCTTGGCCGCGCTGCCCGGAGTGTCCTGCCGGGATCCATACCAGCGCGAGAACACCCCGCGCTTCACGAGGGCGTGCAGGGAGAGGGTGCCCAGGGGATTCCCCTCATAAAGCCAGCGCAGCCAGGCCTCCCCGTAGACCTGCTCGGTCTCGACGGCCCCGGTGAGCCGGTTCAGGTAGCGGATGGGCTCTGGAAGGGCCATGCCGCAATTTCCCGCAAAAAAGGGTTCAAGGGAACCCCAATCCTCTGCATAGGTCATTGTCCCCATGGTCCTCCGCATGACCCGCGCCGCGCTCGCGCTGGCCCTCGCCCTCCCGGGCGCGCGGGTCGCCGGCGCCGACACGGTCGCCGCCGAGACCGATCTCCTGCGCGCCAGGGCCGAGGCCGCCGCCCTCCGCCAGAGGCTGGCCGATGTCGCCTCGGCCGACGAGCTGCGCCGCCTCGAGGCCGAGGCCGCCCTGCGCGCCGCCAAGGCCGAGGCCGCCGGCGCCGAGGCGGACGCGGAGCGCGCCGCCCTTTCCCGCGAGGCCGCCCTCGCCGGCGCCCGCGCCGCCGCCGCGGACGCCGTCGCCTCGGCCCGCCGCGCCGAGGCGGAGTCGGCCCTTCGCCTCGTCCAGGCGGAGTCCGCCCTCTCGCTCGCCAAGGCCGACGCCAACGTGGCGCTCCTCCAGGCCCGCCGCCGCGCCGCCGAGGTCGCGCCCGGCGCCATCGAGCGTCCCGCCGAGCCTTTCAAGGACGGCCTCCTGCGCATCAGCGACCGCCGCATCGAGTTCAACGGCCGGGTCGACCAGGCCCTGGCCGACCGGGTCTGCGCCGAGATCGCCTTCCACAACAACCAGGACCCCTCGGCGCCCATCTTCCTCGTCATCGACAACTCGCCGGGCGGCTCGGTCATGGCGGGCTACCAGGTCCTCCGCGCCATGGAGACCTCGCGCGCGCCGATCCATGTCGTGGTGAAGAGCTCGGCCGCCTCCATGGCCGCCGTGATAGCGACGCTCGCCGAGCGCTCCTATTGCTTCCCGGGCACCCTGATCATGCACCACCAGCCCTCCTTCGGGCTGCAGGGCAACCTCCGCCAGCTCAGGGAGCAGTACGACTGGAGCAAGGTGTGGTGCGACCGCATCAACCGCGAGGTCGCCGCCAAGGTCGGCCTGTCGCTCGACGAGTTCGTGCGCCGCATGTACGCCTCGTCCGTCACGGGCGACTGGCGCGTCAAGGGCGACGAGGCCGTGCGCCTCCGCTGGGTCGGCGCCCTGGTCGACCGCATCCAGGAGGACGGCGTGACGGAGCTCGCCCAGCCCGCCCGCCTCCAGCCCACGGTCACGGTCGTGCGCCGCGCCGCCGAGGCCTCCCAGGACATCCTCCCGCCCGCCCTCCCGGGCGACGCCTGGCTCATTCACGAACCCAACGCCACCTCACGATGAACACCCGAATCCCGCTCGCCCTCGCCGTCCTCCTCGCCGCCTCGGTCGGCGCCCAGCAGGCGCCCGCGGCCCCCGCAGCCCCCGCGGCCCCGGCCGCCCCCGCCCAATCCGCCCCCGCCGCGCCCGAGGCGCCCGCCGAGGTCAAGGCCATGCAGAAGGAGACGGAGCGTCTCCGCGCCGAGGCCGCCCGGATCCAGGCCGAGCTCGCCCTCGCCGAGGCCAGGCGCAACGAGTCGCTCGCGGCCGTGACGGCCGAGACCGCCAAGCTCGCCGCCGAGAAGGCCCTGCGCGCCGCCCGCGCCGCCGCGGCCTCGGCCGAGGCCGAGGAGGAGAAGGCGCGCCTCGAGCGCGCCGCCGCCCTTGAGGCCGCCCGCGCCGGCGCCCGCCTCGCCGAGCGCAACAACCGCATCCGCGAGCTCGAGACGGAGGCCAAGCAGCTGCAGCTCGAGTCCGCCAACGCCGTCGCCCGCATCACCGCCGACCTCGCCCGCTACCAGAAGGAGGAGGAGGCCCGCAAGGTCGCCTCCAAGGCCCAGCCCCGCTACCTCAAGGATCCCCTCGTCGACGGCACCCTCGTCATCAGCGACCGGCGGATCCCGCTCAACGGGCCCGTGACCGACCAGCTCGCGGAGTTCGTCTGCTCGCGCATCGCCTTCTACAACAACCAGTCGCCCGAGCACCCCATCTTCATCGTCATCGACAACTCGCCCGGCGGCTCGATTGCGGCGGGCTACCAGATCCAGAAGGCCATGGCCTCGTCCAAGGCCCCGGTGTACGTCGTCGTGAAGGGCTTCGCCGCCTCGATGGCCGCCGTCATCACCACCCTCGCCGAGCGCTCCTACTGCTACCCCAACACCATCCTCCTGCATCACCAGGCCAGCACCGCGTTCAACCGCTCCAACATGACCGTGCTCAAGGAGCAGCTCGCCTTCGTGCAGACCTGGTTCGAGCGCCTCGCCAAGCCGGTGGCGGCCAAGATGGGCATCACCCTCGAGGAGTTCGTGAAGCAGATGTACGCCAACGACTCCACCGGCGACTGGCAGGCCTTCGGCGACCGCGCGAAGGAGCTCAAGTGGGTCGACATCGTCGTCGAGCGCATCGAGGAGACCTCGATCCTCGACGTCCTTCCCGCGCGCGCCGCCGCCGGGCAGCCCCAGCCCCAGCCCGCCCGGCCGGCCTCGCAGTTCGGCGTCGAGCTCAAGGTCGACGCGCAGGGCAAGTCCTTCTACGAGCTGCCCCCGCTCGCCAATCCCTTCGATGCCTACTGGATCTATGATCCCCAGGGCGTCTACCGGATGGCGCGGTAAGTTTGGCGGCTTAGCGGCTTAATGGCTTAATGGCCACTTAGCGGCATCCGATTCCCGGGCTTCCCGAGGTCTGGCTTCCGTTTGGTCCACAAACCGCCAATCTTGCGTCCATCATGTCCGTCCGCATCGACTGCGAGTATCTCGGCGACCTCCGCCTCCGCGCCACGCACGGCCCCTCCGGGACCGTCCTGCTGACCGACGCGCCCGTCGACAACCACGGCAAGGGCGAGTCCTTTTCGCCGACCGATCTCGCGGCCACCGCCCTCGCCACCTGCATGGGCACCATCATGGCCATCCAAGGCCGCACCCTCGGCCTCGAGCTCAAGGGCATGCGGATCGCGGTCGAGAAGCACATGACCGCGCAGCCGCCCCGCCGCATAGCGCGCCTGGTGCTCCGCCTCGAGATGCCCCCGGGCATCCCGGCCGAGGCCCGCGCCCGCCTTGAGCGCGCCGCCGCGGCCTGCCCCGTGCACCACTCGCTTCATCCCGAAATCGTCACGGAGACCGAGTGGGTCTGGGCCTGATCGGCGAGCAGGCCCGCGGGCTGATTTCCCGCGCCGATATCCGCGTCCTAAGGATTCCCGGCTTTGCGCCTAGGTGACGCCTGGTCCCGGCGGCCGGGTCAACGCCTCTCTGATCAGCCGGAATCCTCTGCGAGGCCGCTTAGCCGTGAAGCTGCGAAGCCGTGAAGCTTCCGACGCTCCCGGCGCGCTCAGTGCGAGCAGCCGCAGGAACCCTTGCCGCAGGAGCCGTCCTCGCTGGTCTTCTTGCCGTGGCCGCCGCAGCAGCCCTCGTCCGCCTCGGACTCGGTGCTGCAGCAACCTCCCTGCGAGGACTGGGTGTCGGAGGAGGAGCAACCGCAGCCGCCGCCGCCCCCGCCGCCGCAGCAACCGCCGCCGGCTTGGTGAGGATGGCCGTGCGCGAGCTCGGTCGGGGTGGCCGCGCGGACCTCGGTGATCTTCACGGAGAAGTGGAGCGTCTTGCCGGCGAGCTCATGGTTGCCGTCGAGCACGACCTCGTCGGCCTTGACCTCCTTGACGGTCAGCACGCGCAGGCCGGCGTTGGTCTCGGCGTGGAAGCGCATGCCGACCTGGACGGCGTGGCCGCCCATGCGGTCGGCGGGCACGCTCATCAGCAGGCGCTCGTCGTACTCGCCGTAGCCCTGCGCGGGCGGGACGGTCACCTTCTTCTCGGCGCCGATGCCCAGGCCCTCGAGGGCGCTCTCCAGGCCGGGGATGATGTTGCGGGCGCCGTGCAGGTAGGAGAGGGGAGCGCCGCGCGAGGCGTCGAGCACATTGCCGGAGTCGTCGGTCAGCGTGTAATCGAAGGAGACGATGTGGTCCTTGGTGACATTCATGGCTAAGGACCCTCCATGTTGGGGGCTCCCCGCGGGCCCGCAAGCGGGAAGGGCAATCCGGCTTGACCCAGCGGGGCGGGGCGGGTTCGCTGTCCCTTCCGCTGTCGGGGGCCGTAGCTCAGCTGGTAGAGCGCGTCGTTCGCAACGACGAGGTCGTGAGTTCGATCCTCATCGGCTCCACCAGCGGAGCATCCCGGGGGCTCAGGCGCCCTTGTCGGGCAGCTGCCGGATGTCCTCGTCGACCGCCTCGATCTCGGCCAGCCCCTCCGAGCCCCCGCCGCCCAGCTTGCGCAGTCGCTCGCCCGAGACGCGGACGCGGCTCTGGTAGCTGCCGACGGCCTTGTTGTAGGCGTCGGAAGCCGAGCCCAGGGCCTTGCCGACCTTGGTCAGGTAATCGACGAACGTCTCCACGCGGCCGTAGAGCTCGGCGGCGGCGTCGGCGATCTCCTTGGCGTTCTCGGCCTGGTGGTGCTGCTGCCAGGTCAGGTTGATGGCGGCCAGGAAGCCCATCAGCGTGGCGGGCGTCGCGAGCAGGATGCCCTCGCGGCCGGCGTCGACGATCAGCTCCGGGTCGCCCTCCAGCGCCGTGCTCAGCAGGGACTCGGCGGGCAGGAAGAGGATGACATGGTCGAAGGGGGTCCGGCCCGCCTTGCGCTGGGCCTCGGGGTAGCCCTTCGCCGCCAGGTCGCGCAGCGTGGCCTTGAGCTTGGCCGCGTGCGCCTTGACCAGCTCCTTGCGGTTGGGAGCGGCGGCGTCGGCGATGGCGACGTCGAACTCCGGCACCTTGGAGTCGATGATCACGCAGCGATCGCCGGGCAGGTTCACGATCAGGTCCGGCCGCGTGTCATCCTGCGACGCCTGCTCGGTGAAGTCGCAGTGCGGGCTCAGGCCGGAGGCCTCGACGACGCGCCGCAGCGTCTGCTCGCCCCAGCGGCCCCGGTGGGACGCGGACTTGAGCACCGCGGTGAAGTCGTTGGTGCTCGTCGCGAGCGCGCTGGCCGTCTCGTTGATCCGCCGCATCTGCTCCTGGACCTGGGCGAGCGACTGCGACTGGCCGTTCATGCCCTGCTCGAGCGAGCGCTGGTAGCTCTCGAGAGCCGCGCCGACGCGGGCGATCAGCGGCTCGACCTTGCTGGCCACCTCCTTGGTGACGTCGGGCGACATCTGCCTCAGCGCGTCCTGGCTCTGCTTGGCGAAGGTGTCCTTGAGCGCCTGCAGGTCCTCCGCCCGCCGGCGGTCCGCCGCGGCGAGCGCCTCGGCCTGGCGCGCCTCGGCCTTGGCCAGCTCCTCGCGGGCGGCCTGGGCCAGCGCGGAGCCGGAGGCGGCCCGCTGGGCCTCGGCGTCCGCCCGCGCGCGCTCGCGCTCGGCGGTCGCGACCGCGCCGGCGAGCTGGGCCTTGGCCGACTCGAGCTCCGCCAGCCTCGCGGCGTCCCCCTCGGGGCGGCGGACGAACCAGATGACGGCGCCGCCGAGGGCGGCGCCGATGACGACGGCGAGGAGTGTTTCCATTAGATGCTTTTAGAAGTGAAGGGGGACGAGTGTACCCTAGCTGTCAAGCGGGCGGCTGGCGAGCGCCTGTCAGCGGGGGTCGGCCTCGATGGCCTTGGCGTTGCCCACCGCCCAGGCCGCCTCGTAGGCGCTGGCGGGCATGAGCCCGCTCGGCGGCTCGCAGGCCATGCCCCGGATGCCGGCCAGCAGGCCCTCGTGGATCGCCCGGGCCACGGCGATCCGAGCGGGGGTGGCGTGGCGCTCAAGCCAGGGATCCACCCGCTGGGCCACGGGCGCGGGAATGTGGCTGAAGACCGCCCGCCCCGTGAGCCAAGCCTGGGCGCCCGCATGCGCGAGGTCGCGGTCGCCGGCGTCCAGATGAAGCACCAGCTCGTCTCCGGCCAGCCCGGCCATGAGCTGGTTCTCCACCGTGAAGCCCAGGAAGCGTGCCCGTCGCTCCCGCGGGCTCAGCAGGCCATAGTCCATGTCCGGGTTGAGCGCGTCCACCTCGCCGAGATGCTCCAGCGCATAGGTCTGCCAGCGCGCCAGCCAGCCGCGCCACGCCGCGGAACCGCGGGGCGGGGGAGGGCCGAGCCACTCGGGGATGTCGCTGCGCATCGCCGCGAGCCATCTTCCGCCCCGGAGGATGGGCGACAAGCCAAAAGTGAACATTTGTTCATATATGAGGGTGACCCCGCGCCTTTATTCAGTTTGTCTCAAACTCCGCTCCCTTTTGTCTGTTCTACTCACGTGCGTCACCTGCCCCTTCTTCTCGCGCTGGCTGCCACGCTGTCCGCGCAAACCCCCGCCCCCTCGCCGGCACCCGCGACGCCTCCGGCCGCCCAACCTGCCGGCGCCGTGCCCGCGCCCACCCTCTCGGGCTCCGACCGCGTCGGCCCGGTGGTGCTGCGCGACGAGACCCTGCCGCAGGTGCTCGACCTCCTGCAGCGCTGGACCGGCAAGTCGATACTCCGGCCCCAGGCGCTCCCGGCCTCCACCTACAACCTCTCCCTGCCCGCCGCCGCCACGCGCGACGAGGCCCTGCAGGCCCTCGAGACGCTCCTGAGCCTCAACGGCGTCGCGGTGATCGCCCAGGGCGAGCGCTTCCTAAAGGTCGTCCCCAACGCCGCCGCGCGCGCCGAGGCGCCCGCCCTGATCGAGGGCTCGACCCTGGGGCTCCCTCCCACCGGCAAGGTGGCCGCCAAGGTCTTCCATCTGCGCGGCATCGCCGCCGACGAGGCCTCCAAGGCCGTCGCCCCCATGCTCAATGGCACGCTGGGCTTCCCGCCCGTCGTCTTCTCGCGCACGAACTCCCTCCTGCTCACGGACTCCGTCTCCAACCTCCAGCGCATCGAGCGGATCCTCGCCGAGCTCGACCAGCCCAGGGCGGGCGTCGAGACCAAGGCCTACGAGCTGCGCCACGCCAACGCCGCCGTCCTCTCCCGCACCCTCCAGCAGATGCTCGCCGGGCCGGTCACCGGCCGGCTCGCCTCGGGCACCGTCATCGCCCCCGACGAGCGCACGAACCGGCTCCTGGTCACCGGGGACGCGCGCCAGCACGCGTTCTTCGACGACCTCGTGGCCAAGCTCGACGTCAAGTCCGACCCCTCGACGCGCACCGAGGTCCTGCCCCTGCGCCACGCCAACGCCCCCGACGTCGCCACGCTGCTCTCCCAGCTGATCACCGGCCAGAACAGCGCCACCCGCGCCGCCGCGGGGACGCGCGCCGGCGGCCGCGGCGCGACGGGCGCCGCCGCC